>NZ_CP094468.1:2112140-2816187 GCF_023347275.1 Faecalibacterium sp. I3-3-89 | reverse complement strand
AGTACATCCACTCCATTGAAGTTTTCAACAATGCTGCTGATACTAGGTTAGTATACCACAAAAATCTCCCTGCGTCTATATTATATAAGGTAATTTATAATACATAAAAAAGACATACCTGCGTCTTGGAAATAGACTTGTGTCCAAGGCGCAAAAAAGACACAAGATATTGTGGCTGAAAAGTTTTCCACGGGGAACGGGTGAAAAAGTTGAAAGTTTCTCCACAAAGATTTTTCAAAAAAGTTTGCAGGAAAGCGAAAAAAATGCTTGACAGAATGCCATAGTGTGCGATATACTGTTGAATTGCAAGCCTGTCCCCATTTTGGGACCAGAATAGACCCCATATGGGGACGAGTTTTTACGGAGGATACGAACCATGAAGAGAACTTTTCAGCCCAAGAAGCGTCAGCGCAAGGAAGTTCATGGCTTCCTGACCCGCATGAGCACCAAGAATGGCCGCAAGGTCATCAACGCACGCCGTGCTAAGGGCCGCAAGAGCCTGACCGTCTGATCCTGAGCCTTATGCATCAGGTCCGGCGCAGAATGGAATATGCGCAAAAAGGCCGCTGATATTGGATTGGCGGTCTTATTTTTTTTACCCGGCTTTCGGAAAAAAGGCCGGAAAAAAGCGGCAGATAGTCGCATTGCCTAAAAAAACGGTCAAAGATTTGGCAGAGAAAACGCCCGGATGAGCTTTTCATGTCGGCGTTTTTTTGCTATACTGAACACTGAGCATTGCCTTTTTCCGGGTGATGCTCCCACATCACCTGAAGGGAGGCGCACAGGATGCGCTATCGTCCCATCCGCCGCAACGGCGAGTTTGGCCGCGTGTATGCCCGCGGCAAGTCCTATGTCAATCAGGCGCTGGTGCTCTATGTCCTCAAGACGCGGAGCAAGCGCACCCGGGTGGGCCTGACGGCCACCAAGAAGATCGGCCATGCCGTCCAGCGCAACCGCGCCCGCCGCGTCATGAAAGCCGCCATCGACGAGCATCTCGACTACAACATCGGCGGCTACGACCTCGTTTTCGTGGCCCGGGGCATGACCCCCCGGCTCAAGAGCTGGCAGCTCAGTGCCATCGTGGCCAAGCTTTTCGCGCAGGCCGGACTGCCGGATAAGGCGAAGCAGCCGGGCGCAAAGCCTCCTGCCACCCTGCCTCCGGCCCGCAGACCCGAGGCGTGAGCATCTTTCAGAAGGCCCTGTGCGGGCTGATCCGGCTCTACCAGCGGTTTATCAGCCCGGGTCTGGGCCGGAACTGCCGCTTTTCCCCCTCGTGCAGCCAGTATGGCATCGAGGCCATCCGCACCCACGGCTGCCTCAAGGGGCTGCTGCTGACCGGATGGCGGATCGCCCGGTGCAATCCGCTGGGCCGCTGGGGCTACGATCCCGTGCCGGAGAAGGGCCGCTGGAAAAATCCGGCCCGGCACTTGTCGGCGTCGGCCCTGTTTTCCACAAGACACGAAAAATAAGTGGAAAACGAACCTCTCCGTCACGCCTGCGGCGTGCCACCTCCCCTAATGAGGGGAGGCTAAGAGGAAAAGCTATTATAATGCTTCTTGTGACGTGCTGAGCTGTGGGCGGTGCGTCCTACGATAAAAATAACCGTCCCGCACCACAGGCGGGGCAGAATGGACAGAGACATGAATATTTTGTACATCCTCGGTGTACCTCTCGGCTATGTGATGGAGTGGATCTACAACCTCATCCCGAACTATGGCTGGGACATCATCATCTTCACCATCGTCATCCGCCTGCTCAGCATCCCGCTGCAGCTCAACCAGCAGAAGAGCATGGCCAAGATGTCGGCATTCCAGCCGATGATCGCGGACATCCAGAAAAAGTACAAGGACAAGCCCGACAAGCAGCAGGAAGAGCTGATGAAGCTCCAGCAGGATTATGGCTATAAGCCCACGGCCGGCTGTATGCCGATGCTGGTCAACTTCCTTGTCATGTTCGGCGTCATCGAGGTCGTGTACCGTCCGCTGCAGCGCATCTTCCACATCGGTGCGGACGCCATCAATGCCGCAGGCAGTGCCATGGAAGCCCTGGGCATCAGCTTCACGCAGGTGACGCGGGACACCAACATCATCGAGCAGGTGCTGGCAGGGGAGAGCAGCGTCACCTCTGTGTTCACCGCCGACCAGCTGAGCACCATCACCGAGTTCGGCAACCACATGGATTTCTTCGGCATCGACCTGACCCGTGTGCCCCAGTATAGTCTGGCAGCGGACAACCTGCCCCTGCTGATCTTCCCCATCCTCGCAGTCGTTACCATGTTCATCTCCACCCACATCAGCATGAAGGCCTCCGGTCAGGAGATGCAGGGCAGCATGAAGCTGACCATGTATATGATGCCTCTGATGTACGTCTTCTTCTGCTTCACCGTGCCCTGCGCATTCTCTCTGTACTACGTCATTTCCAACATCGTCATGACCGTCCAGACCCAGATCATGCGCAAGATCTATGACCCTGAGAAGATGAAGGAGCAGGTCAAGGCCGAGATCGCGTCCCGCAGGAAGGAAGAGAAGCGCGGCGTGAAGAGCACCACCATCAAGGTCAAGGACGAGAAGACCGGTGAGGTCGTGGAAAAGAATATCTCCGCCAGCGAGATGAACAAGCGCCGCCTCGAGTACGCCCGCCAGCAGGATGCGGAGCGCTACAAGGACGAGCGCACCGTCCCGCTGAGTGAGCTGGAACACAAAAAGGAGGATTGACGGTTATGATCCGTACTCAGGAAGCGACCGGCAAGACGGTCGATGAAGCACGCATCAACGCCTGCGCTCTGCTGGGCGTGGAGAAGGACGACATCAACGTCAGCTACGAAGTGCTGGAAATGCCCCAGAAGACTGGTTTTCTGGGCCTGAAGCTCACCCCCGCCAAAGTCCGCGTCAGCGTTGAGCTGCCGGACGAGCCGGTGGCTGCGCCTGCTGCTCCGGTCGCTGCGCCTGCCCCCGTCGTGGAGGAAAAGGCTGCACCGGCTGAGCCTGTCGTGGAGGAGACTGCCCCCGAAGCCCCCGCTGCTGAGGCCCCTGCCGCACCGGCAGAGGAAGCTGCCCCTGCCGAAGAGCAGGCCGCTCCCGCCTCTGAGGGCGAAGAGGTGGAAGTTCCTATCTGCATCGAGGAGAATGCCAAGGTCCAGGCCGCGGTGGACTACCTGAAGGACGTCATCGAGAAGATGGGCGTGCAGGATGTCAGCTTCAGCGCCGTGCAGAAGGGCGAGGCCACCATCATCCGTCTGAACGGTGAGAAGATGGGCGCCCTCATCGGCCGCCGCGGCGAGACGATGGAGAGCCTGTCCTATCTGGCAAGCCTCGTGGCCAACCGCCTCGAGGGCGATTACATCAAGCTGGGCCTCGATGTGGCCGGCTACCGCGACAAGCGCGAGAGCGACCTGACCGCACTGGCACAGCGCATCGGCACCAAGGTGCGCCGCACCGGCCGCAGCTTTGCGATGGAACCGATGAACCCCTACGAGCGCCGCATCATCCACTCTGCCATCGGCAAGATGGAGGGCGTCCGCAGCGAGAGCAAGGGCGAGGGCCGTGACCGCCGTGTAGTCATCTATTCCACCGACCCCAACGCTGTGGCCGAGAGCGCAAATGCACGTCCCCGCGGCCCCCGCGGCGGTCGTGACCGCAACAGCAATGGCCGTGGCGGCAGCTACCATCGCGGCGGCAACGGCGGCCGGAATGGCCGCGGTCCCCGCAGCGGCGGTCCTCGCAGCAGCTACCGCTCCAATGTGCCCGAGCGCACCTATACCCCGCGTGACGCCGAGAGCGCTGCCCCCGTGGCACCCAAGCGCACCGAGCGTGTGGACGATTTCGCCGATCTGAGCTTCGGCAAGATCGAGCTGTAAACGCAAATCGATAAGACCCTCTCCCGCAGCACGGACGCTGTGGGGGGAGGGTCTTTTTGCATAAAAGGAAATACTATAAATTTACCTGTTCTTTTCGTGAAGATGGTTTACGATAAAAAGCATTTGTGAGAGAATTGTTTCGGAAGAAAAGTCGTTCTTATCGGAAAATTGGAGAATATGTCCAATTCTGAGAGAAATTTTTCTCCTACTTGTACATTGTAAAACAGGGCAGGCAAGTTTTATACTAAAGCTACAAGTGCTTCGGAATCTATACCAAGCCGAAAAGAGAGGAATTACTATGGAACAGAATAAGATCTCCCGCCGCAATTTCCTGCGTGTGGCCGGTGCATCGGCTACTGCCGCCGCAATGGGCGGTCTGGCCCCTGCCGCTTCGGCAGCCGGCATCAAGGACCTGTGGAGCATGGACCTGCAGATCCTCGCCACCAGCGACACCCACGGCAAGTTTGACCCGTGGGATTACGCTGCCAACAAGGCAGACGCCTCCGGCAGCGTAGCCCAGCAGGCCACCGCCATCAAGGAGAACCGCACCAAGACCACGCTGGTCGTGGATGCAGGCGACACCATTCAGGCAAACTCTGCCGAGCTGTTCCTGAACGACGATGTCCACCCCATGATCGCCGCCCAGAATGCCATCGGCTATGACATCTACGTCACCGGCAACCATGAGTACAACTATGGCATGGCCACGCTGGAAAAGGTGCTCTCCCAGCAGAAGGCAAAAGTCCTGACCGGCAACGTCTACAGCCCCGAGGGCAAGCCTCTGGCGGATGGCTACACCATCATCAACAAGGGCGGCGTCAAGATCGGCGTCATCGGCATGGTCACGCCCAACATCACCCGCTGGGATGCCAAGAACCTCGAGGGCTGGACCGTCACCAACCCCGTGGACGAGAGCCGCAAGATCATCGACAAGATCAAGGATGAGGTGGACGTCATCCTCGGCGTCATGCACATGGACACCGACAACGAGTACGGCGTCTACGGCTCCGGCGTCACCGATCTGGCCAACGCCTGCCCGGAGTTCGACGTCATCGTCGCCGCCCACGGCCATAGGAGCATCCCCAACATGATGATCAACGGCGTGCTGGTGGTGGAGAACAAGAACGCCGGTGCCACCGTCTCTGACATCCACATCTACCTCCAGCGCGACTGGACCGGCAAGTGGAAGGTGAAGGACCGCACCTCTGAGAACCTGACCATCAAGGACTACGCTCCCGACCCCGAGCTGACCGCTCTGCTGGCTGAGTACGACCAGCGCGCCAAGGACGACGCTGTCACCCCCATCGGCCAGCTGGTCGGCGGCGATCTGGCCCCCGAGAACGAGATCGACTGCCTGCCGCAGGCCATGGTGCAGGATACCGCTCTGCTGGACTTCGTCAACGAGGTACAGATGTACTACACCGGTGCTCAGGTGGCAGCAACGTCCCTGACCTCCATGACCTCCCAGATGCGGGAGGGCACCATCCGCAAGTGCGACATGGCAAGCATCTACACCTACCAGAACACCCTGTACAAGCTGCAGATGAACGGCCTGCAGCTGCGCAAGTTCATGGAGTGGTCGGCTGCCTTCTTCAAGACCTGGGAGCCGGGCGACGTGACCATCGCTTTCGACTCCTCCGTCCGCTACTACCTGTACGATGCCTTTGAGGGTGTCAAGTACGACCTCGACGTTTCTCAGCAGCCGGGCAACCGCATCCACAACCTGACTTGGATGGATGGCCGTCCGGTGGAGGACAGCGACGTCTTCGTGGTGGCCGTCAACAACTACCGTGCCACCACCCAGCTGCTGACCTATGCTGACATCTTCGCACCCGGCGACGAGCTGCCCAAGCTGCTGGAGATCGACGTGCGCGGCGATGTGGGCGGCGTCCGCGAGCTGCTGGGCGAGTACATCCGCACCGTCAAGGGCGGCACCATCGAGCCGCATGTGAACAACAACTGGAAGATCGTGGGCAACAACTGGAACGCTGCCGACCACCAGAAGGCCGTCAAGCTGCTGCGCGAGGGCAAGCTGGCTCTGTCGGAGAACGCCGACAGCCGCACCCTGCCCAGCAAGGCTATCACCACGGCGGATATTGCCGCATTCTGATTTTTTCTTACACGCAGCGGGGCGTGCAGTCTTTCGGGGCTGCACGCCCTTTTTGCGCAGCATATTTCTTTTTTTGGCGGTTCGTGGTAGAATATACTGTATTCATCTGCGAACAAGGAGGGGAGAAGATGCAGCATTCGACCATTGCGGCCATCGCAACGGCCCCGGGCGCAGGCGGCATCGCCGTCGTGCGGCTGTCCGGCCCGGAAAGCTATGAGGTGGCGGAGAGGGTGTTCCGCCCGGCCAACCCGTCGAAGAAGGTGGCGGAGGCCAAGGGCTATACGGCCATGTTCGGCGCATTCGTGGAAGGAGAGGACGCTTTTGATGAGGGGGTGGCGCTGTTTTTCCGCGCGCCCCACAGCTACACCGGCGAGGATGTGGTGGAGCTTTCCTGCCACGGCGGAAGTGCGGTGGCCCGGCGGCTGGTGGAAGCCTGCATCGCGGCGGGCGCGTCGCCTGCCGCCCCCGGCGAGTACACCCGCCGCGCCTTCCTGAACGGCAAGCTCAGCCTGACGCAGGCAGAGGCGGTCATGGACCTCATCTCTGCCGATGGCCGACAGGGGGCAGCACTGGCGAATGCCTCCCTGAACGGTGCGCTGTCCCGGAAGATCACGGCACAAAAGGACGCGCTGACGGCCTTGCAGGCCCATCTGGCGGCTTGGGTGGACTTCCCGGAGGAGGATGTCCCCGAGCTGAGTCAGAGCCATCTCTGCGCCGTTTTGGGCGGGGTAGAGCGGGAACTGGATGCCCTCATCCAGAGCTATGACGCGAGCGCTGTCCTCCGCGAGGGCGTGGACTGCGCCATCGTGGGCCGGCCGAACGCGGGCAAATCCACCCTTCTGAATCTGCTGGCCGGGTTCGACCGGGCCATCGTCACGCCGGTGGCGGGCACGACCCGGGATGTGGTGGAGCAGGCCGTCCAGCTGGGCGATGTCCGGCTGAACCTCTTCGACACCGCCGGTCTGCGCCAGACGGAGGACGCCATCGAGGCCGAGGGTATCCGCCGCAGCTGGAAGAAGCTGGAGGAGGCGGGCTTGATCCTCGCCGTCTTTGACGGCTCAGAGCGCCCGACTCGAGAGGATCTGGAGCTGGCAAAGCGCTGCGCGGGCCGTCCGGCCATCGCGCTGGTCAACAAGGAGGACAAGCCCTCCCAGTTCGATGCCGAGTGGATCGCACCCTATTTTGCGATGGTGCTGCCGGTCTGCTGTCAGGAGGAGGGGGCGCGGAAGGTCATCGCAGCGGCTGTGGCCCGTCTGCTGGGCACGAGCCAGATCGACCCCCATGCCGCCAGCCTCTCGGGGCAGCGGCAGCTCTCCGCTGCCACCCGCGCCCGGGATGCGGTGTCCGGTGCGCTGGACGCCGCACAGGGGCTGGGGCTGGATGCTGTGTCGGTCTGTGTGGACGATGCGCTGGACGCCCTCTGTGAGCTGACCGGGGAGAATGCCTCGGAGGCGGTCATCAATGAGGTGTTTGAAAGATTCTGTGTGGGGAAGTAAAAGGGATGGTCAGAGGGGAGAGCGCGCGGTTGAGTTCTCTTTAAGCAGGTTCGCGCGCTGGTAGCGCGGGGCAGTTTTTTCTTTCGGTCAAGTGGCTTGCGCTCCGCGCGGGCCAGAGGCAGGGAGGGGTGTTTCGACTCCCCCCTCCCTACCTCTGGACTCCACTCTCCCCGCAACGAGTTAAGGGCTGCTCGCCCTTAACAATTCCAATGTGGAAGTCGAAACGGAAAAAAGCTAGCCGCTGCGCTTAACGCTTTTTTCTCGTTTCTCCCATTTGCTGCTTCGCAGCAGACTTTACGCCCTTGCAGGACGTGAAGTCCTGCTGAAACGTAACACCATCGGCGGAGCCGTAAACCGGAGAAGTACAAAAAATGCGTTTAGCGAAGCGGCTAGCATTTTTGTGCTTCGACAACTCCTTTGGGGTCTGAAAGGGGCGAGCAGCCCCTTTCTCGTGCCTCCCGCGCCTCGAAAGTAGCGGGTGCTTTTCTGGTTCTCTTTTGGCACGCAAAAGAGAACTTAACCCCGCGTAACCGCGCTCTACTCCCGCGCCACCAGCGCGAAATCCCACTTAAAGAAAACCTAGCCCTACTGCAACAGCAATCTGCCCCAGCGCGAGAACCATTTCTGGTTCTATTCTGGTATACAAAAAGAACTTCGCTTTACGAAAAATCGATCGAGGAAAAATAGACAGCAATGAACCATTTAGGAGACTACGACGTTATCGTCATCGGTGCCGGTCATGCGGGCATCGAAGCGGCCCACGCCGCCGCGATGCTGGGCGCAAAAACGGCAGTGTTCACCCTGAGTCTGGACGCCATCGGCAATATGCCCTGCAACCCCAGCATCGGCGGAACGGCAAAAGGTACGCTGGTACGCGAATTAGATGCACTGGGCGGCGTGATGGGTCTGGCGGCAGACGCCACCTATTTACAGAGCCGGATGCTCAACAAGGGCAAAGGCCCTGCCGTTCACGCCCTGCGCGTCCAGACCGACCGCAAGCGCTACCACGAATATATGAAGCACGCCCTTGAGCTGACGCCGGGCCTTGCCATCCATCAGGCAGAGGTGGTCTCTGTCGAGGTGGAGGATGGTCGCGTGAAGGGCGTTGTCACCCAGCTGAACGGGGAATATGGTGCAAAATGTGTGGTCATCGCCACCGGCACCAACCTCGGCGGCAAAATTTTTGTGGGCGATGCGTGGTATGCCTCCGGCCCCGACGGGATGCACGCCGCCAACGCCCTGACTGAGAGCCTGAAAGCCGCCGGTCTGCCGCTGCGCCGGTTCAAGACCGGTACGCCTGCCCGGGTGCATCGGCGGAGCATTGACTTCTCCCAGCTGGAATGCCAGCCCGGAGACCCGGACAACGAGCTACAGCCTTTCAGCTTTATGACCGATGCGCCCATGCACAATAAGGTGGAGTGCTGGATCGCCTACACCAACCCCGAGACCCATCGGATCATTCTGGACAACATCCAGCGCAGCCCCCTCTACGGCGGCATGATCGAGGGCGTCGGCCCGCGCTACTGCCCGTCCATCGAGGACAAGGTGGTGCGGTTCGCAGGGAAGGAGCGTCACCCCATCTTTGTGGAACCCTGCGGCGAGAACACCGAGGAGATGTACTTGCAGGGCGCGTCCAGCAGCCTGCCGGAGGACGTGCAGAATGCATTCTACCGGAGCATCAAGGGCTTTGAGCAGATCGAGATCATGCGCCCGGCTTATGCCATCGAATACGACTGCGTAGACCCCACGAGCCTTGAGGCTACGCTGGAAAGCAAGGTGGTGCGAGGCCTCTACGGCGCGGGACAGTTCAATGGCACCTCTGGCTATGAGGAGGCAGCCGCGCAGGGACTTCTGGCCGGTCTGAACGCCGCCCGGAAGGCGCTGGGCGAGAGCCAGCTGATCCTGCCCCGGCAGTCCAGCTATCTCGGCACACTGGTGGACGACCTCGTGACCAAGGGCGTCATGGACCCCTACCGGATGATGACCAGCCGCAGCGAGTACCGGCTGACCCTCCGGCAGGACAATGCCGACACCCGTCTGACGCCCATCGGCAGGGAGTACGGCCTCGTGCAGGACGACCGCTGGACAAAGTACCAGCAGACGCAGGCGGTGCTGGACACCGAGCGCCGCCGCCTGCATGACGCCCATCTGCGGACGGCAGACCTGCAGGAAGCCATGAAGGCGGCGGGCCTTGCCCCGGCCGCAGAGGGCGGCATTGCCGAAGAGCTGCTGCGCCGCCCGGAGATCGATTACCCGCTCGTTGCGGGCATCATCGGCTGGGGCGAGGGCGTGACCCCCATGCTGGCGGAGCGGCTGGAAACGGAGATCAAGTATGCGGGCTACATCGCCCGGCAGGACCGGATGATCTACGAGGTGGCCCGCCACGAAAAGACCCTCATCCCGGAGGATTTTTCCTACGAGGGTCTCACCGGCCTGACGCTGGAAGCCCGCGAGAAGCTGGCCCGCATCCGCCCGAAGAATCTGGGGCAGGCGGGACGCATCCCGGGAGTGTCGCCCTCGGATGTGGCGCAGCTGAGTATTGCGCTGGCGGCAAATAATGCGAAAGCGTAAAGCCTGAGGCAAAACGGAGTGTGCGAAAAAGGGAAACGATATTGCGCGCTGGTGGCGCGGGGTTAGAGCGCGGTTACGCGGGGCTAAGTTCTCTTTTGCGTGCCAAAAGAGAACCAGAAAAGCACCAGCGATTTCGACGCGCTGGATCCACGAGAAAGGGGCTGCTCGCCCCTTTCAGACCCCGAAGGAGTAGTCGAAGCACAAAAATGCTAGCCGCTTCGCTAAACGCATTTTTTGTACTTCTCCGGTTTACGGCTCCGCCGATGGTGTTACGTTTTCGCAGAACTTTACGTTCTGCAAGGGCATAAAGTCTGCTGCGAAGCAGCAAATGGGAGAAACGAGAAAAAAGTGCAACAGCGACGACCGCTGCCTGCGGCGGATGCAGGGAGGAGCTGTTGGGGCCGCGGTCAGCAGGACACGAGTGCCGCTCAAGGCACGAAGTGGACGCTGGGCACCGCAACCTGTCTTAGCGCAGCGGCTAGCTTTTTTCCGTTTCGACTTCTTCTTTGGAATTGTTAAGGGCGAGCAGCCCTTAACTCGTTGCGGGGAGAGTGAAGTCCAGAGGTAGGGAGGGGGGAGTCGAAACACCCTTCCCTGCCTCTGGCCCGCGCGGAGCGCAAGCCGCTTGACCAAAAGAAAAACTCCCTCGCGCTACCAGCGCGCAATCCCACTTAAAGAAAACCAAGCCTTACTGCAACAGCACTCTACCCCTCGCGCCACCAGCGCGAGAGACAGCAATATACCCTTTTGATAGATGCTATTTTTAAAAATTGCGATAAGCTTTTGTGAAATGAGGATAAGTTTATGATCGATAAAAGCCGACTGGAACAGAAATGTTCCACATGGAACATCACGCTCACCGGCACCCAGCTCGACCAGCTGGATGCCTTTGCTCAGATTCTGGTAGAGTACAACCAGAAAGTCAACCTGACCGCCATCACCGACCCGGAGGGCATTGAGGACAAGCATTTCCTCGACAGCCTGCTCTTTGCGTCCCAGCCCGAGGTGGCGGGGAAGATGGTGGACGTCGGCGCGGGCGCAGGCTTCCCGGGCATCGTGACGAAAATTTACAAGCCTGAGCTGGAGCTGACCCTGATGGAGCCGACCGGCAAGCGGGTGGAGTTCCTGAAATATGCCTGCGGCCAGCTGGGCCTTACCGGCGTGGAGTTCGCTAAGGAGCGCGCCGAGGAGGCTGCCCGGAAAGCGTGGCGTGAGCAGTTCGATTTGGCTTCGGCCCGCGCAGTGGCGGCTCTGCCCATGCTGGCAGAATACTGCCTGCCGCTGGTGAAGGTGGGCGGAAATTTCCTCGCCATGAAGGGCGCATCCGGCGAGGAGGAGCTTGCTGCGGCACGGGGAGCCATCAAAAAACTGGGCGGCGAGTACAGAGAGACCCGCACCTTGCATCTGCCGGGGGGCGACACCCGCACCCTCATCCTCTGCAAAAAGATTTCGCAAACTCCGACTGCCTACCCCAGAAACGGCGGAAAAATTGCGAAAAGTCCGCTGAAATAACGAAGCATCGAACAGAAAATGCAAGACCCTGCCGAACGAAACTTCTGGCAGGGCCTTTTGTTTTCTGGTAAACTGGGAACGTAAGCAACCGAGCTTTCCACGTTTTCCCGGGAAAGTGTGGAAAACCAAGACGATTCCAGACGAAAAGGGGCGGTATCATGTTTGAGAGAAAGAAATCTGCCGGAAAAATCTACGCTCTCCCCATCGAGAGCATCCAGCCGTCGCCGTTTCAGGCGCGGACCCATTTTGATGAGCAGGAGCTTGCGGGGCTTGCGGCCAGCATCCGGGAAAATGGCCTGCTGCAGCCCATTGCGGTGCGAAAGCGGGAGGATGGCTACGAGCTGGTAGCGGGGGAGCGGCGGCTCCGGGCCTGCAAGATGGCGAAGATGCAGACCATCCCGGCCATCCTCTGCGACTACGCCGACGAAAAGACAGCGGCGATGGGGCTTCTGGAAAATTTGCAGCGGGAGGACCTGAATCCCTTTGAACAGGCGCAGGGCCTGCGGGATGTGATGGTCCTCTGGGACTGCACGCAGGCCGAGGCGGCCAAGCGGCTGGGAATGGCCCAGCCGACGCTGGCCAACAAGCTGCGCCTCTTACAGCTGACGCAGGACCAGCGGCAGTTCGTGCTGGACAACGGCCTCACGGAGCGTCACGCCCGGGCGGTGCTGCGCCTGCCCGAGAATCGCCGCAGCGAGGCCCTCATCACCATCGCCAAGCGGAAGATGAACGCCCGAGCCACCGACCTGTACATCGAGCAGCTGCTCAACGAAGCGGCCCCGGGGAGGCATCGCATCTCGATGGTGAAGGATGTCCGCATCTTTGTGAATACCATCGACCATGCTATCCGCCTCATGACCGATAATGGTGTTCCGGCCACGGCCCACCGGGAGGAAAGAGATGGGTATATCGAGTATACGGTGCGCATCCCGACGGCAGCGGCACAAAGGTAAGGGGGAGAGAGCCGGTGTTCCATGTGGAACATTGGCTCTTTTTCTTTTGAGTGGGCTGAGTAGGCGTGCGCGCTGGTGCGCGGGTTAAATCGTTGTTGAGGTAGGGCTTGATTTTCTTATGAACGGTTTCGTGCGCTTGTGGCGCGGGGTTAGAGCGCTGTTGCGGTAAGGCTAAGTTCTCTTTTGCGTGCCAAAAGAGAACCAGAAAAGCACCAGCGATTTCGACGCGCTGGATCCACGAGAAAGGGGCTGCTCGCCCCTTTCAGACCCCAAAGGAGTAGTCGAAACGGAAAAAAGCTAGCCGCTGCGCTTAACGCTTTTTTCTCGTTTCTCCCATTTGCTGCTTCGCAGCAGACTTTACGCCCTTGCAGAACGCAAAGTCCTGCTGAAGCGTAACACCATCGGCGGAGCCGTAAACCGGAGAAGTACAAAAAATGCGTTTAGCGAAGCGGCTAGCATTTTTGTGCTTCGACTTCCTCTTCGGAATTGTTAAGGGCGAGCAGCCCTTAACTCGTTGCGGGGAGAGTGGAGTCCAGAGGTAGGGAGGGGGGAATCGAAACACCCCTCCCTGCCTCTGGCCCGCGCGGAGCGCAAGCCGCTTGACCGAAAGAAAAAACTTAATCCGCGCCACCAGCGCGAGAACCTGCTTAAAGAAAAACAAGCTCTACTGCAACAACGCTCTGCCCATACGCCGCAGCTTTATTGCTAAAAATCAATTTTCAACCTCAAAGAATGCAAAAAATAAATGCTGAATCTGCATTTCCTACGGTAAAATTATAAAGAAGCAGTTCAAAAAGCCGCGCTGATGTGCTATACTAGGCTGTATGAGAGGCCCACGGAGGGGAAAACGGCGGGCTTCGTCCTCGAAATGTTCCATGTGGAACAAATCTTTTTCCCGGAAGGAAGCAAGTAGCGTGGCAAAAATCGTTGCTGTTGCAAACCAGAAGGGCGGCGTGGGCAAGACCACCACGGCCGTCAACCTCTCGTCCTGCGTGGCGGCGCTGGGCAAAAAAGTGCTCATCGTGGACCTCGACCCGCAGGGCAACACCACCACCGGCTATGGCATCTCCAAGCGCAGCGTGGACATTGGTACTTATGAGATCCTCATCGGCGAGGCCGACGCGCGGCAGGCTGTCCGCAAGACGGAGTTCCGCACCGATGTCATCGGCTCCAACACCCGCCTCGCGGGCGCAAGCCTTGAGATGATCGACCTGCCGGGCCGCGAAAGCCGCCTGCGGAAGGCGCTGGCCTCCATCCAGCAGGACTACGACTTCATCTTTATCGACTGCCCGCCGAGCCTCGACCTGCTGACGCTGAACGGCCTGTGCGCCTGCGACAGCATCCTCATCCCGGTGCAGTGCGAGTATTACGCGCTGGAGGGCCTGTCGGAGCTGGTCAGCACCCTCAAGACGGTCCGCAAAAAGTACAACGCCTATCTGGACATCGAGGGCGTGGTGTTCACCATGTTCGCAGTCCGCTACAACCTGACCCTTCAGGTGGTGGAGCAGGTCAAGAAGTATTTTGGAAACAAGGTCTATCAGACCACCATTCCCCGCAGCATCCGCGTCTCGGAGGCCCCCAGCTACGGCCAGCCCATCAACTTCTATGAGCCGAAGGGCAAGGGCAGTGAGGCCTATATGGATCTCGCCATCGAGTTCGTGAAGCGAAACCGTCCCGCCGAGGCCGCGCCCAAGCGCCGCCGGAAAGCCGCTGCCCCCGTCGAGACGATGGGGCTGACCGACGGAAAGACGGAAGGCTAAGGGGGAGAGAGGAGACCAATGGCAAAAGGAAGAGGAGGACTGGGCCGGGGGCTGGAAAGTCTGTTTGAAGACGCGGCCCCCAGCTTTGAGTCCGATACCAGGATCGAGACGTTACCCCTGCGGGAGATCGAGCCGGACCCCTGCCAGCCCCGCAAGACCTTCGACGACGAGACGCTGGCAGAGCTTTCGGCCAGCATCGCGGAGCATGGTTTGTTGCAGCCCATCGCGGTGCGGCCCCGGGCCTCCGGCGGCTACCTCATCGTAGCCGGTGAGCGCCGCTGGCGTGCCAGCCGGATGGCGGGACTCACTGAGGTGCCGGTCATCGTCAAGGATGTGACCGACGAGCAGGCAATGGAACTGGCGCTGGTGGAGAACCTCCAGCGCGAAGACCTCGACCCGGTGGAAGAGGCGGCGGGCATCCGCGAGCTGATGGACCGCTGCGGCCTGACGCAGGAGCAGGCCGCCCGCAAGCTGGGCAAGAGCCGCAGTGCGTTGGCCAACATCCTGCGTCTGCTGACTCTGCCGGACTCGGTGCTCGAACTGCTGAAAAGCGGCTTCATCACCATCGGCCACGCAAAGGTGGTCTTGGGCCTGCCGACGCCGGAGCTTCAGGCGGAAGCGGCCCAGATGATCGCAGACAACCAGCTGAATGTCCGTCAGGCTGAGGCCCTCTGCAAAAAGCTGGCCAAGCCCGCGAAAGAGCCTGCGGCCCCGCCGCTGCCCAGCGCCCTGCCGGTGGAAGTGGAAGAAAGCCTCAAGCAGGCACTTGGCAGCGAAGTCCGTGTAGCCTACCACGACGGCAAGGGCAAGCTCACCGTCCATTTCTATTCAGACGACCAGCTGAAGGCCTTCGCCAATCTGCTGGGGCAGTACAGCGTGGAGTAAGCCTCTCAGAGCCTTCGGCGAAGAGAACGAATTTTACGAAATGCCAAGGCCTCTCCTCGGTAGGAGAGGTTGAGCGCAGCAGCCGCTCAAGATAGTGAATTTAGCGTACCAAGGCGGGGAACACCGCCTTTGAACGGCACAGCGGAGAACGCTCCCTGTGCAAGCAATAGAGTATAAGGAGAGTTATCATGCTTGACATCAAATTTGTCCGCGACAACCCGGATGCGGTCAAGGAAAACATCAAGAAGAAATTTCAGGATGCAAAGCTCCCCCTCGTTGACGAGGTCATCGAGAAGGACGCCAAGTACCGTGAGTGCCTGAAGGAAGTGGAAGCCCTCAAGGCCGCCCGCAACAAGCTGAGCAAGGCCAACGGCCCCCTGTTCGGTCAGCTGAAGAAGTGCGACGACGAGGCCAAGAAGGCGGAGCTGCAGGCCCAGATCGACGCCAACAACGCCGCCGTCAAGGCAGACGCCGACAAGATGGCAGAGCTGGAAGCCGAGGAGGCCAAGCTCTCCGCACGCATTCAGGAGATCATGTACACCATCCCCCAGATGATCGACCCCAGCGTGCCCATCGGCCCGGACGACACCTACAACGTCGAGGCACAGCGCTTCGGTGAGCCTGTCGTGCCCGATTTCCCCATCCCGTACCACACCGAGATCATGGAGAGCTTCGACGGCATCGATATGGACGCCGCAGGCCGCGTGGCCGGTAATGGCTTCTACTACCTGCTGGGCAACATCGCCCGCCTGCACGAGGCTGTTCTGGCCTATGCCCGCGACTTCATGATCGACAAGGGCTTCACCTATGTCATCCCTCCCTTCATGATGCACGGCAACGTGGTGCAGGGCGTCATGTCTTTCCCGGAAATGGACGCTATGATGTATAAAATCGAGGGCGAAGACCTCTACCTCATCGGCACCAGCGAGCACACCATGATCGGCCGCTTCATCGATGAGACTCTGGACGAGGCCACTCTGCCCCTGACCCTGACCTCCTACAGCCCCTGCTTCCGCAAGGAGAAGGGCGCACACGGCATTGAGGAGCGCGGCATCTACCGCATCCACCAGTTCGAGAAGCAGGAGATGATCGTCGTCTGCCGCCCCGAGGAGAGCGCCGACTGGTATGAGAAGCTCTGGAAGAACTCCGTCGAGCTGTTCCGCAATATGGAGATCCCCGTCCGTCAGCTGAACTGCTGCTCCGGCGACCTCGCCGACCTGAAGGTCAAGAGCTGCGACATCGAGGCTTGGAGCCCCCGTCAGCAGAAGTATTTCGAGGTCTGCTCCTGCTCCAATCTGGGCGATGCACAGGCACGCCGCCTGCACATCCGCGTCAAGGGCAAGGACGGCAAGACCTATCTGGCCCACACCCTGAACAACACCTGCGTGGCTCCTCCGCGTATGCTCATCGCATTCCTCGAGAATCATCTGCAGGCCGACGGCAGCGTCACCATCCCCAAGGTGCTGCAGCCCTACATGGGCGGCCTCGAGGTCATGGTTCCCGTCCATAAGAAGTAAGCCTGTTTTCCACAGGACTTGCATAAAGCGTTGAAAACTCCCGCCATCCCCGCCGGATGGCGGGAGTTTTTGCGTGCAGGCGGGGAAGAAGAAAAATTTTCGGATTTTTTCGAAAAAGCTGTTGACAAAACGGGGGATGTTGGATATAATAATAAAGCACTGTTCAAGTGCAACAAATAAATATGGCGGTATAGCTCAGTTGGCTAGAGCATTCGGTTCATACCCGAAGTGTCACCGGTTCAAATCCAGTTACCGCTACCACATTACAGAGTTTCGCTAAGATAAGGGGGACGGTCGTCCGCAATAGTGGATGATGGAAGTCGGAGGTTTTAGCGAAGCTCTGTATTTATAAGGCCCGTTGGTCAAGCGGTTAAGACACGGCCCTTTCACGGCTGTAACATGGGTTCGATTCCCGTACGGGTCATAAAAAAGCTCCTCAATCTTAGGATTGAGGAGCTTTTTTATGCAAGCCGAACGAGGAATCGAAGGAACACGGGCCGCCCGCAGGCGGCAAAAAAGAGTCCGGTGGACTCTTTTTTAGTGTTCGGGTCCCACGAGTCAGGAATGTCTACCGTGGTTGCTGCGGTCTGGGCGCAAGGGCGTTTTTTGTTAGACCCGTACGGGAATCGCAACAATGACGACCGCTGCCAGCGGCAGAAACAGGGAGTCATTGTTGGGGCCGTGGCCAGCAAGACGCGAGTGCTGTCCAAGGCACGAAGCGGATGCTGGGAGCCACAACCCGGGACAGGGCGGCGGCGCGTAGCGCCGTAAGCAATCAGCTTTTTCAGTGTTTTTCGCAGCGCAGATAGGCCAGAATATCCTCCGGCTTCGCGGCCAGCGCGTCCGCACCGGCCGCGGTAAGCTCCGCCTCGCCTCGGAAGCCCCAGAGAACGCCCAGAGCGGGCAGACCGGCATTGTGCCCGGTGAGGATGTCCACATCGCTGTCGCCCACAAAGAGGGTGCTCTCCGGCGCTGCGCCGAGGTCTGCCATCAGGGAGTAGACACCGGCCGGGTCGGGCTTGGTGGGCACACCGGGACGGCTGCCCCGCACCAGCGAAAAGCTGCCCGGGCCGAAGTAGTGCTCGATGATCTTTCCACAAAAAGCGTCCGCTTTGTTGGAAAAGACGGCGGTCTGGATGCCCTCGGCCTTCAGCGCGGCTAGAAGCTCGGGGATGCCGGGGTAAGGGGCGGTCTTATCCTCCTTGTGGGCGTCGTACCGGGCCGAGAACTCGGCCAGCGTCGCGGCCAGCCGCTCCGGCGTCCGGGCCTCAGCGGGGGAAAAGCGCTCCACCAGCTTGGGGATGCCGTTGCCGACAAAATGCTTGTAGGTCTCCACCGGAAAGGTGGGCCAGCCGTGCTGGGTGCAAACCCAGTTGGCGGCGTCGGCGAGGTCGTCGATGGTGTTTAAAAGGGTGCCATCGAGGTCGAAAAGAATGGTTTTTATCATGAGAATCAGACTTCCTTTGCTTTATGTTTTCTGCTCCACCGCGGCAAGACAAGGTTCGGCGTCCTGCACGGGGATGCTGCGCACCTTGAGCCGTACCTGCCCGGGCAGAGCCAGCGTCAGGGTAAGCCGCTGGTAACGGGCCGCCCACGGTGATTGGAGGGTGCGCAGGCAGACATCCGGGTGGAGCACACAGATGCAGTGGAGATAAACGCCCTTCTGCCGCCGCAGAGTGAAGCGGCCCTCCCGCAGCCAGATGCCCTCCCGCAGCCAGCCCATCAGCCCGCCGGTCAGAAAGATTGCAGACACTGCCGTCGGGATGAGCAGTGTCACCGTGAGGGCGGGCAGGACGGTGCGGGAGACCAGCACCAGCAGCAGACACAGCCCGAAGGGGATGCCGGCAGGCGCGAAGAAGACGGCGCTGCGGTGAGCGAGACTGGGCCGGATGTCCGGCGGCATCCGGAACTCGGGCAGAAGCTCCCGGAACAGTGCTTCCTGCCCGGAGCGGTAGACGAAAAGAGGCAGCTCCGGGCGGCAGCTGCCCGCCACCACGAACACCGGCCACCGCTTCATCAGCCGGGCGGTGGGGGAGAATCGGACGTCCGCATAGCTCACCTCGCGGCTCCGCACCCGGAACTCGAACCGGGACAGCCAGCCGCCCCGGCTCCCCAGCTGGTCGGCGGTGTGCCAGACCGTGTAATGGATGGTCTGGGCGAAGCTGCGCCCGAGGCTGGCCCCGAAGAGCGTCCCGGCCAGCACCAGCATCCACGCCGCACCGGCGGGCAGCCAGTGAGCCGCGAACCGGACAAGGACGTTCAGCCGGGAGAGGGCCAAAGCTTCCGCCGTGAGGGGAAAGGGGCGGCTCTGCCGGATAGCCAGATAGAGGAGGGCCAGCGTAGACAGGACGTTGGCCCCCAGAAGCACCATCGCCGCCCGCTCGCCGCCTGCGGGCCGGTGACAGACCGGGTCACAGATGGGCATGAGGCGGTCAGCCAGCTCTTGTGCGTCCTCCTTGTACAGGTAAAGGGTGACGGCTCGCTTGGCAGGCTGGCCCACCGGGTAGAGAACCACCCGGCTGGCCCCCATCAGCCGGAACAGCAGGGGCCGCTCGATGGTCAGCGCGGCCAGCGCCTCGCCCCGCAGGATGCGCTCCTGCTTGGCGGCGAAGGCCCACTGCAGCCGAAGCACCCCCGCGTCGTCCAGCGCCCAGCTGCTTGCCTCCAGCAGCACCCAGCTTGCCCCGCAGAGGAAGAGCAGCAGCGCGGCGTCCTGCCGCAGAGCGGTCAGCAGAGCGCTCAGGCTGAATTCCAGCAGGGCGTTTGCCAGTGGCAGCAGACAGAGGAGGAACGTCTTGCGCAGGAAGCGGAGGGCTGCGAGGGGGTGATAATGCCGCTTTTGGGTCATGGTGCCTCCTCCGCCAGAATGTGGGCCAGAAGTCCGGCCTGCTGGGCCGGGATGGCGGGCAGGATGAGCTTTGCGCCCGGGGCCGCCACGATGAGCAGCGACACGCCGCCCAGCCGCATCAGAGGTGTGCGGAGGAGCCGGACGCTGGTAACGGCTCGGCGGGGCAGGACCTGCCGCAGGGGGACCGCTGCGCCGGAATAGACCGTCACCGTCCGCGCCCCCAGCACGGCGGCAAAGCTGCAGGCCCGCGCCCAGAGGCAGTAGAGGAGGGCGGCCCAGAGCAGGCAGAAGCCCGCCCCGGCGGCGAGGCTCTGCCAGAACACGAAGGGCGCAGCAAACAGCCCCGGCACCGCCGCCCAGACGCAGAGGACGGCCCGGCCGGAGGGCGGGATGATGACGGCGGTGCGCCGCAGCTCCTGCTCGGTCACTTGCCGCTGAGGCCCCACGCCTCGGTGAGCTGATGGA
Source organism: Faecalibacterium sp. I3-3-89 (assembly GCF_023347275.1). NCBI lineage: Bacteria > Bacillati > Bacillota > Clostridia > Eubacteriales > Oscillospiraceae > Faecalibacterium > Faecalibacterium sp. I3-3-89. Next base: position 2,796,214 of record NZ_CP094468.1, on the reverse strand, counting down.
GGCTGTCGTCCCGGGTCAGGCAGAGGATGTGGTCCCACGGCAGCAGGACGGTGCTGCCGTGGGGGATGATGAACTCGGTGTCGCGGGTGATGCTGACCAGAATGGTGTCGCCCGGGATGGGGATGTCCATGATGGCCTTGCCCGCGTAGATAAAGCTCTCCGGCAGCAAGATCTCGTTCAGGCTGGCGGTGCCGCCGCCCAGCGAGAGGAGCTGGCGGATGGTGTCCGTCTCGATCTCCCGCTCGAGGATGTGGCTCAGGTTGTCGGTGCCGCAGACCACGGTGTCCACGCCAAGGGTGTGGAGCAGCTCGCGGTTCTTGGGGTTGGAGGCACGGGCCACGGTGCGGTTCACGCCGAACTCCCGCTTGGCGATCTGGCAGGCCACGAGATTGTCCTCGTCGGAGCCGGTCACGGCCACAAAGGCGTCGCAGCTGGCCGTGTCGGCGGTGCGCAGAGTGTCCACGCTGATGGAGTCGCCGCAGATGACCGGGATGTCCAGCATATCGGCCAGCATCCGACACTGGCTCTCCACTGGCTCAATGATGACGACGCTGTGGCGGTTGGACAGCAGGCTTTGGGCCAGATAACGGCCCACACGCCCGCCGCCCGCAATACAAACTTTCATAATATTACCTCGTTGTACGGAAAGTATCGGTTATTTGGACAGAGAACGGAACACAGCCTGCTCGGTGAGGACGGTGGGGCAGATGGTGTCCAGCTCATAGGCCTTGTGGTAGAGCACCTGAAGATGGGGGTCAGAGACGCGGCAGATGACCTTCTCTCGCTGGAAGAGGCTCTTGGCGATCTGCGCGGCCATGAGGTTGAGGGAATCGTCCTCGCTGACAGCGGCCACCGCGTCGCAGTTCTCGATGCCGCCCTGACGCAGCACATCGGGGTCGGTGGGGTCGCCCACAAGGGCGTTGCCGCTGAACGTATAGTCATCGAAGCCGTCCAGCCGCTTGAGCTGCTCGGAGTCCCTTTCGATGATGGAGATGTCATGGCCGATGCGCTCCAAGTCCCGCACCAGTGCTGCGCCCACCTGGTCGCAGCCGATCACTAGAATGTTCATAGGATTACCTCACTCTATAGAATTGCATACGGTAAAAGAGAAAAATGGGGGAAGGCTTCACGCGCCTGTGCGCGGGGCAGAGCGCTCTTACGCTAGGTTAATGTTCTCTTTTGCGTGCCAAAAGAGAACCAGAAAAGCACCAGCGATTTCGACGCGCTGGATCCACGAGAAAGGGGCTACTCGCCCCTTTCAGACCCCGAAGGAGAGGTCGAAACGGAAAAAAGCTAGCCGCTGCGCTAAACGCTTTTTTCTCGTTTCTCCGACTTGCTGCTTCGCAGCTGGTGTTACGTTCTTGCAAGGCGTGAAGTTCAGCGGCGACGTGAAATCTTCGGCGGAGCCGTAAATAGGAGAAGCACAAAAAAATGCGTTTAGCGAAGCGGCTAGCATTTTTGGGCTTCGACTTCCGTCTTGGGTTTGTTAAGGGCGAGCAGCCCTTAACTCGTTGCGGGGAGAGTGGAGTCCAGAGGTAGGGAGGGGGGAGTCGAAACACCCCTCCCTGCCTCTGGCCCGCGCGGAGCGCAAGCCGCTTGACCAAAAGAAAAAACTTAATCCGCGCCATCAGCGCGAGAACCATTTCTGGTTCTCTTTTGGCACGCAAAAGAGAACATTAGCCTTAATGAAAAAGCGATTTGCCCCGCGCCACAAGCGCGAGAACCAACTTAAAAAAAGCCAGCCCTACTGCAAGAGCGCTCTGTCCCGCGCCACCGGCGCGAAAACCATCCCCCTGAAATCTATATCTCAGTATAGCATATTTTCCCCCGCAGATAAATAGAAAAGCGGTAGGGGAACCGAAGGCAAAATTTCAGCTTTCTAATGCAGAGCGGGCCGGAATATGGTATACTGAAGCCGTATGACGAAAAGAATCACAAAAGCCCGTGCGCCCGGCGTGCGGCAGGAGGAGTGCGTATATGTTTCTTGAGATCATCAAAGCGATTTTGATGGGCATCGTGGAGGGCATCACCGAGTGGCTGCCCATCTCGTCCACGGGCCATATGATCCTGCTGGAGCAGGTGGTGAAGTTCAACGCCAGCGAGGAGTTCATGTCCATGTTCCGGGTGGTCATCCAGCTGGGTGCCATCCTTGCGGTGGTGGTGCTGTTCTGGGGCAAGCTGTGGCCCTTCGGCCTGCGGCATGGCCGCGTCATCTCGAAGCCCAGCGTCTGGCAGCTCTGGTTCAAGGTGGTCGTCGCCACCCTGCCGGTGCTGGTCATCAGCCCGCTGGACGACTGGATGGAGACCCGCTTCTACAACTACATTACTGTGGCCGCGATGCTGATCCTCTATGGTGTCCTCTTCCTTCTGGTGGAGAGCCGCTGCATCCAGCCCCGTGTGACCCGTCTGGAGCAGATCACATACCGCGACGCCCTCATCGTCGGCATCTGGCAGATGCTGGCCATCATCCCCGGCACCTCCCGCTCGGGTGCGACCATCGTGGGCGGCCTGCTGCTGGGCCTCTCCCGCGCCTGTGTGGCAGAGTTCACCTTCTACCTCGCCATCCCGGTCATGGCGGGAGCCTCCCTGCTCAAGGTGCTCAAGTTCGCTCTCTCCGGTGTCGCCATCACCGGCACCGAGATCGCCGTTCTGGCGGTGGGCTGCGTGGTGGCCTTCGTGGTCAGCCTTGCGGCCATCCGCTTCCTGATGGGCTATGTCAAGCGCCACAACTTCACCTTCTTCGGCATCTATCGCATCGTTCTCGGCCTCGTGGTGCTGGCCGTGGCTGCGGTGTCTGCTATGATGTAACAGCTTATGATCCTCTCAAAGCCCCTCGCCCCGGCGAGGGGCTTTTCTTGCGCCCACCATCCCGGCGTGCTATAATATTTTCAGAGAGTATAAGCGCGGCGAAGGTGCGCCGTGCACCTGAGAATGTCAAAAGAGAATGGGAGGAAAAACCGATGGAAGCATCGACCGTCTACTATACTGATTTCCGCTGCCCTGTGGGAACCAGCCTCACCGAAAAGCTGCGTCGGCTGTGCATCGCGGCAGGCATCAAGAACATCGACATGGAGGGCAAGTTCGTTGCCATCAAGATGCATTTCGGCGAGCTGGGCAATCTGGCCTATCTGCGCCCCAACTATGCTAAGGTAGTCGCCGACCTGTGCAAGGAGCAGGGCGGTATGCCCTTTTTGACCGACTGCAACACCCTGTATCCGGGCAGCCGCAAGAACGCCCTCGAGCACCTCACCTGCGCCCAGCTCAACGGCTTCTGGCCCATGACCACCGGCTGTCAGGTCCTCATCGCCGATGGCCTGCGGGGCACCGATGAGGTCGAAGTGCCTGTGCCCAACGGCGAATACTGCAAGACCGCAAAGATCGGCCGCGCCATCATGGATGCCGACATCTTCATCAGCCTGAGCCACTTCAAGGGCCACGAGTCCACCGGCTTCGGCGGTGCCATCAAGAACATCGGCATGGGCTGCGGCTCCCGCGCGGGCAAGATGGAGCAGCACGCCTCCGGCCACCCGGCCGTACAGGAAGACCTCTGCCGCGGCTGCCACCGCTGCGCCAAGGAGTGCGGCTCGGACGCCATCCGCTACAACGAGAAGAACAAGGCCGTCATCGATCAGGACAAGTGCAAGGGCTGTGGCCGCTGCATCGGTGCCTGCAACTTCGACGCCATCTACGCTCTGTGCGACAACGCCAACGAGATGCTCGACCGCAAGATGGCCGAGTATGCCGCTGCCGTCTGCGATGGCCGCCCCACCTTCCACATCAGCCTCGTGCAGGACATCAGCCCCAACTGTGACTGCCACGTCGAGAACGACGCTCCCATCCTGCCGGACATCGGGATGTTCGCGTCCTTCGACCCGGTGGCCCTCGATCAGGCCTGTGCCGATGCCTGCCTGAATGCCGCTCCGCTGCCCAACAGCCAGCTGGGCCAGAACCTCGCCACCCCGGGCTGGAACTGCCACCACGACAACTTCAAGGATTCCAACCCCAACATCGAGTGGAAAGCCACCCTCGAGCAGGCTGAGAAAGTCGGCATGGGCACCCGTGCCTACACCCTCAAGAAGGTCTGAGCCTTAAACCAAAGGCCGGACGCCTCCCGCACAAAAGCGGAAAGGCGTCCGGCCTTTTTGTTCGTCTTAATACTCGCCCTTTGCCTCCGGCACGAGGGGGTCTACGACCTCTTCGAGGGCGTTCCAGTCCTTCTCAGAGAAGGTCAGCTTGTCGGCCTCGAGGCCCACATCGTCAAGACGGCCTGCCATGGCGTCCTTATCTTCCAGCAGGGCGGCGGCATCCTCTTTTATCATGGGCCATGCCTCGGCAAAGCCCTCCTGCTCGAGGTCGGAGAGGTTGTCGTACCACTGGGTGTAGGCGTCCTCAATGGCCGCGTCGGTGCGGGCGGAGAGGTTGGCCTCGTCGGCCCAGACCAGCAGGGTGGCTGCGGCCTGCACGCTCTTGAGGGAGCAGCCGGACACGCCCGGCCCCCAGCCGAGGCTCGGCGCAAAGGCGGCTGCGGTGCCGTCCACGCTGAACAGGGAGTTCTCGTCGAAGTCCTTGTTGAACAGCCCGGAGGTGTCGGCCTGCACGGTGCTGCTGGGTGCGCTCTCGCTGCTGGCGCTGGACGACGACGGGCTGGACGCCGAGGAGCTTGCGTGGGAGGCGTCATCGCTGGTGTCGGAGCAGCCGACCAGCAGGCCGCAGAGCAAAGCCGCGCTCACAAGGAGCGAAAGGATACGCTTTTGAGTCATAAGGGAGGACCTCCTTCTATCTGCGCCCGGCGCCGGGCCGGGAAAAATATCTCTCTGAGACTAGTATACTGTTCTGCCGCGCGGTTGTCAATCGGCCTTGGGACGAACAAATTTATTGCCCCGGCGCGGCGGGGCCGGATTGACCTTTCCTGCCCGGAGGGCTATAATAAAGGATACATGAATCGTCAAAATATCAAGGAGAAATAACTATGAAGAATGCAGCTTTTTCGATGGAAGAGCTTTTCCGTTTTCTGGACGCAGGCGTCAGCGCCTTCCACTCCACGGCGGCCGCTGCGGCCATTCTGGAGGCTGAGGGCTATGTGAACTGCCCTGAGAGCGCCGCATGGGAGCTGGCCCCCGGCGGCAAGTATTACACCACCCGCAACGGCTCTGCCGTGCTGGCGTGGCGGATGCCGAAGGGGGAGCTGACCGGCTGGCACGCCGCTGCCAGCCACAGTGACTCGCCTACTTGGCGCATCAAGCAGTTCCATACCGAGGACGGAGTCTTTGCCAAGGCGGAGGTCGAGGGCTACGGCGGCATGATCATGCCTTCCTGGTTTGACCGTCCCCTGACGGTGGCGGGCCGCCTGCTGGTGCGCACCGGGAGCGGCATCGAGAGCCGTCTGGTCTGCCCTGACCGTGCGCTGGCCTGCATCCCCAACCTCTGCATCCACTTCAACCGCGACCTCAACAACGGCATGAAGTACAACCCGCAGGTGGATCTGCAGCCCATCTTCGGCGGCAAGGGCGGCAGCCTGAAGGACGTTCTGGCGGAGGAAGCCGGCGTGAAGGCCGAGGACATCCTCGATGCCGACCTCGTCCTCGCCACCCGCGAAAAAGCCGTCCGCATGGGCCTGGACGGCGAGTATTTCATGTCCGGCCGCATCGATGACCTCGAGTGCGCTTACACCACCCTGTGGGGCTTTTTGCAGGGCCGGGGCGAGGAAGAGGGCCGCGGCGACATCTGGGTGATGTTCGACAACGAGGAGGTCGGCTCGTCCAGCCGTCAGGGCGCTCAGGGCACCCTCATGGCCGATGTGCTGGCCCGCATCGAGGAGAGCATGGGCGTCAGCCGGGAGCAGAGCATCCGTGCCCGCACCAACGCTCTGGTGCTCAGCGCCGACAACGGCCACGCCACCCATCCCAACCACCCTGAAAAGAGCGACCCCGCCAACCCCGTCGTCATGGGCGGCGGCGTCCTGCTGAAGTATAACGCCCGCCAGACCTACACCACCAGCGGCTTCACCGGTGCAGCCTTCACGGCCATCTGCAAGAAGGCTGGGGTTCCGGTGCAGGTGTTCGCCAACCGCGCCGACGTGCCGGGCGGTTCCACGCTGGGCAATCTGCTGGGCCACCAGATCCTGATGCCCATGGTGGACATCGGTCTGGGCCAGCTGGCCATGCACTCCGCCATGGAGACGGCCAGCTGCGCCGACGCCGAGTACATGGCAAAGGCCGTGGCAGAGTATTATAACACCCCCATCTTCCAGCCGAAGGACGGGGAGTGGAAGCTGGGCCTGTGAGCGCAGCAGTAGGGCGGTTCGCTCCCAGCCCCAGCGGGCGGCTGCATCTGGGGAATCTGGCGTGCAGCCTCCTTGCATGGCTGAGCGTGAAGCGTCAGGGCGGGCGCATCGTCCTCCGCATCGAGGACTTGGACGCAGAGCGCTGCCCCCGCAGGTACGCCGACCAGCTGGAAGAGGACCTCGCATGGCTGGGCCTTGTCTGGGACGAGGGCGGCAGCCGGGGCGGGCCGCACCCGCCCTACTACCAGAGCGAGTGCAGCGGCATCTACGCCGAGAGCTACCGGAAGCTCGAGGCCATGGGCCTCGTCTACCCCTGCTTCTGCTCCCGCAGCCAGCTCCACGCAGCCAGCGCGCCCCACACCTCGGACGGCAATGTCATCTACCCCGGCACCTGCCGGGGTCTGACGGCGGCGGAGATCGCTGAGAAGCGGAAAAAGAAAGCTCCTGCTTACCGCCTCATGGTTCCGGACGAGGATGTCACCTTCACCGACGGCTGTATGGGCGTCCACACCGAGAATCTCCTGCACGACTGCGGCGACTTCTACCTCCGCCGTGCCGACGGCGTGTTTGCTTACCAGCTGGCCGTCGTGGTGGACGACGCCCGGATGGGTGTCACCGAGGTGGTGCGGGGAGCCGACCTGCTCTCCTCCACGGCGCGGCAGCTCTATCTTTACCGGCTGCTGGGCCTGCCTGCGCCGCATTTTGCCCATTGTCCGCTGCTGTTGGCTTCGGACGGGCGGCGGCTGTCGAAGCGGGACGGCGACCAGAGCCTTGAGAACCTCCGCGCCCGCTATACAGCCGAGGACATCGTGGGCCGTCTGGCCTATGCCTACGGCTTGCAGGAAGAGCCTGCACCCCGGACGCCGGAAAGCCTCATCAAGGACTTCTCGTGGGAGAAAGTGCCGAAGGCGGACATCTGCCTGCCGGAGGGGCTGTTTGAATAATTGATAGGTACCCCTGATACTGGGACACCCAGCATCAGGGGTATTTTTGTATACGCTAATTCTTTTCAAGTGCGCAGAAAACTTGAGGATACAAAAAAGACCCTCAGGTCTCTCCCAAAGAAACCTGAGGGTCAACAACGGCTCAGAGCCGCTGCGGCACTCTCCGCACATCTCCCGAGCGCTCGAGGGTCGTGGCGGCGGCGTCCAGCGCAAAGGCCAGCGCTGCGCCCAGCGCCACGTCGATGCAGCTGTGCTGCTTGAGCAGCATGGTGGACAGGATGATGGCGACGCCCAGCACATTGGCGGCAGGCCGCATCCAGCGGCGGCGCGGCTCGTCGAAGCAGCGGCTGCGGCGGTAGCCGATCATCAGAGTCACCGAGTTGAAGACGTGGATGGAAGGACAGACATTCTTGGAGCTGTCAACGGCGTAGAGCATCCGCACCAGACGAGCGAAGATGTCGCTGCCATACACCCGGTAGGGCCGCAGGGCAAGCCCCGTGGGCAGCAGGACGTAGCAGCTCAGAGCGATGGTCATGCCGGTGAACAGGCACAGGCAGACCCGCCAGAAGTCGCTGCGGTCGCCCCGCAGCAGCAGATAGAACAGGGTGAAGGGAATCCACGCAAACCAAGCAAAATAAGGGACGATGGCGTATTTGCAGAAGGGGATGACATCGTCCAGCTGACAGTGCACCCAGATGGCGGGGACGGTGACGTTCACCTCGAGCCAGTGGAATGCGGTCAGATAAAATACCGTATAAAGAGCCATGAAAGAGACAGGATGGCGTGCAAACCAGCTGCGCATCGATAACACTTCCTTTTTGGGGCACACGTTTCGGACTTACCCCGGCAGCATAGCATTATACGCCCTGAGCAGGAAGAAAACAAGACAAAAATCTGACAATCTTACTAAAACACGCCGCGAAAAATTGTGCATATGGTCGGCTGTTTCTGGCCCACAAACAAAAACAAGCCGCTGCCAGCTGGCAGCGGCTTGCCGCTTGAAATTCAAGCAGTGCCGTCCGGAATGGGTACACTCAGACGGCGGCGAAACTCAGACGAGTACGCCGGGCTGTTATGCAGCCTTCTTCTGGGTATTCTTCTTGGTCGCGTGCAGGAAGATGGCCAGCATTGCGACGGCGAAGATGACGCCGAAGGGATACGCAACAGCGGTGTTGTAGATGGTAGCGCCCTCAGCGGTCTTGCTGTTGAGGATGCTGCCGAGGCACTCAGGAGCCAGAACGAAGTAAGTAGAGGAGACTGCGCTCATGAAGGTAGCGGGAACAGCGGTGATCCAGTAGTTCTTCTTCTCCTGGAAGAGGTACATGGAAGCAGCCCACAGGACGATCATGGCCAGAGTCTGGTTGGTCCAGCTGAAGTAGCGCCAGATAACGGTGTAGTTGATGAAGCCCAGTGCATTGCCGATGCCGAGGAAAGCGCCGACGCCCAGAACGGGCACGCAGAGCTTCAGGCGGTTTGCGTAGCTGTCCTGATCGATCTTGAACCAGTCGGCCAGAGTCAGACGAGCGGAACGGAATGCAGTATCGCCAGAGGTGACGGGGCAGATGACGACGCCGATCATAGCCAGCGCGATGCCCACGCCGCCCATGGTCTTGGAGCAGACGTCGTAGATGGCGGCGGACTGGCCCTCAGCCAGAGCAGCTGCCAGACCGGTGTTCAGGCCGCCGGTGATCTCGTACAGAGAGCAGCCAGCTGCGGCCCAGATCAGAGCGATGATGCCCTCGCAGACCATTGCGCCGTAGAAGACGAAGTGGCCCTGCTTCTCACTCTTCATGCAGCGAGCCATCAGAGGCGACTGGGTGGAGTGGAAACCGGAGATAGCACCGCAGGCAACGGTAATGAACATGAAGCTCCAGATCGGAGTTCCGGAGGGATGCATGCTGCCGAAGTGCTCCCAGATCTCGGGGATGGTGTAAGCGGGGTTGGTGAAGATGCCGAAGATAACGCCGACAGCCATGATGATCAGGCAGATGCCGAAGACGGGGTAGATCTTACCGATGATGGCGTCGATGGAGATGAAGGTTGCGATGAAGTAGTAGACCAGAATGATGATCAGCCAGAACAGGGTGGTGGTCAGAACGCCGGACATACCACTGTTCTTGCACAGGGTCACGATCAGGCCGGCAGGGCCGACTGCGAACACGGTACCGACCATGATCAGCAGCACGACGGAGAACACACGCATGACGTTCTGCATCACAGGGCCGAGGTACTTGCCGGTGATCTCTGCGATAGAGCCGCCGTCATTACGCTCGCTCATCATGCCGGAGAAGTAGTCGTGCACACCACCGGCAAAGATGGTACCGAAGGTGATCCACAGGAACACCACAGGGCCCCACAGAGCACCCTGCAGTGCGCCAAAGATGGGGCCGAGGCCCGCAATGTTCAGCAGCTGGACCAGAAACAGCTTCCACTGAGGCATCACGACGTAGTCAACGCCGTCGTTGATGCGGACAGCAGGAGTTTCACGGTCATCGGGTCCGAACGTGTTGTCAACGATCTTGCCGTAGACGAAGTAGCCGCCGATCAGGATCGCTAAACAGAGTAAGAAACTAATCATACCAGAAACCTCCTTTTTGATTTTCTGCAAGCTGGCCCCATTCTGCCAGCTGCCAAAATCATCCTTGGCCTTATGTTAACACATTCTTCATAAAATGGATAATATGCTTCTGGTATGGGCTGTATATCAAAAAATATATGGCACATCACCTTGTTTGTGAGGCAATATGCCATATTTTAACGCAGATAAGAGAAAAAATGAAGGGCGTTTCCCTTTGAAACGCTCCCGGGAAGATGAGGGAGACATATCGCCGAAAATTTCGGCTCTTTTTTGTGCAGAGTGCCAGGAAAAACCGCTTTTTTGCCTCTTTTCGTGGCTTTTCTGCCGAAAGCGGCGGGCTTATTTTACCGTGAGGGCGGCTTCCCGGTGGAGCAGGTCGATAAAGGTCTGCTCTTCGGGGCGGAGTGCGCCGTGGTCGGGGCAGACCAGCACGTCCCGCATGACCTGACGCTGGGCGGGGCACTTCCGCAGCACCAGATGGAACTGGTCCAGCGCCCGCTGGGGCATGGGAGAGGCCCACATATAGGCCGAGGGCAGCTGCTGCAGGATGGAGAACTGGCTGCACCGCTCGTAGACATGGATGCGGCGGCTGTCGTTGACGTGCCAGCGCACGCCGTCGCCGCCGTCCTCGCCGGGCAGCTGGAAGTCGTCGTGCATGATCTCCATATAATGGTTCAGCTCGGCGAGGTCTTTCACCTCGTGTCTGGCCAGCGGGCCGTCCCGGTTGGTGAGCAGGCGGTACTCGAACTCCATCACCGGCTCCATCTTGAGGCCTCGGCGGGCACAGTAGTGAGTGTAGTGGTAGTCGTCCTCGGCGGCATACCGCAGCAGCGCCAGATGATAGCCCCGGCGCAGCACGAAGTCCAGCGCCTCCATCGAGCCGCCTTCCCGGATGTGGATGCGGAGCTGGTCGGCCCCGGCAGCCTCCTTCAGGAAATCCACCGCCGCATAGGAGGCGTAGGTGGCGTGGGGGATCATCACCCGCAGCTCGGCGCAGCGCTCCCGGGCGTGGTGGGCGTCCTCGGTAAGGCGGTCTACCTCTTCCAGCACCCGCGCGGCCTGCTCGATGAACCGACGTCCCTGCTCAGTGGGGATCATGCCGGTGGAGGAGCGCTCGAAGATGCGCAGGCCGTACTCCTCTTCCAGATTCTTCAGCGCCTTGCTGACGTTGGGCTGGGCGGCGTAGAGCTGCTTTGCCGCAGCGCTCACCGACCCCCATTTCTTGATCGCAACGAGATAACGCAGTTCCGTGATGTTCAAAGCCCTTCCTCCCCCTGTCAACGCAGATTCCCCTCTATTTTATCAGCCCGGCGGCAGACGTGTCAAGCTGTGGTTGACGGGCCGGACCGCCCGGCTTATAATAAAGGAAAACGCCCCGCGCAGGAGCGGGGCAGGAGGTGGAGCAGATGGAGCGCTGCCGCGTTCTGCGCATCGAAGAACAGATGTATGGCTGCGAAGAGCTGCCCGAAGGGGCCGAGGTCTGCTGTGATGTGACGGTGGAGGCGGCGGACGGCACCCGGAAGACCCTGTCCTGCCCCGACGCCGCGCTGATACGGCAGGGCATCGGCGAGGGAGACCGGGTGCTCTGGGACGGCATGGAACTGAAAAAGGAGAGGAACAGCATGAAAAAGATCGAGACTTCGGCCCTCATCGGTCTGGGTGCACTGGGCATTCTTTTTGGCCGGAAGATGCCCGGCGTGAAGGTCATTGCGGACGCCGGGCGCATCGCCCGCTACTCGGCCCAGCCGGTGGTCTGCAACGGCGAGGAGTGCCATTTTGACTACGTCACCCCCGAGCAGGGCCAGCCGGTGGACCTCCTTCTGGTGGCCGTCAAGGCCACTGTGCTGGAACAGGCCATCCGGGACATGAAAAAGTTCATCGGCCCGGATACCATCATCCTCAGCGTCCTCAACGGCATCACCAGCGAAGAGGACATTGAGGACGTCTACCCGGGACACTGTCTGTGGAGCGTCGCCATCGGTATGGACGCCACCCGTGTGGGCCGCAGCCTGACCTTTGGCGCGCCGGGCCGCATCCAGTTCGGCGAGAAGAACGGCGAGATGACCGACCGCGTCAGGGCCGTGGATGAGTACCTCACCGCCTGCGGCATCGCCAGCGAGCCGTGCAGCGACATCCTTTTCAAACAGTGGAGCAAGCTGATGGTCAACGACGGCCTGAATCAGGCCGCCGCAGCCTTCGACCTGCCCTACGGCGGCCTGACCAAGCCCGGCCCGGCCTACGACAAGATGCTCGAGGCCATGCAGGAGGTCATCGACCTGTCGGTGCTGGAGGGAGTCAACCTGCCCGCCGACAACCACAAGGCCTTCCTCGAGTCTATGGCCCCCACCTTCAAGCCCGACGGGATGCCCAGTATGCGGCAGGATGTCCTCGCTCAGCGTCCCACCGAGGTGGAGGAGTTTGCGGGCGTCGTCCGCCGTCTGGCGAAAAAGCACGGGATGCCCACCCCGGCCAATGATTTCTTCTACGAGAAGATCCGGGAGATCGAGGCCGGATACCACAAGGAATAAGGAGATGCCATGCACAACATTTATTTCGCCCGTCACGGCGAGACGGTCTGGAACGTCGAGAATAAGATCTGCGGCATGACCGACAGTCCCCTCACCGAGAAGGGCCGTCAGCAGGCCCGGGAGCTGGGCCGGAAGGTCCGGGAGAGCGGCGTCCGTATCGACGAGATCCTCTACTCGCCCCTGAGCCGCGCCGCCGACACCGCAAAGGCCGTGGCCGAGGCCACCGGCCTGCCCGCCCGCTGTGAGCCGCGTCTGCGGGAACAGTGCTTCGGCCGCTACGAGGGCACGCCCCGGGACGGCGCGGAGTTCCGCATCTCCAAGACCCACTTCGCCGACCGCTACGGCGACGGCGAGAGCATGATGCAGCTGGCCCAGCGCATCTATAACCTGCTGGACGAGCTGCGGCAGGACGAGGACAAGACCTATCTTCTCGTGGCCCATAACGGCATCGCCCGGGTGGTGGAATCCTATTTCCACGACATGACCAACGAGGATTACGCCGCCGCAGGTATCAAAAACTGCGAGATGGTGGAGTATCGGTTCGAATAACAGCAAAAGGCCGTCGGGGACTTCCCGGCGGCCTTTCTTTTCAACATTATGCCTTGCGGTAGTGGAAAACTTTGTCTTTCCGGACGAACATCCGCACGGTGACGCAGAGCGCACCGGCCTCGGCCACCGTGACAGCCAGCCAGACGCCCTCGATGCCCAGCACGAGGGGCAGGAGGATGAGGGCCAGCAGCTGGAACAGCAGGGTGCGCAGGAAGGAGATGAGCGCACTGGTCACGCCGTCACCCAGCGCCGTGAAGAAGGAGGAGCCATAGACGTTGAAGCCCATGAGGAAGAAGTTCAGGGCGTAGACGCGGAAGGCGTGGCTGGTCAGCGCCAGCAGCTCGGCGTCGTAGCCCACGAAGATGCGGGCCACATAGGGGATGAGGACCATGGAGAGGGCCGTCATGAGGACGGCCACCACGCCGATGAGGCGAAGGCTCTTGGAGTAGAGGTTGTTCAGCTCGGCATGGTTGCGTGCGCCGTAGTGGTAGCTGACGATGGGGGCGCTGCCGACGGCATAGCCCACGAAGACGGCCACGAAGAGGAAGGCCGCGTACATGATGACGCCATAGGCCGCCACACCGTTTTCGCCCGCGAAGCGGAGGAGCTGGTAGTTGTAGAGGATGTTGACCAGAGACATGGACAGGTTGGTCATCAGCTCCGAGGAGCCGTTGATGCAGGCGCTGCGGATGACGCCGCCGTTCCACTGGGTGCGGCCCAGATGGATGGAGGAGGTGGAGCGCCTGCTGAGGAAGTAGAGCAGGGGCAGCACGCCGCCCACGGCCTGACTGATGAAGGTGGCGATGGCTGCGCCCTCCACGCCGCCGTGGAGCATACCCACCAGCAGGACATCCAGAACCATGTTGGTGCCGCCCGCCGCCACCGTGAACGCGAAGCCCAGATGGGGCTTTTCGGCGGTGACGAAGAAGCTCTGGAACAGATTCTGCAAAATAAAGGTGGGCAGGCTGGCCATCAGGAGGCGGCCATACCGGACGGCGTAGTCCAGCATCTCGCCCTCTGCGCCCAGCAGCGCCGCCGCCGGGCGGACGATGAGAACACCGACAGCGGCGAGGACGATGCCCGCGAGGAGGGCCGTCCAGACGAAGAGGCTGAAATAGCGGTCGGCCTTTTCCCGGTCGCCCTCGCCCAGCGTGATGCCCACGATGGCGCTGCCGCCGGTGCCCAGCATGAAGCCCACCGAGCCGACCAGCATCGGCACGGGCATGATGAGGTTGACGGCGGCAAAAGCCGTCTTGCCCACAAAGTTCGAGACGCACAGGCCATCCACGATGCCGTAGATGGAGGTGAACAGCATGGTGCCGACGCAGGGCAGCACGAATCGCAAAAGGCGGCTGTAGTTGAAATGGTCGGACAACTGTATTTTCTGCTTTGACATGGGTGCTCCTTGTTACATTCCGGGCCGCCAGCCGGTGCAGTAGCGGGCATAATCCCGGTCGGCCTGTTTGACGTAGAGCACAAGCTCCTCGCTGCCGTCCTTTCGGGTGCGCTGACGCACCTTGGTGGGCAGGTTCTGGCGGTGGAGCAGCTCCATCTCGTCCCGCAGCTCTTCTTCGTTGTCAAAGGTGTCCAGCTCGGTCCAGTGGGTGGCAAAGAGCCAGAATTTTACAAGATGTTCGTTCAAGGTTCGGCCTCCTGTCGGCTGTCAGATGGATTCAGACGGTAAAAGGGCGCGATGGCGTTCACATCGCCGTGGCGCACGATGGAATAGGTGATGTCGCAGTAGGGCTGGATGGCGGTGCTCTTCTCGACGGTGGAGATGAGCAGGACTTGTAACTGCATCCGGCGGAACAGCTCCATCATGGGGCGGATGCGGTCGCTGGTCATCTTGCTGAAGGCCTCGTCCAGCAGCACCAGACGGATGCTGTTCTCGCTCTTCTGATAGATCTGGAGCAGCGACGCGCAGATGGCCACATAGAAGGGGGCCTGATTCTCGCCGCCGGAGGAATCCCGGCTGACCCGGGAGAGGGAGGCCTGCTGGCCCGAGACGGTGTTGGTCACTTTGATGTCGTAGTCGAGATAGGTGCGGTAGTCCACATAATCGGAGAGGGCCACGCCCTCGGGGCGGCGTCCCTCCTGACGGGCGCGGGTGTTCTCGTCCACATCGGCCATGATCTTTTCCATCAGCTCGTCCACCTGACGCTCATAGACGGGGTCGGCGGTGGCGGCGAGGTTGTCCAGCGAGTCGCCGTCGGTCATCTGCTGGTTGCCCTTGTCCACGATGACCTGATAGAACGCGGCCAGCTGGGGGTCGCGGCTGGGGCCAAGCTCGAAGCGGTAGACCTCTTCGCCGTAGGTCAGCTGTTCCATCACCTTGTTCAGCTCCCGGAACTGCCGCCGCGCGTTGAAGATGTCGTCCTTCATCCGGAAGAGGATGTCCTTGCGGAAGCGGTCCTTGCAGTCCCGCTGAGCCTGCTCGAGGCGGGCGGCGTACCGCTCAAGGTCGATGCGCACGAGGCTCTCATACTGGGCGCGGTACTGCTCGATGCCCGCAAGGCCCAGCGGATAGTCGCAGACATAGCGGGCGTTGTATTCCTTCTGGGCAGGCTCCAGCGTGCCGGTGAGGTAGACGGCCAGCGCATCGTCCAGCCGGGCCTGCGCCTTTTCGGCGGACTGGGCCGCAGCGTGCGCCCCCTTCTCTTTGCTGAGGGCGGCGAAGCGCTCCCGGGCCAGCGGCTCAAGGAGCGGATACTGGCCGAAGAACCGGTCCGCAGCCTCCTTCGCCAGCCGGGCCGTCTCCCCGGCCCTGGCCTGTTCGGCCTCGCAGGAGGCCAGCTGCTTTTCGCAGACCCGGATGTCGCCGCCTGCCGTCTCCACGGCGGCGCGGGCGGCGTCCCATGCAGCCTCCCGGGTCTCGTCCTCCCGGTAGAGCTGCTGCAGCATCGGGTTCTCCCGGCACTCGGCCAGCTTCTGCTCCTGTGCGGCGCAGTCGGCCCGGGCCGCTTCCTGCGCGGCACGGGCGTCCCACAGCCCGGCCAGCTCGTCCATGACGCTGCTGTGCAGCACATCCTGATAGCTGTCCCGGGCGGCTTTGAGGGCGGCGGCGGACTGGGCCGCTTCCTTGCTGCGGGCAGACAGCGCATCCAGCGCCTCGGCCAGCGCCTCGGCCCGGGCGCGGCGTGCGTCGAGGCCGATGTACCGCTGGGGCGTGCGGAGACGCTCGAGGCGGAACGGATGATGGCGCAGCAGGTCGCGGGTGGCGCTGTCGGGATAGTTTTCCAGCGTGTCGGGGGTGTCGCAGCAGACGATGCGCCGCAGGATGGTGTCGGCATACTGCGCAGCCAGCGGGTTTTCGCTCCGGACCTGCGCGGCGAGGCTGTCGGCGGGGGCGGAGTCGGCTTTCCGGTTGGCGGTGCGGATGCTGGGGGTGTCCAGCAGACTGATGGGGCCGACCTTGTCCCGCAGGGCCACGAAGGCGCTCTTGGCGGCGGCATAGTGGGCCGGCGGCACGAGGATGTCGAACCGGCGGTCGCCGAGGCAGGCTTCCACGCAGTCCTGCCAGCTCTCGTCCTCGACACTCAGCAGCTCGCAGAAGATCTTTGCGTCCGGCGTCATGCCCCGGCTCTGCAGCTCGGCGTTCACGGCGTCCCGCACCTTGGTGGCGGCGTCGCCGTGGGGGTAGACCCACCGGCCGCCCGAGACGGAGGCCAGCTCGGCCTGCTTCGCCTGCACCTCGGCGGTGAGGGCGTCGGCAGTCTGCCGCGCGGCGAAATACTGCTCTTCCAGCGGCTTTTCCAGTCCGGCAAGGGCGGCTTGGAGCTGGGGCAGGGTCTCGGCGGTCAGGGAGGCGGGCCAGAGCGTTTTTTCCACGGGGAAGCCGCTCCGGTGGAGGCTCTGCAAGAGGGTCTGCACCTTTCCGGCGGCGGCTTCGCTCTTGGCGGCGGCGCGGCTGGCCTTGTCCAGTGCGGTCTTCTTGCGGGAAAGCTCTTCGCTCAGGGCGTCCAGCGCTCGGCCCTCGCCGCTGGCGGCGGCACTGTGGGCCGTGAGATAGGCCCGGCGGGCTTCGGCTTCGGCGTCCTTGGCGGCGGCATAGCGGGCCGTCAGCTCCTCATGCTGGCGCTTTCCGGCGGCAAGATGCTCCTGCCAGCGGCTCGTCCCGGCGGCAGCTTCTTCGGCCCGGGCCAGCAGGGCGGTGCCCCGGTTGACGAGGGCCTCCGTCTCCTTCTGGGCGGCCTCGCGGCCATAGGCCACGATCTGTTCCAGCGCGGCGGCGCGGGTCTGGGCCTCGGCCAGCACGGCGTGGAGGTTCTCCAGCTCCACGCGGTCGCCCTGCAGGGCCTCTAGGTCCAGTTCGGGCTGGGGCAGGATGTATTGATACAGAAATTCCCGGAAATTCGGGATCTCGTCCATGCTGGTGCCCATCTGGAACACTTCGTTGAACTTCTTGCCCAGCGGGCTTGCGGCCCGGCCGATGCCCAGCGCCCGACAGATGCGGTCCCGGGCCTCGCCGGGGCTGCGGGTGTAGGAGAGCCGCCCTACGGCAGGCTTGAAGTTCTCCTTGGAGCTGGGCGCACCGGTGCGGGGGTCGATGAAGGGCAGCTGCTCGAGGGTGCAGCCGTCCTCAGAGAGATACCATGTCTGATCGCCGGGGTGCAGCTCCTGCATGGGGCCTTCCGACTCCACCCGGACGGCGATGACGAAGGGGGTGCGCTTGGCACTGTCCCAGAACTCCGCGCCGATGTAGGCAACGGTGCGGCCCGGGCGGCGGTAGGCGTTCTCGCCGCGCTGTTTGGCGTGGACCGAGCCTTGGAGGGTGCGTCCGCTCTTTTTATTGCCCAGCGCATTGAAGCTGCGGTTGGTGGTCAGGCAGTAGCGGATGGCGTCGAGGATGGTGGTTTTGCCCACGGCATTGACGCCGATCATATAGGTCAGGCGGGCGCAGTCGAAGGTCACGTTCTCGAAGTTGTGCCAGTTGATGAGCTTCAGGCGCTTTAATTCGATCATTCTTCCACCTCCACGGCAGCTGCGCCGTCCTCCGGCCGCTCATAAAGCGAAAGCTCGCTGCGGGTGCGGCCTGCCTCAGCGGCAGCGTCTGCGAGGTCGGCGTCCGGCAGAGCAAGCAATACAGTGGGAAATACTTCGATGCGGCTGTCCAGACCGGAGAGCCGCCCCACAGGCCGGGCCAGATTGTACCGGCGCAGGGTGCGCAGCAGCCGCTCGAGGGTGGGCTGGTCGAGGCGGCGGGGGAGGTTCATCTTCTGAAGCTCGGCCTGCACCTCCTCGACGGTCACAAGCACCTGATCGGCGCTGGCGGAAAGGCTCTCCCGCTTCTGGAGATAGAGCAGGCGCAGCACCAGCAGCAGGATGCTCTCGTATTTCAGGAGCCGGGCCTGACTGCCCTCGTGCTCGTTGACGAGGGCGGCCGCCTGCAGCGGGGCGGGGTAGAGCACCACGGCATAGCCCAGCGGTGCAAACACGGCCCGCACCTCGCTGAGGTGGTCTTGGACGTAGAGATATTTTGCGCGCTGGTCTTCCACGCCGCCCAGCACAAAGCAGTGGTTGAGCAGATAATTTGCGCATTCTTCCAGCATTTTATTCGTTTCGGTCATCTTCGGCCTCCTCCTTGCGGGGTGTCAGGATAAATTCTTCGAACCGGAAGCCGCCCCGCTGGGTCCACTCGCCGGTGAGCCGGATGTCATAGCAGCGCCGGGGCGACTGGGAGTAGGTGTGCAGCCCGATGATGCGTGCAAAGTCGCCGGGGTACTCGTCGGCGAGGGTGGAGGCTGCGACCCGGGGCCGCGCGGCCAGTGCCTGTCGGGCGAGGATGTCCACATTCTCCTCGGTGACGGCCATCCGGGCGTAGTCGAGAAGAAGCTTCTGCTCCCGGCGCAGCTGCGCTTCGTCCAGCTGCCCGGCCTGCACCGGGGCCAGCGGCGTGTCGGTGCGGGGCGCGGCGGGCGGGTAGAGGGGCTTTTCGCCGAAGACCTGCACCGGCCAGAGATGGAGCCGCCCGGCCAGCGGGCCGTCGTCCGGCTCGAAGAGCTGGTCCGGCGTTTTGATCTCCTCGGCGTACCGACGCAGCAGGGCGGTGACGCTGCCCTGCGCTGAACGGTCGCTTAACAGCAGGAACTGCGCCCGCTGGACGGCCCGCTTGCGGTAGCGGACATGACTGGCGTCGATCTCCCGGATGAGGGTGCTCATCTCTTCCAGTGCATCCCGCTGTTTCTGGATGAGGGCGCGGACGGCGGGGGCTGCCTCGCCGGGGGCGCAGCGCTCTACCCGGGCGTAGTCCAGAGCCAGCTGGGGCAGGTAGTTGGCCTCGCAGTTGTCCAGCCCTTCTTCGAGGAAGGCACGGTAGTTGAAGAGGTTGTCGCTGGTCTTGAAGCGGTGGTAGGCCGCAGCCACCACCTTCTCCTCGTACTGGTCGAACAGCTCCAGCACCTCCTGCGGGGTGCGGTTGCGGGTGAGGCGGTCGATGTAGTGGCCGATGGAGGCGTTGAGGGCGCGGAGAGAGCGATTCAGCGCCTCAAGGTCGCCTGCCACCTCCCGCAGCACGTTTTCGTAGGGGCTTTTCTCTTCGCCCACATTCTGCAGCAACTGCCACGCCTTGTAGAGCTTGCCGGTATAGGTGACGACCCGGGGGTTGAGGATCTCTTCCAGCGCCTCGAGAAGGGGTGTCACCTCGGGCACGAAGGCCAGCGCAGGCTCTTCCTCGTAGCTGCCGGGCTGTTCGGTCAGCCAGCCGGTGCGCCGCAGCCGGAGCAGAAAGCCCAGCGCCAGCGTGTGGGGGTCGCGGGTGGGCTGCTCGGCCTCATCGCCCGCGTCGTCCGCGTCCAGCGCCAGAGGCTTTGCCAGCGCGGCGAAATAGTCCTCGGCCCGGGACACGGCCTCGGCCCGCAGGATGCTGTAATCTGCCGTATGGCGGCACTCCTCCCACAGCAGGAGCAGCAGCTCCGCATAAAATGCCCGGTTCGGCCCCGCCAGCGGGCGGAACAGCCGCGGGCTGACCAGTTCAAACAACTGCATCCGTATGCCCCTTTCAATCGGTAAATATCGACTTCTATTGTACCACAGAGTTTGCGTTTTTGCCATAAAACTGCAAAAAGCCCCGGAAGCGGCGGGGACGCCGCACTTCCGGGGCTGGTCAGGCTTTTATTCAGTTGGAATCGCTCAGAGATATTTTCATTTTGACGCCCAGCGAAACGTAGGTCTTTCCGTTGATGGTCTTTGCCGCGACGCCGATAGCGGTGACTTCGGCGCCTTTATCCGTGAAGCCTTTGAGAGCACTCTTGTATGCGGATGTGACCGAGGAAATGTCCATGTTTCTCAGCATTTCCGAGGTGATTTCCCGCACCTTGTAATGATAGCCACGCATCAAATCCACGTTGGAGTCCTCAGGCAGGGGGAGCGCATACATCATGATGCCCTGCGCTTTATCGACCTTTGACCACTTGTTTGTGAGAACATTGTGGTTTTCGTCTTCCATATTAAGATGGAAATTGCCATCAGCCGGTTTGATACAATCAAAGGAAGTTTCGGCCAGAGCCTTGGCTTCAGGGTCATTGGTCGTCATGCCGACGTCTTTGCTATAAACGGAAAAGAAAGCGTCCTCCACCTGCTGCTCGAAGCTTGCAGGATTGCCGCCGCCACCGCCGCCGTTGCAAGAAGCGAGCAGCAGCATCGTCATTGCACCCGCCAACAGAAGGGCTGTGAGCTTTTTGAACTTTTTCATCGTCAAGTCTCCTTTGTTTTACTGGAAACACTATACAATGCAATTTTACCCCCCCCCGTATGAGTTTGTCAATCAGCAAAATGACAAAATTCACTCCCGCTTTTTGGGAAAAGTATACCATCCTCCGGTGGGGCAAATAAAAACACAGGCCGGCAAAGCGGTATAAAACCCCTTTGCCGGCCCGTGCGGCGCTCCCTTATTCCCAAGCCGAGCGGCAGAGCCGCGGAAAGGCTTGACAATGATTGACTCGATGATAGCACAACCTTGGTGCTCTGTCAACCGGAACGTGAAAAAAAGTAAGATGTGCGGAAGGATTTCTCCAATCTTTTCCTGAAATTACACACATTTTCCACGAATTTGTGATAGCTTTATTTTCAGAAGAACTCCCCGACAATGTACTCGTTCGTAATACAAGGCGGAACTACTCCTGATAGATGCACAACAGCCCCCCGGAATGCAGGACTCCGGGGGGCTTCGTGTTTATAAGAGGCGTTTACCAGCAGCCGCGCACCCGGAAATCCCGCTCCCATGGGTCGGGGGCGAGGTCGCGCTGGCGGAGCGAGGTGATCTGGATATAGTCGCTGCGCTGGATGAGGGCGAACAGCTTGAGGAAGAGGGCCGGGTCGCCCTGCACCTCCAGCGTGACCGAGCCATCGTCCTCGTTCTCCACCCAGCCGGTGAGGCCGAGGCTCTGGGCGGCGTACCGGGCGCGGTAGCGGAAGCCCACGCCCTGCACCTGCCCTTCGATGGAGTACCGCCGTCGGACGGTGCCCTCGGGCAGGGTGGGGGGCTGGCGGTCCTTTTCATTCAGAAAATCGAACATAAGCGGCTTACAGCTCCTGATATGCGCTCATCAGAGCGGGGATGAACTGCTTTTTGCGGCTGACGACGCCGGGCAGCGTCCAGCTGCCGTCCTCTTCCGGCTCCTTCTCGAAGCCGCTGCGCAGCATCTCGTCGGCATGACGGCCGGTGCAGATGACCACGCTCTCCTCCTTGGGCACGTCGGTCAGCAGCATATAGAGGTCTTCCACGTTCTGCTTGCCGCAGGCCTCGGGCAGATAGGGGGTGAGCAGCTGCTGGGCGGCTTTGAGGTTCTTGCGGGTCATATAGCTGCCCTGCGCCACGCCGAAGCGGACGTCGCCGCACATGAACACCTTGAAGTCCTGCAGGAAGACCTCCTCGGCGGTCTTGCCGTCCAGCTTCTCGCCGGCCTCGAACATCTCAGAGGCAAAGGCATCGATCTCGACACCTGCGATCTTGGCGAGGCGGTTGGCGGTGGAGACATCGACGGGAGTGCAGGTGGGGCTGCGGAAGACCAGTGTATCGGAGAGGATGGCCGCCAGCAGCAGACCGGCGATCTGGGGCCGGATCTCGACGCCGTTCTCGTCGTACATCTGGGTGATGATGGTGGCGGTGCAGCCCACAGGCTGATTGCGGAAGTAGACCGGGCCGCTGGTCTCGAGGCTGCCGATGCGGTGATGGTCGATGATTTCGAGGATCTCGGCCTGATCGAAGCCCTCGACGGCCTGCGTGGCCTCGTTGTGGTCCACGAGGATAATGCGGCGCTTGCGCAGCGCGATGATGTTGCGGCGGCTGACCATGCCGCAGTACTTGCCTTCCTCGTCGAGGATGGGGAAGTAGCGGTGGCGCACCTTGGCCATCACGCGGGTGACATCGGCCACCGGAGTGACGAGGGTGAACTTCATGATATCGTCGCGGGTCATATAGTAGGAGATGGGGGCGCACTGGCTCACGAGCTTGCCGGCGGCGTAGGTGTCGCAGGGGGCGGTCATGATGGCCACGCCCGTCTCCTCGGCGATGCGCTGGATGGTGCGGCCCACCTTGGCCCCGTTGCAGATGATGAGAAGGGAGGCCTCCTTCTCGATGGCGCAGAGCTGGCTCTCGTAGCGGTTGGTCAGGATGACGATGTCGCCCTTTTCGACGTTGCTTTCCAGCATCTCGGGGGTGGCGGTGCCGATCTTGATGTGTCCAGTGGTGCAGACGGCGCTCTCGTCGCCCACCACCATGGTTCCGCCAAGGGTGTCGAGGATATTCTTATAGGTGGTCTTGCTCTTGGCGAGGACACCGGTATCGAAGATGTCCATGTTGGCCGTGGCGATGTCTTTCACGGTGATGACGCCCTCCAGCTCGTTGTCGGCGCTGGTGATGGGCAGGGTGTCGATCTGCTGGTCGCGCATGATCTGCCACGCCTTGCGCAGGCTGGTGGAGCCGGGGATGCCGGGCATCTCGCGGTAGTCTACGTCACGGATCTTGGGGTTGACGTCGGTGCACATCCGGGGCGGCTGGACGCCGAACCGCCTGAGCACAAATTCAGTCTCCTGATTCATCCGTCCGGCCCGGCGGGCCTCGCAGACGAGGGAGCTTGTCTTATTTTTCAGCTCTGCGTAAGCGATGGCAGAGCAGATGGAGTCGGTGTCCGGGTTGCGATGCCCGATGACCACGACCTTATGGGCTGTCTTTGGCATGGATTCCTTCCCCCTTTATGGGTCTTGTCCTTCTTATCCGTCATGCCGGAGCGTCGGCCCGATTTTTCTGCGCCCCTGCACGGCGCAGAAAAGGGCGGCACTCTGGCAGCTTTCATTGTAACACAAGATAGAAGGGGGGTAAAGTGGTGCAGAAGAGCGGAAATCTTAAAATTTTGAGAGATTCTTGTATACATCTCCTTGCCTTTTCGGAGAGGACGCTGTATCATAGGAATATGTCTGTCTACTTTTAAGAAAAGCCCCCTCGGGGGGCAGCGCGGAGGAACGAATGACCAGCACAAAATTCGAGTCGAAGCCTTTGTTTACCCGCCAGCAGCTGACGGCGCTGCTGCTGCCGCTCATCGCGGAGCAGGCCCTGAGCGTCACCATCGGTCTGGCCGATACCCTCATGGTGTCGTCGGTAGGCGAGGCGGCGGTGTCGGGCGTGAGCCTTGTGGACACCTTCAACACCCTGATGATCCAGATCATGACGGCGCTGGCCACCGGCGGTGCGGTGGTCGCCAGCCAGTACATCGGCCACCGGGAGGAGAAGAACGCCCGGGCCGCGGCCGCACAGATCCTGTTCATCATGTCCAGCTTCAGTGTTCTGGTGGCGGCGGTGGTCGTGGTGGGCCGCCACGCCATCCTGCGGGGCATCTTCGGCGCCATCGACGCCGACGTTATGCGGTACGCCGAGACGTATTTCCTGCTGTCGGCCCTGAGCTACCCCTTCATCGGTCTGTACAATGCGGGCGCGGCCCTCTTCCGGGCGCAGGGCAACAGCAAGATCAGCATGATGTCCAGCCTCGTGATGAATGTGGTCAACATCGGCGGCAACGCCATCCTCATCTTCGGCTTTGGGATGGGGGTCATGGGCGCGGCGCTGGCCAGCCTCATCTCCCGTGCGGTGGCCTGCTGCGCCGTCCTCTTCCTGCTGCAGAAGCCGGATTGTATGCTCCGCATCACCGGTCTGTCGGCCCTCCGGCCGGACGGCGGGCTGATCCGGCGCATCCTGCGGGTGGGCATCCCGGCGGGCATCGAGAATGGGATGTTCCAGATCGGCAAGCTGTCGGTGGCCAGCCTCACCAGTACCCTCGGCACCGCCGCTATCGCCGCCAACGCCGTGGCCAACACCACCAGCACCTTCCTGAATATCCCGGCCAACGCCGTCAGCATGGCGGTGCTCACGGTGGTGGGCCAGTGCCTCGGCGCGAGCGAGAAGGAGCAGGCGGTCTGGTATGCCCGCCGCCTGCTTCTGGTGGCCTACTGCGGCGCGTGGGTCATGAACCTGTCGGGCTTCTTCTTTGCCGACCGCTGGGCGCTGTCGTGGTTCAACCTTTCGCCGGAAGCTTCGGCCATGGCCCTTGAGGTCATGATGTGGTTCAACATCGTCTCCCTCTTCTTCTGGCCCTCCAGCTTCACCCTGCCCAACATCCTCCGCTCCGCCGGCGACGCCAGCTTCACCATGGCTGTGAGCATCGTGTCCATGTGGGTCTTCCGGGTGGGCTTCTGCTACCTGTGGGTGCTGCGGATGGGCGGTGGGCTGCTCAGCATCTGGATGGGAATGTATCTCGACTGGGTGTTCCGCTCCCTCTGCTTTGCGGTGCGCTTTGTCCGGGGAAGATGGCTTGAAAAAACGGTCATCTGAAACTGCCTCTTGCTTTTTTCTGCTCAGAGTGGCAGAATGAGGGAAAAGAAAGAAGGGGATCTCCTATGCTGTTTCATCCTGCACAACTGGGCCTTGCCCATCTGGACAAGGCAACGCTGGAAGCCGATAAGAAAGCCTGCAAAAAGATCGGCCCCTGCGGCGTGGGCAAAAAAGCCCTCTATCTCAACAGCTTCTACATCGACCGTCGGTATTATCTGCCCTACGGCAGCATCAGCCGGGTGTTCAAGCGGGTCGCCATGAGTGAGGGCGGTTTCTCCGGTAAGGGGATGTTCGCCTCGATGGCTTACCTCGTGGTGGAGTACGACGGCGGCAAGCAGAAGCAGTGCAACTTCAAGGATGAGCGGGACGTGGACGCCCTGCTGGAAGTTCTGGCGAAGGAACAGCCGAACATCCCCCGTCTGAGCACTGCCGGTGAGGCCGAGCTTGCCCGTCAGAAGGCGGAGAAAGCTGCCCGCAGACTGCCCCAGCTCTCGAAAGAGGCCGAGCAGAGCGTGGGCCAGCTCAGGCGTGCGGCGGACTACCTCGCCAAGAAGCCGGAACTGGCCAAGGAACTGAGCGCCGCCGAGCGCCGCAAGCGTGCTCAGCTGCAGAGCAAGCCGGTGTATAAGTATGTAGCCCTCATCATCAGCCTTCTCGGTGTGGTGTCTGCGGCCTATGGCATCCAGAGCATCCTCAACCACACCGGGAACTACGGCATCTACTTTGCCCTGTTCGGCTTTGCGGCCATCTTCCTCTTTTCCAGCTACAACATGATGCCCACGGCCCACAACAACCACAAGTCCATCATGGCCCGGGCCGACAAGGCCGAAGCAGCCATGGCCGAGTACATCCGGGCTTACCCCGGCGGCAGCTTCCCGGTGCCGGACATCTACGCCCACCCTGTGGTGCTCAAGCAGATGACCGACGCCATTCAGGAGGGCCGGGCCGTGACCCTGCCCGAGGCCCTTGCAGCGGTAAAGAACCGCCTCAAGGAGGTCAACGCCGACGTTCAGGTGGAGCAGGAGGAGTACGACGAGATCGTCCAGATCAAGGCCATGTTCCTCAACCACGATTATCAGTAAGATCAGGAAATGAAAAATGCCATCGCCGCGGGGCGATGGCATTTTTGCTGTCTGTTAAAGCTCAGCGGCAGGCTGGGAGAAGATCTTCATGCTCTCCTTGTAGGAGTGGGCGAAGTAGAAGATCTCAGCGATGGCCGTCAGCGCCCAGGAGCAGGGGTAGAGCAGGTAGAGCGAGGGGATGGTGTGGAAGTGGGCGAAGATGGTGTAGACCCAGATGACCCGGAACACGCAGGAGCCGAGGACAACGATGACGGTGGGGACCACCGTCTTGCCAAGGCCGCGGGAGGCGGCGATGGTGCAGTCCATAAAGGCCGAGATGCAATAGGCAAAGCCCATGACGCCCACACGCTTCATACCGGCGTCGATAACGGCGCTCTCGGTGGTGAAGAGGGCAAGGAACTCCCGCCCGAAGAGGAAGAGGGCACTGCCCAGCACGAGGCCGACGCCGAAGGAGTAGACGAGGCTGATGAAGTAGCTCTTCTTCACCCGGTCGGGCTTGCCTGCGCCGTAGTTCTGGCTCATGAAGCTGGCACAGGCCATGTAGAAGGCGGCCATGGCGTCGTAGATCAGGTTATCGGCATTGGCGGCGGCAGAGTTGCCCTTGACCATAAGGGAGTCGAAGGAGTTGACACCGGCCTGAATGAAGAGGTTGGCGATGGCAAAAATGGCGTTCTGAAGTCCGGCCGGGATGCCCAGCGCAAGGATGCGCTGGGTAGTGGCAGGGTCGAGAGCGGCTTTGTGGAAGTCGAGGGCGTAGCAGTCCTTCACGCGGGTCAGCGCCCGCAGGACGAGGAAGGCCGAGACGCACTGGGAGATAGCGCTGGCCAGCGCCACGCCTGCCACGTCCAGACGGCAGACGATGACGAAGAAGAGGTTGAGCAGGATGTTCAGCACGCCCGCGATGCAGAGGTAATAGAGGGGCTTCTTCGTCTCACCGATGGCACTGAAGATGGCGTTGCCGAAATTATAGAGGGCCAGCGCCGGCATACCGAGGAAGTAGACCCGCAGGTAGAGCACTGCACCGGGGTAGAGGTCCTCTTTGGTGTTGAGCAGGTGGAGCAGGGCCGGTGAACCCAGCAGGCCGACGAGCAGGAGCAGAATGCCCGCCGCCAGACTGACCAGCAGGGCCGAGTGGACGGTCTTTTCCACATCGCTGGCATGGCGTGCGCCGTAGAACCGGGCCACCAGCACGTTGATGCCGTTGCTCAGGCCGATGAGAAAGCCGGTGAACAGGGTGACGAAGATGCTGGTGGAACCCACCGAACCGAGGGCGGTAGAGCCTGCGAAGCGGCCCACCACGGCCACGTCCGACATGTTGAAGAGGACCTGCAGCAGGTTGGACAGGACCAGCGGCAGGCTGACCAGAAGGATCTGTTTGGCCAGAGGGCCTTCGGTCAGTGACTTTGTGGATGAACTCATGTTTTTTTCCTTTTTCTTATCCCGAAGCGGTGCCCGCGCACACCGGGGCACAAGCTCTATTATAAAGGAGTTTTACTTTTTTGCAATATGATTCTTGACTTCTGAAAATGAGTTCTCCCGGCAGACGCTCCGACAGGCTGGAAATTGCATCTGCAATAAAGAAAGACCCATACACAATGTGTATGGGCCTTTCTTGGTGCGACCGGGAGGATTCGAACCTCTGGCCTTCCGGGTCGGAGCCGAACGCTCTATCCAGCTGAGCTACGATCGCACGATATGCACTGGTGAACCAGTACAATATAGTATAGCACAGCCTCGCAAAAAATGCAAATAAAACTTCAGCGGCGGTTCCGCAGCCAGATGCGGTACAAGCCGTCGGTGATAAGAGTCTCCCGGTAGAGGATGGGGGTGCGGCAGGCCTCCCGGATGGTCCGGGGCAGATTGCCGGTGGCGTAGAATTTTGTTTCGGGGCCGAGTTCGGCACAGAAACGGCTGGCCAGCCCGTCCAGCATCCCGGCAGTGCCCAGCACAAAGCCATTTTGCAGACAGGCGGCGGTGTTTTTGCCCAGCACAGAGGCGGGCGCGGGGGCAGAGAGGTCGATCTGGGGAAGCTGAGCGGTGTTCTGCACCAGTGCGGCCAGCGAGAGCTGCGGCCCGGGCAGGATGACGCCGCCCACAAGCTCCTGCCTCCCGTTGACGGCCATCAGGGAGATGGCCGTGTCGGCTGAGATGACCACCAGCGGGCCGGAGCCTTCCGCCAGTGCAGCCACTGCGCCGCAGAGCAGCTCTGCACCCAACTGGGCGGGATTGTCCAGCCGGAGGCGGATGCCGCTCTTGAGTCCCGGCCCGACGGTCAGGATGCGCACCGGGCAGAGCATCTGCAATGCTGCCAGCACCCGTCCGGTCAGCGCAGGCACTACGCTGCCCAGAATGCCGCCCTCGATCTGCTCAGGTGCGGCCCTGTGGAGCGAAAGCAGATTGACCAGCCGCAGTGCGTATTCATCGACGGTGGCGGCGGGGTCTGTGTGGAGCCGTCCGCAGAATATCAGGTCATCGTGCTCGTAGCCGCCAATGGTGATGTGGGTGTTGCCGAGATTGACGGTAAGGATCATGGTTGGGGCCTCCCTGCTTGCATATAATGTATATATAATATATAGCACCATAGACTCCCCTTGGCAAGGGGAGACACTGCGGCCGTGGCCGCAGCGGAGGGGTTGGGGGCCTGCCGGGAGATGATTTTTGAAGAGAAAAGAAAAAACTTGAAAAAAGAAGTAAAAAAGTGTTGACATCCGGGCGGTGATGTGGTATTATACTTGAGCGCCAAGCGCTGAGACAAAAGAATGACTTCCGAGTCTCAGCTAGAAGTAAAGCGAAAAGAACCAATAGACGCGAGAAAGTCCGGCAGGAATGCGAGAGACTTTCGATATGCTCCAAGTTCGGTAAGAAACGAAAAACTTCGAAAAAATAAAGCTTGACAAAAAACCACTTCTGTGGTAAAATGATTAAGTCGTCAGCCGCTTGGCTGAGGCGCTACAGGACCTTGAAAATTGAACAATATCGAAAAACTTGTAACGGAACCTATTTTCGTGTTGGAAAAACACGTTAAACAATTCCAAACAAAGTAATTCACACAGGACGCAAGCGATTGCGTGCTGAGCGAAGAGAGATTTAACACTTTTTAAGTGATAAATATCATTTAATAAAGAGTTTGATCCTGGCTCAGGACGAACGCTGGCGGCGCGCCTAACACATGCAAGTCGAACGAGAGAGAAGGAGCTTGCTTCTTCGATCGAGTGGCGAACGGGTGAGTAACGCGTGAGGAACCTGCCTCAAAGAGGGGGACAACAGTTGGAAACGACTGCTAATACCGCATAAGCCCACGGGTCGGCATCGACCTGAGGGAAAAGGAGCAATCCGCTTTGAGATGGCCTCGCGTCCGATTAGCTAGTTGGTGAGGTAACGGCCCACCAAGGCGACGATCGGTAGCCGGACTGAGAGGTTGAACGGCCACATTGGGACTGAGACACGGCCCAGACTCCTACGGGAGGCAGCAGTGGGGAATATTGCACAATGGGGGAAACCCTGATGCAGCGACGCCGCGTGGAGGAAGAAGGTCTTCGGATTGTAAACTCCTGTTGTTGAGGAAGATAATGACGGTACTCAACAAGGAAGTGACGGCTAACTACGTGCCAGCAGCCGCGGTAAAACGTAGGTCACAAGCGTTGTCCGGAATTACTGGGTGTAAAGGGAGCGCAGGCGGGAAGACAAGTTGGAAGTGAAATCTATGGGCTCAACCCATAAACTGCTTTCAAAACTGTTTTTCTTGAGTAGTGCAGAGGTAGGCGGAATTCCCGGTGTAGCGGTGGAATGCGTAGATATCGGGAGGAACACCAGTGGCGAAGGCGGCCTACTGGGCACCAACTGACGCTGAGGCTCGAAAGTGTGGGTAGCAAACAGGATTAGATACCCTGGTAGTCCACACCGTAAACGATGATTACTAGGTGTTGGAGGATTGACCCCTTCAGTGCCGCAGTTAACACAATAAGTAATCCACCTGGGGAGTACGACCGCAAGGTTGAAACTCAAAGGAATTGACGGGGGCCCGCACAAGCAGTGGAGTATGTGGTTTAATTCGACGCAACGCGAAGAACCTTACCAAGTCTTGACATCCCTTGACGAACATAGAAATATGTTTTCTCTTCGGAGCAAGGAGACAGGTGGTGCATGGTTGTCGTCAGCTCGTGTCGTGAGATGTTGGGTTAAGTCCCGCAACGAGCGCAACCCTTATGGTCAGTTACTACGCAAGAGGACTCTGGCCAGACTGCCGTTGACAAAACGGAGGAAGGTGGGGATGACGTCAAATCATCATGCCCTTTATGACTTGGGCTACACACGTACTACAATGGCGTTAAACAAAGAGAAGCAAGACCGCGAGGTGGAGCAAAACTCAGAAACAACGTCCCAGTTCGGACTGCAGGCTGCAACTCGCCTGCACGAAGTCGGAATTGCTAGTAATCGTGGATCAGCATGCCACGGTGAATACGTTCCCGGGCCTTGTACACACCGCCCGTCACACCATGAGAGCCGGGGGGACCCGAAGTCGGTAGTCTAACCGCAAGGAGGACGCCGCCGAAGGTAAAACTGGTGATTGGGGTGAAGTCGTAACAAGGTAGCCGTAGGAGAACCTGCGGCTGGATCACCTCCTTTCTAAGGAGTCAGGCAAGAACGAAACATCGAAGATGGTTTGTTCTTGGAACAGGTGACAGAGACAAGTTGATTAGATATTGTTCGATTTTGAGGGCCCTGAAAAGGGAACTCAAAGACGTACCTTGAAAACTGAATAATAACTGCGAAACAAAGATTATAGTAAGTTCTTTTTAAGAAATATTACAATTTCAAAAGGAAGGGTAACAATAATCTTCGTTGGCAAGAGAGAATCAAGAGGATACAAGCCATTCTCGAGAGAGAATAGTTTGAATGGTCAAGCGAACAAGGGCGCAGGGCGAATGCCTTGGCACTGGGAGCCGATGAAAGACGTGATAAGCTGCGATAAGCTTCGGGGAGCTGCAAATAAGCATTGATCCGGAGATTTCTGAATGAGGAAACTCACTTGAGTTCATACTCAAGTACGCTGCACTGAAATTTAAAATAGGTGCATCGGGGGAACCGCCTGAACTGAAACATCTAAGTAGGGCGAGGAAGAGACATCAAACGAGATTCCGTAAGTAGTGGCGAGCGAACGCGGAAGAGGGCAAACCGGGAGTAGAAATACTTCCGGGGTACGGACTGCTTTTAGGACTCAATCTGTTAACCGAACGGCATGGGAAGGCCGGTCAGAGAGTGTGAGAACCACGTAGGTGAAAACGGAGAGAGCTGCGCAGATTCCAGAGTACGGCCAGACACGTGAAACCTGGTCGGAAGATGGGGGGACCACCCTCCAACCCTAAATACTACCCAGTGACCGATAGCGTATAGTACTGTGAAGGAAAGGTGAAAAGCACCCCGGGAGGGGAGTGAAAAAGAACCTGAAACCCTGTGCCTACAAGCACCTAGAGCGCGTCAATGTGTGATAGGGTACTTTTTGTAGAACGGTCCGGCGAGCGATTGTATGCAGCAAGGTTAAGGACTTAAGGTCTGGAGCCGAAGCGAAAGCGAGTTTGAAAAGGGCGTTAAGTTGCATATAATGGGCCCGAAACCGGGTGACCTACCCATGGTCAGGTTGAAGTGGAAGTAAAATTCCATGGAGGACCGAACCGACCTCCGTTGAAAAGGCGGCGGATGAACTGTGGGTAGCGGAGAAATTCCAATCGAACCCGGAGATAGCTGGTTCTCCCCGAAATAGTTTTAGGACTAGCCTCAAGTTAGATACCTGGAGGTAAAGCACTGAATAGCCTAGCGGCCGAGAGGTTAGCGAAGCTTATCAAACTCAGAATGCCAGAGTATTGATGCTTGGGAGTCAGACAGTGTCAGATAAATGTCATTGTCAAAAGGGAAACAGCCCAGATCTACAGCTAAGGTCCCAAAGTCAGGTTAAGTGGAAAACGATGTGAAGATACGCAGACAACCAGGATGTTGGCTCAGAAGCAGCCACTCATTCAAAGAGTGCGTAATAGCTCACTGGTCGAGCGTCTTTGCGCGGAGAATTTAACGGGGCTAAACCTGACACCGAAGCTTAGGCAATCCAGTAATGGATTGGGTAGGGGAGCGTTGTATACGCGGAGAAACAGTAGCGTAAGCGGCTGTGGAGTGTATAGAAGTGAGAATGCCGGAATGAGTAGCGCGAATGCAGTGAGAATCTGCATGGCCGAAAGCCTCAGGTTTTTGGAGGAAGGTTCGTCCGCTCCAAGTTAGTCGGGAGCTAAGGTGAGGCCGGAAGGCGTAGCCGATGCACAGACGGTAGAGATTCCGTCACCACCAAAAGAGTTAAGCACAGGGACACATTTGAAGTCTCAGAGCCGGGTGTTGGTTCCGGTAGAGATCGAGGGAAGTTAGTACCGAAGTCTGGGATGGAAGATGGCGAGAAAAGCTGTGTGTATTTCTGAGGTGCCCGTACCGCAAACCGACACAGGTAGGTAGGAAGAAGATTCTAAGGCCAACGGGAGAAGGGTTGTTAAGGAACTCGGCAAATTGACCCCGTAACTTCGGGAGAAGGGGTGCTCCAGAGATGGAGCCGCAGAGAATCGGCCCAAGCAACTGTTTACCAAAAACACAGGTTTGTGCTAAATCGAAAGATGACGTATACGAGCTGACGCCTGCCCGGTGCTGGAAGGTTAAGAGGAGATGTGCAAGCATTGAATCGAAGCCCCAGTGAACGGCGGCCGTAACTATAACGGTCCTAAGGTAGCGAAATTCCTTGTCAGGTAAGTTCTGACCCGCATGAAAGGCGTAATGATTTGGGCACTGTCTCAACAGCCCGCCCGGCGAAATTGTAGTACCGGTGAAGATGCCGGTTACCCGCGACAAGACGGAAAGACCCCATGGAGCTTTACTGTAGCCTAATATTGGGTTTCGATGTTGCATGCACAGGATAGATGGGACACAGGGAAACAGGAGCTTTGGCTTCTGCGGAGTGGCCGTTGGGATACCATCCTTGCGATATTGGAATTCTAACCTGCGGCTCTGAATCGAGTCGGGGGACATTGTTAGGTGGGCAGTTTGACTGGGGCGGTCGCCTCCTAAAAAGTAACGGAGGCGTTCAAAGGTTCGCTCAGCTTGAACGGAAATCAAGCAAAAGAGTGCAAACGCAGAAGCGAGCCTAACTGCGAGACTGACGGGTCGAGCAGTAACGAAAGTTGGAGTTAGTGATCCGGTGGTATGTGAGTGGAAATGCCATCGCTCAACGGATAAAAGTTACCCTGGGGATAACAGGCTGATCTCCCCCAAGAGTCCACATCGACGGGGAGGTTTGGCACCTCGATGTCGGCTCATCGCATCCTGGGGCTGTATTCGGTCCCAAGGGTTTGGCTGTTCGCCAATTAAAGCGGTACGCGAGCTGGGTTCAGAACGTCGTGAGACAGTTCGGTCCCTATCTGTCGTGGGCGCAGGATATTTGATGGGAGCTGTCCCTAGTACGAGAGGACCGGGACGGACGTACCTCTGGCGCACCAGTTGTTCCGCCAGGAGCATAGCTGGGCAACTACGTACGGATCGGATAAACGCTGAAAGCATCTAAGCGTGAAGCCGACCCAAAGATAAGATATCCCATTGTTTTAAACAAGTAAGACTCCTTGAAGACTACAAGGTCGATAGGCACGATGTGTAAGTGGAGCGATCCATTCAGCAAGCGTGTACTAATAGGTCGAGGGCTTGACCACAATTCGCTTGAGACTCTTAGAGTCAACGAAAAAATGTAAGCAGTGATTATTCAGTTTTGAAGGCACGTCCTTCTAGAAATACTAGACAAAGTAAGTCAGAAATGATATACTTAGCTAGTCATATGGTCGGTGACGATGACGGTGAGGTTCCACCTGTTCCCATTCCGAACACAGCAGTTAAGCTCACTCGTGCCCAAGATAGTTAGCTGGAAACGGCTTGTGAAAATAGGTAGTCGCCGACTCATAGTTGTCAGGATGAAGAAACCGCATCTTGACAATATGCACCTCTAGCTCAGTTGGTAGAGCAACTGACTCTTAATCAGTGGGCCCAGGGTTCGAGTCCCTGGAGGTGCACCAAATTTTGAACGTCAAATCGTAAGATTTGGCGTTCTTTTTTGTTATGTAACCCCGAAAAATCGGGGTCTGCACGGTCAATGCACGATTTTTGCACGGTCGGCTTTTTCGTAGGAATCCTCTGCATAGGCTGGAATTGCTTTGAAATGCGTGGTAAATTTTGCATCAGGTCAGCAGTGCCAGACGGAGCTGCGCCTTTACTTCGGGGTCTGCATTCTTCAGCAATTCCAAGAGAGCCGTCATGGAGATGGTGGGTTCGCCTGCGGCGGGTACAGCCTGCGGGCTGGGGCTTTCCTGTTTAGCATAGAACCCTTCCTCGAACTTCCTGCCCAGTTCTACACGAGAGGACTGCTGGATATGGGCATAGGTGTTCACCAGCATATCTGCCGTAGCGTGTCCTGTGGTGCCTTGAACGGCCTTCACATCGCCGCCGGAGATCATCAGCTGATAGGTCGCACTGGAATGCCGCAGACCGTGGAACACAATACGAGGGAACTCCGGGTGTGCATCCTGCCATTTGAGGAACTTTTTGCGAATCAGCACAGGCTCCACAGCCAGACCGTTGGGCAGACGGAACAGCATTCCGCTGTCATGGTAGCGTGCCGGATCTTTCATCTCGTCTGCCGCCAGCTGATTCAGCCACTTCTTCAGTTCCTCTTTCAGAGCAGAGGTCATGAAGATGGTACGGCAGGAGGACGCCGTTTTGGTGCTTTTCAGGATGAGAGAAGTGGTGCTGCGTTCCAGCTTGTCCGGGAATACCTTGATGATGCAGCCGTCGTCTACCTGATTCAGGGCTTCTTTACGCACTCGCTGCATGGATTTGTTGATACGGAATGTTCCGATGCCGTCCGCAGCGTCAAAGTCAATATCCTCTGGGGTCAGACCTACGATCTCGCCCTCTCGCAGTGCGCCCACCAGTGTGAGGTGGACTGCCAGATGCAGGATAGGGTCATCCATGCTGTCCAGAGCCGCCCGCATTTCCTCTACCGTCCAGATGGAGCGCTCCTGCGTGGACTTCTTGGGGCTGTCCACGGGAACAGGACTCTTAATCAGGATTCCCCACTCCACGGCATACTGGAACGCTGTTCCCAGCAGCCGGTGCACCTCATGGATAGTCGTGCCGGAAAGAAACCGCTGTTTCTGCTTTTCGGTCAGTTCTTGCTTCTTTCCCTCGATATACGAACCGCAGGGCGTTTTGCTCAGGGTCGTATAGAGGTTTTCCATGTGGTAGGGCTTGAGTTTCTGCATCTCCATGCTGCCGATATAGGGGATAATAAGGTTCTGAATGGTGGAAAGGTTGGATTCGTAGGTTTTGGGTGCCCACTTGTGTTTGCTGCACTGCTTGGGCAGCCAATCCATGAGGAACTCTGCTACCGTCACAGAGGACGGAATCAGGAAAGTACCAGCCGCCAGTTCATGCTCGATTTGCTTTTTTCGGTTTGTTGCCTCCTCTTTTGTGGGAAAACTCTCCCATTTGTCGCAGCTCTTGCCGTGCTCATCTTCATAAGTGTATCGGACGCTGTAAGAGTTGCCGCGCTTCGTAATATATGCCATACTGTTTGCCTCCTTATCAAGCTGCCCGGTAGAGCCACGCATCGAAACTGTCTTTCGGTACACGGATGCTTCCGCCTACCCGCAGGACACGGAATTCGGTGGTGCTGTTGCACAGGTTGTAAGCAGAGCGCAGGCTGATGGCCAGCATTCGTGCGATCTCTTCCACCGTGTACACCAGCTTCGTGGTTGCTGGGCTGTCAGTCGGAGACTTGACGGCATTGGTTTGAGTGACCACCTCCATTGTAGTGAGATTCGAGTCCTTTTGCAAGAACTTATTCGTATAATCGGAAGATTGCACAGGGACGGTCATAGAATTACGGTCAAAATCCATAAGCATTGCTCCTTATATTGTCATATCATCTAAAAATTCAGCTTAAAGTTCTACATCCTGCCCACGCTTGCGGTTTCGCTGTGGCACATTCATGGTGCGCTCCTGCTTGGGAGCAAGAATCTTTTCCAGAAAACCGCGCACCAGTTCAGGAGCACGGTGGAGCGCATCCAGATAGGGCTTTACATCGTACCACAGGTCGTGGTACTTGTTGCTCCAATGAATGGCTTCCTTCTTGGCGGTGGAAAGTTCTTCTTTCAGGCGGCGGTTCTCTACGTCCATCATATAGCCGTGGTCAGCCTGTTTTTTCAGTTTGGAAAATTCTTCTTCGGTCAGCGAGTAGTTGCCGAGGAAGGTGCGCTTGCCGATATAATCCAGATCACGCGCATGAATGAGGGCTTCTTTCGTGAGTGTGGCCTTTTTCTGCACAGCGGCAAGTTCCTTCTCCTTTTTGGAGAGGGTCTGACTGGTTTTAGCAAGCGACTGTGCTTGTTCGTCGGCTTGTGCAGTCAGGCTGTCCAGACGCTCCTGCTCCCGCTGGACTTTGAACTGGGTGACGGTCAGGTGTTCTTCGGTGCTGCCGCGCTCGCCGCGCTCTACATCGGTGTACCCGGCATTGTGCATATAGTTGAAGAAATCGTCTTGCAGGATGCTGTACGACTTCTTCAGGACTGGTTTGCCGTTCTTTTGCAGGACGGGCTCTCCAGCATCGTCCAGCAGGGGCTTGGATGCCCACTTCTTGCTCCGGCTGACCTGCATGACGGTCTCCTTGACGGTGCCGACCAGTGCCTTGTCCTTGCAGCGTTTCGACCACAGGATCTGCTTTTCCACCACAGGTACATAGACCACATGGAGGTGGTAGTGGTAAACTTCGCGGCCTAGTGCTTCGGTCATGGCGCGGTTGATTTCATCGGCGTGCATGACAGCCGAGAGAATATACTGCTCACCGCCCACGATTTGAACGGCTGCTTTGTAGGCATCCTCATAGAACTGCTTGGCGAACTCATAGCCGCCGTGATTGTCAAAGTAGGCAGAGTTGACATCAAAGACAAGTTCACAGTAGTGGATAGCATCCGGCTTCAAGCCGCGCGTGGAGATGGTTCCGGCGGCTTCCAGTTGGGCGAATAGGTCGGTGTAGCTGGCAGTTGGCTTTTTGAAGTGGACGTTCCATGCAGTGCGCTGGGGGATAATGTCGGGGTTCCGATAGCTGTCCTTTTCACGCTCATTGTGCTGCTGGGTGTTGCCAACGGCCTTGTCCGAAACGGCGAGATTCCGGACACTGGTGCGGTCAACGCCATCGTTTCTTGCCAAAGGGCATCCCTCCTTTCAAGGTTCATCGAAAGGTGACGGGGAACGAAGATGCACTTCTTCGGAAGTGTAATAACCCACTATAACACTTTCATCCCTATGGGCTGCAAAGTGTAGTGGGCTCTTCGAGGACTCTCCGAGGGGGAACGCCTCCTGCGGGAGAGCTACAATCAAGTTCGCACAATGCGAACTTGATTGCTCCGTACGCATCTGAAAAAATTGCGTACGGACTTCAAATAACCTGTACGGTTCGTACGACGTACGGAAATGCGAAATATAAACGATAACACGTTTTAAAACGCTTCAACTCGCCGTACAGATGCGTACAAGTACAGACCGTACAGGTTGTACGAACTTCTTCCGTGAAAAAATACACTTTTTACGGGCAGGGGTGGACAAGCGGCTCGATGCCTACAAAACCCCGCACCCTGCGGCCACCGGGCAGGTAGATGTTGTTGGTGGCTTCAAGGTTATAGCGGCGGTCGTTCTGTCGCAGTTCCGCGCTGAAACGGATGGCAGATACGCTGTGGTAGGCGTTGTCCTCGCACCACTGCTTATAAATGTCGTAGAACTCCTTGGAGCTGATGGAGTAGTCCGCCTTGAAGCGGAAATAGCCCTCGGACTCCATGAAGTCGATGACATTGTTGCTGCTGCGCTTGATGGTGTCCACGTTGGCCGCGGCTCGTTTGCTGACCGTGAAGCGGAAATCGTTCTGCACCAGCCGGTGCAGCCCTTCCAGACACCAGAGCAGGATGCCTTCCAACTCGGCGCACATCTTCTCCACAAGGAAGGGGTCATCTGTGCGGTCAGCAGGCTTGTTCTTGGTGGTCAGGATGAGCTGGCGGCGAAAGAAACCGTCCGAATGGTCGTACAGTGAGGTCAGCGCACCGTTGCCGAAGCAGAGGAACCGGGCATAAATGTCCCGCTGGTAGCTCTGGACACCTTTGCGCTCCAAGTCCAGCTTGGCTTCGGCGGTCACGATGGTCTTAATATAATTCGTCTTGGGCAGGGCGTTCATGTCCATATCATCGTCGATCATCAGCAGGCGGCGTTCCAGATCGGCACGGGCAAAGCGGTTGTTCTCCACTTTCTGGACGCTGCCGTTGCTGGCGGCATCCCCCATGAGCCGTTTCAGCACCAGCCCGATGCGGGACTTGCCTTCGCCTCCCTTGCCGACAATGAGCATCATCTTCTGCCCCTTGGTGCTGGGGATCAGGCAGTAGCCCAGATATTCCTGCAAGGTGGGGATGTCGGCATCGTCCAGCAGCTCGTGCAGAAAGGTCAGCCAGCGGTCAGGGGTGGCGGCTTTGGGGTCATACCTCACAGGCAGGCGGTTCTGGCAGAACAGGCGGCTCTCCTGAAAAGAGCCGTCCGGCAGATGGTACACGCCGTTCTGGAGGTGGATGCAGTCCTGCTCGATGGGGAACGGGTCGGAAAAAGCCAGCAGCTTGATGGTCTCCAGAATGTTGGTGACTTTTTTGGACAAGCTGGAGGTGACATATTCCTCGATGTTCTCCAAGATGCGCTGCTTGATCTCGCTTTCGTCCTCTACCGGGCCGTCCAGCGTGTACAGCGTACCGTTGACGCATTTCAGCGGCCATTGTTCCAGAAAGGCACGGCCAAACTGGACTTCATCGATCTTCTTACCGTTGTACCAGTCCGGCCATAAAGGGTTGCGGGAAATGTTTTTCTTCATGTGGTGGTTCTCCTTTAGGAAAGTGAAGTGGTAGGTCTCACCGTGAGACCCACCACTTCAGGTGAATCAATCGTCAGGCGCACTTTGCCAGAGCAAGGCGGTCGGTGCGCTCCTCCAGCATCAGCAGGTACGACCCGGACAGCAGCTGTGCGGCGGCAGCGGCTTTCTGCTGGGGTGTCCCAAATGCAACGCAGTCCGTCAGGTGCTCGACGGTCTCGGTCATGTGGAGAGCTTCCACGAACCGCTCGTCCAGCGGCTCCTCCGGGGTGGTGGGCTTGTAGCGCTCTCGCCAGTCGTGCAGCAGGTCGAGATAATCGGTCAGCACCCGCAGGCAGTAGGCGATGTCTGCCCACTGCTCGTCTGTCAGGCCACGCTTGGGCGGCGGCAGAGCGATGGCATTGGCGGGCGGCTTGTCCGGGTCAAGCCCGAAGTCACTTGCGAGCTTCTCGGCGGCTTGCCGGGGGTTCAGGTCGAACAGTTTGGCGGTGAGGTCGATGGCATCTCCGTTGGCCCCACAGCCAAAACAGTAATAATAGGTGTCGTTCAGCTTCATGCTGGGGTCGCTGTCAGAATGGAACGGACAGCACACCATGCCATGGCGGTCGGGCTTCATGCCGTACATCTCTCCCACCTGCCGAACGGTGATGGCGGACTTGATCTTTTGATATAAACTCAAAATTTCTCCTTTGGTCAAAGGTTTTGGCACGGATCGTTTTGATCCCTGCCACGTTCAAAGTCACCGGGGTCCCCCAAATGGGAACTTCGGTGAAGCCGGTCTCCCTTGCTGCCTCCCGACAGGAAATCTTTTTGGACTCTGTGTCGGCCCTATGCAGGGCGCTCGCTCCCCCGATGGGAGGTCTTGGCGGTCTGGGCAGTTCGGACGGTCATTCTGTTGTCAAGGTTCGGTTATATGATTCGGGAGGGCTTTTACGGGAAGCCCTTAATATGTTCGCTGCTGGGGAGTGATATGTTTTCCTTCTGTCTATAGGATAGCACCTCCATGGCTGCTGTGCCGTATATCCATAATGTCGGAAAACAGGTGCAGAAACTGCAAAATTCCACGCTTATGGACAGGAACCGCCGGAAGTGGTATACTGTGCAAAAAACATCGGAGGTGCGACCATGAACATCAAGCTGACACTGGGAGAACGGCTCAAAGACCTGCGTGTGGAGCGGAGTCTGAAGCTGGAAACGCTGGCAGAGCAGACGGGTCTGTCCAAATCGGCATTGTCGAAATACGAGAGTGACGATGTGACCGACCTCAGCATTTATGCGGTGACAACGCTGGCTGAGTTCTATGGCGTGACCACGGACTACCTGTTGGGCGTGACGGAAAACAAAAAACGCCCAGATGCAGTCCTTTCGGACTTGCATCTGAGCGATGGCGCAGTGGACGTATTAAGGAATGGGAATTTCAATCATCGGCTGCTGTGTGAACTTTTGGAACATCCCGATTTTTCCCGGTGGATGACCGACCTTGAGATCTGTGTGGACGGTCTGGTCAGTGACCGCATCCGGGATATGAATGCCATGGTGGAAGCCACCCGGCAGGAACTGGAAAAGCGATACCATGCCGATGCAGAGGACCTGACCATGCGGACGCTGAAGGCGGCGCAGATCAACGAGGACGAATATTTCGGGCAGATCCTCTATGATGAGCTGGCGGCGATCCTGAAGCAGATCAAAGCGGCACATGGGACCGATAAGACCACGTCGGACGGCGCAGCGGTCGAGCAAGCGAGGAAGCAGCTTGAAAATGCACAGAAGTTTGAAGGTTCTCCGTTGGAAAAGAAGATGAATGTCCTGATGGGACAGATCGGCATCGACTATTCCAAGCTGACAAAAGAAGAACAGATGACCCTGCTGCGGGTGTTCAACAAATCCTCCATGCTGAAGCACCGCACAAAGGCAGGGATGCGGGGCAAGCACAGACGCTGATCATTTGCCCTGCGCCTTATAGGGAAAACGCTGCTGCGGCAGGACGGGAGAACGTACACCATTGGTTCCTCTGCAAGCCTGCGCTGGGTGGGCAGAAACCATTAGCTGCCATCCCCATCCGCGCATCCTTCTGCCGCAGAATAGGTGCTTGCCGGAGCTGCTCGCAGTCCCTTTTCCGCATCAGCCGGAACCAAGGTGTAACACACTAGACTTTGCAAACAAAGTCGTGTGTCACGAAACCCCGGCACGGTTTCTTTGGATTCTTCCGGCTATTGCGTTGCTTCCCGGTTTCAGACAATAGAAGATGCGGGCGTCAACTCGTACACATGATCGAACTGGGCTTTACGTTCGTCGCTCAGGTGATGGCTAATCAGGATCAGGGTCAGGTCAGGGTTGGACAGCAGGCTCTTCTCCACGATGTCGGCGTTCTTCTGGTCCAGGGCGCTGGTGCCCTCATCCACCAGCAGGATGCTGCGGTTATGGATCAGAGCACGGGCGATGGCCACGCGCTGCTTCTGGCCGCCCGAGAGGGCGTTGCCTTCCTCGCCCACCGGCGTATCCAGACCCTTGGGCATATTGGCAAGGTCGCCTGCCAGGGCGCTGTCACGCAGTGCCTTTTCCATCTGCTCGTCGGTAAAGTGCTCACCCAGGGTAATGTTCTCACGGATGGTGGTATTGAACAGGAACACATTCTGTTCGATGTAGCTCATTTTCTGCTGGAGCTGCTCGGGCGTGTAATCCCGCACGTCTCTCTCGTCATAAAGGACCTTGCCCTGGTAGCCGGGCAGCCAGCCCAGAAGAATCTTCAGCAGGGTGCTCTTGCCGCAGCCGGAGGGACCGGTGAGGGCGTATTTGCCGCCTTTCTTGAATTCCGCGTTCATGTGGACCAGGATCGGCTTCTTTTCATCGTAGCCGAAAGAGACATCCTTGACCGTAATGCCTTCCTGCAGGGTAGGCAGACCGAAATCAGGAAGCTGCGCCTCGCCGGCATGGATGGTAATCTTATCGAAATAGGGCTTGCTGGCCGAGAAGGACACTGCAAGTTTGGACACCTGGTTCAGTCCATTATACACGCCGGCGCAGATGGTACCGGTGCCCATAAAGGTGGCCAGAGGAATCATATCATTGAGGATCAGGACACCCAGCAGGATGACAACGGCCACTTGGCAGACGGCGCTGACATAGGCCAGACCACAGCCGATGCCGTCCTTGTTGATGGTCAGTTTGTACTTGGCCTGCTCCATGCTGTCGCTGGCTGCATCGACTCCGCTGGTAAACCGTTCATCCTTGCCAAAGAAGCGAAGCACATCGTAACCTGCCAGCAGATCCTTGATTTTACTGACGCTGTCAGCCTGGCTGGCGGCACAGGCTGTGCCAACGGTTCCCAACCGTTTGCTGAACAGACGAGGAACGAAGATCATAACCAATGCGATGACCAGAGAAATCACCAGAAGCAGCCAATGAATGGATGCCAGTGCAACGATGCCGAACACCACCTGTGCCGCAGAACCCATGATGGTGAAAAACGGAGTCCAGGCCATCTGCTCAATCTGGTTCACGTCGTTGGTAAACTGGGAGAGGTACTCGCCGCTCTCCTGCTTATGATACTCCTGATGGGTCTTGTGCAACAGGCCCGCTGCCATATCCCGGCGCAGAGCGTTGTTCATCCGGCGCACGGCCCGGCCCTGGAAGAAGGTCTCTGCAATCAGGCAAAGGACCACGGCCAGCCAGGTCAGCAGAAGAAGAATGATCCGAATGGTGAAAGCCCGCAGATCACCGTCCAGCAGTCCCTGGGTGATCTGAATCTGTACCAGACTGGTGCAGACCTGCAAACCATAGGCAACAACCATACAGATGGAGGCCGCTGTAACAGTGGGCCAGCACTTTTTGAGATAATACTTCATGATTTCCACCTCTTCTGTGATCGTTCCATCTGTCTCTATGAACAGTGGATTGTGTGCTTTGCTCTTTCTGATTCAAATTGTAGCACACAGGATGAGGAATAAACATATCGTTTTGCGTTAGTTAACTGATTACACACATTCTGATTTTCTATAGAGGCAAACTGTCTTTCCATCAATAATTTCAGACTTTTTGCACTGCATATTCATGCAGCGCAAAACATTCCGGCAGCTACGACACTCGGGCTTCAGATCAGAAAAGCTCCACCGGCAGTTAACCTCCGGGTCGATCACAATACCTTTTTCGGGATCAACCCAACCTAACTGGTTTTGCGGGTGGTCAAGCGCCACAGTGCATTTGCCAATTTTTCCATTGGCCCGGAATACCATGCTATGTGGATAGGAAGCGTAGCACACCTGTGCAAGGGCTCCGTTTCTGTGGTTATGACACGACATCCCGATCTTATCCAGATATGCAACATGTTTTGCTACCAACACATCTTTTGTATCCTGATGAAGGATGGATAGACTGTGGACGCCTTCACCACCCCAGTCACCAACAGCACGAACAAGTACGGCGAAGCGTTTGTCATGCCCAAACAGACGGTACAGATAATCATACCAACTGTAGTCCTCATCGTCGGCCAGAATATTGTGGCGCAGCGTGATATGAAAGGAATACT
Source organism: Faecalibacterium sp. I3-3-89 (assembly GCF_023347275.1). Lineage (NCBI taxonomy): Bacteria > Bacillati > Bacillota > Clostridia > Eubacteriales > Oscillospiraceae > Faecalibacterium > Faecalibacterium sp. I3-3-89. Next base: position 2,752,934 of record NZ_CP094468.1, on the reverse strand, counting down.
CTGCCGGCGGCAACTTGGAAAGAGAGGCCAGATTGTTAATGATGGTCTGCAGGGTTCCTTTGCCGGATACATGGGGCCGAGTCTTGTCGTGATTCCAACCATCAATTGTAATTTGATAGCTGGTGATCCCTGCCTGATAGAACTGCCGAAATAGCTTGTCATTCAGCAGATAACCATTGGTGGTCATATTGGCAGCATAGTGAAAGCCATACTGTTTCTGCAGATTTTGCACAATGTTGGACACTTCCAGCACAGTGTCTTTGCAAAGAGTAGGTTCACCTCCAAACCATGCAAGTATGACCTGTTTATAGCGCGGCGCTTGTGCAGTTATATACTCCTCAATTCGGTCCAGTGTGTCACGAGTCATACTGACCGCATGGTGATCTTCATAGCAATATGGGCAGCGGAAATTGCAGCCTTCCGTCGGCATCAATGTTACCATGAAGATATTATCCAGCAAAGATCTCACCTGGTGCAGCGCATGGTCCAGTTCTTCCTCGGTTACCAGAAGCTCTTGCTCATGCAGATAGCGTGTCAACGGCGTATTCAGTTCCGCACAGCCGCCGCAACGGGTGAGATTGATGAACTCCTTCTGCAGGCCATGATCGGTCAGCCGGACGGTATTGCGATACAATTCTGATGTAATATAAATAGCATCTTCTTCCGTGCGATAGGTCACATAGCTGGGTACTGTATACATATTAGCTCCTCTTTATCTATATAAAAATCCTGATTACAGGATAATTGTTCGAAATAAGGGGCCCGGAACAATCCGAACCCCTTATTAAAGTGGTAATTAACCCTGTTAGCAGAAGATATTAATGTCGATATTGCAATCAACCTGTTCTTCAATGGGCTTCTTCTCAGCGAGGACTTCCATGATTTGTTTCTCCTTTCTTTTTGGTTTTATTCAGCTTGGGAGCTTTCGTTTGTTCGTATCCCTTGCTGTGACTGTATTGTAGCACATCCTGCCGACCGGCAACATATCGTGCCGAGTTACTTGAAAATAACACAAAACGATAAGTTTTCAGTAAAAGTTGAACCGTTCACTGGAAATCCGCTGTGCCATCCTTTATAATAATAGAGATATTACTTCTATAGGAGGGTTTAGGGATGAAGAATGTCTTTCTTGGCGAGTACGTCAAGCAGCGGCGGCTGGATCTGGGTTTGACCCAGGAGCAGCTCTGCTATGGAATCTGTGAGCCTATGACTCTTTCCCGACTGGAAAATGGGAAACAGACCCCCAGCCGCAACCGGATCAATGCCCTTTTGCAGCGTCTGGGCCTGCCGGATGACCGCTATTTTGCTCTGCTGAGTAAAAATGAACTGGAGATGGAAGCTCTTCAGAAAGAAATTGTTGCCTGCAATGCGACCGAAAAGGTGCCGGAGGGCTTTGAGAAGCTTGCACAATTTGAAAAGCTGGCAGATCCGGATGATCAAATTGCGCAGCAATTTGCCCTGCGTTCAAGGGTACTTCTGGGACGCTTAGATGGACGCTACACGCCGCTGGAACAAATCGATCTGCTAATGCAGGCAATTCAGCTGACTGTGCCCCGCTTTGACCTAGAGAGTATAGAAAGTTTCCTTTATACAAGAGATGAAATCACAATTATCAATCAGATTGGGCTTGCTTACTCTGATGCTGGCCAAAATAAAAAAGCAGCTGAAATCTACTATCAGCTGCTTAAGTATGTGCGTAAGCATTTTAAGGAAACCATAACATCTATAGGGGTGTTGCCTTTGGTCCTTTATAATTATGCTCGGGTACTGGATTTGTGCGGTCGCTATGAGGAAGGAGCTGCACTCGCTAAAGAAGGACGAGAAGCCTGTATTCAATATGGACATTACCAAGTATTGCCCCGATGTCTGGAAATTGAAGCGGAATGCCGACATTTTATGGGCGATGACGAAATCAGCAAAGAATTGTACTACCAATCGTATTATCTCTGCAAAGTCATTGGATATCAAATCGGGTTAGAGGTTGTCAAAAAAGAAGCGAAAGAATACTTGAACATCGATTTTATGAGTTAACCCATGTCTCCAACGCCCGGCATAGCATCACATGGCTGGATAGAAGGTCTGTCCGGATTCTCAGGCTGATCAGAACCGTCAGGTTGTTCCGTTTCGGTCACACCAGGCTGCGGTGCTGGCAAGTCTTCAGGCTCAGCGGCAAAGCAGGGGACAGCCAGTAGACTGGTGGCCAGAACAATAGAGGTAATCAGGGTAAAGATACGTTTCATCATTTGTTTTTCCTTTCGTTTTATGTTGTTTTCTTGTTGGCAAAAGGATACCACTACAAGGCCATACAGACCATATCGTGCTGTGTTGCTTTTTTCTAACACAAAACGACGGGTTATACTGAGAATGAGGTCAGATGCTTTCCAATCGGCTTGTGATGCAGCAAGTACTAAAAATAAGAGAATGGCCACCCAAACCAATGCCGTCAAGTCGGTGGGGATAGGGTGATTTTTAATTTGTCGGAGAGTAAGTGCACGGTTTCTGCACGGATTTTGCACGGTTTCAAAACGTGCAGAGGGTGCTTTTCGTTGCAAAATCCGACAAAGGGTGCAGAAATTACCGGGTGAAAAATCACGTTGCTTTGATTAAAAATAACGATGACTCGAAACTTCCAGAAATTGAGACGAACCGGCGGCTTGCTCTCTTAATCAGTGGGCCCAGGGTTCGAGTCCCTGGAGGTGCACCACAACAACGAAATCCGAACTTTTTTCCGATAGGAGAAGGGTTCGGATTTTTCGTTTTCTTCGGAAATGACAATTCCGGCTTGTTCCCGACGGCTGTGTGTTCAAAACCTTATCAACAAAGCGGACTTGATTCTGAACGGCGACCCGGAGAAATACTTGAAAACCGTAACCGGGAGCCATGGGTTAGAAGATTAAGAGAAATGCCGTTCCAAAAGCAACTGGAACGGCATATCTTATCTTTCGATATTCGGCATCTTCTGTCCCCGAAGCTCCTGCCGGATGGCACGGAACTGATCAGGTACATCCGCATCGGTCATCGCACCGGGGACATCCACTGTCCCAGCGGCTTTGGCGGCTTCATAGAACCAGCATTTATACTCCACAGTCTCCAGCGTATGCTGTAACTGCTGGATCTGCTGGGTGAGCACCTCCCGCTGATGCCGGAACATCTCCAGCCGGGTGTCAATGGTGTCGTCTCCCTGCATGGAAAGCTCAATATACTGCCGGATATCCTTGATGGACATTCCGGCTTTTTTCATGCAGCGGATGACCTGCAGCCACTCGAAGTCGTTTTCCCGGAACATCCGAATGCCGCCGGAGGAACGCTCCACAAAGGGAAGTAACCCTTCTTTGTCGTAGTAGCGCAGGGTGGAGGCAGGTACGCCCAGCTTTTGTGCCATTTCACCTACGGTATAGATCATCTGAAACCTCCGTTTTTTCAAAAAGCCCTTGACTTAAAGTGCGCTTTAAGTTGTATGATAAAATTAAACTTTATCAACATCATAATGCGGATGCACTCTGCTGTCAAGGAGGTCCCTATGAGCAAGAAGGTATTGATTTTGTCTGGCAGTCCCCGGAAGGGCGGCAACTCTGATATTCTATGCGACGAATTTCTGCGTGGAGCGCAGGATGCCGGGCACAAAGCAGAAAAGATCCGGGTCGCTGAGAAAAAGGTGGCTCCCTGTTCCGGCTGCTACTACTGCAGCACCCACGGTGGAGCCTGCGTCCACAAGGATGATATGGCAGACATCCTGCAAAAGATGATCGATGCCGATGTCATTGTGCTGGCAAGCCCGGTATACTTCTACTCCATCAGTGCCCAGTTGAAGGCAGTGATCGACCGTACCGTGGCACGGTGGCTTGAGGTCAAAGACAAGGAATTTTACTACATCACCACCATGGCAGACGAGGGAAAAGCCTCTGCGGACACTACGCTGACCTGCTTCCGGGGCTATGCAGACTGTGTGAAAGGTGCCGTGGAAAAGGGAGTCCTTGTAGCAGGCGGTGTCTATGAGCCGGGTGCAGTGTGCGGTACGCCTGCCATGGCACAGGCTTACGAGATGGGGAGGAATATGTAAAATGGCAGTAAAACAGACCGCAGGGCGTGATGCTCTGGGCGAATTTGCACCAAAATTTGCAGAACTTAACGATGAGGTACTATTCGGGCAGGTGTGGAGCCGAGAGGATAAACTCTCCCTCCGGGACCGCAGCCTTGTGACGGTGGTAGCACTGATGGCGCAGGGACTGACGGACTCCTCGTTTCGGTATCACCTGACGGCAGCGAAAAACAACGGTATTACCCGGACTGAGATTGCAGAGATCCTGACCCATGCGGCGTTTTATGCAGGCTGGCCCAAGGCATGGGCGGCTTTCCGCATGGCCAAGGAAGTCTGGGCAGAGGACGCTGCAGAGGATGCCAAGGCAAAGCACCAGAGTGAAATGGTGTTCCCTATCGGTGCATCCAACGACGGCTTTGCACAATATTTCAGCGGAAAAAGCTATCTGGCACCCCTGTCCACCGCACAGGTTGGCATTTACAACGTCACCTTTGAGCCGGGCTGCCGGAACAACTGGCACATCCACCATGCCGCAAAGGGCGGTGGGCAGATCCTTGTCTGCGTGGCAGGCCGGGGCTACTATCAGGAATGGGGCAAAGCTCCGCTGGAGCTGCATCCGGGCGATGTGGTGAACATTCCCCCAGAGGTCAAGCACTGGCACGGTGCTGCACCCGATTGCTGGTTCTCTCATCTGGCAGTGGAAGTGCCCGGCGAAGGCACCTCTAACGAGTGGTGCGAACCGGTGGCGGAGAAAACCTATGGGATACTGCGGTAACCTCTACGATATGTACAACAGGGAGTTCCCCGGCGGGAGCTTCCTGTTTTTCATTTCCTGCAAGATGAGCCTGTTCCGCCTGCCATGCGGCTGTCTGTAAGCAGACGTAAAAAAACAGCAAGGCTCCCGCCCGGAGGATCTGCCCCGGGTGGGAGCCTTTATTTCCCGGGATATTCAGGACAGTGGAAAAATTTTCAAAAAAGTTGCAAATCGTGCAGGAAATCTTCCTTGTAGTCCGTTTTATAAGATGGTATCATGACATTGATTTGCGCAGCTGACCCGGAGCAGGAACTCGCAGGTGGGATGATTTTTGCGGGTGCGGCGGGAAGGGCGCAGAGCGATGAACGCAGGAGGAATGCATTCTTCTTTATCACAGGTCTACAGGAAAAAATCACAGGAGGTCAGGCTTTTCATGCTAGGTTTCAACAAAAAGACACAGGACGCCTCTCCGCAGGAGAACACCGGCGGGGAAAATAAGGTGCTCCACTTTATCCGGACCCACAAAAAGCGCTGCATCGCGGCGGTCGTGGCCGTGGCGGTGCTGGCGGTGGTGGTCATCCCCCGCAGGAGCCGCAGTGCATCGGCAGACATGGCGTATGTGCAGGAGGCGCTGGGACGCCGCGACATCGTGAACGTCTACGACGGCAGCGGCACCATCAATGCCGCCGATTCCTACACCGTCAAGTCCCTCGTCACCGGCACGGTGCTCACCGCTGACTTCGAGCTGGGCGACACCATCCAGAAGGGCGATGTCCTCTACGTCATCGACAGCTCGGATGTGGAGGGCGACCTCGAGAGCGCACAGCTTTCGGTGTCTCAGGCCCAGCGCAGCTACGATGACGCCGCCGACGCCCGGAATGTCCGCACGAAGATCAGCGGCGAGGTCAGCTCCTTTGCTGTGGCCGCTGGCGACGCGGTGCAGGCCGGTCAGACCGTCGCCACCGTCCGCGACACCTCTGTGATGCTGCTGGCCGTGGATTTCCCCGCCGCCGAGGCCCAGAGCTTCGCCGTCGGTCAGGCCGCGCAGGTCATGCCGGACACCACCTTTGAGGTGCTGAACGGCACCATCCGCTCGGTATCGGGCGCAGACCCCTCCGGTGACGCCAGCCTCATGACCTGCACCGTCACCATCGCGGTGCCCAACACGGGCAGCCTGACCACCGCGCAGGCCGCAGTGGCGCAGGTGAACGGCGTCAGCTCCCTCAACTCGGCCCATTTTGCCTACCAGCGCGAGGAGACCGTCGTGGCCGCTGCCTCCGGCACCGTGTCCGAGCTTTGCGTCAGGGAGGGCAGCACCGTCCGTCAGGACGACGTGCTCCTCCGCATCACCGGCAAGGATCTGGACAAGCAGGCCCAGAACGCCGCCGACAATCTTCGCTCTGCCGAGCTGCGGATGTCTTCCGCAGAGCGGAACATCAGCCACTACACCATCGATGCGCCCATCAGCGGCACCATCGTGGACAAAAAGGTCAAAGCCGGCGATAAGCTCAGCGCCAACGACGCAGCCATGCAGAACCTCTGCACCATCTACGATATGAGCTATCTGGAACTGAAGCTCAACGTGGATGAGCTGAAAATTCGTTCTCTGAAGGTCGGACAGGAGGTGGAGATCACCGCCGACGCCGTCCCGGGCGAGACCTACAAGGGCACCATCAGCAGCATCCTCGTGGCCGGCACCACTGCCAACGGCTCCACCAGCTACCCCGTCACCGTCCGCATCGACGAGATGGGCGATCTGCTGCCCGGCATGAATGCCTCGGCCAAGATCACCACAGCCAGCGTCAAGGATGTTCTGGCCCTGCCCAACGCCGCCCTCGTCCGGGGCAGCTATGTGCTGGTGACGAAGGATTCGCCCAGCGCTGCCAACGCCGAGGCCTCCATGACCGCCCCCGAGGGCTATGTCTACGTCAAAGTGACCACCGGCATCAGCGACGATGATTACATCGAGGTGAAGAGCGGCCTGCAGGAGGGCGACACCATCGCTTACGACACCTCGACGGTCAGCGCGACCGACTTCTACAGCAACATGATGGTGTCTGCCGAAGGAGGCGACGAATGAGCGCCCTGATCGAGTTTGACGAGGTCTGCAAATACTACCAGATGGGTGACACCCTCGTCAAAGCGGCAGACCACATCTCCATGAAGATAGACCGGGGCGAGTTCGTGGCCATCGTGGGCCAGTCCGGCTCCGGCAAATCCACCTGCATGAACATCATCGGCTGTCTGGATGTGCCTACCCACGGCCGGTATCTGCTGGACGGCAGCGATGTCGGTAAGATGAACCGCCGTGAGCTGGCGGCCATCCGGAACGAGAAGCTGGGCTTCATCTTCCAGCAATACAACCTGCTGCCCAAGCTGACCCTGCTGGAAAACGTGGAAGTCCCCCTCATCTACGCAGGCGTGGGCGGCAGCGAGCGCCGCCGCCGCGCCATCGCAGCGCTGGAACAGGTGGGTCTGGGCAGCAAGCTCCGGAACAAGCCCAACCAGCTCTCCGGCGGCCAGCAGCAGCGTGTGTCCATCGCCCGCGCCCTTGTCCGCAACCCGCCCATCATTCTGGCCGACGAGCCGACGGGTGCGCTGGACTCTCATACCGGCCGGGAGGTGCTGGGGATGCTTCAGGAACTGCACAAACAGGGCCACACCGTGGTCCTCATCACCCACGACAACTCCATCGCCGTGCAGGCAGAGCGCATCATCCGGTTGGAGGACGGTGTCGTCGTCTACGACGGCGACGCCCACGCCCCCGAGGCGGTCGTGCAGCCGAACCTCATGATGTCGGCCCCGAAAGCCGGAGAGGAGGGAGCGCACGCATGATAAAGGAGACCTTCAAGCAGGCCATCCAGAACGTGTGGAGCAACAAAGTCCGCACCTTCCTCACCATGCTGGGCATCATCATCGGCGTTATGGCCGTCATCGTCATCGTCGGCCTCGGCAACGGCATGACCCACATGATGCAGGACTTCTACTCCGATATGGGCAGCGATATTCTGTCGGTCAACGTCATGACCGCCAGCACCCGCACGGTGGAGGTCAGCGATGTGTATAACATCATCAACCAGAAGCCGGAGTATTACAGGGGCCTTTCGCCCATCGCCAGCGCCGGGACGGATCCGCTGCGGGTGGCAGGGGAGAAGTACCGCCGCACCTACATCAGCGGCGTCAATGAGGATTATCTGACCATCAACAACTATAAGGTGGCCAAGGGCCGGGGCATCCAGTACACCGACCTGATGGACAACAAGAACATCTGCGTCATCGGCGACTATGTGGACCGCAAGATCTTCGGCGGCAACGGCCTCGGCAGCACCCTCAAGGTGGGCGCAAACGAGTTTCGCATCGTGGGCGTGCTGGAAGGCCGCTCCAAGCCCGCCGCCCAGTACGAGGGCGGCAACGACGACGTTGTCCTTGTCCCCTACACCACCCTGCTGAGCCTCAGCAGCGGAAGCAGCGTCAGCCAGTATTACGTCGTGCTGCAGGATGCAGACCACTCGGACGAGGCACAGGAGTTTTTGCAGTCGCGGCTCAAGAAGCTGGTCAGTAAGGATGACTACGTCTTCGTCATGAGCCTGAGTGCGGCAATGTCGCAGATGTCCTCTATGATCAATATTATGGTGGGCGTCCTGACGGCCATCGCAGGCATCTCGCTTCTGGTGGGCGGCATCGGCATCATGAACATCATGCTGGTGTCCGTCACCGAGCGCACCCGCGAGATCGGCATCCGGAAGGCGCTGGGCGCACAGGAGAGCACCATCCTGACCCAGTTCGTCGTGGAGGCCGGCGTCACGTCGGCGCTGGGCGGCTGCTTCGGCATCGTGCTGGGCTACATCGTCTCGGCCATCATCAACCAGATCCTTCCGTTCGTCCTGACGGACATCACCCTGAACGTCACCCCCTCGGCGGACGCAGCGGCCATCGCCGTGGGCATCTCCTGCGGCATCGGCGTCCTGTTCGGCTTCCTGCCTGCCCGCCGTGCCGCCCGCCTGAACCCCATCGAGGCGTTGAGGTATGATTAACCTCTCCGTCAGCGCTGACGCGCTGCCACCTCTCCTATCGAGGAGAGGCCTTGGCATTCCGGAAAGCTTCCTCTCTTCGCCAGAGGCTCCCCTCGGTAGGGGAGCTGTCGAGCGAATGCGAGACTGAGAGGTTTATACTTATAAGGAGTTTACCATGAAAAAAAGATTCCTCGCATTCCTGCTGGCCGTCTGCGTGGCGGTTTCCATGCTGGTGCTGCCCGCCTCGGCGGTCGGCTCCAATGCGGCAGTCCAGACGGCGACGGCGCTGGGCGGTCTGACCGCCGAGCAGTCCGCTTCTCTGGGCGCGCCCCTCACCCGTGGGCAGGCGGCCCGTCTCCTGACGGCTTTCTCGGCCTACCGCGACACCGCCGCAGCACAGGGCCGCACCGGCCGTCTGTACAGCGATGTGGACAGCGATTCGCCCTACGCCGTCTACATCCGCACCGCCGTCCAGAACGGCTGGATGACCGGCTACTCCGATGGCAGCTTCCGCCCGGACAATGCCGTTACGCTGGAGGAGGCCTGCACCATGGCCCTCCGCCTGCTGGGCTACGATGTGGCGAGCCTCGGCGGCACCTTCCCCTCGGCCCAGCTCAATAAGGCGAGCGCACTGGGCCTGCGCAATGACATCAGCGCCCGTCAGGGCGAGGTGCTGACCCTCGAGCAGGGCACCGTGCTCTTCTACAATGCCCTCACGGCCATGAACGGCAGCGGTCAGGTCTACGCCTCCACGCTGGGCTTTGCGGTGAGCAACGGTCAGGTGGACATCTCCTCCGTCCTGCTGGACAACGTCAAAGGCCCCTTCGTGGCCGATGCGGCCACGGCCCTGCCCTTTGCCCCGGCGGCCATCTACCGCAACGACGAAGTCACCACCTCTGCGGCCCTCTCGCCCTATGATGTCTACTATTATAATGAGAGCGCCCGCACCCTGTGGATCTACAATAAGCGTGCCGCAGGCCGTGTGACGGCGGTCTCGCCCTCGGCCAGCGCCCCGACCTCTGTGACTGTGGCCGGGGTCAGCTACACCATCGCCTCGCCCTCCGTGGCCTACCAGCTGTCCTCCCTGTCCGGCGGCGGCGTGGGTCAGGTGGTCACGCTGCTGCTGGGCATGAACGACGCCGCAGTCTCCGTCCTCACCGGGGAGGAGGCCGACGCCGTATTTTACGGCGTGGTGCAGTCCTCATCCCGCACCCTCGTGGAGACCAACAGCGCCGAGGTGCAGCAGGCCGTCTCCATCATGTGCACCGACGGCACGGCCCGCACCGTCAACGTAAACAATAAGCTCAATTTCCCGGCGGGCAAGCTGGTGGAGGTCCGCGTGGACGAGGGCGGCGAGAGCGTTAAGTCCATCTCGCCCCGTCCGGTCAGCGGCACCATCCGCGCCGACGGCACCGCACTGGGCGACACCCCGTTTGCAGACAACGTGCAGATCCTTGATACGACGTCGGAGGGTGTGGCTGGGGCAGTTCGCCCCAGCCGCCTATCGGGGGTAACGCTGAGTGAGAACGACGTCCGCTACTACACCACCAACGCCGCCGGTGAGATCGACCGGGTCATCCTCAACGATGTGACCGGCGACCTGTGGGAGTATGCCGCGCTGGATTCCGTCCGCCGCCTGACGGACGAAGCCGCTAAGAAGATCGACAAGAAGATCAGCGAGAAGGCGCAGGACGCCGCAAAGGAGGCCGCAGGCCTCCCCACGACGACAACGACCACCACCACGGTGAAGAAGACCGACGAGGAGACCTTTCAGGACGTGAAGAACATTCTGGTGCCCAGCACCAGCGATGTGCTCTACGGCCTCATCGACGGCAGCATCGTCAGCTCTACCTGGAACACCCTCACCGGCAAGACGGACCAGCTCTTCAGCTATGTGCTCCGCCGCACCGGTGACAGTGTGGGCGGCACGCTGGGCGATTTCCTCAACTATCTGGGCGAGGGTGCCACCTACGTCTGCTACACCGGCGGCAAGCAGGTGGCCTACAGCACCGCCACCAAGTATCCCATCGTGGCGGGCGGCATCGCCATCGGCCGCTCTGCCGACGGCAAGGCCATCAACCGGATGCTCCAGCTCTCGCCGGTGGTCATCGACAGGCTGGGCGCGGCTTCGGTCATGAGCGGGGACAAGCGGTATGAGACCGCCGACGATATGCAGGTCTATCTGTGGTCGAACGGCCAGTATTTCGCCACCTCGCTGCCCAAGGTCAACACCGAGGACTACAAGCTCATCGGCTGGTACGACAACTTCGGCTGCGCAGGCGGAAAGAAGATCCGCATCCTCGTGGCCGTCAAGACGAACTGAGATCTTCCCTGAAAGAACAAAGCAGCAGCCTCACCGAACGCAGAGTGAGGCTGCTGCTTTTGTGTTTAGCTGTTGGACTGGGGGACGCGGCAGAAAAAGGGCCTTCCCATTTGCCACCGGCCCAGTTTCGTGTTACAATAAAAACCAGAGAAATTGCGGAAAAAGGAGGTGCGGCAATGATACGCATCGCTCTGGTGGAGGACGAGGCAGAGGTGCGGGCGCAGCTGCAAGGCTATGTGCAGCGGCACACCCGGCAGTATGGCACCGAGTTTGCTGTGACGGAGTTCGCCGACGGGATGGAGCTGATGGATGATTACCGCCCGGTGTACGATGTCCTGTTTCTGGACGTGGAGATGAAGCATCTGGATGGGATGGAGACGGCCCGGCGGGTGCGGGAGCTGGACAAGGACGTCATCATCGTCTTCATCACGAATATGGCCCAGTACGCCATCGGCGGGTACGCGGTGGGTGCGCTGGACTATGTGCTCAAACCGGTGCCCTACTTTGCCTTTTCGCAGCAGCTCCGGAAGGTGGAGGAGCAGCTGCGCCGCCGGGTGCGGCACTATCTGGCCCTGCCGGTGGAGGGCGGGCTTCGGCGGCTGGACTCCTCCCTCATCTATTATCTGGAAAGCGAGGGCCACCGCGTCCACTTCTACACCGAGGAGGGGGACTTCGCGGCGGCGGGCACCCTGAAAGCCTTCGAGGAGAAGCTGGCTGAGCGGCCCTTTGCCCGCTGCAACAGCGGCTACCTCGTCAATCTGGCGCAGGTGAAGGGGGTGCAGCAGGGGATGGTGCAGGTAGGACCCTATGAATTGCAGCTGAGCCGGCCCCGGCGGAAAGCTTTCCTCGCGGCGCTGGCCGACCACATCGGAGGTGGAGGCGCATGACGGCGCTGCCCAATATCCCGCGCCTCTACACGGCGCTGGCCGAGTGTCTGGCCGTGGGCATCTACGCCCTGCCGCTGGGCCTCCGCTTCGGCCCGAAAGCCACCCTCGCCGTCAGCGCGGCGTGGGCGCTGGTCCTCTGCGCTTTTTTGCAGGCCACGGGCAGCGTCCCGCTGGCGTGGTGGATCCCCTGCATGGCGGCGGCGGTGGCGATGCAGTACCTTTACCTCTGGCTCACCCGCACCATCTCGCTGCTGGAGGCCGGGTATGTCTGCGCCCGGGCCTTTGTTCTGGCCGAGCTGGCTGCCAGCGCCGAGTGGCAGCTGCACTGTTTCCTCTGGCCTCAACGCAGAGGGGCCGATGGCCTGTCGCTGGCGCTGCTGGCGGTGGTCTACAGCGGGGTCTTCGGCTGCATCTGGCTGCTGGAGCACAAGCACGCCAGCCCCAAGGGCCGCATCGTCATCAGCGGAAAAGCGGCCCTCGTGGCCGTCGTCATGGCGGCGATGGTCTTCGCGGTGAGCAACCTGCTCTTCTTGGGCGACCGCGAGGTGGACATGAGCGTCTACTACATCCGCACGCTGGTGGACATCTGCGGTGTCCTCATCCTGACCGTCCAGCACGAGCAGCTGCGGGAAGCGGCCCTCCACAGCGAGCTTGCGGCGATGGACGAGGTGCTCCACCGCCAGTATGAGCAGTACAAGCGGAGCAAAGAGGGCATCCGGCTCATCAACAGCCGCTACCATGAGTTGAAAATTCAGATCGCAGACATCCGTGCCGAGCGCGACCGGGCCAAGCAGGACGCCGCGCTGGCCCGGATGGAAAGCGGCATCCGCCGGTATGAGGCCGAGAACAAGACCGGCAATCCGGTGCTGGACACCCTGCTCACCGCAAAGAGCATGGACTGCCAGCAGCGGGGCATCAACATGACCAGCGTGGCCGATGGCAGCAAGCTGGGGTTCCTGACGACCCGGGAGCTGTGCACCCTCGTGGGCGCGCCGCTGGACAACGCCATCGAGTGTGTCACGGCAGAGCCGGACCCCGAAAAGCGGCTGCTGCGGGTGGCCGTCTATGACCAGAGCGGCTGTGTGATGCTCCGCTTCGAGAATTACTGCGCCCAGCCCGTGGAACTGGGCGCAGACGGCCTGCCCCGCCACAACACCCACGGCGGCTACGACCTGCGGGGCGTGCAGGCGGCAGCGCAGGACCACGACGGCACCATGACCCTTCACTGGGCCGACGGCTGGTTCACGCTGCGGATCCTGCTGCCGATCCCGGAATAAAGAAAAACCTCTCCGTCATTGCTTCGCAATGCCGGAGAGGTTTTTTCTGTTTTGCACAATAAAACCGGGCCTGTATTTGTGGATAAGCACAATAAAATTTGAAACCAAAATGAAACTTCTGCAAAATATGCCTCGGAAATGACAGATTGTGAAAATCTTTGTAAATTTTCATTGAATTCCTTTATAATGGATGCCAATGGTCCGGGAGCTGTGCCCGGGAAATATGAATTCAGAATAAGGAGGAAGAATTATGTTGTCCGTCAATATGGATGATGTAATGCAGGTAGTTTCCAACATCCAAAACTACCTGATCGCCTTCGGCGTCGTGGTCGTGGTCGCACTCGTTGCGATGTTTGCGGCCAAGAAGCTGCCGAAAGCCAAGAAGAAGATGGTCCGTGCGCAGTCTGGTGTCGCCATTCTGCTGGCACTGGTCATCGTTGTCAACCTCATCTGCATCGGCCCCATGTCCACCATGCTGGATCTGGTCTCCGGTGAAGGCTCCATCAGCGAGGAGACCTCCGCAGAGGCGACCGAGCTGGTGAACGAGATCACGCAGGAGGGCATCGTTCTGGCACAGAACGATGACAACATCCTGCCTGTGGCCTCCGGCTCCAAGCTGAACGTCTTTGGCTGGGCCTCCACCAGCCCCTGCTACGGCGGCACCGGCTCCGGCGCACTGAACGACGCCTATCCCGTCACCGACCTGCTCACCGGCCTGCACGATGCGGGCATCGAGACCAACGACGAGCTGAGCAAGTTCTACACCGACTACTGCGCTACCCGTCCCAGCGTCGGCATGGCACAGCAGGACTGGACCCTGCCCGAGCCGAATGTCAGCCTGTACACCGACGAGATGATGGCAAACGCCAAGGAATACTCTGACACCGCCATGGTGGTCATCACCCGCGTCGGCGGCGAGGGCGCAGACCTTCCCACCGATATGGCTGCTGTCGTGGACGGCAGCTGGGTCCGCCGTGTGGCAGACTACCGCGGCTCTCAGCGCGGCGCTGGCTATTACAACGGCTCTTATGACGACAGCCTGAACGAGGGCAACGACTGGGATGCAGGCGACCACTTCCTGCAGCTGTCCAACCGCGAGGAAGAGCTGATCGATCTGGTCACTTCCAACTTCGACAACGTCATCGTCGTCTACAACGGCGCAAACGCATTCGAGATGGGCTGGGTCAAGGATTACCCCCAGATCAAGGGCGTTCTGCTCTGCCCCGGCACCGGCCAGTCCGGCTTTGAGGGCTTTGGCCGCGTGGTCGCCGGTGAGGTCAACCCCTCCGGCCGCACCGCAGATACCTATGTCACCGACCTGACCGCCTCTCCGTGGTGGAACAACTTCGGCGACTTCAAGTACACCAACGCTTCCGAGTTCAACTCCAATGCAAGTATGTTCGATCCCGAGGGCACCACTCCCTCCTTCGTCAACTACGTCGAGGGCATCTACGTCGGCTACAAGTTCTATGAGACGGCTGCCGATGAGGGCCTCATCGACTACGACAAGGAAGTGGTCTATCCCTTCGGCTACGGCCTGAGCTACACCACCTTCACCCAGAAGATGAGCGACATCACCAACGATGGCGCAGACCTGAAGTTCTCCGTCACTGTCACCAACACCGGCTCTGTTGCCGGCAAGGATGTTGTCGAGATCTACAGCGATCCTCCGTATACCAACGGCGGCATCGAGAAGGCCTCCGCAAACCTGCTGGACTTCGCCAAGACCGACGAGCTGGCTCCCGGCGAGAGCGAGACCATCGACTTCACCATCCCGGTGGAGGAGCTGGCTTCCTACGATTACCAGAACAACGGCTGCTATGTGCTGGAGGCTGGCGACTACGTCATCAGCACCAACGCAGACTCCCACACCGCTCTGGATTCCAAGACCTGCACCTTCGCTTCGGACATCGTCTACAACGAGTCCAACAAGCGCGGGAGCGATGAGGTCGTGGCCACCAACCAGTTCGATTTCGCTGAGGGCGAGATCACCTATCTGTCCCGTGCAGACGGCTTCGCAAACTACGATGAAGCCACTGCCGCTCCTGCCACTTACGAGATGAGCGACGAGGTCAAGGCCGGCTTCGAGAACTGCTTCACCTACACCGAGTCCGGCTACGAGAAGGACGAGGACCCCAACGCAGAGGACATTACTACCGGCGCAAAGAACGGCCTCAAGCTGGCTGACCTGCGCGACGTGGATTACAACGACTCCAAGTGGGATGACCTGCTGGACGAGATGAGCATCGACGACCTGCAGCAGACCATCGGCTTCGGCGGCTATCAGACCGCAGCGGTGGACAGCGTCGGCAAGGTGCGCACCAACGACTGCGATGGCCCCGCCTCCATCAACAACAACTTCACCGGCGTCGGCTCGGTCGGCTTCCCGGCTGCTACCCTCATCGGCATGACCTGGAGCAAGGATCTGGCCCATGACTTCGGCGACAGCATCGGCAAGATGGCCAACGAGATGAACACCTCCGGCTGGTACGGCCCGGCCATGAACATCCACCGCACCGCATTCTCCGGCCGCAACTTCGAGTATTACTCGGAGGATGGCGTCCTGTCCGGCGAAATGGCCGCAAGTGCCATCGCAGGCGCACAGGAGCACGGCGTCTACGCTTACATGAAGCACTTTGCCCTGAACGATCAGGAGGGCAACCGCAACTGCATGGCGGCCACCTGGTCCAACGAGCAGGCCATCCGTGAGATCTACCTCAAGCCCTTCGAAATGTCGGTCAAGGATGCAGACTGCCACGCAGTCATGTCCTCCTTCAACTACATCGGCAATCGCTGGGCCGGCGGCTGCTCTGAGCTGCTGCAGAACGTCCTGCGCGGCGAGTGGGGCTTCCTCGGCTTCGTCGAGACCGACTACTTCGGCGTCTACGGCTACATGACCGCCGATCAGGCTGTCCGCAACGGCGGCGACCTGATGCTCTGCACCACGGGCAACGATTACAACACCGTGACCGTCCTGACCAACAGCAGCAAGCAGGCCATGCGCACCGCTGCCAAGAACATCCTCTACACCGTGGTCAACAGCCGCGCTTACGATGAGGAGAACCTGAACCCCGGTATGGCAAAGTGGAAGATCGTCCTGATCGGTGCAGACGTCGTCGCCGCACTGCTCATCGTGGGTCTGGAGTACACCGCCATCAAGAACTACAAAAAGCGCAAGGAAGAGGAAGAAGTCTAAGACGTAAGCACTCTCCGTGCAGCACCTGAACAAAACCGATGGCAAAGGCCCGCTGCAGCGAACAGCGGGCCTTTGCCCCGCTCAGGGATCAATGAGGAAAATGCGATGAAGCACACTGACATCATCCGGAAACTGAACCTAGAACAGAAATGTGCCCTGCTCTCGGGCGAGACGGTCTTCACCACCCGTGCCCTGCCCGGCAAGGGCATCCCGTCCATTACCCTGTCGGACGGCCCCAACGGCGTCCGCAAGCAGGCGGGGGCGGCCGACCATCTGGGCCTGAACCCCAGCGTCCCGGCCACCTGCTTCCCGACCTCCTCCGCCACGGCGTGCAGCTGGGACGAGGCCCTCGGCGAGGCCGTGGGCGAGGCGATGGGCGAGGAGGCCGCCGCACAGGAGGTGGCTGTCCTCCTCGGCCCCGGCCTGAACATCCAGCGCAGCCCCCTCTGCGGCCGTGACTTCGAGTATTTTTCGGAGGACCCCATCCTTGCAGGCAAAATGGCTGCGGCCTATGTGCGGGGCATCCAGAAAAAAGGCATCGCGGCCTGCCCCAAGCACTTCGCGGTCAACAGTCAGGAGCTGCGCCGGATGGCCTCCGACTCGGTGGTGGACGAGCGCACCCTGCGGGAGCTGTACCTGACCGGCTTCGAGATCGTGGTCAAGGAGGCCCGGCCCAAGACCATCATGACCTCCTACAACCTCATCAACGGCACCTACGCCAACGAGAACGCCCATCTCCTGCAGGACATCCTGCGGAAGGATTGGGGCTTCGACGGGGCGGTCGTCACCGACTGGGGCGGCTCCAACGACCACGCCCTCGGCGTGAAGAACGGCTCCACCCTCGAGATGCCCTGCCCCGGCGGCGACTCCATCCGGGAGCTGATGAAGGCCGTGAAGGACGGCAAAGTCGCCGAGGCCGACCTCGACGCCCGCCTCGACGAGCTGCTGGAGCTGGTGCTCTCCACCCACGCGGCAGTGGAGAAAGCCCCCCGCACCTTTGACGCGGCTGCCCACCACGCACTGGCCCGCCGCGCCGCCGCCGAGAGCATCGTCCTGCTCAAGAACGAGGACGGCATCCTGCCCCTGAAGGCGGGCGAAAAGCTGGCCATCATCGGCGACTTTGCCCAGACGCCCCGCTATCAGGGCGCAGGCTCCAGCGCCGTCAATGCGCTCCAAGTAGATGCTCTGCTGGACTGCATCAAAGCCGACGACCGCGGCATCGCCTTTGTGGGTTACGCCTCCGGCTTCGACCGTCAGGGGGCCGCAGACCCCAAAAAGCAGGAGGAGGCCGTCTCCCTCGCAAAGCAGGCCGACACCGTCCTGCTCTGCCTCGGCCTCGACGAGCTGCGGGAGAGCGAGGGCCTTGACCGCGCCGATATGGCGCTGGCCGAGAACCAGCAGCAGCTTCTGGACGCAGTGGCCGCCGTCAACCCGAATGTCGTCGTCCTGCTGAGCGCCGGTGCGCCGGTGGAGACCCCGTGGGTGGGCCGGTGCAAGGCGCTGGTCTACGGCGCGCTGGGCGGACAGGCGGGTGCCGGTGCGGCAGCGGACATCCTCACTGGAAAGCTCTGCCCCTGCGGCAAGCTGTCCCAGACGTGGGCAAAGGCCTACGACGACACCCCCGCCAAGGCAAACTTCGGCGGCGAGGGCCGGAACGTGGAGTACCGCGAGGGCCTGTATGTGGGCTACCGCTACTATCAGACCGCCGGTGTGAAGCCTGCCTTCCCCTTCGGCTACGGCCTGAGCTACACCACCTTTGAATACAGCGGCCTCAAGGCCGACGAAACGGGCGTGACCCTTACCGTCACCAACACCGGCAGCGCCGCCGGTGCCGAGATCGTCCAGCTCTACGTCGCAAAGCCGGATGCGAAGGTCTTCCGCCCCGAGCAGGAGCTGAAGGGCTTTGCAAAGGTCTCTCTCGCCCCCGGCGAGAGCAAGACCGTGGCCATCGCGCTGGACGATAAGGCGTTCCGCTACTGGAACGTCAAGACCAACGCATGGGAGGTCGAGGGCGGCAGCTACCAGCTCCGGGTGGGCGCGTCCAGCGTGGACATCCGCCTGACGGCAGACATCACCGTCAAGGGCACCAATGCCCCCGACCCCTACGCGGGCCTGAGCCTGACCCACTACGTCTCCGGTCAGATCACCTATGTGACCGACACCGAGTTCGAGGCCCTGCTGGGCCATCCCATCCCGGAGGACGTCGTCCGCATTGACCGGAACATGACGCTGGGCGAGATGGATCATGGCCGCAGCCCGCTGGGCTGGCTGGCCCAGAAGGTGCTGCGCAGCCGTCTCGACGCCAGCTTTGCAAAGGGCAAGCCCGACCTGAACACCGTCTTCCAGTACAATATGCCCCTCCGTGCGCTGGCTAAGATGACCAACGGCATGGTCAGCATGGGGATGGTGGACGGCCTCGTCTGGGAGCTGAAGGGATTCTGGCTGGTGGGCATCGTCCGGGTCATCTACGAATTTATCAAGAACGCCATCCTGAACGCCCAGCTGAAAAAGCGGCTGCGTCAGGGCTGAGAAGGAGGAACGACCGTGAATTTCTGGAATATCTTTGCCCAAAAGCATCCGGCTGCGGCCAAATGGGTGCGGGAGGGCGGACTGTTCGTTATCGTGTCCAACCTCATCACCGTGTTCAAGTACCTGCTGCTGCAATTTCTGCCCAAAGCTTTTGCCGGTCTGCCGGTGGTGGACTTCGGCTGGCCGGGCATCGACATCACCCTCTTCGGGGAGACCTTCAAGTGGAACATCCTCGGCTACGATGCGGCCCACGGCGGCCTGCCCTACTTCTGCGCCTACATGGTGGCCATGATCGTCGGCGAGTGCATCAATTTCCCCATCCAGCGCAGCCTCGTCTTCCGCAGCAAGGGCGATCTGGCAAAACAGATCGGCTGGTACCTGCTGGCCTTCTGTCTCATCACCTGCATCGTCAACTCCATCAACTGCATCTGGGTGGCGGTGGCCGGTCTGCTGGTGCCCGACTTCATCTACAACATCGGCACCACCGTGCTCAACGGCGGCATCTCGATGGTGATCTTCTTCTTCGTGAACAAGATCATCTTCCCCGAGGGCGAGGCCGCAAAATAAACTGACATCCTCTCTATTTTCATCATTTTCTTCATCCAAACCGGCGGGCCGTCCCCTGAAAAGGGGGCGGCCTGTTGGCATATTGAGCGATTTTGGACGCTGGAAAGGACGAATTTTCGGTCATAGGAGAAGAATCTGTCGGAGAGGGTTGCACTTTGCTGCTTTAGTGTGGTAAAATCGTGCCATGCTTTTATAGAGAAAGCAGCAAAGGGGGAAATGTATATGAGTGAGATCTGTATCATCGTCACCATCATCGTCTATCTTGCGGCCATGCTGCTGGTGGGCTTCGCCTACAGCAAGACCAACAACGACAGCACCGACTTCTACCTCGGCGGGCGGAAGATGGGCCCGCTGGTCACGGCCATGAGCGCCGAGGCCAGCGATATGTCCAGCTGGCTTCTGATGGGTATGCCGGGTCTGGCCTACCTGAGCGGCATCGCCTCGCCGGGCTGGACGGCCATCGGCCTTGCGCTGGGCACATGGCTCAACTGGCTCATCGTGGCCCGGCGTCTGCGCCGCTACTCGGCCAACCTCGACGCCATCACCGTGCCGCAGTTCTTGTCGCTCCGCTTCCATGACCAGCGCAACCTGCTGAACGCTCTGGGCGCGGTCATCATCATCGTCTTTTTCGTGCCCTACACGGCTTCGGGCTTTGCGGCCTGCGGCAAGCTGTTCCACAGCCTTTTCGGGGTGGACTACATGGCCGCCATGCTGGTGTCGGCCCTCGTCATCGTGGGCTATACCATTCTGGGCGGCTTCCGGGCCGTCACCACCACCGACCTCATCCAGTCGGTGGTCATGTCGCTGGCCCTCGTGGCGGTTCTGGGCTATGGCATCGTCGTGGCCGGAGGCTGGGGCGCTGTGGTGGAGAACGCCCAGAGCCTTTCCGGCTACCTGACCATGACCGCCAGTCACGACGCCGTGACCGGCGGGGCGACGTCCTACAGCCTGCTGGACATCGTCTCCACGATGGCGTGGGGCCTCGGCTACTTTGGAATGCCCCATATCCTGCTCCGCTTCATGGCCATCGAGGACGAGAAGAAACTGGTGCTCAGCCGCCGCATTGCGACCGTCTGGGTGGTCATCGCCATGGCAGCATCCATCCTCATCGGCATGGTGGGCCTCGGCATGACCAAGGCCGGTGCGCTGGAATTCCTCAGCGGCTCCACCAGTGAGACCCTCATCGTCCGCGTCGCCAGCCTCATCAGCCAGCACGGCGTACTGGCGGCCATTCTGGCCGGACTCATTCTTGCAGGCATCCTTGCGGCCACCATGTCCACGGCGGACAGCCAGATGCTGGCCGCTGCGTCCAGCGTATCCCAGAACATCCTGCAGGAGTTCGCCCACCTCAAGCTGAGCGAGAAGCAGAGCCTCTTCGCCGCCCGCCTGACCATCGTCTGCGTCAGCGTGGTGGGCGTGGTGCTGGCCCGCGACCCCAACTCCAGCGTCTTCGGCATCGTCAGCTTCGCGTGGGCCGGCTTCGGCGGCGCCTTCGGCGCGGTCGTCCTCTGTGCTCTGTTCTGGAAGCGCTGCAACTGGCAGGGCGCGCTGGCCGGTATGCTTTCCGGCGGCCTGATGGTCTTCGTCTGGAAGTACCTCGTCAGCCCGCTGGGCGGCGTCTTTGGCATCTATGAGCTGCTGCCCGCCTTCCTCGTCTCGCTGGCTGTCTGCGTGGTGGTCAGCCTTGTGACCCCGGCCCCGGAGGCCGACATCCTCGCCGAGTTCGACGCGGCAAAATAACCAATAAAACAAGAGGAGGGCCTGTGCTGAAACCCGGCACAGGCCCTCCTTTTTATGCTTGTGTGACGCTTCCGTGCTCCACCCGGTATACCTTGTCAAACTGCTTCATGAACGCCCCCGATACGTCGTGGGTGATGGCCACCACCATGCAGGGGAGAGCGAGCAGATTTTCCATGACCTGTCCGCTGGTGTCGGGGTCGAGGCTGGCGGTGATCTCGTCGGCGATGATGAGGTCGTACCGGCGAAGCGCCAGCCGTGCAATGCCGATGCGCTGGCGCTGCCCGCCGGAGAGATTCTTGCCGTTCTCGCTGATGAGGGTGTCGAGGCCGTCGGGCAGGGTGCTCACCCAGTCGGTGAGGCCCGCCGTCCCGATGGCGTGGGAAAGCTGAGCCTCGGGGAAGTCCGCGCCGAGGCAGATGTTGCTGCGGAGGGTGTCATTGAAGAGATAGGTTGTCTGGGCAATGTAGCCTACCCGCTGGTAGAGGCTCTGACGGTCGATGTCCCGCAGCTGCTGGCCGTTGAAGAGGATGCTGCCGGTATAGTCTGGGTAGTACTGGAACAGCAGCTTTGCCAGTGTAGACTTGCCGCAGCCGCTTTCGCCCACGAGGACGGCCTTTTCCTGCCCGGAGACCGTCAGCCGGACGCCGCGCAGCACCGGTGCAGCGGCTCCGGGGTAGGCAAAGCCGGTGTCCTTGCACTCGATGTGCTCGAGTTTACCGATGGCCCGGCCCGCAGAAACTTTTTCCGGGCCGGACATGGCTGCTTCCAGCCGCTGACGAATGCCCTTCGAGGATCTGACCTTGGCCCAGCACTGGGCGATTTGATTACAGGGCGTGATGACGAAGTTCGCCATGCTGGCGGCGGTGGAGACGGTGCCCATCGTCAGCCGCCCGTCGAAAGCGAGAAAAAGGCCCACCAGCATGACGATGGGGAAGATGAGGTTGCTGATGAGAGAGGTGTTGACCACCATGGCGTTGAGGCTCTGCTGGTAGGCCTGCTCGCTGTCGCGGGCCTGCCGGGCAGCATCCCGGTGGCGGGCGGTATAGGCGTCCTCCCGCAGAAAGCCCCGGATGACCTCGAACCCGCCCAGAAGCTCCTTGAGCTGCTGGGTGTAGCCCGCCATCTGGAGCGAAAAAGCGTCTCGGGAGGCTTTGAGCTGTTCATTCATCTTCCGGGGCAGGACCAGCGGCGGCACGGTCACAAGCAGGATGGCCGCCAGCATCACCGGGCTGATGTAAAGATACATCCCCAGCGCACAGAGCATGATGCCGCCCCAGAACGCGATGTTGAAGAGGGACATATAATAGTCGTCGTAGAGAGTGCGCAGGTCGGTGGTCAGCAGGGAGAGATAGGCTGCATCGCCCTCCCGCTGATATTGGGACACCGGGCGGCGCAGCACCCGCTCCATGACCTGCCCCCGTACCTGCTCCACTGCGCCGCAGGCGAGTTTTGTAAAGGAGCGGCGGCTCAGCCGTTCGAAAAACCAGCTGGTGAAGGTGATGAGGAACACCAGCCCCATATAGCCCAGCGCCTCCTGCTTGCTTCTAGAATCGATGAGCCACTTGAGCTGGAAGTTTTTCAGCGGCGCGAAAAAGGATACCGCCGCCGTAAAGAGCGCGAAGAGCATGAGCTTCATCCAGTGATGTCGGAAGTAGTCGTTGACCGTTGCTTTTTTCATATGCAATATCCCCCTCTATGCTTCCTGCCGCAGGGCAGAAGCTGGGTTCAGTATAACAGATTTTTGCAAAAAAAAAATAGGATCGGTCATTTTTTGGAGAAGAGAGATGCTTGACAAAAAGGGGAGATGCCACTATACTAAAAATAAGGAAAAGGCACTGCCTGCAAAATGGTCAGCTCCTTACCGGCATCTAGTTAAAAAAGATTGACCGATCCGTTGGGGAACAGAGGCGGTCAATCTTTTTTGCTTTTGGAATAATGTTTCGCTCGAGGTCTGTCCCGAAAGACATCCCGTGAGATCATTCACATCGCATTAGAGTACCATAAAACGAGATGAATTACAAGAAAAACCCATCCGACTTCCTTTTTGCGGGAAACCGGATGGGTTTTGATTTTATGGCCTTATGTAAGAGGCGCTGTCAGCTTACAGCTGGGGGCCGGCAGAGACCAGAGCCTTGCCGTGCTCGTTGCCCTCGTACTTTGCGAAGTTCTTGATGAAGCGGCCAGCCAGATCCTTGGCCTTCTCTTCCCACTGAGCGGCATCTGCATAGGTGTCGCGGGGGTCGAGGATGGCGGGGTCAACACCGGGCAGAGCGGTGGGGACCTCAAAGTCGAAGTAGGGGATCTTCTTGGTGGGAGCCTCGTTGATGGCACCGCTCAGGATGGCGTCGATGATGCCGCGGGTATCCTTGATGGAGATGCGCTTGCCGGTGCCGTTCCAGCCGGTGTTGACCAGATAAGCCTTGGCGCCGCTCTTCTGCATCTTCTTGACCAGCTCCTCAGCGTACTTGGTGGGGTGCAGCTCGAGGAAGGCCTGACCGAAGCAGGCAGAGAAGGTGGGGGTAGGCTCGGTGATGCCGCGCTCGGTGCCGGCCAGCTTTGCGGTAAAGCCGGACAGGAAGTAGTACTGGGTCTGCTCCGGGGTCAGGATGGAGACCGGGGGCAGGACGCCGAATGCATCCGCAGACAGGAAGATGACGTTCTTGGCAGCGGGAGCAGAAGAGATGGGGCGCACGATGTTCTGGATATGGTCGATGGGGTAGGAGACGCGGGTGTTCTCGGTCACGCTCTTATCGGCGAAATCGATGTGGCCCTCGGCGTCCAGAGTGACGTTCTCCAGCAGAGCGTTGCGCTTGATGGCGTTGTAGATGTCAGGCTCGGAGTCCTTGTCCAGATTGATGACCTTTGCGTAGCAGCCGCCCTCGAAGTTGAAGACGCCGTTGTCGTCCCAGCCGTGCTCGTCATCACCGATGAGCAGGCGCTTGGGGTCGGTGGACAGGGTGGTCTTGCCGGTGCCGGACAGACCGAAGAAGATGGCAGTGTTCTTGCCCTCCATATCGGTGTTGGCAGAGCAGTGCATGGAAGCGATGCCCTTCAGCGGCAGGAAGTAGTTCATCATGGAGAACATACCCTTCTTCATCTCGCCGCCGTACCAGGTGTTGACGATGACCTGCTCCTTGCTGGTGATGTTGAACAGGACAGCAGTCTCAGAGTTCAGGCCCAGCTCCTTGTAGTTCTCGACCTTGGCCTTGGAAGCGTTGTAGACCACGAAATCAGGCTCGAAGTTTGCCAGCTCCTCAGCGGTGGGCTTGATGAACATATTGGTGACGAAATGTGCCTGCCAGGCCACTTCCATGATGAAGCGGACGGCCATGCGGGTGTCCTTGTTGGCACCGCAGAAAGCATCGACGACGTACAGGCGCTTGTTGGAAAGCTCCTTCTTGGCGATCTCCTTCACGGCCTCCCATGCTTCCTGAGAAGCGGGGTGGTTGTCGTTCTTGTACTCGTCGGAAGTCCACCACACGGTGTCCTTGGAGTTCTCGTCCATGACGATGAACTTATCCTTGGGGGAGCGGCCGGTGTAGATGCCGGTCATGACGTTGACAGCGCCCAGCTCGCTGACCTGACCCTTCTCGTAGCCTTCCAGCTCGGGCTTGGTCTCCTCGTTGAACAGCTGCTCATAAGAGGGGTTGTACACGATCTCGGTCGTGCCGGTGATACCATACTTGCTCAGATCTAACTTTGCCATGATACTTATACCTCTTCTTTCGTTCAGGTCATTGCCCCGCGCGCCTGCGGCAAGCCGCCCTCAGCCAAAAGAGCACCGCAGCGGGACGATGAAAGAAATACAGATGCGTATTCTCCTGTATACCATTATACATAAATTAGGTCTGAAATCAACCGGCAGAGTGATTTTCTTCGGGTAAAAGCAACAAATCTTATTAAGAATCTTTTCCATTTGAGGCGGTTTCGTAAAAAATCCGGCCCCGTTTGGCCGCACAAATTAAAGAAAACCGGCCCAAAACAAATCTTTGATAAAATTTTGTCGATTTGGGATACAAGGGCGGGAAACGAGAGGGCAGTGCGGTGCAATTTTTGGCGGCGGAAGGCCGTATTATAAATAGAGACACAAATATTGTGTATATTCTGCGATGCATCTGGAAAAAAGACGCAGCCTATGGTATACTGAACAGACTTGACTCACGGCCATGAGCCGCCAGCATGGAGAAACAACAACGATGAAGACGCTTTACATATTTCTCACCCGCTCCGGGACCCTGCTCTCGAAC
The DNA here is from genome assembly GCF_023347275.1 of Faecalibacterium sp. I3-3-89. Taxonomy (NCBI): domain Bacteria; kingdom Bacillati; phylum Bacillota; class Clostridia; order Eubacteriales; family Oscillospiraceae; genus Faecalibacterium; species Faecalibacterium sp. I3-3-89. The sequence continues at coordinate 2,727,362 of NZ_CP094468.1, read as the reverse complement.
CTCGTGTACCGCCTTACCGGGGCGCAGTACACCCACATCTCTCTCGCCTTCGACGAGGATCTGAGCACCCTCTACAGCTCTACCCGGAAGAACGGCTACACCATGTTCCCCGCAGGCCCCAGCCGGGAGTACCTGAACCGGGGCGTGTTCCTCATGCGGGAGAACATCCCCTGCGCCCTCTATGCGCTGGAAGTGACCGACGAGGCCTACATCCGGGCCAAGCGCCGCACCCAGCACATGATGCACCACGGCGAGCTGTACCGCTTTAATTCGCTGGGCCTGCTGCTCTGCTGGATGCATATCCGCTGGCAGCGCCGCCGGCATTATTTCTGCTCCCAGTTCGTCAGCGAGGTGCTCCAGAAGAGCGGCGCGCTGGACCTGCCCAAGCCCAGCACCCTTATGCACCCCAGCGATTACGCCGAGCTGCCTCAGCTGCGCTGCCTCTACCGGGGCGCGCTGGCCGACCTGCCCCAGCGCCAGAGCATGGAGATGGGCGAGGTGGAGAGCGTCATGGGCCTCTACCTGAGCGTCCTTCTGGGAGCTGTCAGGGGCGGCGTGCGGCATCTGTTCTGATTTTTGAAGAAATTGCCGAAAAAATTGAAAATACCTGTTGACAAAGCGGGGAGACTGTGCTAAAATAATCAAGTCGGGAACAACACCCGATGCAAATGGTAGTATGGCCCGTTGGTCAAGCGGTTAAGACAGAGGCCTCTCACGCCTTTAACATCGGTTCGATTCCGGTACGGGTCACCATTTTTAGTAATAAAACGGCTGTATGCCGTTTTATATAGATGCCTCTTTAGCTCAGTCGGTTAGAGCACCTGACTGTTAATCAGGGTGTCGCCTGTTCGAGTCAGGCAAGAGGCGCCAGCAAAGCGATGGAAATTTTCCATCGCTTTTTTCTTTTTCCTGTTCCGGCGCGGCTTTTGTTGACAGAAAATGCGGCGGGGGATATACTTATAAAAAACGAACTGCTCAGGCCGCCTGCGGCGTCCAGCTCTCCGGATGGGAGAGCCTTTGGAAAACCGAGAAAAGATAAGCCTGATGAAAAAGGAGAAACGTATGAAACAGATCATTCTGACGGGCGACCGCCCAACGGGCCGTCTCCATGTCGGCCACTATGTCGGCTCTCTGAAGGAGCGTGTCCGGCTGCAGAACTCCGGTAAGTTCGACGAGATCTTTATCATGATCGCCGACGCGCAGGCTCTGACGGACAATGCCGATAACCCGGAGAAGGTGCGCCAGAACGTGCTGCAGGTGGCGCTGGACTATCTGGCTGTGGGCATCGACCCGGCCAAGGCACACATCTTCATCCAGTCGATGGTGCCCCAGCTGACCGAGCTGAGCTTCTATTATATGAACCTCGTCACCGTTTCCCGCCTGCAGCGCAACCCGACCGTCAAGGCCGAGATCCAGCAGAAGAATTTTGAGTCCAGCATCCCGGTGGGCTTCTTCACCTACCCCATCAGTCAGGCCGCCGACATCACCGCCTTCAAGGCGACCACTGTCCCCGCCGGCGAGGATCAGCGCCCCATGATCGAGCAGTGCTGCGAGATCGTCCGCAAGTTCAACTCGGTCTACGGCGAGACGCTGGTGGAGCCGGAGATCGTCCTGCCCCAGAACGCCGCCTGCCTGCGCCTGCCCGGCACCGACGGCAAGGCCAAGATGAGCAAGAGCCTCGGCAACTGCATCTACCTCTCCGATGAGCCGGAGGACATCAAGAAGAAGATCATGTCCATGTACACCGACCCGAACCACCTGCGGGTGCAGGATCCCGGCAAGGTGGAGGGCAACCCCGTCTTCATCTATCTGGACGCATTCAGCCGCCCGGAGCATTTTGCGGAGTTCCTGCCCGAGTACCAGAACCTCGACGAGCTGAAGGCACACTATCAGCGCGGCGGTCTGGGCGATGTGAAGGTGAAAAAGTTCCTGAACGCCGTCATGCAGGCCGAGCTGGAGCCGATCCGTACCCGCCGCAAAGAGTGGGAGCAGCGCCTGCCCGAGGTGGTCGAAATTCTGAAGGAGGGCAGCGCTGTGGCCGAAAAGACCGCCGCCGCCACCCTCGCTGAGGTGCGCAAGTCCATGAAGATCGATTACTTTACGGACGGCAATCTCCTGAAATAACGATTGGTAAATAAAAATCCCCTCAGCCAAAGGCTTAATAGTGACAAGTAACTATTTTGTCGCAGAGAACGGTGTGACCCGAAGGTCACGCCGTTTTTCTGTGTTCATAGGTTGTTTGCGTGATGATAGGCTCGGAAATAACGGGAATATCTACATCGTCCACGAAGTTGAAGAAAATCTTCACTTTCTGCTTGCGCTTGCCGCTGGATTTGTCCGGGGCATAGACGATGATTTTCTTGATATACTCGTTCACGATGGTCTGTGTCAGCTCCTCCACATCCACATATTTCTGTGTCAGGGCGATAAAGGCATCCAGACCGTCGTTCATTTCTTCCCGCTGTTCCACCCATTCTTCGATAACTTCAATTTCGAGCTTTAACCGTTCCTGCTCCGCTTCATAGTCCGCAGACATCTTTCTGTATCTGTCCTGATTGAGATTTCCAAGAACATAGTCCTCGTACAGCCGGGCGATGATGACATCCAGATCGGCAAGGCGTTTCTTTGCCTGTTCCAGCTTCTTTTTGTCATCCCGGATGCTGCGCTCCTGGTCAGTCCTGCGGCATTGCAGCCATTCCTCCTGAAAACCGTCCACATCGCTTCGGATATACTCATTGACTGCCCGGATGCGTTCCAGAACGATTTCACGAAGCACATCTTCCCGGATATAGTGGGCAGTACAAGTACCACGGTTGCTCTTGTAGTTGTTGCAGACGTAGTGATCCTGCTTGCCCTCAAAGTTTTTGCTTGTGGCAAAGTGGAGCTTGCCGCCGCAATCGGCACAAAACAGAAGCCCGGAGAACAATCCCTGCCGTTCCGCTTTTGCAGGGCGGCGTTTGTTTTTCCTCAGTTCCTGCACCCTGTCAAACTGTGCCTGAGATACAATCGCTTCCTGTGTGTCCGGCAGATAAAACATATTCTCCGGCTCATTGGGAATCCGCTTTTTCAGCTTGTAGGACTTGGAATAAGTCTTGAAGTTGCAGGTACAGCCTGTGTACTCCTGCCGTTCCAAAATCCCTACAATGGACTGGTTGCCCCAGTGGTACGGTCTTTCCGGCATCGGCTTTTTCTTTCGCTTGGCATAGAGTGCCTTTGCAGTCAGAATCTGCTTTTCTTCCAGAATCCTTGCAATCTGCTCCGGGCCTTTGCCGTCAATGCAAAGGTCGAAGATGAGCTTGACTACCGGAGCCGCTTCTTCATCCAGAATCCAGTGATCCTTGTCCTCCGGGTCACAGCGGTATCCGTAGGGCGGTTTGCCCATGTGCTTCCCACTGGTTCCTCTCTGCCGCAAACTGACACGGACTTTCTTGCTGGTATCACGGGGATACCACTCGTTGAACAGATTACGGATTGCGGCGAAGCCCTCGCTGTCTCCCCGGTTGCTGTCTACGCCATCATTTATAGCGATAAAGCGGACATCATAACTCGGAAAGATAATATCCGTATATTGTCCAACAGTCAGATAGTCACGACCAAAGCGGCTGAGGTCTTTGACCAGCCAGCAGCCCACAAGCCCCTGCTTGACAAGCTCAAAGCCTTCCTGCACACCGGGACGATTGAAGTTCGTCCCCGTATAACCGTCATCCACCAGAATTTTCAGGTTTGTATATCCGTGGTCACGGGCATATCGGGTTAAATACTCTCTCTGATTTGCGATACTGTTACTCTCGCCTTCCTGGGCATCCTCGTTGCTCAGACGGCAATAGAGAATGGTAATTTTCTGCTGATCCAACATAATATCCTCCTTCGGTGGTTGGTCAGCCGACAGTACCGTTGTGCATATTGGAATTATATCATGCTTTTGTGTCGCAGTCATTAACAAATCACCCCCTTGTCAGAAAAAATGAGCCGTTTTACCTTGTCGGTAAGTGGCTCATTTCCGTCACACTCCGTTTCAATCACATACCATGTGTTTCCGATCTTGCACTCAATGGTTTTGCAGAAAGAGGACTGTGCCGCTTCCCAACGCTTGCGGCATTCTTCCAGAAAATCAATAGGCGGCTCAAAAATCGGATCGAAGCAGGAGCAAATATCAATATAGCCGATGGCATCGTTGATTTCTTCCATCGGGGCATCTTCCATAATCATCTTGTTAATTTCCTCTACGGTTTTCTTCATAGGCAAATAGTTCCTTTCTTAAATTTCCATGTCCTGTCCACGATTGCGGGCAGGGTGTTTGTGTTCATACAGTTCCTTTCCCCTGGCGAGGATGGCATTGATAAAAGCCCAGACCTTTTCAGATGCAATCTCAATCGCATCCAGGAAAGGCTGGGCTTTCTGTTTCAGCTCCTCATAGTCTTTGTTCAGTTTTTCAAAACGGTCTTTCCATATCTTTGCGTTTTTATCTGCCTGCTCGAATTTCTGCTTGTATTTCAGCTTCTCAGACTTTTCCGCAAAGCTGCTGACCGCATAATCCTTTAGCGTGCGGCACTCATCCGCCGTCATGGTAACATTTCCCGTAATGGGATTTTTCTTGCCCATCGACTCAATCTCATGTGCAGTCATAGCAACAGACTTAGCAGCTTGAGTTTCCTTTTTCAGCGCTTCCAGTTTCTTTTTCTGCTTCTCCGTGGCAGCTTTGGCATCCGCTAAGCTCTGCTCGGCCTGTGTCACCTGTCCGGTCACAGCTTCCAAACGCTGCTGTTCGGCCTGTACCTTGAACTGTGTCACCGTCAGATGTTCCTCGGTACTGCCACGCTCTCCACGCTCCACATCGGTATATCCGGCGGCTCGCATGAAATTAAAAAAGTCATCCTGCAGCACACTGTAGGACGACTTCAAAATCTTTTTCCCTTTTGCGTTCAACATCGGATTTCCGTTTTCATCAAGAACGGGTTTGGATTCCCACTTCTTACTGCGGCTGACCTGTGTGATCGTTTCCTTTACCGTTCCCCGGAGGGATTCATCCTTGCATCGCTTCGACCACAGGATTTGTTTCTCCACCACCGGGATATAAACCACATGAAGGTGATAGTGGTACACATCCTCACCCAGAGCTTCCGACATTGCCCGGTTGCGCTCGTCGGCATGCATTACAGCGGAGAGGATATACTGCTCACCGCCCACAATCTCCACGGCGGCTTTGTAGGCATCGGCATAGAACTGTTTGGCATATTCATAGCCGCCGTGGTTGTGGAAGTAGGCAGAGTTTACATCAAACAGCAGCTCCCCATATTTCACCGCATCGGCTTTCAGACCACGGGTGGAGATAACACCATCTGCAATCATCTGATCGAACATGGCGGCATAGCTGTCGGTAGGTTTCTTGAAGTGGACATTGCGGTGGGTCTGGGTGGTATCAATATCTTGATTGGAGTAGCTGTCTTTTTCTCGCTCGTTATGCTCCTGAACTTTCGCCACATCGTCGAGGGTGGGCAAGTCCTGGTTACGGGCAAAGGTACGGTCAATTCCATCGTTTCTTGCCATAGGTTTTTTCCTTTCTTTCGAGAGTAGCAGACGGGCGGGGCTGCGGGGATGCACTTCTGCGGAAGTGTAATAACCCACTATAACACTTTCATCCATTCTGGCTGCAAAGTGCCGTGGGCTCTCCCGAGGGGGTGTGCGGTCACTGCGGTGACCTCTGCTGACCAAGGCAAAATGTCTGCAACTTTTCCCATGGTCAGCCCGTCTGCATGAAGCTGTTCTGCGGAACGTTTCTTGCAGACGTTGGCAGCGTCTTTCACTGCCATCCATAGGCAGCACTGCGGTGTGCCTATGGGGACGGGAGATGCGAGGGGCTGTTGCCGGGGGCATCACTTCTCCCGTCTTTGCTGCCATACAATGTCGCATCCCAGCACATCGGCAAGCTCCAATACTTCCTTGTATCGGATGCTTTCCCGCTGTAATTTTGCGGACAGGTTGGAAACGCTGTCGCTCCATCCGTACTCGTCCGAGAGCAGGTCAACAACTTCCTGCATGGTCATCCCAGCACGGATGATCTGTGCCTTGATTTCATTGCGTACATTCATATTGAAAAATCCTCCATAATTCTGTTTGTGGTTCGGTACAATCTCTGCACCCCAAAACGGAGCAGATACACCGAACAGTGAAAAATCTGCAATCTCTGAAATCCGTTCAGAATTTTGCTTGTGATGTCCTGTCCATATATGACCATATCCCGCTTTACTGTTTCGTGTGATTTGGTCTGGAAAAATGAAAACATCTATTGTTCCGTGAACAGGGTACACGGTTCAGAGAAGCACGATTTCGTGAAATAGCTTCGTCCTGCGGTCAAAAACTTTGCTGTTTCCATTGCCATTGATTTTCAATACCCGAAAACAGGTTGTCTCTGAAAGCCGTTGTTTCCTATAATGGGAGAAAACAGGGGTAAATGCTGCGTACATACGTACAGAGCATGACTGGCAAAATCAATCCCGCCATTCCTCCGGTACGTACGTACATGACGAAACATCGTAAAACCCATTTATATGAGGCCTTGCCACAGCTTCCACACCCATAAATCCCCACACCCGCCGTCCGGCAGAGTTGGTGATGTTGTTGCAATGTTCCAGATTGAATTTCTTGGCATTGGCAATCATGGCGTCGCTGAAGCTGCGGGCTTTCAGCGGTGCAAGGGAATTTTCTTCGCACCACATCCGATAGATTTCATAGAAATCCTTGGAGCTGATGGACGCATCCGCTTTACGCCGGATATATCCCTCGGAATCCATGAAATCAAAGATATTGTTGTTGTCACGCTTGACCGCTTCCCGGTTTTCCCGGATACGGTCACTCTCCGTAAACTTAAAGTTGTTGGCAACGAGCCGCTGCAATCCTTCGAACACCCACAGGAAGATGCCCTCAGCTTCGGCTTTCATCTTCTCAGCAAGGTCGGGATCGTCGGCTCTGCCCACGGGCTTTTCCTTGGTAGTCAGTACAAGCTGTCTGCGGTAAAAGCCGTCGCTGCGGTCATACAGGGCTTGCAGATCACCATTGCTGAATGCCAGCAACCGGGCAAACATCCAGCCCTGATAACTCTGCTTGCCCTTGCGTTCCAAGTCCATTTTGCCCTGTGCAGTCACGATGGATTTTACATAGTTGGTCTGACGCAGAGCTTCCATCCGCATATCATCATCCACGCACAGCAGGATGTGTTCCAGATCGGCACGGGCAAAACGGTTTTCAGAAATCTTCCCGATGCTGCCGTCTTTCATATTCGTGCCGAAGATGGTGGACAGCACCGCACCGATTTGGGATTTGCCCTCACCGCCGTTGCCCTTAATCACCATCATGCGCTGACCTTTGTTGGAGGGAATCAGACAGTAGCCAATGAACTCCTGCAAAGTGGGGATGTCCTCCGCATGGAGCAGCCCATCCAGAAAGTTCAGCCAGATCACCGGCGCAGTAGCATCGAGATTGTAAGCAACAGGCAGACGACTTCGCACGATAGCCGGTCTGCCCTCGGTAAATGTTCCGTTCAGCAGCAGCGTACCGTTGGACACATGAATGCGATCCTGCTCCGGCGGAAAGTCCGGCACTTGTGCTTCCAGTTTCAGCACTTCCAGAATGTTGGTGATCTTCCGTGGGATATTGTTCGCAGCACAGAATTTCAGCTTGTCGTAAATCTCCCCACGCAATGGGAGATCGTCCGTCACTCTACCATCGGGCGTGAAAAAAGCTCCGTTTGCAAAGATGATTCTGCGCTCATGCAGAAATTCTTCACAAAACAGAGCTTCGTTGATGTTCTGCCCATCAAACCACATGGGCAAGTTCATATCAGGCGTTTTTCGGTTCTTCGCCATGGTACGCCACCTCCTTCTTCTTTCGTGCGGTGTACTCTTGCAGAAAAGCAATCTTGCCCTCCTTCATCAGCTTGTCCACCAATGCCACCCGTTCTTCCAGATCGCCCACGGTCAGCACGTCTGCCATATATTCGATATGGCAGTGCATCTGGCAGGCTTCCACAAAACGATCATCCAGAGCATTTTCCGGTGTCTTGGGTGCGTATCGTACTTTCCAATCTTCCAGCAGATGCAGATAATCCGTCAGCACCCGGAAGCACAGCATTTCATCCTCCCGGAACTGACGGATATAGGGACGTTTGAGCTTGGCCATAGCTGCGGCAGTGGGCGGTTTCGGGTCAAGTCCGAAGTCCGAAGCCAGCTTTTGCGCTGCTTCATAGCTGCTCAGATCGAACGACCTTGCCACGAAGTCGATCACATCCCCCTTGACTCCGCAGCCAAAGCAGAAGAAATAATCCTCATTCAGCTTCATGCTCGGATGCCTGTCATTGTGGAACGGGCAGCAAGCCATGCCGTTTCGGTTGACTTTCAGCCCGTAGTGTTCGGCGGCTTGCTTTACGCTGATTGCCACCTTGATGGTTTCATAGATTGTCATAGAAAACCTCCGTTCATAGTATTCAGAAAGCACGAAACACCCGCCGTGATTGGCAGGTGCTTCGCTCCGTCTACTATTGTTATGCCGGATTTTTCAAAAAACAGGCTAATCGGAGGACAACCCCGTTTCAAAAAACAGGACAACTTATGGATAGATGTAGATTTCTTTACATTAGCATGATAGAATTAAGAAAATGAAAAAACAGGACAGGAGGGGCAAGCATGAACCAAGAACTGATGACATTGGATTTTTGGCAGGATACGGTCATATATGAGGGAAAAACACTTCCTGTCGGCGCTCTTGCCTGTGATGCGCTGAATGTCCCTGCGGATACCATCGCAAAGATGAACGAGCAATGCGAGAAAATCAATCTGCTGCTTGGAATATTAAACGCCGGACAGGATGCTTCTGCACTCTGTCCTATTGCAACGGAAGCTGCTCTGACGATGCTTGATATTCTCAGTCAAACACCGCCGTTCTCCTATATGAATATCTCAAAGCACAGAGAACGGATTGAAAAAGTCTTTACTGTGGACAATGCGCTGAAATATGTGGAGTTTGCCATAAAAGCCGCAACCAATTCTTTGCAATTTGAAGAAATCCAGAACTTTGCCGATGCGATGATGCTCCAACGCTATACCGCAGTTTTCGGGCATCTGGCATACTCCCTTGGGGAATACCAAACGACCATGCTTGATTTTGCAGAAAAATCAGACGGCAACGAAGCTGACCGTACCGCAGAGGGCTTTGCCAGAATGTTCGGCAATTATTTCCCGCCGGAGTTTTCCATCACGGAGGGCAATGCCTGGATGTCTACCCTGAACAATTCCGTTCAGTATGTATCCGTCATCCGTCCCGGCGAAAAAGTTGCGAAGCTGGTCAAGCGGATGCACTATGTATCCTTTGTGGGGATGTTCCGGTCTGATCTCTTTGAGGGCCTGTGTGTTGGCCATGCACCGAAAAAATGCAAAATCTGCGGCAAATGGTTTCTGACCACCAATGCAAGGCACACCAAATACTGCGGCGGCTACGCTCCGGGGGACAAGCTGCACCGCACCTGCCGGCAGATCGGTAACCTGAAAGGCAGAGAACAGCGGGAACTTGCGGACGATCATCCGCTGAAACAGATTTATGAGAAGCGACTGAATACCATAAACCGCTATGTGAAGCGTGGCGCTCTGGACGCTGATCTTGCAGAGGTTATGAAAAAACTGGCGAAAGATAAGATGCTTCGGGCGCTGAGCAATGTCGCTTACGCCAAGGGTGATTATGAAAAAGAAATGGGACAGGCTGCGTTGAAGAAAGAAGCAATAAAAAGAATTTGAATTTAGCTAAGAGGTGAGCAACGTTATGTTAGAAGTAGTATTTAGCGACAGTGCCGCAGGGACTATGGCGGTTGCGATTGGACATAAGGGTTTTTTAGGCGGAGCAACCAGTGTAATTATCTCTGATGGGACAGTTTCAAAAGAAGAAATAGAAAAGTTCCAGCATCAAGCAGAAGAACGGGAGCGTTCTGGTTGGGAGAATGCTATACCGTTGGAAGGAAATCGTAAGGACATAGTTAATCTTCCGCTGGCATTGTCTGTGGGCAACATCTCCGAAGCAGGAATTTGTTTGGAGCGTGAGTCGGCATTATCTTTGCTACTAAGCATACTGCCCGATATGGCATCTGAAATCGTAACTAAACTTCTCAATACATCCCGAAAGAACTATGCTACACTACTGGAAAAAGCACAAAACGGAGAGCCGATTCGTGTTTGGGTCGGACGAGACCCAGATGATGTGTGCGGATTGTATTGGCTTCTGGAACAACTACGACCAATCGGCTTTGAAAAATTGGATATTACCATTGTGGAGCTTCCAATGTGGGAAACAAGACCAGATGGATGCATTGTCCAGTATAACGGTTGGGGAGAAGTTGAACCTTATCACTTGGGACGGATGGCATCTCTTGGGAAGAAGTTGCCAACAAATTACCTTCGTAGTTTGGCTAACCGCTGGAGAGAACTCCAACAGGAAAATTCTCCTCTTCGTGCTGTTATAAACGGCAAACTGGTCAGCGTATCAGAAACTCTGTATGATACATTTATTCTTCGAGAATTGGATACACTGGACGACGAGTTTAGGGAAAGCGTGCTTGTTGGACAGGTTCTTGGAAAGAATCAATTAGGGATCGGTGATGGGTGGATTGCTTTGCGTGTGGAACAATTTATCAAAGAGGGACTTCTGCTCCCAATCACAACTCCTGCACCAAATGCACCTATTTATCACCGTATGTTAAAGAAAATAAAGTAATAAATAACCCATTAGTTGATCACGGGATATTTATGAGTATTACTAAACTGGAAGGAGGTGCGCTATGCTGAATGATTTTTCATGGAATATGACCGGATACATACCGAAACACGCTGTCAATCCATCCGATGATGGCATCCCACCCTATGTTGCAGAGCGCATCTTCCAGCTGGAACCGGAACCGCCTACAGTAGACAATCCGAACGAATATATCCTGTCTGCCCTACGGGAAAAAGACTTGAAATATTTCTCATTCTTTCTCCACCACTACGAGCTGCAACTTAACAAGCGCATCAAAACCTTTCTCGGTGTGGATGGCGGCAATCGATACGACACAGACCGTTTTCTGGATATAAAACTGTCCTGCCGGGAGCAAATGCTCCAAAAGCTGATGGACTATGCTCCTGCCAAAGGTGCGGAGTATGCAACATACATTTTTCCGTTCATTCGGGATGCTATGCTCCGTTTCCGCATGGGCGAAGAAAAATGGTCGGTATCCTCTCTGACCAATTACAAAATGGTGCGGTCAATGGCGTGGCTGTACCATAACACCAAGGATGCGGTCAGTGAATTTGCAAAGAAATACAACTGCGACCTTGCCCTTGCGGAAGGATACCTGAAAGTAGTCCGTGGCATCCGCAATCAGCAGCCATTCTATGTAACGGACGAGGATGGCGAGGAAACAGGTGAAGATGTTGCCCTTGATGATACATGGAACTATACCGACATCCTCTGGAACGGCATACAGGCTGAAAAGGTGCAGCGGGCATTTGAGAAACTGAATTACCGGGAGCAAACCTTGCTTGAAAAGCGGCTGGCGATTTGTATGACCTGTGGGCGTGTCGGCTCATGGAAGAACCGCCCCACCTTTGAAGAACTGGCGGTTATGTTTGAGGGCAGCACAGCCAGCGGTGCAGAGCGAGCCTACCGGAAAGCAGTGGACAAGCTGACGGAGTTTTTGGTTGCCGAGGGTGCTATCCATGCAGTCCGGCTGAAACAGAAATCCAAAACCAAGCGCAAAAAGAAAATCACCGCCGCAATCTACGAATACCAGGCAGACTGCGACGGCGAATGGGGCGAAATATCAGTTGATTTTGAGAACGGCACAGCAGAAATCATTCGGCTTGCTGATTGGGATACAATTAAAACGAACTGGTTTGCCAATGAGGCGATCCGGTATATTTTATCATTGTCGCCTGATGCTCTTAAAAAATATATGCTCGTCCCCCTTGAGCCGCCACTTATATCCTGAATCCTTACAACAACTGTAAGTGGTATTTGCTGTGTTCCCATGCTATCATTTTATTACAAATGATAGGAGGTATTCACATGAAACCCATTTTGAATATTGAAAATTTAACAAAAATCTATGGCAATGTGCCAAGTCAAACAAATGCACTGAATGGGATCACCCTCCAGGTGATGCCGGGAGAGTTTCTCGGCATTATGGGAAGCAGTGGTTCCGGTAAATCCACGCTTCTCAACTGTATTGCAACTGTGATTCAGCCCACCGGTGGAAGCATTCAGGTGGAGGGCGATACTCTGCAATCCCTCAGGGGAAAGGCTCTTGCAGAGTACCGTGGCAAAAAAGTTGGTTATCTATTCCAGAACTTTGAATTGCTGGACAACCTGACTGGCAGGGAAAACATCCTGCTCCCGACTTCCTTGCATGGGGTATCCGAAGCAGAAAGCAGCCAGCGGCTGAAGCAGTTGGCTGACTATCTGGAAATCACTGATGTTCTGGATAAGTTTCCGTCCAAGATGTCCGGCGGCCAGCGTCAGCGTGTTGCGGCAGCAAGGGCTCTGATCTTACATCCCCAAATGATCCTTGCCGATGAACCGACGGGTGCGCTGGATTCTAAGAACGCAAGAAGTCTTATGGAGAAGCTGTCCGGCCTGAATCGTGACGAACAAGCTACGATCCTGATGGTAACCCATGATTCCAATGCCGCCAGCTTCTGTAAGCGCATCCTGTTCATCCAGGATGGCGTGATCTTTCATGAGCTTCGGCGTGGAGACGAAAGCCAGCAGGAGTTCTACGGGCGCATCCTGAAGGTGATGGCGCAACTGGGAGGGGGCAGCGCAAATGTTCTCTAATCTCATTCTTCGGAACAGCCGCCGCAGCCGAAAGGAAAACGGTCTGTTTTTCAGCTCCCTGGTGATTTCTATTGTTGCCTTTTACATGATTCTTTCCATCTCCACTCAAGATGTGATGCTCTTTTTGCAGAAAATGGAGAGTGACGCAGTGCGGGGTATCCGTAAAACAGTTTTCGAGAAATGACACGGCAACTGCCAGTCAGGATTGGTTACGAGTATCCGGCTAGGCCGAGGAAGCATCAAGTCCCATGTCCGCACCATCAAGGTGTTGGCATGGGGCTTTTTGCATATCAGGATTCTGTACACCTCTATCAAGGTGTAACACACTAGACTTTGTACCAAAGTCCGTGTGCCAAGGGGTGCTGCGCCCCCTTGGAATCCCTGCTCACATCGCCTGTGGGCGATGTGGATTCGCCACACAAAAGGCTCTCACAAAGGCGCACCCCGGCTGTTTGCGGCGAGGAAAAGGCACTTCTGCGGAAGTGTAATAACCCACTATGACACTTTCAGCCCTGCTGTCTGCAAAGTGTAGTGGGCTCTCCGAGGGGGAACGGTGGTATGGGGTTCGTTTCGGGCGAATCGCTGCGTACATGCGTACGGAAGGTTGGTACGCACGTACGCAGTAAAACGGTCAAATTCTCGTATATATGGGTGGTCATTTGACCACGAGTGTGGTATACTTCACTTGGAAAACCAATTAAGGTAGATATAATGCACAGGGATGTGCTTTATATAATAAAAGCAGGATAAAAACGCAACGCATTTCTTCCTGAGAGATGCTAGAGCTGGTAGGTAGCCCAGCCGTCTGCACCGCACGGTGTAGGTAAGTAACCTTCCCCTCCGGGTTGTCCATTCCTGTAAGGATTTATTTCAGGAGGGTTTCGTTATGGACATTGATTCTACAAAGCTGACTGTGTTTTTTGAGGCTCCATTCTGGATTGGAGTGTTTGAGCGTATTGAGAGAAGAAAGCTTTCAGTGTGTAAAGTCGTGTTTGGCGCAGAACCAAAGGACTATGAAGTCTTGGAGTATCTGCTCAAGAATTACAGTCGGCTGCGCTTCAGTCCATCTGTTGAGACAGTTGTAAAGAAAGAGTCTGTGAATCCAAAGCGATTGCAACGGCAAATCCGAAAGGAAACAGCTGCCACAGGAATCGGCACAAAATCACAGCAGGCGTTGCAAATGCAGCGAGAAGAAAACAAGCTGGTGCGAAAAGCACTTAGCCGTAAACAACGCGAAGCAGAAAAGCAGCGTCAATTTGAACTGAAACAGCAGAAGCGAAAGGAAAAGCATCGGGGCAGATAATGCCCCTTTGCTTTTATCTGGCAGGGTTTGGGGCAGGCACGCCCCAACAAGAAGCTGTCCCAAAGGGGCAGGAAATTTTCAAGAATTGAAAATTTGTGGCCACGGGACGATTCTTGCTCTCACGAAAACCCATACTTTTTGAAAAAACGCTTTTCGCAGCCAAAGGAGGATGCACCATGAAAAAAGAGATCGAAGCCTTTGTCAACGCAGCCAACGAGCAGGAGTTGGAAGCCGCATGGAATAACCTCTCGGCAGAGGAACAGCAGATTTTCGAGCAGCTCATGGAGGAAGACTCACCCGAAGATGCACTGGCATTTTTCGCCCAGCTGTATGACGATACCCCGAAGGAGCAGGCCAGCGAAACCGTGAGCATCTCCGAAAATGAAATCTATTTCAAGCGGCAGCCCTTGACCGAAGAGCAGAAGAAGCACGGCTCCTATGTAGATGAGAACGGCAACCTCCATGTCAAGAATCTGTCCGCTTTCTGGATTCCAGAACTGACCACCACGGAGAAAGTCGGTCACACCACCTACACCGTGACCGGCAGCTATGAGGGCAAGGAATCCTTTTTGAAGAAGCTGGAGCGCATTGTTGCCAAGAACGCCCAGCAAAAATTTGAAGATGAGGGTGCAGACGAATGACAACTGCGCCTAATTCTGCTATACTTGACCCGTTAACCAATCCTGTACTGACAGTTGCTCCACAGAGTAAGGAGGACACAACAATGTCTGGAGCAACGAATAAGATCACCGCACTTTACTGCCGACTGTCGCAAGAGGACGCACGGCTCGGCGAAAGCCTGTCCATTGAGAACCAGAAGGCTATCCTTCTGGAATACGCCAAAAAGAACCACTTCCCGAACCCAGTGTTCTTTGTGGATGATGGCTACTCCGGCACGAACTATGACCGCCCCGGCTTTCAGAGTATGCTGGTCGAGATCGAAGCAGGGCGTGTAGGAATCGTTATCACGAAAGACCTGTCCCGACTGGGGCGCAACTCTGCCTTGACGGGTCTGTACACAAACTTTACCTTTCCCCAGTATAGCGTTCGCTACATTGCCATTAACGACAATTACGACACCATTGACCCGAACAGCGTAAACAACGATTTTGCGGGTATTAAGAACTGGTTCAACGAGTTTTACGCCCGCGATACCAGCCGCAAGATTCGGGCTGTCCAGAAGGCCAAGGGAGAGCGTGGAGTGCCGCTGACGGTCAATGTTCCGTACGGCTATGTAAAAGACCCGGAGAACCCGAAGCATTGGCTTGTTGACCCGGAAGCGGCTGCGATTGTGAAGCGCATCTTCTCCATGTGCATGGAGGGACGTGGCCCGACCCAAATTGCAAACCAACTGTGGGTGGACAATGTTCTGACTCCCACCGCCTACAAGCTGAGCCATGGCCGGAGTACAAACGCACCTGCCCCGGAAGACCCTTACCGCTGGGATAAAAGAGCAGTAAGTTTGATTCTGGAACGCCGGGAGTACACTGGCTGCACAGTCAACTTCAAGACCTATACTAACTCTATCTGGGATAAAAAGAGACATTTGAATCCTGTGGAAAATCAGGCTATCTTCCCGGATACACATGAGCGCATTATTGACGATGATGTGTTTGAAAAGGTTCAGGAGATTCGTAACCAGCGTCACCGCATGACCCGGACAGGCAAGAGCAGCATTTTCTCCGGTATGGTCTACTGCGCTGACTGCGGTTCCAAGATGCAATATGGTTCGTCCAACAACAGGGACTTCAGTCAAGACTTCTTTGATTGCTCTCTGCACAAGAAGAACGGGAGCAAGTGCAAGGGACACTTCATCCGAGTAAAGGTTCTGGAAGGACGTGTACTGAGTCATGTTCAGCGGGTGACGGACTACATTCTCCGTCATGAAGACTACTTCCGCAAGGTCATGGAGGAGCAGCTTCGGGTGGAAAGCACCGAAAAGCTGACCGTCCTGAAGAAGCAGCTTGCCCGGAATGAGAAGCGGATTGCAGACCTCAAACGGCTGTTCATGAAAATCTACGAGGATAACGCCAGCGGAAAGCTGAGCGATGAACGCTTTGACATGATGAGCCAGAGCTACGATGCCGAACAGAAGCATCTGGAAGAGGAAGCCCTTTCTATCCAGCAGGAAATCGAAGTACAGGAACAGCAGATCGAGAATATTGAGAAGTTCGTCCAGAAAGCGCACAAATACGTTCATATTGAAGAACTCACCCCTTATGCTCTCCGTGAACTGGTGTCGGCCATCTATGTAGATGCCCCGGATAAGTCCAGCGGAAAGCGGGTGCAGCACATCCATATCAAGTACGATGGGCTGGGGTATATCCCTCTGGATGAACTGGAAGCAAAAGAAAAGGCGTGACCGAAGTCACGCCAAATCTTCCCCCATTGTGGGAATTTTTGCAAATACTGTTTTATGGGAACTCTGCTAGTTGACAAACTCCTGCTTCTGATTCCTGCGTTTTATGGAATGACCCTCGGTATTCTGTTCTTTTTGATCTATTTTGCCTGCAAGTATCAGTTCGAGCGCAGACGGCATGAGCTTGGTGTTTATCTAATGTTGGGGATGCGTAGAAGTAAACTGTTTGGTATGCTTCTGGCGGAAGATTGCCTGACCAGTATTCTTGCCATGCTCATAGGCTTACCTGTGGCTGTGGTGCTTTCAGAAATTGTCAGTCTTGTCACCGCCAAGCTGGTAGGCATGGGGATCATCGGTCATCAGTTTTCTTTATCCTGGTCTGCGATTGAATGGACGCTGGCAGGATTTCTGGCAATTAAGCTGACGGCACTTCTGATTTTGAGTGGACGAATCAGCCGCCAGGAGATCGGTACTTTGCTATCCCAGCCAACGAACCGCCCCAAAAAGCAAATGCCATCTGTTATCTATGGACTGGCTGCTATATGCGGAAGTGTGATGTTGGCAGTGGCTTACTACATGGCGATTCAGGGAATTGCATGGACAAAGGTAAGTATGATGGGACTGACTTTGCTGTTGGGCATAGTTGGTACGATGCTGCTTTTCTATGGGATGCGTGCGCTGATTGCTTTGATTGTTAAGAAAGGAAAAGGAAATAAGCAGCTTCATGTATTTACCTTCCGGCAGATTCAGGAGAATGTCATTCATCAGTCAAACTCCATGGCCATCAGCTCCCTGCTGATTCTGGCGGCGCTGTGTTGTTTTGGTGCGGGCGTAGGAATTGCAGGAACGAATAGCCTGTCTTCTGGCCATGTAATCGACTATACTTTTGAAGATCATACTGCAGAAGATTCATCGCAGGTTCTTCCGAATATAAAGGCAGTCCTGAAAGAAAACAGTTTGGAAAATCAATTTTCAGAGCTTTTTGAAATGAGGGTTGGGCGTATTCGCACCACAGAAGATTATGATAATGCCTACAGCATGGACGCTGTTATGGACTCTCTTCGGAGCCTGCCCCAGTCGGAAGACCGGGATGTCCTTCTGAACAATCTTGGTTATGCCACATACCCATATTTGATTTGTTTATCGGACTATAATCGTTTGTTGGAATTGTCCGGCAATCCGGCTCTCCAATTAGGCGAAAAGGAGGCCACTGTCTATATTGATACAGAGTTTACTACGGCAAGCCGTACCGCAATGCTGAACCAAGTATTGGCCGGGCAGCCCAAGGTGGAACTGGATGGTAGTCCGATTCATCTTACAGGAGAGGTTCAGTCTGTGAATTTGGTCACGGACCGTTCTATAACCTTGTCCTTTGCATTGATTCTTCCGGATGAAGCATTCCTATATTATAGTCAGGGAATGTATGATACCTATGTCAATGCGGTGCTCAGTGAGCAAGCTCTGAATGGAAATAGCCTTATGACTGCCTATTCCGATCTGAACGAGAAGCTGGACAAAATAGGTATCGAATATGAAAGCTATCTTCAGAATATGGGCCGCCAGCTTTTCTACACCGTAGCATCCATCTATATTACCCTCTATCTGGCGATTGTGTTCTTGGTGGTTGCCAACACCATTGTGGGTGTTCAGTTCCTGATGAGCCAGCAGAAAACCGGGCGTAGATACCAGACCCTGATCCGCCTGGGAGCCACTTACGAAAGCCTTTGCCAGTCTGCCGGAAAGCAGATTGCGTGGTTTATGGGACTTCCTGTATTGGTTGCAGCTGTCAGCAGTCTGTTTGGAGTCAGAGCGTTGTTTACAGGGATACTCTCGTCCCGAACCCGTGGGACAGTGCCTGAAATGCTGCTTGTATCTGCTACTATGATTTTGCTGCTTTGCGTGATAGAATATATTTATATGAGAGTGGTCAAGCACTCCAGTGATCGGTATTTGCTGACACTGATGCAGCCGCAGAGAGAAGAATAATTTGGAAGGAGGTGCTGTCGTGAAAAGAATTGCTGTTGTGGAAGATGAAGTCTATATGCGGGAAGAACTCTGCAATATGCTCCAAAAGGACGGGTATCTTGCGGAGGCAATCACCGAGTTTGAAGATGCCGCTCGGCTCCTGGCAGCCCTCCGTCCTGACCTTGTGATCTTAGACCTGAATTTGCCGGAGATCAGTGGCTTTCAAATCTGCCAGGAACTAAAGAATAAAACCGCTATCCCCGTCCTGGTACTAACTTCCAGAGATCAGGTAAAGGATGAACTGCAAGCGTTCCACTTGGGTGCCGATGAATATTTGACGAAGCCGTGCAGAAAAGACCGGCTTCTTGCCAGGGTATCCAATATTCTCAAAAGGTATGAAGGCCGTACCAATCTCATAGAGGGACCAGATTTCCTGTTAGACCAGCAGACCTACACGCTTTATATTCATAATACCTCTGTCGTGCTTCCAAAAAATCAGGGAAAACTGTTGGTTGCTCTTTTGTCCGGCGGCGATGCTCTGGTCACGACGGAGCAACTTTGCATAGCACTATGGGGAACCACGGAATACATAGACGAAAATGCCTTGCAGGTTAATCTGACCAGGCTGAAAAAGACGATGTCCGGTCTTGAGATGAAGCAGCGAATCGTTGCGGTTCGTGGGATGGGCTATCGTCTGGAAACGGGGGTGGCTCCATGAAGCAGCTTTGGCGCATAACAGAGCGATACTACCCCTGGCTATTGTTGCTGTTGGGCGTGGATTGCTTTTGTGCTATCATTCTTTGGATTTCTGACATTCAGGCATTTCAACCCTTGATTGGGTTAGTAGTTCTGACAAGCCTCCTTTTGTTTTCAGCGATTCTGTTTGTACTAAACAAGCGGGAGACTACCCGCCGAGAACTGTTCCGGGATTTCCTCAGTGATCCTACCATCTGCAACGAGGAACGGCTGCTCAGTGCCATCAGCCGGGAAGAAGGAGAATCTATCCGGCTTCTGGCATCAGTTTTACAGGAACACAAAACTGAGAGTAACAGTATGGCAGATGCCCTACAGGACTATGAAGAATATGTGGAGGGCTGGGCACATGAAGCGAAAACGCCCCTATCGTTGCTGACCATGCTCTTGGATAACCGGAACGATGAAATCTCTCCTTCCCTGCAAGCAAAGCTGGATTATGTCCGCAGTCAGCTTCAGGAGGATGTCACGCAGATGCTGTACTATGCCCGGTTGAAGAGCAGTACAAAGGATTACCGATTTGAGGATGTCAATTTGAATGACTGCTTGGGTGAAGTTCTGGAGGACTATGCCCCACTTCTTGAAGAGAAGCAGTTTGTCATTCTCAACAAACTGCAATCTGAAACAGTCTATACAGACCGTAGAGGACTTCAGTTTATGTTGGGACAAATCGTTAGCAATGCCATCAAATATAGCAGCGATAGTCCCATGCTTACAATTTCCGTGATACATTCGGAGACCGCAGATATCCTTTCTGTTGAAGATAACGGCATTGGCGTAAAAAAATATAATCTGCCGTACATTTTTCAAAAGGGCTTTACCGGGGATTCTACTGACAGCAGAAAGAAGGCTACCGGTATGGGACTTTACCTGGTTAAGAAGATGGCCGACGATCTAAATCTTCATCTGGAAGCAGCTTCCCAGTGGGGAAAGGGCTTCAAGATTGTCATCTTCTTTCCTAAATTGAGATCCAACGGAGGGAAATAATATAAACAGAAAAAATATCCCCCGGCTTAGCCGGGGGTATTTCTTATGCGGGCGAAGCCCTATGTTACCAGCCACGCCTCATGCGGCGTTGGTACGGTCTGACATCTGCATGGGGCTTGTTACCAGCTGCCCGTAAACGGGCTTAGAAGTTTCCCATCGTCAGCTGTTCGCCCATCCTATCTTCCTCTAACTGATTTCGGATGTACTCCTCTATTTTCTTTGCATTCTTTCCTACGGTGTCTACATAGTATCCCCGACACCAAAATTCGCGGTTTCTATACTTGTACTTCAGATTTGGGAATTGCTCGTAAATCATCAGTGAGCTTTTGCCTTTTAGGTATCCCACAAAGCTCGAAACCGCGATTTTGGGTGGGATCTCAAGAAGCATATGTATGTGATCTGGACACACCTCCGCTTCTACAATCGCCACCTTTTTCCATTCGCACAACTGCCGCAGGATTTTTCCTATCTCTCTGCGTTTTTCGCCGAAGAATACTTTGCGCCGATATTTCGGCGCAAATACGATGTGGTATTTGCAATTCCACTTCGTATGCGCTAAACTGTTTGTGTCATTCATTCTTGAGTGACCTCCCTTTGTTTTGTAGTTTGCAGTTGCCAGACCGCATCTCTACTATAACAGAGGGAGTTTTATTTTTCCTCATCGGCAGCAGCCTCTTTTGAACCACTCGCCCAGCGAGTGGTTTTCAGGATACAAAAACGCCCGCAGGATTTTCTCCTGCGGGCAGCGTGTTGTCAGCTATCCCAAGGCTTGTATTCTGTTACAGTTTTCAAATAGGTTTCGGGATCGCCGTTCAAGATAAGGTCTGCATACTCCAAAGGAGCGTTGTAGATCAAATAATCCAGCTCTGACCGCTGATACATATTGTCAGCAATCTCGTTCTCAACGGCGATAGTGTCAATCGCAATCATACTGCCGTCGCTGAATTTCACTTCCACACAGCAATTATCCATATTGTAGGCACAAGATATTAAGGTTTTCATGGTATGTCCTCCATAATTCGTAATATAAAGCGAAAATCCCGTCTGACATCCTGTTAGAAATCAGACGGGATTTGTCCGTATGCACCCCGGAAACCGTCAGCTAACAGTTGATAAGTAAATTAGTTCCTTATCACTGTTAAGCCAACGGCTGAGGGGATTTTTTGCAGTTCGTATTACAGCTTACAGGCTGCGGTTCTTGATCTCGGCAGTGACCTTTGCGATGAACTCATCCACTTCCATCGTGGTGGTCTCGCCCTTGCGGTCACGGACGGAGACGTTGCCGGCCTCGGCTTCCTTGGCGCCCAGCACCAGCATATAAGGCACGCGATCCACCTGCTGTGCGGCGCGGATCTTGTAGCCGATCTTCTGGTTGTCGTCGTCCAGAGCCACGCGGACACCGGCTTCCACCAGCTTCTCGGTGATGGCCTCGGCGTACTCGAGGGTCTTCTCGGAGACGGGCAGGACCTTGACCTGCACGGGAGCCAGCCAGGTGGGGAACTTGCCTTTGGTCTCCTCGATGAGGTAGGCCATGAAACGGTCGAGAGAACCCAGAATTGCGCGGTGCAGGACCACGGGGGTCTTCTCGGTGCCGTCCTTGTCCACATAGGTCAGGTGGAACTTGGCGGGCAGGCAGAAGTCCAGCTGGCAGGTGGACAGGGTGTACTCTGCGCCGACGGCGGGCTTGACGTTGACGTCCAGCTTCGGGCCGTAGAAGGCGGCCTCGCCGATCTCCTCGGTGAAGTGGATGCCCAGCTCGGTCAGAACCTCGCGCAGAGCGTTCTCGGCGTGGTTCCACATGGCGTCGTCGTCATGGTACTTCTTCTTGTCGGCGGGGTCGCGCAGGCTCAGCACGCAGCGGTAGTCGGTGATGTTGAAGTCCTTGTAGGTCTCAAAGATGAGGTTGCAGACGTCGGCGACCTCGCTCTTGATCTGCTCGGGGGTGCAGAACAGGTGGGCGTCGTTCTGGCAGAAGTGACGGCCGCGCTCGATGCCCTTCAGGGTGCCGGAGGACTCATAGCGGAAGTCGTGTGCGATCTCGCCGATGCGCATGGGCAGGTCGCGGTAGGAGTGGGGACGGTTGGCGTAGATCATCATGTGGTGGGGGCAGTTCATCGGGCGCAGGACATAGCTCTCACCCTCCATCTCCATGGCGGGGAACATATTCTCGCGGTAGTGATCCCAGTGGCCGGAGGTCTTGTAGAGGTTCACGGTGCCGATGCAGGGGGTCATGACGTGCAGGTAGCCGCGGGCACGCTCCTTCTCCTTGATATAGTTCTCCAGCTCCTGCCAGACGGTGTAGCCTGCGGGCAGGAACATGGGCAGGCCGCGGCCCACGAGGTCGTCGGTCATGAACAGGCCCATCTCCTTGCCGATCTTGCGGTGGTCGCGCTCACGGGCCTCCTGCTGCTCCTTCTCCCAAGCGTCCAGCTCTTCCTGATTACGGAAAGCCACGCCGTTGATGCGGGTCAGCATCTTGTTTTCCTTGTCGTTCTTCCAGTATGCACCGGACTGCTGGGTGATCTTGAAGGCCTTCAGAGCCTTGGTGTAGGTCAGGTGGGGTCCGATGCACATATCGACATATTCGCCCTGCTGGAAGAAGCTGAACTCGGTCTCGTCAGCCAGATCGGCCATATGCTCGATCTTGTAGTTCTCGTGGCGCTCCTCCATCAGCTTGACGGCCTCGGCGCGGGGCAGGATGAAGGGCTTGATGGCCAGATTCTCCTTGGTGATCTTGCGCATCTCCTTCTCGATGCTGGCGAGGTCTTCGTCGGTCAGCTTGGTGTCGCCGAGGTCAACGTCGTAGTAAAAGCCGTTCTCGGTGGCGGGGCCGAAGGCAAAGTCAGCCTCGGGGTAGAGGCGCTTGATGGCCTGTGCCATGACATGGGCTGCGGTGTGACGGATAACGTGCAGTTCCTGATCCTGCGGGCACTCGTCCACATGACCGTCCTTATAGATGATCTTCATGATATTGCTCCTTTTTGAGATGAAAAATGCGTTTGGGCACGACAAAAAAGACGCTTCACCCCGTATATGCTCTACGGGATGAAGCGCCTTTGAAAGACTCAACTGCGTTCCACGGTTCCACCCGAATTGCGTGCTGCTGCACGCCACTCGCTGTGCTGTAACGGGCGCACCCGGCAGAGGTTCACCTCTGCACTCTGCGGTGGTAGAAGTCCGGCACATGGCAGGCTGCTTGCAGCGCGTCCGTCGGAACGGCAGCCCTCTCTGCGGCATGAAGAAACGGGACCTCGGTTTGTCCGCATCATCGTTTTAGGACATTTGATTTTGACGCACCGGCGGCAGAAACGCCGCACGCTGTGTGCATCACAGGATGAAACTACGAGTAATTGTAGCACGGAGCGCAGAAAAAATCAAGGCCTCATCGCTGGAAAATGAAAGAGGTCAATGATGGCGAAGCCGCTCTCCCCAGTTGGCGGTATACTCCGACAGCAGCTTCTCAGTGACGAAGAGCTGGCTGCTGTAGAGCCCGTGGGTGCCCGAGAGCATATAGCAGACGCCGCAGCCCAGCGCGATCAGCTCGAGGCCTGCCCCGCCGAACAGCTCATAGGCCAGCAGGATGGAGGGGATGAGGGTGTTGGTCGCGCCGCAGAAGACCGAGATGAGGCCGACCGCCGCCGCAAACCCGGCGGGCAGGCCCAGCAGCGGGCCGAACACGCAGCCGAAGGTCGCGCCGATGTAGAAGCTGGGCACGACCTCACCGCCCTTGAAGCCTGCCGAGAGGGTCAGGGCCGTCAGCAGTATCTTGCAGAGAAAGTCCCACGGCAGGGCCTGCCCCTGCTCGATGGCGGCGGTGATGACGCCCATGCCCGCGCCGTTGTACCGCCCCACCCCCATCAGGTAGGACAGGGCCACCACTGCTACGCCGCCCACGACGGCCCGCACCCACGGGTTGGGCAGACGGCGGGGCATTTCGTGCTCCATCGTGTGGAGGAGCCAGCAGAACCCCCGGGATACCAGCGCACAGGCTGCGCCCAGCACCGCCGCCAGAAGGGCCGTGTCGATGGAGAGGGCCGGTGCGGTCAGCCCGAAGTGGGTGGGGGCGATGCCGCAGGCCAGCGAGACGCCGTAGGCGATGAGGGCAGCGGCGAAGCCGGGCACAAAGGCCACCGAGAACGCAAGGCCCACGTCCTCCACCATGATGCCGAAGAGGGTCGCCGCCAGCGGCGTGCCGAACAGTGCCGAGAAGAACGCCGCCATGCCGCAGGCCGTGGCCGTGCGGCGGTCATGGTCGGAGAAGCGGAAGAGCTTGGCGATGTTGTAGCCGATGCTGCCGCCCATCTGGAGCGCCGCGCCCTCACGGCCGGCCGAGCCGCCGCAGAGGTGGGTGAGCACGGTGCCCAGAAAGATGGCCGGCACCAGCAGCGGGCTGACGCTCTCACCACTGTGGACGGCCCGGATGACATTGTTGGTGCCCATCCCCTCACAGCCGGTCAGCTTATAAAGGGCCACGATGGCGAGGCCGGCCAGCGGCAGCAGCCAGAGCAGCCAGACGTGTTCGCCCCGCCACTCGGTGACGTGTTCGACCGCAAGATGGAACGCCGTGCCCACTGCGCCGCAGACGAGGCCGGTGGGGATGGCCAGCAGCAGCCAGCGGGCCAGAATGGCCGTCACGGCCCGAAGGGAATAAAGCTCCTTTTTCAGAAATTCTTTCATATTGACACTCCTGTATTTTGTTCCTACCCTCCAAAGATAGCACGGAGACCGGACGCTGTCAAGAAACGCCAAAGCCCCGCTCCCTTGTGCGAAGGAGCGGGGCTTTGAGCTGTGTTTGGAATTATCAGAAAAAAGGAAAAAGGAGAACAATATCGTCATGCCTCACGGCGGGACAGCGTATGAAGTTTGGGGCAGAACGCTTACTCCACGTCCTGCAGGGCGGCGAAGTCTTCCTCGCCGGTGCGGATCTTGACCACGCGGGTCACATTGTAGACGAAGATCTTGCCGTCGCCGATGTGGCCGGTGTAAAGAGCCTTCTTTGCGGCCTCCACCACGGAGTCCACAGAGATCTTGGAGACGATGACCTCCACCTTGATCTTGGGCAGCAGGGTGCTGTCCACCGGCACGCCGCGGTATTTCTCGGGGGTGCCCTTCTGGATGCCGCAGCCCATGACCTGCGTGACCGTCATGCCGGTGACGCCCAGATCGTTCAGGGCGCTCTTGAGCTGGTCGAACTTGGAGAGCTTGGCGATGATGGACACCTTGTGCATACCGGTGTCGTAGATGCCGTCGTGGATGACCGCAGCCTCACGCACCACCGGCACGGCGGCGTCGATCTGCTTGGCAGAAGCCTTGGAGGCAGCGTCCTCGCCGAGGTCGGTGTTCTCGTTGGGGACCATGGCGGCGGAGTTTGCATCGGAGATAGCGAAGCCTGCGTAGGCGGAAGCCAGACCGTGCTCATGGATGTCCAGACCGTCGATCTCCACCTCAGCGGGGACGCGGAGGCCGATGGTCTTGTCGATGATCTTGAAGATGAGGAACATGACGACGAGGACATAGGCATCCACCACGACGAGGCCCAGCAACTGGATACCCAGCTGGCTCAGACCGCCGCCGTAGAACAGGCCCTTGCCGACGCCGTTGCCGCCGTCAGAGAAGAGGCCGACGGCGATGGTGCCCCAGACGCCGTTTGCAAAGTGGACGGAGACAGCGCCCACGGGGTCGTCGATCTTTGCGACCTTATCGAAGAACTCGACGCTCAGCACCACGAGGATGCCGGCCACAAAGCCGATGAAGAAAGCGCCAAAGGGAGAAACGGTGTCGCAGCCTGCGGTGATGGCGACCAGACCGGCCAGAGAGCCGTTCAGGGTCATGGAAACCTATGCTCTGCAGCCAGCCGCCGCCCCACATCCAGTGGCCGCAGATGGGGTAGACCACCAGCGAGATGGCTGCGGAGTAGACGCAGTAGGCTTTGAAGTTGGTGCGCTCAGCCATCGAACCGGAAACGATGGTGGCGGCCGTTGCGCAGAAGACGGTCTGGAACACGATGTACACCCACAGCGGGATGTCGAGGCCCAGATGGGAATAATCGCCCTGAATGAAGGGGTCGAACCCGCCGATGAGAGCGCCGGTGCCGCCGAACATCAGGCCGAAGCCGATGAGCCAGTAGCAGGGCGTGCCGATGCAAAAATCCATCATATTTTTCATGAGGATATTGCCGGTGTTCTTGGCGCGGGTGAAGCCTGCCTCGCAGAGCGCGAAGCCGGCCTGCATGAAGTAGACGAGGAACGCTCCCACGAGCGTCCAACAGGTGTTGATGGAGCTGAACATAACGCAGATACCTCCCCACATATTTTGCCGCCGGGTGCCAGCCCGGCAGCGCGTGCACACCCGGCTGCTGCGTCCCTCTATCTGCGCAGCAGCGCGGAAAATCCGGAAAAGGAAGCCCTCTATCTCTTCCTTGGTCGCAGGGGACAAGCCTCCCCCGGAAATACAAAAGGCGCTGACCGGATCTTCATCCGTCAGCGCCTTTGCTTTCGATGGCAAAAGTATAGAGCGGTTTGGTCAAAGTGTCAAGAGCAGAACGCTATTTTTGACATTTTACACAAACCGAAAAAGAAGGGGCAAAGAAAACTTTGGCAGACATCATTTTTCCTCGGTGTGGCCCGCCCGCATCTCGACATGGAGCAGCAGGCTCATCAGCGCCCGCAGCGCGAAGGTCGCGGCCAGCGGCACGACCGACTCGAGGTTCTGCAAAAGAAAGGTCTTGGCGATCTCTGCCGACATGAGGAATTCCAGCGCCGTCGTCAGGCCGGTGCTCATCTCGTGGTGGAAGTCGTACCGGTCGTGGAAGAAGGTCG
Organism: Faecalibacterium sp. I3-3-89; assembly: GCF_023347275.1. NCBI lineage: Bacteria > Bacillati > Bacillota > Clostridia > Eubacteriales > Oscillospiraceae > Faecalibacterium > Faecalibacterium sp. I3-3-89. The sequence goes on along the minus strand of NZ_CP094468.1, from coordinate 2,700,328 downwards.
TCCGCACATAGTGATAGGTGGCCCGGGCCAGACTCGTCACGATGATGAACAGGCCGATGGCCTCCGCCAGTCCTGCAATGAGGGGGACGGCGGATTCCAGAAAGCCCTCCAGCAGATGGGCGATGTTCTCGTTCAGGTGATACAGGGCAGTCATCTTCACGTCACCGCTCAGACCAGCAGGCTCTTGACATAGGCGGCCAGCTCCTCGTCCTTGCAGGAGGCAAAGAACAGCTCGCGGAACTTCTCACCGGCGATGGCACCCTTCAGCAGATCCTGATCGATGCTCTTGAGGCATTCGATGAGGGGCTTGAAGGTGGCGGCGCGGACGCCGTCGAGGATCTTCTTGTTCCGCTGCTCCGGCTCGACCCGCTCCTTGGGGTAGCCCTGACCGTGGCCGAAGCCGAACAGCTTCTCAAAGCAGTACTCAAGGTTCAGCTCGCCGCCCCAGCCGAAGCCCTTGGCAAAGGGCATGGCGACCGCGTTGCCGTCGTTGACGTGGGCGAAGGTGTAAGCATCCACAGGGTCCTCCACATGGCCGCAGATGACGCCGGGGAAGCTGTTCAGGGCCAGCATGGCGCCCTCGCCGGTGCCGCAGCCGGTGATGACGTAGTCGGCAGCGCCGCTGTTCAGCAGGATGGCGGCGAGGATGCCGCACTGCACATAGGTCAGCTGGGCGGCGTCATCGGCGGCATACATACCGTAGTTGACCACCTCGTGGCCCATCGGCTCCACGACCTTCTTCAGAGCGGCCTCGATGATGCCGTTCTTTGCGGCCTGACTGTTCTCGTTGATGAGTGCGATCTTCATGGGGAAAATCCTCCTGTTTTTGTAGTATTTCAACTGTCCTCAGTGTAACAGATTTAGGTTGAAAAGTCGATATGGAAAATAAAAGCGCCGTGCCCGGCGCCCGGAAGGCAGAGGACACGGCGCGGAATATGCCGGAAGGGGAAAGCTTACTGCGGCTGCTTGCCGATGTAAGCCAGAATGCCGCCGTCAACGTACAGGATGAGGCCGTTGACGAAGTCGGAAGCGGCAGAGGCGAGGAAGACGGCGGGGCCGCCCAGATCCTCCGCTTCGCCCCAGCGGCCTGCGGGGGTCTTGGCGACGATAAAGCTGTCGAAGGGGTGACGGCTGCCGTCGGGCTGACGCTCGCGCAGAGGTGCGGTCTGCGGGGTGGCGATGTAGCCGGGTCCGATGCCGTTGCACTGGATGTTGTACTCGCCGTACTCGGAGGCGATGTTCTTGGTCAGCATCTTCAGGCCGCCCTTGGCAGCAGCGTAGGCGGAGACGGTCTCACGGCCCAGCTCGCTCATCATGGAGCAGATGTTGATGATCTTGCCGCCGCCCTGAGCGATCATGTCGGGGATGACAGCCTTGGAGACGATGAAGGGGGCGTTCAGGTCAACGTCCACCACCTGACGGAACTCGGCAGCGGTCATCTCGGTCATGGGGATGCGCTTGATGATGCCGGCATTGTTGACCAGAATGTTGATGTGGCCGACTTCCTCGGTGATCTTTGCGACCATTGCGTTGACGGCGTCCTCGTCGCAGACGTTGCAGACGTAGCCGTGGGCCTTGATGCCAGCCTCGGCGTAGGCGGCCAGACCCTTATCGACCAGCTCCTGCTTGAGGTCGTTGAAGACGATGGTAGCGCCGTTTGCGGCCATTGCCTTGGCGATGGCCATGCCGATGCCGTAGGATGCGCCGGTGATGAGCGCGACCTTGCCGGTCAGGTCAAAGGATTTGGGAGTACACTGTGCCATGATAAAGTCCTCCAATCAAAATTTTGCTTTGCAGGGCGCTGCGCTGCCGGGCTATGCCAATGGCCCATACCTGCCGTCATGGGAAGCGGCGGCGGGCCGTCCGGCCATGCGCCCTCTTGTATACTAGAGTAGCATTCTTTATTCCGACTGTCAAGGCATTTTCTTAGTACAATTACTGCAAATTTTTACGCATTTTGCTGCGTTTTCGTGAAATCGTCATAAAAAGGCGGGCTGCAAAGGCTGAGATTGCTGCTTGTTGCACACAATGGTCCCTCAGCCCAGTTTTTTCTTCTGCTGGCGGGCGACGATGGGCATGAGAAGGGGCATCGGCACGAGCCGCTGGGCCGCTGTCGCGGCCTGCATGAGGGCCGAGGGCACGATGATGGTCTTGCGGCGGAGCATCCCCCGCATGGCCTCCTCGACGCAGAACTCCGGACGGATGCCCCGCAGCGCAAAGACCACGTCGGCCCGGTCGTTGAACTCCGTGTCCACCGGGCCGGGGCAGAGAGCGCAGACGTAGACGGGGCTGTGCTGCTCCCGCAGCTCTTCCGCCACGCCCCGGGTCAGGCTGACGACGTAGGCCTTGGTGGCATAGTAGCCCGCCATATACGGCCCGCCCGGCAGCAGCCCGGCGGAGGATGCCACGTTCAGCACGGTGCCGAAGCCCTGCGCCTCCATCTTCTTCACGGCGAACTTGAAGAGCTGGTGCATGGCCAGCACGTTGACCTTCGCCATGGAAAGCTCTTTTTCGCCGCTGGTCTCAAGAAAGCTGCCGCAGACGCCGAAGCCTGCGTTGTTGATGAAAATATCCAGCCGCTCGTCGGCCAGCGCCTCACAGAGGCGGGCGCACTCGCTCTCCTGCTCGAGGTCGGCGGGCAGGATGCGGCAGAAGGTGTTGTATTTGACGGTCAGCTCTGCGGCCAGCGCCTCGAGCCGGTCGGTGCGGCGGGCGGTGAGGATGAGCCGGAAGCCGAGGCGCGCATACCGGCGGGCGAACTCCCGGCCGATGCCGGAGGATGCGCCGGTGATCCATACAGTCTTAGACATGGCTCCTCCTTATTCTGCAAGGCCGGAGGCCCGGTCGATGGCGTTCAGGTCTTCGTCGGTGAAGCGGGTGTTGTTGAGGGCGGCGGTGTCGCCGAAGTGGTAGGGCAGGGTGGAACAGCGTGCAGAGGATGCAGTGTACATGGCGGGGACTTCCTTTCTTTTATTTTACCCCATTGTAGCACGGAGGCGCACCGGAATCCATAGAAAAGCGCAGCTCTGTCTTGTTGCCCGGCGGGATTTGGAGTATAATAGGGCTGTATTTTGCAAGACACCCTTCGGAGGAGGAGAGAACATATGAACAAACCGGTTCTGGTGGTCATGGCGGCCGGCATGGGCAGCCGCTACGGCGGGATGAAGCAGATCGACCCGGTGGGGCCCTGCGGTCAGGTCATCGTGGACTATTCCCTGTACGACGCCCGCCGCGCAGGCTTTGAGACGGTCATCTTCGTCATCAAGCACGAGATCGAGGACGCCTTCAAGGCCGCCATCGGCGAGCGGGTCTCCAAGGCGATGGACGTGAAGTATGCGTTCCAGCAGCTGGACGAGCTGCCCGAGGGCTACACCATCCCCGAGGGCCGCGTCAAGCCATGGGGCACCTGCCACGCCGTGCTGGCGGCAAAGCCCTATCTCCACGGCCCCTTCGCCGTCATCAATGCGGACGATTACTACGGCCCTGAGGCCTTCAAGGTCATCTACGACTATCTTTCCACCCACACCGACGGTGAGGTCTACGACTACTGCATGGTGAGCTACCTGCTCCGGAACACCGTCTCGGAGAACGGCAGCGTGGCCCGGGGCATCTGCGCCCTCAACGAGGACAGCACCCTCCGCAGCGTCACCGAGCACACCCGCATCGAGACTTACGCCGACGGCATCCACTACACCGAGGACGGCGGCGAGAGCTGGACCGACCTGCCCGGCGACACCCCCGTGAGCATGAATCTCTGGGGCTTCGGCGAGAGCTTCGTGCAGGAGGCTGATCGGCGCTTCGCCCGCTGGCTGGATGAGAATCTGGAAAAGAACCCGCTCAAGTGCGAGTATTTCCTGCCGCTGGTGGTCAGCGAGCTTATCGGCGAAAAGAAAGCCGCCGTCAAGGTGCTGCGCAGCACCGACCAGTGGTACGGTGTCACCTACCGCGAGGATAAGCCTGTAGTGGTAGAGGCCATCGCCCGAAAGACAGCGGACGGGCTCTACCCGGAAAACCTCTGGGCCTGAGAATAGAAAAACGGCTGGGACAGCGTGCTTCCCAGCCGTTTTTGTTGTTTATTGGATGCCGAAGGTGTTGTTATGGTCGAAATAATCCGGGTATTCCTTCTCGAGCTGCTCGAGGAGGCTGTTGAGGGAGCGGTTGTTCTGGCCATGCTTCAGCTTGGGGTAGGCGCGGAGCATACGGCCCTTGCCCAGCAGATGGGTGCTGCGGCGGGTGCGGGCCTGCATGACCTGCGCCCGTGCGGCCAGCTCGTCCTTGAGCTGCTCCAGCTGCAGCAGCGAGGTGGTCTGCTCGGCTTTGCCCTGTGCGGCCAGTTTGACGGCCTTGGCGGCCTCGGCAGCGTTGAGGCGGGCGGTCTGGGAGGCGCGGCGGGCGGCCTCCATCGCCTCGTCGGCGCGGGCACGCATGGTGGAAGCGGCCTCACGGGGCGACAGCTTGTTGTAGTTGTCCCGGGCCTCGGCGGCGGCCAGCTTGAGCTGCAGCCGGCTCTCGTCCATCTTCTGGTCCATGTCCATCGCGGTGGTGCCGAGGATCTCGGTCATGGCGTCGCTGACAGCGTGCATACTGTCGGCCACCTTTTCGAGGGCGTCCAGCTCCCGGGCCAGATCGGAGGCAGAAATGCCGGTGGCGACCACGTCGGCGGCATACACGGCGTAGAGCAGGCACATGAGGATGAAGCCCACCAGCGGCGGCACGATGTCCACCAGCGCGGCGATGGCGGGGTGGACGGCCTTGACCATCAGGAGGGCACCTACGCCCCACAGCAGCGAAAACTCGAGGCAGATATAGCCCCCGATGTTGAAGGGCCTGTCGCTGTAATCCCACCACCGGGTGCGGTAGAGCTTATACAGCACCCAGCCGCCCACCAGCTCCAGCACGCTGGGCAGGAGGACGCCGCCGAGATACAGCAAGAGCAGGCTGTCCTCCAGCGGCGTGAGGAAGAAGAGTACTAAAATCATGCCGAAGCCGTAGATGGGGCAGACCGGGCCGTTGAGAAAGCCGCGGTTGACCAGCTGGCCGGTGGTGGCGGCGGCATACACCACCTCGAGGCACCAGCCCAGACAGGAGTAGATGAGAAAAAATGCGAGGATGTGGTAGAGCGAAAAGCCACAGATGGCCGTGTTGAGGAAAAACGACAAGGGAACACCTCCATTCAATTCTGCCTGCGGACGATCTTGTACTCGTCGCCCGGCTCGAAATAAGGACAGGCCGACGTGGTGCGGGAGAGATAGCGGGCCATCTCATCCTCGTCCAGTGCGCCGCCCACGGCGCAGTAATAGCTGCCGTACTCGTCCTGCTGGTTGTTCAGGCAGGCTTCACAGGGGTCAGACATTGGCGTCTCCCTCGGCGGCCTTGGCTTCGGCCTCTGCCTGTGCGGCCAGCTTCTTGAGCACCTTCGGCTCGACCCACGTCACAGAGTCGTCGCCTGCCTTCTTGCGGGCGATGAGGGCCTTTATTTTAATGCCCATCTCGGTGAACATTCCCTCGTGCTCGGTGCGGATGTTCCACTCCGGCTCATTCTCGTGGAGGTCGTAGGTCTGCCAGATGATGTCGTAGCCGGAGGCGGGGAAATAGCTCAGGCTGTCCCGGAACAGGTCGTCGTCGTCGGTCTTGAAGTAGATGTCGCCGCCGTCCTTGAGGAAATCGCGGTACTGGATGAGCTGGCGGGGGTAGGTGAGGCGGTGCTTGTTGGAGGAGGCGTTCTTGCTCCATGGGTTGCAGAAGTTGATGTAGATGCGGCTGACGGTGTCCTCCGAGGTGATGACGCCCTTGATGCGTTCGATATCGGTGCTCATGATCTTCACGTTGTCGATGGGGCGGCCTGCGGCGGCGTAGGCCGCTTCGATCTTCCGCTTGGCGAGGATGAGCACCTTGTCGGTGATGTCGATGCCCAGATAGTTGTTCTCCGGGTGGGCGGAGGCCAGCTGGGAGAGGAAGCCGCCCTTGCCGCAGCCCAGCTCCAGCACGAAGGGCTGCTCCGGGCGGGCATACTGGCTGTGCCATTTGCCGCCCCAGACAAAGGGGTCGTGGACGTGAAAATCGGCGGCCATCAGTTCGTCGTGGGCATAGGGCTTGAAACGCATTCTCATAAGATCGTATTCTCCTTGTGACGTAAAAAGTTTGTGCTTACAGAGCTTTCCTCAAAAATTCCTCCACCTGTTCGGGTGTGGCGGTGCAGCTGCCCTGACAGATGCCGGGCTTGCCGCCGCCGCGGCCATTGAGGGCGGCGTTGAGGGCTTTGGTGAGGGGGCGGACATCGCCGCCGGAGCGTGCGATGCAGTAGCCGGTGCCCTTCTCGTTGGGGGTCAGGGCGGCGCACAGGCCGGTGGTGGCCTCGCTCAGCCGCGCAGCCAGACGGTGCAGGCCGTCCGGGTCGAGGCCGGGAACGATCCGGATGGCGGTCTCGTCGGGGCCGAGCTGTGCGGCCATGGCGTCGAACAGCTGCTGACAGAGGCCAAAATGGGCAAATTTCAGGGCCGTGTACTCGTCGTACACCCGGTGGACGGCCACGGCGGTCTGGTCGGCCTTGGCCGAGAGGAGGGCGCCGATGTCGGCCTGACGGTTCCGCATGGCCTGCGCCTCCCGCAAGGCCCGCCCGCCGCAGACCACGCTGAGCCGGACGCCGCCCTTGTAGTTCTCGGAGGCCAGGATCTTGATCTGGCCCACCTGACCGGTGGTGGCGGTGTGGGTGCCGCAGCAGGCGCAGACATCCGCGCCCGGGATGGTCACGATGCGCACCTGCCCGGCGATCTCCTTCTTGCTGCGGTAGGTCAGAGCCGCCAGCTCTTCGGGGGTGGGGTAGGTGATGACCACCGGTACATCCTCCCAGATGACCCGGTTGGCGGCAGTCTCGGCCTCCCGCAGGCCCTCGGCAGAGATGGGCACGCTGGTGTCCATCCGCACGGCGTCAGAGCCGATGTGGAAGCCGACGTTTTCGGCCCCGAACATCTGGTGCAGGATGCCGGAGAGGATGTGCTCGCCGGTGTGCTGCTGCATCTTGTCGAAGCGCCACGCCCAGTCGATGGCTCCGGTGACGGCGGTGCCGGGCTGTGCCGCCTCGGGCAGGGCATCCACTGTGTGCCAGATGACGCCGCCCGTCTCGTGGACATCGGTGACGTGCAGCACCGTGCCGTCGGCGAGGGTCAGAGTGCCCCGGTCGGCAGGCTGTCCGCCGCCCTCGGGGTAGAACACCATGCCGTCCAGAGCGATGCGCCCGCCGCCGGTCTTTGCGTCCGCCTCTGCCGCAAGGATGACCCCGGCGGCGCTTTTGCGGAATGCGTCTTTCTCGAAATATTTTTCCGTGCGCTGCATGGCACGATACCTCCTGAATCTAAGAACTACTAAGGGCAAGGATGTTTCCCGATAAAATCAAGTATACCACGTTTTTTGCCTGTGGAAAATAGTCTTGGCTTATGTTATGATAGAAAACAGCGAAACCGGAAATTTGAAAAACGAGGAAGGTATCATCATGCGTGAAAGTGGAATCCTGATGCCGGTGTCCAGCCTGCCCGGCCCTTATGGTATTGGCTGCTTTGGCGCCGAGGCGCTCAAGTTCGTGGACTTTCTGGCTGCTGCGGGCCAGCACATCTGGCAGCTGCTGCCCCTCAGCCCTACCGGCTACGGCGACAGCCCCTACCAGAGCTGCTCTGCCTTTGCGGGCAACCCCTATTTTATCGACCTCGACGCGCTCAAGGCCGACGGCCTGCTGACCGCTGCCCAGCTCAAGGCAGAGCCGTGGGGCACCGACCCGCTCTCGGTGGATTACGGCACCCTCTACACCAGCCGCTACAAGGTCCTGCGGGCGGCCTATGCCGCATGGCGGGAGAAGTACGCCGGACGCTTCGGCTGTGCCCACTATTACCCCGACGACTACTATGCGTTCACCCTCACGAATGAGAGCTGGCTGAACGATTACGCGCTGTACATGGCCCTCAAGACCGCCAACGGGATGAAGAGCTGGGCCGAGTGGCCCCGGGAGTACCGTCTGCGGGACGCCGGAGCGCTGGCAGAGTTTGCCGCCGGGCAGGAAGAGGAGATCGGTTTCTGGAAATTCTTGCAGTATGAGTTTGCAGTCCAGTGGAAGAAGGTCAAGGACTACGCGAACGAAAAGGGCATAAAGATCCTCGGCGACATCCCCATCTATGTCTCCGCCGACTCGGTGGACGCATGGGTGGGCGGCGAGCTGTTCGAGCTGGACGCGCAGGGTGGCTTTGCCCGCGTGGCCGGGTGCCCGCCGGATTACTTCTCCGCCGACGGCCAGCTCTGGGGCAACCCGCTGTATAACTGGCCATATCATAAACAGACCGGATATGCATGGTGGGTGCGCCGCGTCCGCCATGCCCTCGGGATCTACGACCTGCTCCGCATCGACCACTTCCGAGGCTTTGACACCTACTGGGCCATCCCGGCAGGCAGCACCACCGCCCGCACCGGCAAGTGGGAGAACGGCCCCGGCATGGACCTGTTCCGTGCGCTGGAAGCGGCCCTCGGCAAGCTGCCCATCATCGCCGAAGATCTGGGCGACCTCGTGCCCAGTGTCCGCAAGCTGCTGGCCGACAGCACTTTCCCGGGCATGAAGGTCCTTCAGTTCGCCTTCGGCGGCGGCGACAACGAGTATCTGCCCCACAACCACGTCAAGAACAGCGTGGTCTACCCGGGTACTCACGACAACACCACCCTCACCGACTGGTGGGTGAACGCCGCCCCCGCCAAGGAGAAAGCCAACGCTGCCGCCTACCTCCACCTGACCCCCTGCAAGCCCACCGCCAAGGAAGTGGCAGCCGTCAGGACGGATGCCGCCCGTATCGCCCTTCTCCGCGCCGCCCTCGGCTCGGTGGCCGACCGGGCCATCATCCCCATGGCAGATTGGCTGGGGCTGGGCGCGGAGGCCCATTTGAACACCCCCGGCAAGCTGGGCGGCAACTGGGCATGGCGTGCCGCAGAGGGCTTCGATACGGCCCTGCTGGCCGGCCGCATTGAGGCCGAGTGTGCGGTCTACTGCCGCGCCAAGGAGCCGGTCGAAAAAGAAGAGAAGACCTCAAATTGACGGAATTGTAAAAAATCTTTTTGAAAATTGTGCGTTTTGCTGGCAAGCGCCCCGCCATCGTGCTATAATCGAAAGAGACACAGTCGGGTATAAGAACTGTGCAAAGGCAGAGCGCCGGGAAGGAGAACCCGGCACGGAAGATGGGGAGAAACGCATGAAAAAGGAATGGACGGAACAGGACCTGCGGCAATTCGTCGAAAGTTCGCAGCCTGTGTTTCAGGATGTGAGCCTGACGCAGGTGGACGAGGACGCCGCACGCTGCTGGCAGGACGATGGTCTGATGGTGGACTACGAGCTGCGCGGCGGTCAGGTGGACTGTGTGCTGCGCCGCTGCGTTGTGGCAGACGGCAAGGTATGGCAGCTGCAGATGACTGCGCCGCTGGCAGGCAGCGACCTGCCCGAAGACCGGATGACCCCGCGGGAGCGGGAACTGTGCCGCGACGATATGAACCACGATTTCTTGTCGGGGGTGTTCAACCGCCGCTACTATGAGACGGAGTTCTGCACCAAGCTCGACGAATGGACCGACCGCCACCGCTGCGCTGCGCTGGCGCTGGTGTCCATCGACGACGCAGCAGCGCTTTCCGCCCGGGAAAACGAGGCGGTCATGGGCCAGCTGGTCTGCTTCGTGGCGAACCAGTGGAAAAAGCACTTCGACCAGCCTGCCGAGCGGGTGGTCTGCCGCCTGAGCGACACCCTGTTTGCCATCGGCTGCGCCGACCGCACCCGCCGCGAGCTGGAAGAGGAGCTGAAAGCCATCTACGCCGGGATGCCTAAGGAGTGTGTGGCCTCGGTGGGACTGATGCGCCGGGTGCCCTTCACCCAGTCCATTGGCGTGGCCGGTACCCGCGAGGTGCGCTGCAAGAACTGGGACGCCCTCTATGACCTGTGCCAAAAGCGGCTGGCCGCTGCGCAGGCCGCAGGCGGCGACCGGGTCTACGACGGCGAATAAGATGCATAAGATCCCCCTTTTGAGAGAGAATAGACTCAAAAGGGGGATTTTTGTATGGAAAACCAGAAAAACGACAACCTCAATATGCTGGAAGCCATCGTGCAGAACACCGAGATGGGAAAGAACACGCTCGACCAGCTGGTGCCGATGGCAGACAACGAGCAGTTCAAGGCGGAGCTTCTGCGCCAACGCAACATCTACCGCCAGCTCAATCAGGAGGCCCACGCGGCCATCGACGCCTGCGGCGGCTCGGCACAGGGCCAGAGCGCCATGGCGAAGCTCAACACCAAGGTGAGCATCGGCATGAAGACCATCACCGACAAATCCACCCGCAACCTCGCCGAGATGCTCACGCAGGGCAGCAGCATGGGGGTCATGGACTGCATCAAATCCCAGAAGGACTATCCCGACGCCGCGCCCGGGTCGAAGCGGCTGATGCAGAAGCTGCAGGATTTTGAGGAGGACAACCGGCTGAAGCTGGAACAGTATCTTTGAGGTTTTGCTGAAACTTCTGATGCAGCGATAGAAAAAGCTCCTGCCGGACAATGCGGCAGGAGCTTTTTTGCAGGTGCAGTTAGAGGGACTCGACCATTGCGGCGACGATTTTGGTCGCGGTAGCGACATACTCGCCGATGCTGAATTTCTTGACGACCAGCACTTCATGGCCGTTCTCGTCAGCGTTGTCGCTCATGGCGCGGAGGATGACGCAGGGAACGCCGTTCTTGGCGGCGATCTGACTCACGGCTGCGCCCTCCATCTCCACGCAGTCGGGGGCGCATTTGGCCTCAATGGCGGCCTTGGTGGCGCTGTCGCCCACGAACAGGTCGCCGGTGGCGATCTTGCCCACCAGAGCCTTGACGCCTGCATCGGCGCAGGCTTTCTCGGCGGCAGCGATGAGAATGGCGTCACCGGTGTACTCCTTCAGGAAGGGCGGGTTCTGGCAGATCATATCCAGCTGGGCGTCGTGATAGAGCACCGTCTTGCCGATGACCACATCGCCGATGCCGATCTTGCTGGTCATGTTGCCTGCAATGCCGGAGAAGATGATCTTCTCGGCCCCGAACTTGGTGATGAGCACCTGCGTGGTGGCAGCGGCGTTGGCCTTGCCCATGCCTGCGCAGCAGACCACCACCTGCTTACCGGCCAGCGTGCCCTTATGATATTCCACGCCGCCGTAGGGCTCTACAGTGACGTTTTCCAGCTTGGCACAGAGCTGGTCTACTTCGTCGGGCATGGCACCCATAATACCTAAAATCATATCAGACCTCATTGTTTTGAATCGTGGTTGACGATCGAAGAAATAAGAAAAAGAGGGGACGGTGTGGTGCGCTTGTGGCGCGGGTATAGAGCGCTCTTTCGGTAAGGCTAAGTTCTCTTTTGCGTGCCAAAAGAGAACCAGAAAAGCACCCGCTACTTTCGAGGCGCGGGAGGCACGAGAAAGGGGCTGCTCGCCCCTTTCAGACCCCGAAGGAGAGGTCGAAACGGAAAAAAGCTAGCCGCTGCGCTAAACGCTTTTTTCTCGTTTCTCCGACTTGCTGCTTCGCAGCTGGTGTTACGCCCTTGCAGGACGTGAAGTTCAGTAGAAAGGTGAAATCTTCGGCGGAGCCGTAAATGGGAGAAGCACAAAAAATGCGCAACAGCGACGACCGCCGCCTGCGGCGGATACAGGGAGGAGCTGTTGGGGCCGCGGTCAGCAGGACACGAGTGCCGCTCAAGGCACGAAGTGGACGCTGGGCACCGCAACCCGTCTTAGCGCAGCGGCTAGCATTTTTGGGCTTCGACTTCCTCTTTGGAATTGTTAAGGGCGAGCAGCCCTTAACTCGTTGCGGGGAGAGTGGAGTCCAGAGGTAGGGAGGGGGGAGTCGAAACACCCCTCCCTGCCTCTGGCCCGCGCGGAGCGCAAGCCATTTGACCGAAAGAAAAACATCCCCCGCGCCACCAGCGCGCGAACCTGCTTAAAGAAAATCCGGCCCTACTGCAACAGCGCTCTGACCCCCGCACCACCAGCGCGCACTCTCACTTAAAGGAAACTCAGCCCTGCTGCAACAGCAAAAATCAGACGTTGAACAGGAACTCGATGACATCGCCGTCCTTGACGACATATTCCTTGCCCTCGGTGCGCTGCAGGCCCTTGGCCTTGACGGCAGCATAGTCAAAGTTGTTGGCCTCGAGGTCGCTGTAGCCGATGACGCTGGCACGGATGAAACCGCGCTCGAAATCGCTGTGGATCTTACCGGCAGCCTGCGGGGCCTTGGTGCCCTTGCGGATGGTCCATGCGCGGCACTCCTTCTTGCCGTCGGTCAGGAAGGAGATGAGGCCCAGCAGGTCGTAGCTGGCGGTGATGAGGTTGTCGAGGCCGCTGGCCTCGATGCCCATCTCGGCGAGGAAGGCTTTCTTCTCCTCGGGGGTGTAGTCGGCGATGTCCTCCTCGGTCTTGGCGCAGATGGGGATGTAACGTGCACCCTCTTCCTTGGCGCGTGCAGCCACCAGCGGGACGTACTTGTTGTTCTCGATGCCCTCCATCAGGTCGTCCTCGCCCACGTTGCAGGCGTAGAGGACGGGCTTGCTGCTCAGCAGGCCCATCTCGTGGAGCACGGCCTGCTGCTCGGCGTCGCTCTCGTCGAAGTCGAAGCTGCGGGCGGGCTTGCCGCTTTCCAGATGAGCAGCAAGCTGCTGCAGCCATGCAGCCTCGGCGGCGGCCCCCTTGTTGTTGCCGCTCTTTGCAGCCTTGGCCATCCGGCCTGCGCGGTTCTGGACGACCTCGAGGTCGGAGAGGATCAGCTCATAGTCGATGGCGTCGATGTCAGAGATGGGGTCCACGGCCTCGGCCTTGGTCACATCCTCCACGACATGGATGATGTTGTCGTCGTCAAAGCAACGCACCACATGGACGATGGCGTCGCACTCGCGGATGTGGCCGAGGAATTTGTTGCCGAGGCCTGCGCCCTGACTTGCGCCCTTCACGAGGCCCGCGATGTCCACGAACTCCACGATGGCGGGGGTCTTCTTGTTGGTCTGCCAGATCTCAGCCAGCTTGTCCAGCCGCTTGTCGGGCACGGCCACGATGCCGCTGTTCGGCTCGATGGTGCAGAAGGGATAGTTTGCGGCCTCCGCGTTCTTGGTGGAGGTGATGGCATTGAACAGAGTGGACTTGCCGACGTTGGGCAGGCCGACGATACCAAGTTTCATATAAAATACGCTCCTTCACGTCTGATAGACATATTGATACATCTATCATTATACGCGAAGGAGCGTAGGAGTGCAAGGGTCAATCCTTCAGTTTGCTCAGATAACGGTAGATCGTCGCCTCCGAGGAGCCGAGCTGCGCGGCCACCTCGCTGACAGCGCCCTTCATATAGAAGATACCTGCCTGCTGCAGGTCTTCCACGATGCGTATTTTTTCGTCCATCGTCAGGCGGTCGGGAGGCAGGACACTGCCGGTCACATCGGCGATGGCAGCCTGCACCGCGTCGGGGAGGCTGCTGACGAAATTTTCGACGCCCAGCGTGGGGCTTGGCTCCTGATGCGCCCCACAGAGGGCCAGAAGCTCCTGCGCCATCCGGCTGTATTTGGCGGCGTCAAAGTTGACGCAGAGCATCCCGATAAGCTCACTGCCGTCTTTGATGAACATGGTGGAGGAGCGCAGCCGCCCCTTGGCCTGTGATGCACCTTGATAGCCCGCAACATAGGGCTGCTTCTCGTACACCCTGCCGTGGATGAACCGCAGCGCCATGTTGGACAGCGGCGCACCCTCGGTGCGGCCGCTGATATTGTTGTTCACGATGGCTGCGATGGTGCCCTCCTCACTGGTCAGATCATGCAGCACCACTTCATAGTCCGGCCCCAACGCCTCACCCAGAAACGAAACCAGCGTCCGATACGGCTCCAGCCTTGCGTCCATGTATGTCACCACTTTCCATTGCTTCATAAGAAAAATAATGAGAATTTATTCTCATCTCTCTGCCTGTATCATATCACGTTCGTCGGCTGTTGACAATGATGATTCGAAAACTCGCTGAAAATTCGTGAAACTGCTTCAAAAAATCCCGCGGATTTGTCACAAGTGATAATAATTTATCATCAAGAGAAAAAATTGTTGACTTTTGCCGCACGCCGCGTTAGGATAGGGGCAGGACAAGGGGCACGAGGGCAAGCCGTGCCCCTGCAATTCGGAAAAAGGAGAGAGAATTATGAAACAGGCAATCGCCACTGCGCAGGCACCCGCAGCCATTGGGCCATATTCGCAGGGCATCGCAGCAGGCCAGACGGTCTACGTCTCCGGCCAGCTCCCCATCGACCCCGCTACCGGGGCCATCCCCGAGGGCATCGCGGCCCAGACCGCGCAGTCCCTCAAGAACATTCAGGCCATCCTTGCCCAGCAGGGCATGACACTGGCAGATGTAGTGAAGACCACGGTCTTCCTTGCAGACATGAATGATTTTGCCGAGATGAATCAGGTCTACGGCGAGTACTTCGCACAGCCCTTCCCCGCACGGAGCGCCGTGCAGGTGGGCCGTCTGCCCAAGGACGCACCGCTGGAGATCGAATGCATCGCCGTGAAATAACAGAGCATCCTAAAAGAGAAAGAGACGGTGCAATACTATGGAACAAAATATGTTCATCCGCATCCTGAACAGTGAGATGGAGCTGGCTACCGGCTGCACCGAGCCGGGCGCTGTGGCCCTGACTGCCGCCGAGGCAGGTCAGGCCCTGCGGAAGGCCGGTGTGGACAAGGCCGAGGAGATCACGGTCAACGCCAGCATCAACATCATCAAGAACGCCATGTCGGCGGGCATCCCCGGCACCGATTACGAGGGCATGGACTATGCCGCCGCCATCGGTGCGCTGGGCGGCGACCCGGTCTACCTTCTGGAGGTCATGAACCATGTCCCCCGTGAGACGGTGGAGGCGGCCGCCGCGCTGGTCAAGGCCGGCAAGGTCAAGGTGAATGTGGCGCAGGTGCCCCAGAAGCTCTACATTGAGGTGATCGCCAAGGGCGGCGGCCACACCGGCCGCGCCATCGTCCGCGACCTGCACACCAACGTCGTGCTGGTGGAGCAGGACGGCACGGCGACCCTCGACAAGCAGGACGCGGATACCGCCGCATCCGGCGACAGCGATGTCGTCACCCCGGAGCAGATCGCGTCCTTCCTGACCGTCCGCTCCATCTGGGACTACTGCACCAAGGAGCTTGACCCCATGCACGACCCCATCGACATCATCCGCAGCGCCGTGCAGGTCAACTCCGTCATCAGCGATGAGGGCCTTTCCAAGGAATACGGCCTTGCCATCGGACGCAATCTCGACCTCAACTGCCGCAAGGGCCTCATGACCCGCGACCTGACCACCAACTCCATGATCGCTGCCGCCGCCGGTGCAGACGCCCGCATGGCAGGCGCGCCGGTGTCGGTGGTGGCCAACTCCGGCAGCGGCAATCAGGGCATCACCGCAACGATGCCCGTCGTGGCAGCCGCCCGCTGGCTGGGCATCGATGAGCCGACTATGCTGCGTGCCGTCACCCTGTCCAACCTCATCGCCATCCGCATCAAGTCGAAGTTCGGACGCCTGAGCAACCTCTGCGGCGCGACCGTCGCCGGGACCGGCGCGGCCTGCGGCATTACATACCTGCTGGGCGGCGGCTATCACGAGATCTGCTGCGCCATCCAGAACATGGTGGGCAATGTCACTGGCATGGTGTGTGACGGCGCAAAGGCAGACTGCGCGCTGAAGATCTCCACCTGCGTCAATGCCGCCTGTCAGGCAGCGGCCATGGGCACCCGCGGCGTCCGTGTCCAGAGCACGGACGGCATCGTGGAGGAGAACGTGGAGCGCACGCTGGACAACTTCGCCATCCTGAGCACCCACGGCACCAGCGACAGCGTCATCCTCGACCTGATGCTCAACAAAGACCACACTCCGGACGCCCAATAAGCGTCCTCACCCTCTAGCAAGCCTGCATCCGCATCCTGCAAAAAACACCCTGCGCCCACAGCGCAGGAGAAGATTAGGGGTAAAATGTTATGAAAAAGCTATTCAATAATCTGCCGTTCCGGCTGCTTCTCGGCATCATCATCGGCGTTATTCTGGGCCAGATCTTCCCCGAGAGCGTCATGAAGGTCGTCGTTACCTTACAGTATATCATGGGCCAGCTCATCACCTTCTGTGTGCCGCTCATCATCATCGGCTTCATCGCCCCGTCCATCACCAAGCTGGGCAAGAACGCCTCCCGTCTGCTGGGCGTGGCGATCGTCATCGCCTACGTTTCCTCCGTCTGCGCAGCCCTCATGAGCACCACCGCAGGCTACGCCCTCATCCCGCACCTGTCCATCGACACCGAGGTGGCTGGTCTGAAGACCCTGCCCGGCGTCGTCTTTGAGCTGAACATCCCCCAGATCATGAGCGTCATGAGCGCCCTCGTGCTCAGCGTTCTGGTGGGTCTGGCTGCTACCTGGACCAACAGCAAGCTGACCTGCGACATCCTCGGCGAGTTCCAGAACATCGTGCTGGACATCGTCGGCAAGATCATCATCCCCATGCTGCCCTTCTATATCGCTGCTACCTTCTGCAACCTGAGCTATGAGGGCATGATCACCCACCAGCTGCCCGCCTTCCTCCAGATCATCATCATCGTTATGGCTGGCCACTATATCTGGCTGGCTGTCCTGTACCTGCTGGCCGGCGCATATTCCGGCAAGAACCCGTGGGAGGTCCTGCGCCACTACGGCCCCGCTTACCTGACCGCTGTCGGCACCATGTCCAGCGCCGCCACTCTGGCTGTCGCTCTGGACTGCGCCCGCAAGAGCAAGGTCCTGCGCAAGGACATGGTCAGCTTCGGCATCCCCCTGTTTGCCAACATCCACCTCTGCGGCTCTGTCCTGACTGAGGTCTTCTTCTGCATGACCATCTCCAAGATCCTCTACGGCCACCTGCCCAGCATCGGCACCATGATC
Source organism: Faecalibacterium sp. I3-3-89 (assembly GCF_023347275.1). NCBI lineage: Bacteria > Bacillati > Bacillota > Clostridia > Eubacteriales > Oscillospiraceae > Faecalibacterium > Faecalibacterium sp. I3-3-89. Next base: position 2,683,359 of record NZ_CP094468.1, on the reverse strand, counting down.
CTCTTCTGCGCCCTGCTCGGCATCTTCGCCATCGGTGCTCCCGGCGTCCCCGGCGGCACGGTCATGGCTTCTCTGGGCCTCATCACTGGCGTCCTGATGTTCGACGATGCCGGCACCGCTCTGATGCTCGCCATCTTCGCCCTGCAGGATAGCTTCGGTACCGCCTGCAACGTCACCGGCGACGGCGCTCTGACCCTGATGCTGACCGGCTACGCCGAGAAGCACGGCATCCAGAACAACGACAACCTCCAGACCCCGATCCTGTAAGGACCATCAAAAGATTTGAGCGCATTTCCCTGAAAATACCGGAAACCGGACTGCGTCCCCCATTCTGACCGGCCCGTGTGATGCAAAAGGGGCTTCCTGCAAAGGAGGCCCCTTTTGTGTTCTCCGGCCCTTGGCCGCCAAAGATTCAAAAAATCATACAAAACCTTCTTTATTTTGTCATAACTGTCCCGTATAATAGAATATGAGTTAAACTCGGGATCGCAGCCGGTGCCCGTGCGGGGCTGGCTTTTGACTGGATAGAGGAGGAACACTCACATGGCAAACGAAAAGATCCTCGTCGTGGACGACGATACCAACATCTGCGAGCTGCTGCGGCTCTACCTGACCAAGGAGGGCTATCAGGTCACGACCGCCAACGACGGCGAAGAGGGCCTTGAGAAATTCAACCAGCTCAAGCCTGATATGGTGCTGCTGGATGTGATGATGCCCAAGATGGACGGCCTCGAGGTCTGCCGCCGCATCCGCAAGCTGGGCAATACCCCGGTCATGATGCTGACGGCCAAGGGCGAGACCTTCGACAAGGTGCTGGGCCTTGAGCTGGGCGCAGATGATTACATGGTCAAGCCCTTCGACACCAAGGAAGTGGTGGCCCGCATCAAGGCGGTGCTCCGCCGCTGCACCGCCGCCACCACCCAGACCGAGAGCACCGAAGGCGTCATCGAATTCGACAACCTCCGCCTCGACATGAACAGCTACGAGCTGCGGGTCAAGGGCAAGGTGGTGGAGGCTCCCCCGAAGGAGCTGGAGCTGCTGAACTGCCTCGCCTCCCACCCCAACCGGGTCTACACCCGCGACCAGCTGCTGGACGAGGTGTGGGGCTTCGAGTACTACGGCGACAGCCGCACCATCGACGTCCATGTCAAGCGCCTGCGCGAGAAGCTGGCCGGGGCCTCCGACAAGTGGGAGCTGAAGACCGTCTGGGGCGTGGGCTATAAGTTCGAGGTGCGTCAGTAATGCGCAAAAGTATCCCAGTTGCGTTCTTTTCGCTCATGAGCACTCTGCTCATCTTCGGCACGGTGGTCATGGGCGGCTCTGAGCTGGTGCTCTTCAGCCGGTATTTTGCGCAGGAGCGGTACGATACGCTGGATGAGGTGGTCAACGTCGCCCAGCGGACGGCGTCCTACCTTGTGCAGGAGGCCTCTCTGCCCGAGGGCGAAGAGCTGGAAGCCCTGAGCACCAAGCTCGAGATCATCGGCGAGAGCGCGGAGGCCTATCTGTTCTTCACCGATTGCGACGGCAATGTGATGCTGGCGTCCGTGCCGGAAAAGCTGACCGGCGATACGGTGGAGGCTGAGGTGCTGGAAAAGGCGGGCAAGGCCAAGGAGAACTACCATCTCTTCGACACACTGGGCGGTGTGCTGGCGGAGAAAAGCTACATCTCGGTGCGTGAGATGCGCAGCGAGGACGGCGCGTGCACCGGTTACCTCTTTCTCTGCTCGTCCGGCGAGCGGCTGGCGGAGTTCCGCAGAGAGTTCTTCTCGAACTTTTTCCTCTCGGCCTGCCTGATGCTGCTTCTGGCCAGCGTGCTCACGAAGGTGATGATGCACAAGCTCACCGACCCGCTCCAGAAGGTGACGGATGCGGCCCAGCGCTTCGGCGGCGGCGACCTGTCCGTCCGGGTCGAGGGCGTGGACGGCGAGGGCGAGGTGGCCGACCTTGCCCGCACCTTCAACAAGATGGCAGACAACATCCAGTCCAACGACAATTCCCGGGGCCAGTTCATGGGCAACATCGCCCATGAGCTGCGCACCCCTATGACGACCATCAAGGGCTTCATCGACGGCATTCTGGACGGCACCATCCCGCCCGAGATGCAGAACCACTACTTGCAGCTGGTCAGCGAGGAAACGGGCCGTCTGGCCCGCCTCATCCAGAATATGCTGGACCTGTCCAAGCTGGAGAGCGGCGAATATCAGGTGAATGCCCGGATGTTCAACATCTGGGAGACCCTCACCGGCGTGGCCCTCTCGGCCGAACAGCGCATCAACGACGGGATGATCGACATCGACGGCCTGACGATGGACGAGAAGGTACTGGTCTACGCCGACCCCGACCTCATCCATCAGGTGGCCTATAACCTGCTGGACAACGCCATCAAGTTCACCCCCGCCGGCGGCACCATCCGCTTCGGGGTGGAAAAGCTCGGCCCGGAGGTGGAGGTCTCCATCTGGAACTCCGGTCAGGGTATCAGCCCCGAGGCGCTGCCCTACGTTTTCCAGCGCTTTTATAAGGAAGACCAGTCCCGGGGCCTCCATGCCCGGGGCGCAGGCCTCGGCCTGAACATCTGCAAGGTGCTGGTCAACCTCTCCGGCGGTCAGATCCGCGTCGAGAGCCAGCAGGGCGAGTGGTGCAGATTCGTGTTCACCCTGCCTGTCCAGCCCCCGAACCCCGGCGGCATGAAGCGTCTGCCCGACGAGAGCGGCCTTCCCGGCGCAGTGGAAGACCCGGCCAGCATGAAGCCGGTAGACTGAAGCACAGCGGTCAGACTGCTCCCCAGAGGAGCGGTCTGGCTGCTTTTTGCATTGCAGAAGAAGGGGTGCAGGCGGAGTTTACGTCTTTTCCGTGAAAAACACGGCGGCGGGTTTGATTTTTTCGCCGTTTTCATGTAAACTATAAACAACTATGCCGACTGTCCCCCACAGGGGGCGGCGGCAGGGCGAAAACACAAAAAATCTCTTGGAAACAACAGGGAGTAAAATAAAATGACAACGATCAGTCCTTCGATCCTTTCGGCTGACTTCAGCAAGCTCGGCGCAGACTGCCGCATGGTGCTGGATGCCGGCGCAAAAATGCTGCATTATGATGTGATGGACGGCCACTTCGTGCCGAACATCAGCTTCGGCGTCCCGGTGCTCAAGAGCCTGCACAAGGCCATGCCGGATGCGTTCTACGACGTCCATCTGATGATCACCCACCCGCAGCAGTACGCCGAGGCCTTTGCCAAGGCCGGTGCCAGTCTGCTGAACTTCCACCTCGAGTGCGATGACGACATTCAGGAGACCATCGACGCCATCAAGGCGCAGGGCTGCAAGGTGGGCATGACCATCAAGCCCGGCACCCCGGTGGAGGAGCTGGGCTATTATCTCGACCAGCTGGACCTCGTGCTGGTCATGAGCGTGGAGCCGGGCTTCGGCGGGCAGAAGTTCATGCCCTCGGCCCTCGACAAGCTCCGCTGGCTCAAGACAGAGAAGGAGCGCCGGGGCCTGCGCTTCCTGCTGGAAGTGGACGGCGGCGTGGACGCTGCCACCGCTCCGCAGTGCGTCGCCGCCGGTGCAGACGTGCTGGTGGCAGGCAGTGCCATCTATGGTGCGGCCGACCCCGCTGCCGCCGTCCGCGCGCTGGCCGCGCTCTGAGAGGGAACGGCCCATGGATGAAGCATTGATCCGGAAGCAGGAAGAAGAGCTGCAGCACACCGGCAGATACTACAAGCACATCTGCTTTCTCTGCGTGCCGCTGCTCTGCGTCTCCTGCTACCTTTACGGCCTGCGCCCGCTGCTGCTCTGCGGCTTTGCGCTGCTGATGGGCAACCTGTGCGACCGGCTCATCTCGCTGCTGCGCCGCCGCGTCTACCAGCCCGGGGACTATTCCAACGAGAGCTTTGCCCTCGTCATCGCCCTGCTGATGCCCGCGACGGTGGACTGGTATGTCCTCGCCGCTGCCATCGTGGCCGGTGTCCTCATCGGCAAAGAGGTCTTCGGCGGCTATGGCAGCTACCCCTTTAACCCGGCTGCCGTGGGCTATGCGGTGGCGGCGGTGTCGTGGCCGGAGCAGGTGTTCCGCTATCCGACCCCTTACACCAGCATCCCCCTGTGGGACGCCTCCGGCGTGGCTACGGCCAGCACCATCTCGGATACCCTGCGCAGCGGCGGCCTCATCAACCTGAGCGGTCTGTCGCTGGCGCTGGGCGAGTATGCCGCCCCGATGGGCGCAGGCTCGGCCCTCGTGCTGGCGGCCTGCGGGCTTTTCCTCTGGGTGCAGAAGGACATCAAGCTGAGCGCTGCCCTGAGCTTTCTCGTCACGGCGGGCGTCATCGTCTTCCTCTTCCCGCGTCAGCTGGGCCTGACCGAGGATGCGTCCTTTGCCGTCAGCGCCATGTTCCGTCTGCGCTGCGTGCGCGACGAACTGCTGACGGGCGCGATGATCTTCAGCGCCGTCTTCCTGCTCAACGAGCCGTATACCTGCGCCCACCACCGGCTGGGCCGCATCCTCTACGGCATCATGGTGGGTGCCTTCACGATGGGCTTCCGCTACTTCGGCGTCTATGAGACGGGCGTCTGCTTCGCGCTGCTGGCGGTCAACAGCATCTCCGGCTGGCTCGACCGCACCGAAGTCCATCTCTACGAGCTGCTCCACAGCAGCTGGAAAAAGCAGACCGGAAAGGGGGATGCCGTATGAAGCGGAGAAGTGCAGAACTCATCGCCCGCGACCCGGAGCGATTCTTCCACCATGACCGCGTCTTCCTGAACAATCCCGTGGTCATGCAGGGTATGGGCCTTGCGCCGCTGGTGGTCCTTGCCACCAACGGCCAGAACGCTCTGATGCTGGCGGCGGCGGTGGCGCTGCTGCTGACGCCCTCCCGTCTGCTGGCCTGTCTGCTGAGCCGCCTGTTCCCCCTGCGGGAGGAGCATCCGTCCAAAGCAGAACTGGAAAAGAAGCTGCTGCCCCGCAGCATCCTCTATTCGGGCAGCGCGGCGGTGGTCTATCTGGCAGCCTACCCCATCCTGAACCGCCTGTTCGGGGTGAGCCTGCTGGTGCTGGGCATCTACCTGCCCATGCTGGTGGTGGAGCCGCTGCTGACCTACCGCTTTGGCCGGGTGCAGGAGTCGCCCCGCAAGGCCCTCTCCAAGGGCGTGCGCATCACGGTGGGCTACAGCCTGCTGCTCCTGCTGCTGGGCTGCGTGCGGGAGTGGCTGAGCGCCGGTACGGTGTTCGGCCATCTGCTCAGCCGCCCCATCCTGCCGATGGCGGGGATGCCGGCAGGCGGCTTCATCGTGCTGGGCGTGCTGTGCGCTGTTTGGCGCACGCTGGCCAAGAAGCAGAAAGATTATCTGACATCGGAGGCCCGGGGCCTCATGGCAGTCTACCGCCAGAGAGAGGGGGAGCCTCAGGATGAGCAATGATGTGATGCAGGCCGTCGGCGTCTTTTTCAGCTACGCCGTGCTGGCCATCTTTGCGCAGAATGCGGTGTTCACCCGCGGTCTGGGCGTCTCCCGGCTGGTCCAGCTGGTGGGCGACGAGCGCACCAGCAGCGGGTGGTTCGCCCTGCTGCTCTGCGTGACGCAGGTGCTGGTGGCTCCGCTGGCTTTCTATGCAGGCGGTTTCGCGGCCGCCCAGCCCAACTTCGCCCAGCTCCGCCCGCTGGTCTATCTGGCCTGCGTGGCGGTGGTGAGCCTGTTTGAATTCCTTGTGCTCTGGGCAGCGCGGGGCAGACACCACGGCGGCCAGCTGCTCCGCATCCTGCCTGCTGCCGCAGTCAACAGCGGTGTGCTGGGCACGGTGCTGGTGGAGCGTACCCAGAGCTTTACGCTGGAGCAGAGCATGGGCTTCGGCCTTGGCAGCGGCCTCGGCTATCTGCTGGCCGTCATGCTGGTGACGGAGGCCGACCACCGTCTGCGCAGCGAGGCCATCCCGGAGGCGTTCCGGGGCCTGCCCATCACGCTGGTCTATGTCGGCGTGCTGGCGCTGGCTATCTATGGTTTTACGGGCCACTCGGTGATCCTGTAAGGAGTGCAGGAGAAAGGGACGAACATGGCAAAGTATAAAAAGGTCAAGCGGTATCACCGCAGTTTTTACAGCCCCGGTATGTGGGTCAAGAAGGTCGTCGGCATCGTGGTGCTGGTGGCCGTGGTGCTGGTGGTGGGCTGGCTGGCTGCGCCCCATGTGCTGGACTGGGCCACCCACACCTGGTATACCGTGGTGCGCAACCGCGACCTCTCGGCCTCGTCCGGGCCGGCAGCGTCCAGCGTGGCCGCTTCGTCCGAGGCGGCGGCAGAGCCTGCGGCCTCCTCGGAGGTGCAGCCTGCTTCGTCGGAACCCGCCGCCGCGCCCGCCAATGCCATCATTGAGGGCAGCTGGGGCGTTCTGGACACCGCTGCGGCCCGGGATGAAGCTTCGCTGCGGGCTGCGGCGCAGGAGCTGGCCCGGCAGGGTGCGGCGTATGCCGTCGTGACCCTGAAGGACAGCAGCGGGCAGATCCTGTACCCCTCCGCCCTCCCCGCTGCGGCGGGCAGCATCGAGGGCGCATCCCTCGACCCGTCCCTCATCGCCTCGGTGCTGAAGGAGAACGGCCTTGTGCCGGTGGCCAAGCTGGCTGCCTTCCGCGACCCCGCCGCCGCCCGCGCCAACCGCGGCATGGCCATCGGCTACACCGGGCAGGAATACCTCTGGCTGGACAATAAGGCCTCGGCCGGCGGCAACCCATGGCTGAACCCCTATTCCGACGAGGCTGTGCAGTTCATCGGCGACCTCATCGGCGAGGTGCAGAGCATGGGCTTCGACCATGTCCTGCTGGAAAATGTCCAGTTCCCGCTGGCCCAGAACGGCAAGCAGGACTTCGGCTCCACCGACGGACGCGACCGCAGCGCCCAGTTGGCGGCGGACATCGCCCTGTGGGACGCCCGCTTCAGCGGCAGCGTTACCCTGTGGTACGGCTACTCGCTGGCGCAGGTGACGGACGGTGCTGCCACCGTGGGCGGCAAGGCCGATGCACTGGGCGTTAAGAATCTCGTCGTCGAGGTGCCCGCCAAGCAGACGATGGACGAAGCCGCCCGCAATGCGCTGAGCGACGCTCTGGCAGCCTCCGGCGTGGAGCACACCGTGTTCTGGGACGACGCTGCGGGGCTGTTCCGGTAAGAAGATCACGCGGCCTGTTTCGCTGCCGGTGATCGTATAGAGAGTGAGGAATGTAACCATGAAACCTGCATCCTGCTTTGGCCCGGCCCACATCCTTCTGCCCAGAGAGGACATCCCTCTGGAAAAGTGGGGCTGTGTGGCCTGTGACCAGTTTACCAGCGACCGTGCCTACTGGGAGCGGGCAGACGCTGCTGTGGGCAGCTGCCCCAGCACCCTGCGCCTCATCCTGCCGGAGGTCTACCTCGGGGACAAGGACGCGGCCCAGCGGGTGGAGCGCATCCACGCCGCGATGGACGCCTACAGCCGGGATGTGCTGACCCGCGCCGTGGACGGCTTCGTCTACGTCGAACGCACCGAGCAGAGCGGACGGGTGCGGCAGGGCCTTGTGGGTAAGATCGACCTTGAGGCCTACAGCTACGAGAAGGGCAGCCGCCCGGCCATCCGGCCCAGCGAGCGCACCGTCACCGAGCGCATCCCGCCTCGTATGACCGTGCGCCGGGGGGCGGCGCTGGAGACGCCCCATGTCATGATGCTGGCCGACGACCCCGGCTGCACCCTCATCGAGCCGATCGGCGCGCACAAGAGCGGGCTGAAAAAGCTGTATGAGGGTGAGCTGATGCAGGGCGGCGGCCACATCGCCGGATGGGCCGTGGAAGACCCCGCCCTGCTGGCCCAGATCGAGGCCGCACTGGCCGGACTGGGCAGTCAGGAAGCCTTCGACGCCAAGTATCCGCAGGCCAAGGGCGCAGCGCCCCTGACACTGGCCGTGGGCGACGGCAACCATTCGCTGGCTGCGGCCAAGGCCTGCTGGGAGGAACTGAAGCCCACCCTGACGCCGGAAGAGCGGGAGAACCACCCCGCCCGCTGGTGTCTGGCCGAGGTGTGCAACGTCCATTCGCCCGCCATCGAGATCGAACCCATCCACCGCGTCCTCTTCAACGTGGACTGCGGCGCGGTGCTGCTGGCCCTCATCGCGTGGAGCGACGCCAACATGGCTGGGATCTGCTTCGGCGACTCGAAGCAGCAGGCGTTCACGCTGGCAGGCCCCCATGTGTCCAATGTCCTCAGCTTTGAGGACCCCGTCGCCCCGCTGACCGTGGGCACGGTGGATGAATTTATCGAATATTTTATGGCCCGCCACAGCGAGGCCCGGGTGGACTATGTCCACGACGAGCCGGCTGTCCGCGCCCTGACCAAGCAGGGCGGCGTGGCTTTCCTGCTGCCGCCCTTCGAGAAGAGCGACCTGTTCAAGGGCATCGTGATGGGCGGCGTGCTGCCCCGCAAGACCTTCAGCATGGGCCATGCGGAGGAGAAGCGGTATTACATCGAGTGCCGCAGGATCAAAGAATGACCAAGGAGTACCATGACTTTTAATGAACTGAATCTGTCCGCCCCCCTGCTCAAAGCTGTAAGCGAGGCGGGCTATGAGACCCCCTCGCCCATTCAGGCCTCGGCCATCCCGCCGGTGCTGGAAGGGCGGGACCTGATGGGCTGCGCCCAGACCGGCACTGGCAAGACCGCTGCCTTTGCGCTGCCCATGCTCGACCGCCTGAGCGGGGCAGCTCCCCGCAAAAAGGGCGCGATCCGCGCCCTCATCCTCACCCCGACCCGGGAGCTTGCGCTTCAGATCGGCGAGAGCTTCGCCGCCTATGGAAAGTATCTCAAGCTGCGCAGCACCGTCATTTTCGGCGGCGTGGGCCAGACCCCGCAGGTGGAAGCCATCAAGAAGGGCGTAGACATCCTCATCGCCTGCCCGGGTCGGCTGAACGACCTCATCGGGCAGGGCTATATCGACCTTGCCGACATCGAGATCTTCGTGCTGGATGAGGCCGACCGGATGCTGGACATGGGCTTTGTGCACGACGTGAAGAAGGTCATCGCAAAGCTGCCCGCAAAGCGCCAGAACCTGATGTTCAGCGCCACGATGCCCAAAGAGATCGAGCAGCTGGCCGCAGGCATCCTCCACGACCCCGCCTTCGTCAAGGTGGATCCCGTGTCCAGCACAGTGGAGCGGATCGACCAGAGCCTGTATTTCGTCGAGAAGGGCAACAAGAAGCTCCTGCTCCCTTGGCTCATCAAGAATCTGGAGCCGCCGGTGCAGAACGCGCTGGTGTTCAGCCGCACCAAGCACGGCGCAGATAAGATCGCCCGCGACCTCACCAAGCAGGGCATCACCGCCGCCGCCATCCACGGCAACAAGAGCCAGAGCGCCCGTGTGGCCGCGCTGGAGGGCTTCAAGGAGGGCAAGACCAAGGTGCTGGTGGCCACGGACATTGCCGCCCGGGGCATCGACATCAGCGAGCTTTCTCATGTGTTCAACTACGACCTGCCCGAGGTGCCGGAGACCTACGTCCACCGCATCGGCCGCACCGCCCGCGCAGGCGCAGACGGCACGGCTGTGAGCTTCTGTGCCCCCGAGGAGATGGAGTATCTGGCCGGGATCGAGAAGCTCAACCGCCGGAAGATCCCGGTGGTGTCCGGCCATCCGTGGGACGGCGTGCCCGCCCCCGTAAAAGCCGCCCCGCCGGTGCGGGGCCGCAAGCCCAAGGCCGACCAGCCTGCCCCGGAGCAGGCCGAGGCCCCCAAGGCGGCAGCCGCCGCCAAGCCCGCTGCACCTGAAAAAAAGGGCGCGGCCAAGCTTTCTGCGGCAAAAAAGCAGAAAGCTCCCAAAATCGAAGCAAAAGAGGAACAGCTCATGGATGAGAACAACAAGCGCACTCCCGGCGGACGCGACAACAACCGCCGTAACAATAACAACCGGCCCCGCCGCGAGGGCAACGCCCCTGCACAGGGCACAGGCCGCGGCAGCAACGCCCAGCCGAAATTCGACCCCCACTTTGTGAGCGCTCCGGAGGCGACCCCCCTCCGCTCCGCCAAAAAGAACGCCGCCGCGCCCGCTGCCCCGGCCCAGAGCATCCCCACCGCGATGCAGAGCCGCCAGCCCGCCCCGCGCGGCGAGAACAATGGCCGCAATGGCGCAGGCCGCAGCCCCCGCAATGAGCGGAACGCCCGCCCGGCCCAGCCTGCCCAGCAGAACAATGCCCGCAGCGAGGGCCGGAACAGCCGCCGCAATGACCGCAGCGAGCAGGGCAGCGCAGGCCGTGCGCCCCGCGCCCCCAGAGCCGAGCAGCCCGGCCGGAACAACGGCCGCAGCCGCAGCAACGCGCCGGGAAAAGACGAAGACCCGGGCCTTATGCTCATCAGCCGCCGCCCGCCGCAGCAGAAGTTCACCAGCTTTGAGGAGTATATGAACGCCCACGGCGGCGCGACGGCCCCCATCGAGGACCACAGCGAGGAAGTGTGATGGCAGAGGGATTCGCTCCGTGGTGCTGCCCGCTGTGCGGCGCACCGCTTGCCGGGGAGAATGCGCTGAAATGCCCCTCCGGCCACAGCTTCGACCGGGCAAAAGAGGGCTACTGGCATCTGCTTCCGGTGCAGAACACCCGCACGAAAGCCCCCGGCGACAGCAAAGAGATGGTAGCCGCCCGCCGCGCGTTCCTGAGCGCGGGCTACTATGGCATCTTCGGGCAGGCGCTGGGGGAGCTGTGCCTTATGTATGGCCAGCCCGCCGCAAACGGGCCGCTCCGCCTGCTGGACGCGGGCTGCGGCGAGGGCTGGTATGACCGCTGCATCGCCCGGCAGTTCGGGGAGGCAGGCCGTCCGCTGGAGCTGGCAGGCTTCGACATCGCAAAGCCTGCAGTGCGTCTGGCCGCAAAGGCCCTGCCCTCGGCCCGGTACGCCGTGGCGTCCAGCTTCCATCAGCCGGTGCGCACGGGATGGGCCGATGTTCTGCTCAACTGCTTTTCGCCCTTCGCGCAGGAGGAGTTCCTCCGGGTGCTGCGCCCGGGCGGGCGGCTCATCTATGCCGTGCCCGGCCCGGAGCACCTCTTCCAGATGAAGGCCGTCCTCTACGAAAAGCCCTACAAAAATCCGGTGCAGGAAGTGGAATATCCGGGCTTTGAGGCCGTCGGGGAGCGGGAAGTGTCCGGCCGCATCACGGTGCCGGCCGGGCAGCTGGAAGCCCTCTTCGCCATGACGCCCTACTACTGGAAAACGCCCCGGGACGGTGCAGCCCGCCTCGCGGCGCTGCCGGAGCTGACCACCGACATCTCGTTCCGGTTCCTCGTATTTGAAAAGAAATAAACGAAAAAGGCATCTGTCCGCAGGGGCAGATGCCTTTTTCGCTTTATGAGTACATCAGACAGGGATGGAGTTGGTTACTTGTTTTCCGCCTTCTTCTCAGCCTTGGGCAGAAGGTTCGCACGCTCCAGCGCCGGGCGCAGGGCCAGATAGAGGAGAACGACGCAGACGGTGGAGGCCACGCTGTTGACAAAGGTGACGCCGCCGGTGATCTTGGTCAGGGCCTTGGCGATGGTGTAATCCTGACCGAAGATATATACATTGCGGAAGTAGCCGAGGAACGGGTCGGTAAAGACGTTCAGCAGCAGGCCGGAGGCAGCGGCGGCGGTCACTTTGACGAGATAGCCGGGGGTGTGCTTATCCAGCTCGCGGAGCTTGAAGACCTTGTGGGCCACTGCGCCGCAGGTGATGCCGATGAGGAACTTCAGGATGAAGGTGGTGACGGCATAGCCCGGGTCGCCGGCGAGGATGTCGGCCAGAGCCAGACCGATGGCACCGGCCAGACCGCCGGATACGCCGTCCAGCAGCAGGGCGGTCAGGGCCGTGAAGGTATTGCCCAGATGGAACGAGGAGCCGCCGTAGAAGGGCACCCGGAAGAATAAGTAGGCCACGAGGCTCAGAGCGGCCATGACGCCGGTGAGCGCCAGCTCGTGGACGGTGAAGGTGCGCTTGTAGAGCACACTTGCAAAGACGATCACGATGACAACGACTGCCAGAAGCAGCCACATTGCGGTGGTAGACATGATTTTTCCCTCCCATTTTACGAAAAACCCACAAAACCGATTGACTTTTTTGGTTCTTGCGGGTATGCTCCTATTATACGCAAAACTGGCCCCGTGCAAATACCCAGAACAAAGATTTTTTATGGGGTCAGTTTGGCACACTGGCTGAAAAGGAGGGGCTTTTTATGGTCCATTTGACGACAGCGCTGGACGCGGCATCCGATGTGCCGCTTTATGAGCAGCTCTACCGCAGCCTCGCCGCCGAGATGCGGACGGGAGCTGTCCCGGCGGGGACGCGGATGCCCGGCAAGCGGCGTCTGGCGGCAGAGCTTTCCGTCTCGGTGAACACGGTGGACGCGGCCTATCAGATGCTGGCAGCGGAGGGCTATCTGGAGGCGCGGGAGCGGAGCGGCTTTTATGTACAGGAGTATCTGGCTCTGCCCGAGAGCGCCGCGCCCGCCGCGCCGCCGAAGGCTGAGGCTGTACCGAAACAGCGGCCCATCCGCTATGACCTCTCCACCCGGGGCGTGGACCCGGGGCTGTTCCCCTTCCGGACGTGGGCGCGGCTGCAAAAGGAGCTGCTGTATTCGTCGCCCGAGCTGCTGACCCACGGCGATGCGCAGGGTGACCTTGCGCTGCGGCAGGCGCTGGCGGGCTACCTCGAAGAGTACCGGGGCGTCCGGTGCGGTGCGCACCAGATCGTCGTGGGAGCGGGCCTTGAGTACCTGCTGGGGCTGCTGGCCCCGCTTCTGCCCGGGCCGGCGGCGGTGGAGAATCCCGGCTACCCCCGCGCAAAGCAGGTGCTGGAAAACAACGGCGTGGCCTGCTGCTGCCTGCCGGTGGACGAGGATGGACTTTCCATCCGGGCGCTGTCGGACTCCGGCGCGGCGGTCTGCTACGTCACCCCCAGCCATCAGTTCCCCACAGGCGTCACCATGCCGGCCGGACGCAGGGCCGAGCTGCTCCACTGGGCTGCCCGCTGCCCGGGCCGGCGGTATATCATCGAGGACGACTACGACTCCGAGTTCCGCTTCGACACCCGCCCGCTGCCCAGCCTGCAGGGGATGGCCGGGGCCGACGGGCCGGTGGTCTACCTCTCCACCTGCTCCCGCAGCCTCGCGCCCAGTATCCGCATCGCCTACATGGTGCTGCCCGAGCAGCTTCTGCCCGCGTGGCACGCGAAGTATCGGCTCTACTCCGGCACCGTGAGCCGCTTCGAGCAGCAGACGCTGGCCCGCTTCATCACCGGAGGCTACTTCACCCGCCACTTGGCCCGGGAGCGGGTGGCCTATAAGGCCCGGCGGGACGCCCTGACGGCGGCGCTGCAGGAGGCCTTCGCGCCCGAGGAGCTGCATCTGATGGGGCTGCACACCGGCCTGCATCTGCTGGCCGAGCTGCGGGACCCGCCCCCGGATGACGCCCTCCGGGCCGCTGCCGAGGCCGAGGGCGTCCGGCTCAGCCTCCTGAGCGATTACGACCTCACCGGCGGCGGAGCCGCTCCGGTCGGCACGCTGGTGCTGGGCTATGGCTCGCTGGCGGACGAGAGCTGCCCGTCGGTGGGAGAGACGTTGAAGAGGGCCTGCACGGCGGCGCGGGAGTCCTCGGTAAGGGTGTAACGCCCGGCGTCGGCATCCCAATCCCCGGGCAGCGCCCCCGCATGGACGGAGGCTGTGCGGTCGGCGAGAAATTCCAGCGTATCCTCTAAGATGAGCAGGTCCTGCGCCGTCAGGTCGGTGAGCAGGCTCGGGCTGTAGGTGCGCAGGGCGTCGGGCAGGGTGGCGGGCAGAAGCTCCAGCTCCTGCCGGAAGAAGGCGTCCCACACCGCCGCCCGGGCGGCTGCTTTGTGGGCCGGAGGGACGACGCCCTCCATCCCGCTGAGCAGCGCTTCCGCCTCCCGGGCCGAGAGGGCCTGCACATTGGCGCTGTAGCCGGTGCGGGCCAGCTCGTCGGCGGTCAGCGCGCCCGAAAAGCCCACCCGGAGCGCCCCGTACCGGTCAGCGATGGCCTGTAAGACCGAGGGCGCAAGGGCGAGGTAGTGGGTGTCCTCAGGCAGGGCGAGGGCAGAGAGCAGTGCTTCCCGGCAGCGGGCCGGGCCTGCCGCCCGGTAGCAGTCGGCGAGGGCGGCTTCGTCCGTCCCAAAGGGGACGGTCAGCTCCCCGGGCAGGGCCAGCGCATGGATGCAGTTCTGGCTGGCGCTGAGGTAGAGCAGCAGGAAGCCGGGGGCTGTCGTCTCGGTGGGGGCGGTGCAGACCAGCAGGCTCAGGCGGTTTTCCTCCTTGGGCTGTCGGATGGCCACGCCGCTCTGAGGGCGGGAGGCCAGCTTTGTCCGCAGAGTGCGGCGGGTGAGCAGGACGGTGCCGCCCACCAGAGGTACCAGCACCAGCAGCCCTGCCAGCAGCGCGGCCCAGAAGGGCCTCCAACCTTTTGCGTTCATTCCTCTGCCTCCCTGCAAAAAACTGCATAAAGCATGGCCGGGTGGGGGAAGCTTTATGCAGAAAAGGAGGGAAATGCTATGAAATTCGATGATACCCCCAGCAAGGAAGAGCGGGAGGACTTCTGGCTCGACCTCGGCCCCGCCAGTGCCTACGAGGGGCTGGACTGCTGCGAGACCTCCCGCCGTGACGGCGACGTCAGCCCGGACGGCCTTGCCCACGGCTTTGAGGGCGCGGAAGGCCCGGAAGACCTCGTGCCCCCGCCCGATGACGACCCGGACGGTGAGCCGGTGCCCCACCTGCCGCCCCAGCTGAAGGCTGAGGAGTGGCTGGACGCGATGGGCAGCCCCGACGATGTGCCGCCCATCGACCGATAAAGACAAGAGAAAGTCATACCAAAATAAAATTCACCTTTCGGAATAAAAGATGAAACCGGAGCGTAAAATGCGGTGAAAGGCTTGCCAAGAAGCCGAAAATATGATAAAGTTTTTCTAATGTGCACAGCTGTGCATAAAGGGAGAACGAAATCACAAGATGTGCCGCCCGGTGCGCCGGGTGTGCCGCACTCTGGAGAAGCCCGCAGAAAGCGGGTGCCGAAGGTGTAAGGCCGAATGGGCCGATCTCTCAGGCAGAAGGACAGAGCAAACGTCTTTTGTGCAGGAAGCATATCCTGCGCGGAGTCATACGCTGCGTTTTTTGCGGGCAGAGCCTTTGGAAAAGAGGTTCTGCCCGCATTTTGTTTGGGATATTTGGAGGAGGATTCCTATGGTAGACATCGTCACGCGGATCAACAACGTGGTCAACGGCTTCGTCTGGGGGCCGTTCGGTTTGGCGCTGCTGTTCTGCACCGGCCTATGGCTCAGCATCCGCACCGGTTTTTTCCAGTTCCGGAGGATGGGCTACTGGCTCCGGCACACCATCGGCGCCATCTTTACCAATAAGGACGTCACCGCCCATACCAGCAAGGAGGACATGGCCATCAGCCAGTTCCAGAGCATGTGCACGGCGCTGGCGGGCACCATCGGCACAGGCAACATCGTGGGCGTGGCCACGGCCATCGTCTCGGGAGGCCCGGGGGCCATCTTCTGGATGTGGGTCATGGCGCTGCTGGGCATGATGACCAGCTTCGCCGAGAACGTGCTGGGCGTCTACTACCGCCGCAGGAACGAGAAGGGCGAGTGGTCCGGCGGCGCGATGTATTACTTAACGGACGGTCTGGGCGCAAAGCCCGGCTGTAAGACGGTGGGCAGGGTGCTGGCCGCCCTGTTCGCCTGCTTCTGCATCCTTGCGTCCTTCGGCATCGGCAACATGAGCCAGATCAATTCCATCGCGGGCAACATGAACGCCGCGTTCCATCTGCCCTACCTTGCCACCGGCCTTGCGCTGATGGTGGTCACGGCCCTCATCGTCATCGGCGGACTCAAGCGGGTGGCCGCTGTCACCGAGAAGCTGGTGCCCCTGATGGCCCTGTTCTACATCGCGGGCGCGCTCATCATCGTGGTCATGCACGCAGGCAATATCCCGGCGGCGCTGGCGGCGATCCTCCGGGGCGCATTCAATCTGAACGCCGCAGGCGGCGGCGCGCTGGGCTACGGCATCAGCCAGACCATCACATGGGGCTTCAAGCGGGGCGCGTTCTCCAACGAAGCCGGACTCGGCTCTGCGGTCATGGTCAACTCGGCCTCCAACGTCAAAGAACCGGTGCATCAGGGAATGTGGGGCGTGTTCGAGGTTTTTGCCGATACCATCGTGGTCTGCACCCTGACGGCCCTCGTCATCCTGACCACCGGCGTGGTAGACCTCGAGAGCGGCGCTGTCCTTGCGGGAGTGCAGGACAATGCACTGGTGGGGCAGGCCTTCACGGCGGCGTTCGGCAGCTTCGGCCCCAAGTTCATCGCGGTGTCCATCCTGCTGTTTGCCTACTCCACCACCCTCGGCTGGAGTCATTACGGCACCAAGGCCGTCGAGTACCTCTTCGGCACGGCAGGCAGCCGCATCTATAAGGTCGTCTTCGTGGGTATGACCGTCGTGGGCGCGACCATGAAGCTGGGCCTTGCGTGGGACCTCTCCGACACCTTCAACGGCCTGATGATGATCCCGAACCTCATCGGCGTGCTGGCGCTGTCCGGCACTGTGGTGGACATCACCAAGAACTACTTCGCCCGCCGCGTCCGGGGCGAGGACATCGAGCCGATGTGGTCGGCCTTTGCGGAGTATCAGAAGGAAGAAGAGGCGGAAGCTGCCGCCGAGGCCGCAGAGCTGGAGAAAGCGGCGAACGAATAACGCAGAAAACAAGACCCCGGAGAAATGCCCTCCGGGGTCTTGTGCTGCTTCAGGTCTTTTTCTTTTTCCGGGGGGCAGGGGCGGGGCGGCGCTTCGCCGCCGACCGGCCGGCGAGGATGCCGCTGCCGAAGGCCCAGTGGAGGTTGTAGCCGCCGCAGCTGCCCGCGCAGTCCAGCGTCTCGCCCACGAAGTAAAGGCCCGGACAGCCCTTGAACTGGAAGTCGTCCTCCACCTCGTCCAGCAGCAGTCCGCCGCCGGTCGTCTGGGCCTGCTTCCAGCCGCAGGGGGTCAGCCCCTCGAACCGCCAGCACTTGGCCGCGGCGGCGAGCTTCGGCCACGCCGAAGCGGGCAGGGCGCGGGCGTCTTCGGGCAGCCCGGCGTCGGCCCAGAGGGCGCGGCCCAGCTTTGCGGGCAGAAGCCCCAGCCAGAACTCCGCAGCGCCGCCCAGAAGCCCGGCCCGCCGGGCGAAGAGGGCGGACAGCTCCGCTTCGCTCAGGGCGGGGAAGAGGTCGAGGGCTACGACGGGCTGCTTCGGGCCGCGGCCCGGGGCCAGCAGGCCCGACAGCTGCATGATGCAGATGCCGGAGAGTCCGTAATCGGTGAACTGCACCTCGCCCATTTCCCGGGCAAGCACCCGGCCATCGGTGCCGTCCAACAGGCTGGCGCAGCCCTTGGCCCGGATGCCGGCCAGCGACTTACGGGGGTGGGCGCACTGTAAGGCCGTCAGGCAGGGGTAGAGGGGGGCCATCCGCCCGCCGCACTGGGCGGCGAACCGGGTGCCGAAGCCGTCGGTGCCAAACTGCGGCCCGGCTTCGCCGCCCATGGCGCAGATGACGGCATCGGCCCGCAGACTTTCGCGGCCCGCTTCGGTCTCGAACTGGAGGTCGTAGCCGCCCCGGCTCTGGCTCAGGCTCCGGACGGTGCAGCCGGTGCGAAGCTCGACGCCAAGCGCGGCCAGATGGTGTTCCAGCAGGGCCAGCACGTCTGCCGCCTGATTGGAGTAGGGGTACACCCGCCCGGCCTCGTCGGTGCGGGGGTAGAGGCCGAGGCCCTCGAACCACGCCAGCGGCGCGGCCTCGTTCACGGCGTCCAGCAGGCGGCGCAGGGCCTTGGGGCTGCTGGTGAAATACCGCTCGGGCGAGATGTCCCGGTTGTCGAGGTTGCAGCGCCCGTTGCCGGTGGCCAGAAGCTTTTTGCCCACCTTTGCGTTTCTGTCCAGTACGGTGATGCGGGCGCTGCCCTTGGCGGTCTGCGCTGCCGCCAGCGCAGCGGCCAGACCCGCTGCGCCGCCGCCTAAAACAAGGATATGCTGCATCCTCTGTCCATCCTTTCCAAGAAGCTGTGTTCAGAAGCAAACCAGCTTCTGAGATGAGTTCATTGTATCATAGCCGCTCCGGTTTGGCAAACAGAGGGCGGGCAGGTGTATATTTCCCTCTCGTTTCCACATAATAACTGTACCGCATCCGAAAGCAAAGAATGGGAAGGAAGGTACACCAGATGAAAGCAACCGGAATCGTCCGCCGCATCGATGAGCTGGGCCGGGTGGTCATCCCGAAGGAGATCCGCCGCACCCAGCGCATCCGCCGCGGCGACCCCCTCGAGATCTTCACCACCGGCGAGGGCGAGGTCATCTTCAAGAAGTATTCCCCGGTGGGGGAGCTGCACGGGGTGGCGGTGCAGTATGTGGAGGTGCTGAGCCGAAGCTTTGCCCTTACGGCCTTCATGGCCGACCGCGACCGCATCCTCGCCGCCGCAGGGGCAGGCCGGCGCGACCTTGCCGACCGTAGTGTCAGCCAGCCGCTGGAACGGGTGATGGAGTCCCGCAAGCCCTATCTCAGCGAGGGCGACCCGGAGCACGTCCTGCTGCCCTGTGAGGGCTCGCTGCGGCCTCTGCTCTGCGCGTGGCCCATCATCGCAGCGGGGGATGTCACCGGGGTCGTCGGGCTGCTGGCCGAGGATCGCGCCCAGCAGCCTGACCCCGCCCAGCAGAAGGCCGTGGCCGTGGCGGCGGCGTTTCTGGCAAAGCAGATGGAGGAATGAGGCTATAAAAGCATAAAAAGCGCGTGAAACCTTGTGCTCACGCGCTTTTTATGGTATCCTTTGGATGCTGCCTCTGGCAGCGAGGCGCTGTCTGCAAATGCAGGTGGTCAAGCTTCCTTACCCTGACGATTTGTTTTACTCTTTGGAGCGAAGCAGGCGTCCGGGAATGGACCTTTTTTGTTAGCAAAAAACCTTTCCCGGAGCCGTCTGTCGGTGAAGGGAGGGATGTGTCATGTCTCTGACAGAAACCTTTGCGCTGCTGGCGGTCATCATCAGCTTGCTGGTGCTGCTCGTCGATGCCGTCCACGTGACTTTCGAGATCACTTGGAAGATTTCTCATGAGGACAGAGAACATAACAAAAAAGATTGACCGCCTAAGTTCCCACACTCTGTCAGTCAATCTTTTTTGACATACGGGTAAGGAGCTGGCCATGTTGCAGACAGCGCCTTTTCTATAAATAAGTATAGCCGCCCTGCCGGGCGTTGTCAAGCGGGAAGCTCTCTTTATACCGGAAAGGGGGCCTCCCGCTGGTTTTATGACAGAATTATGAATCTTTATAAACTTTTTCGAGAAGCTATTGACAGGGAAAAAATTTTGGCTATAATGGTCTTAGCACTCAGGAAGATGGAGTGCTAAAGAAACAAAAGCCAAGAAGGAGGCAGGCGCTATGACGATGGATGCACGCAAGCAGCGAGTCTTGCAGGCGATCGTGGCGCTGTATGGCCTCGAGGGCGAGCCTGTGGGCAGCAGTGTGCTGGCAAACTATTTTGATATGGCCGTGTCCAGCGCCACGCTGCGCAACGAAATGGCGGCGCTGACCAAGCTGGGTCTGCTGGAACAGCCCCACACCAGCGCGGGCCGTGTCCCCAGTGCCAAGGGCTACCGTTATTATCTCGACAATCTGCTGACCGACGACCAGCCGCTGGACCGCGTGACCCGCGCCCGGGTGGAGGCCGTCTTCGCCAGCCTTGACCATGAGCCGGAAAAGCTGGCACAGGGTGCCGCCAAGGCGCTGGCCGCCATCAGCGGCTGCACCGCCGCGGTCAGCACCCCCTGCGCCGAAGACCTCTGCGTCGCCCACTACGAAGTCGTTCAGGTGGGCCGCAGCGCGGCGGCTGTGCTGGCCGTCACGACGGCAGGCTACGTCCGCACCCGTGTGGCGCGGGTCCGCACCGGGCTTTCCCGGGAGAATGCCGCTGCGCTGGCCGCGCTGCTCAACCGCAACCTGACCTTCGTTGCGCCGGTGGATCTTTCGAGCCGGCTGCTCGCCGAGCTGTGCAGCCAGATCGACCCGGAGCTTGTGCCGGTCATCAGCGCCGCAGCCGCGATTTTGCAGGACTCCGCACAGCCCCATGTATTCTTGGGCGGTGAGCAGCACCTGCTGGACTGGCCTCAGCTGGAGGGCAGGGTGGGCGACATCCTCACCTTGCTGAACGACGAGGAGCAGGCCGCCCACATCATCGCACCCCCGGCAGAGCGCAGTGAGAGCGTGCTGCTGGGCGAGGATCTGGAGCCTCAGATCCCCGGCCTGTGCATCGTCAGCGACCGCTACCTTGTGGGCGGCGGGCTGTGGGGCACGGTGGCCCTCATCGGGCCGACCCGGATGCCCTTCCAGAAGCTGATGCCGCTGCTCCACCTCTTCGCCGATGAGCTTGGCGAGGGTATGAGCGGCAAACGAAAAGACACCCCGCAGATGGCCGCACCCCGGCGGACTGTGATATATAAGGAGGATCTGGAATGAGCGAAGAGACGAAGAAGACGGCAGAAGCTCCCGAGCAGGAAGCGAAGGAGACCGAAGCCGCACCTCAGGAAGCGCCCGAGACCGCCGCAGCCCCCGAGCAGGAGGCCGAGGCAGAACCGGCAGACGCCAAGAAGAAAGATGGCTGGTTCAACAAGAAGGCCCGCGAGATGGACGCCGTGAAGGCGAAGCTCGATACGGCCGAGAAGAATGCCGCACAGGCAAAAGACCAGCTGCTGCGGATGGCAGCGGAGTACGAGAACTACCGCAAGCGCTCCACCCGCGAGGCTGACCAGAAGTTCAACGATGGTGTGTCCTTTGCCGTGAATCAGATCATCCCCATCCTTGACACGCTGGAGATGGCGGCCAACGCTCCCACCACCGACGAGAATTACAAGAAGGGCGTCATCATGACGCTGGATAAGGCTGCCAAGGCGCTGGATGCCCTCCATGTGGAGGAGATCGAAGCGCTGGGCAAGCCCTTCGACCCCAACATCATGAACGCCGTCCAGCAGATCCCCGCCCCGGACGGGCAGGAGAGCGGCACCGTCATCACGGTGTACCAGAAGGGCTACAAGCTGGGCGACAAGATCGTCCGCCACGCGACCGTCGTGGTGGCCGAGTGACATCGCAAAGACCCGCAAGGGTTTTGAAGATAAGACATCCGCTTCACACATCGAGCATGAGATAAACAAGTTCTTTTGAGAGGAGACTTCATTTATGAGCAAAATCATTGGTATTGACCTTGGTACTACGAATAGCTGCGTGGCTGTCATGGAGGGCGGCGAGCCTGTTGTCATCGCAAACTCTGAGGGCGCACGCACCACCCCGTCTGTTGTTGGCTTCACCAAGACCGGCGACCGTCTGGTCGGTCAGGTCGCAAAGCGTCAGGCCATCACCAACCCCGAGAACACCGTGTCCTCCATCAAGCGTCAGATGGGCACCGACCACAAGGTGACCCTGAACGGCAAGGAGTACACCCCCCAGCAGATCAGCGCGATGATCCTGCAGAAGCTGAAGGCTGACGCCGAGGCTTATCTGGGCGAGCCTGTCACCGAGGCCGTCATCACCGTTCCTGCCTACTTCAACGACAGCCAGCGTCAGGCCACCAAGGACGCAGGCACTATCGCCGGCCTGAACGTCAAGCGTATCATCAACGAGCCGACCGCCGCTTCTCTGGCCTACGGCATCGATAAGGAAGATGACCAGAAGATCATGGTCTACGATCTGGGCGGCGGCACCTTCGATGTCTCCATCATCGAGATGGGCGACGGCGTCACCGAAGTTCTGGCCACCAACGGCGACACCCATCTGGGCGGCGACGACTTCGACCAGCGCATCATCGACTGGATGGCAGACGCCTTCCAGACCGAGAACGGCATCGACCTGCGCAAGGATAAGATGGCCGCTCAGCGCCTGAAGGAGGCTGCCGAGAAGGCAAAGATCGAGCTGTCCAGCGCAATGAGCACCCAGATCAACCTGCCCTTCATCACCGCCGACGCTACCGGCCCCAAGCACCTCGACATGACCCTGACCCGCGCAAAGTTCAACGAGCTGACGGCGGATCTGGTCGATCGCACCATGACCCCTGTCCGCAAGGCTCTGCAGGATGCAGGCCTGCGCGCATCGGATCTGAAGAAGGTCCTGATGGTCGGCGGCTCCACCCGTATCCCCGCCGTCTACGATGCAGTCAAGAAAGAGCTGAACTGCGAGCCGTTCAAGGGCATCAACCCCGATGAGTGCGTGGCTGTCGGTGCTGCCATTCAGGGCGGCGTCCTGCAGGGCGACGTCAAGGGTCTGCTGCTGCTGGATGTCACTCCTCTGAGCCTCGGCATCGAGACTCTGGGCGGCGTCTGCACCAAGATCATCGAGCGCAACACCACCATCCCCACCCACAAGAGCCAGGTCTTCTCGACTGCTGCGGACAACCAGCCCTCGGTTGAGATCAACGTCCTGCAGGGCGAGCGTGAGTTCGCACGGGACAACAAGAGCCTCGGCGTCTTCCATCTGGACGGCATCGCTCCGGCTCCCCGCGGCGTGCCTCAGATCGAAGTCACCTTCGATATTGATGCAAACGGCATCGTGAAGGTCAGCGCAAAGGATCTGGGCACCGGCAAGGAGCAGAACATCACCATCACTGCTTCGACCAATATGTCCAAGGACGACATCGACAAGGCTGTGAAGGAAGCAGAGCAGTTTGCTGCCGACGATAAGAAGAAGCGCGAGGAAGTGGACATCCGCAACGGCGCCGACCAGATGGTCTTCCAGACGGAGAAGATGCTGAAGGAGAACGGCGACAAGATGCCCGCCGACGTCAAGAGCGAGGCTGAGGCAAAGCTGGCCGAGCTGAAGACCGCTGTCCAGTCCGGTTCCATCGACGACATCAAGGCAAAGCAGGACGCTCTGAGCCATGTTTTTGAGAAGATGTATCAGGCTGCCGCTGCTGCCCAGCAGGCCGCAGGCGCACAGCCCGGCCCCGACGCTGGCGCAAACGACCAGCAGAAGCCGAACGATGACGGCGTTGTGGACGCAGACTTCAAGGAAGTCTGATCTGAGACACAGCAGTGTGTGCCCGGCCAAACCGGCGGACGCACGCGTAGAATAGCAAAAGCCGCTCCGGTTTTGCCGGGGCGGCTCTTGCTGGTTATAGAGGACCTCTCAGTCTCGCTGCACGGGAAACAGCAGCGCGCTGCTGGAACAGGGAGGTTGCTGCTACATGAGAGGTGATTGGATTATGGCACAGGAGAAACGCGATTACTACGAAGTGCTGGGTGTATCCAAGACGGCCACCGATGCGGAGATCAAGAAGGCTTACCGCAAGCTGGCCATGAAGTACCACCCGGACTACAACCCCGGCGACAAGGAAGCCGAGGAAAAGTTCAAGGAGATCAACGAGGCGAACGAGGTGCTCTCCGATGAGAAGAAGCGCCAGCTCTACGACCAGTACGGCTTTGCCGGGGTCGACCCCAACTATGCGGCCCAGAACGGCGGCGGCCCGGGCGGCTTCGGCGGCGGTTTCGGCGGCGACGGTGTGGACTTGGGCGACATCTTCGGCGACATCTTTGGCGGCGGTTTCGGCGGCTTTGGCGGCTCGGCCCGCTCTGCGAACCCCAACGCCCCCCGCAAGGGTCAGGACATCCGGGTGCGCATCACCCTGAGCTTTGACGAGGCGGTGCATGGCTGCAAGAAGAACATCACCATCACCCGTCAGCAGGAGTGCACCGAGTGCCACGGCAGCGGCTGCGCTGCCGGCAGCAGCCCTGAGACCTGCCCCGACTGCGGCGGCAGAGGCTTCGTCATCCGTCAGCAGCGCACGCCCTTCGGTGTCATGCAGACCCAGCAGCCCTGCTCCCGCTGCGGCGGCAAGGGCAAGCTGGTCAAGAACCCCTGCAAGAGCTGCCACGGCAGCGGCAAGACCGCAGCAAAGAAGACGCTGGAGGTGTCCATCCCCATGGGCATCGACGACGATCAGAGCTTTGCACTGCGGGGCATGGGCGACGCCGGTGCCAACGGCGGCCCCGCCGGTGACGTCATCGTGATGGTCACGGTCCGTCCCAGCGAGGTGTTCCAGCGCGACGGCTACGACGTCTACGTCATCGTCCCCATCACCTACAGTCAAGCGGTTCTGGGCGACAGCATCACCGTGCCCTCGATCGACGGCAAGGTGGAGGTCACTGTGCCCGAGGGTACCCAGAGCGGCACCACCTTCCGCCTGCGGGGCAAGGGCATCCAGTACCTGAATGGCCGGGGCCGGGGCGATATGTACGTCAGGTGCGAGGTCGAGATCCCCAAGAAGCTCAGCAAGACCCAGCGCGACGCTCTGAAGAAGTTCGAGGGCACTCTGAAAGAAGAGAACTACGAAAAGCGCAAGGGCTTCTTCAAGAAGCTGAAGGATATGTTCCAGTAAAACGTAAAAAAGAGGGCGGGTGCCCTTCCCCATCGGGAAGAGCACCCGCCTTTGTTGTTCTTTGGAGTCTCCTGACTTATCAGCTGAAGATGACAAGTGCGTTGATCAAGAGGCCGACGCCCGTGAAGCAGCTGGACACCGTCCAGAAGGTGCAGCCGAGGCCGTAGAATGCATTGGCGACGCTCTTATCCATATAACGGGTCAGAGCATCCGGGCCAGTGCTGGTCCAGTCCTTCGGATGAGACTTCCGGTAGTCGCGCACACCGGCGACACCGGCGAACCATCCGTAGAACGGGATAAAAACAGCTGCTGCTGCCTGAACGATGTTGGCACCACCAGAGGTATAGGTCATTTCCTCTTCGTTCATAACGCAATAGGAAGCGGGAAGCATCATGATGTTTTCCATAGTAGCACTCCTTTACGAACAATATCCCAAAACGATGCACGGTGCATCGTTTTTTCAAGAGAGAGGCGAAGCTTACGGAACGCCGCGGGGGAAGCTTACAGGATGAGCAGGATGGCGCTCAGGGGGGCAAGAGCGATGACCGTACCGGCGGCCACCGTGTCACGCAGGAAGTTGGAGGGGGACTTGGACATATCCTCACTGAGGGCGTCGGACGCACGGCCCAGCACGGTGAAGAGGTTGCCCTTGCGGTTGCTGGAAACACTGAGCCAATCCTTGGCCTGCGAGATGCCCCAGACATAGCTGGAAGCCAGAACAGCGACGCCCACGACGGTGACGACACCGCCCACAGCGCTGCCGCCGGAGGTGTAGGTCATCTCATCTTCGGAAAGGGCGGTATAACCAGCGGGAAGCTCCATATATTTCTTCATAGGTGAAACACTCCTTTTGTATCAGCAGGCGGTACACCGCCTGAATTTCCCTCAGACAGAACCATGTTCTCTGTCAGCATCATTCTACTACAAGGCCGTGTTTTGTGCAAGTGTTTTGGCTAGAAACGACAAAAACCCGGGAAAATGCATGAAAAACAACCTTGAAGTTTGTGGAAAAGCACTGCAATAATTTCCAGCATCAGCCTGCGGCACCAGCCCGGTAGAGGTAGGGGTCGCTCTTGAAGCTGTCGAAGCTGTAGAGCACGAGGATCTGGTCATAGCCGTTGTCCGCGATGAGCTGGTCGAGGCCGTAGTTGTAGTTGCGGAAGTCCACCACGTCGATGTCGGCATAGTTGGCCGTCAGGTAGGGCACGAAGCAGTTGGCGTAGCTGTCCTTGATGACCAAAATTCGACCGCGCCCGGTGCCGTCGCCCTTGATGCGGCTCAGGCCGTTGTTGCCGTGGAGGAACATGGCGTACTTGTCGTAGACGGAAAGCTTGTCCGTGTCGTAGAGGCCGGTGGTCTCGCCCTCGGCGGGCTGGCCCGGGGCGGTGACGGTGTAGATGGTCAGGGCGTTGGGCAGGTCGTAGTAGGTGATGGTGTCCGGCTCGGCGTCGGGCGTCCGGGCCTTGGAGTAGTGGGTGCCGTAGAAGCCCTCTGCCGTCCGGGCTGTATGGGCCGAGGGGTCAAAGGGCGTAAGGCCCAGTGCGGTGCAGAGCTGCTGGTAGGCATAGTATGCGCCGGTGCTCGTCCAGTGATGGTCGGTGCGGTAGTAGATATATTCGCCCTTGTGGTCGGCGAGGGTCTGCCGCACGTCCACAAACCGGCCTCCGGCGGTCTGCACGGCCTCTGAGAGGGCGTCGAGATAACGGTCCTCGTCCAGCAGGGGAGCGCCTGCGGGGACGTTCTCAGGGTAGACAGCGGACGCCGCAGGCACCAGCATCACATTGACGAGGCCCGGGTACCGCTGGCAGAGGGCTTCAAGGGCGGCTGTATTCTTGGGCAGGGTGCGCGTCTCGCTGGAGACCAGACCGTAGGTGCGGGGGAACATCATATGCTCTTTGCCCAGCAGGATGCCGCCGCTCTGCTCCTTCTGCATCACCTTGGTCTCTACGGTGCTCTGGAGGGCGACCCAGTTGTCGCGGCCCGCCACCTGATCCTTGACGTACTTGGTGTAGGCCGTGAAGAACTTGTTCAGGCCGTCTGCCGAGAAGCTGGACAGGCTGGGCCGCTGGGAGAGGGTGGTGTTTTCCAGCTCACTATAGGCCCTGTCCGGGGTGACGAGGTCGAGGGCGAACAGCCCCACGAAAAACAGGCTGAATGCGAGCAGCACCGGGTAACGGAAGATGGAAGCAGAGCGCTTCGAATGTTTCGCCATCGTTTGCGCCTCCTCTTAGAAGTTGAAATACAGGAACGGGCTGTTGGTGCTGCCCACGACATAGGCCATCGAGATGGTCAGGAGGGCCAGAATGGTCAGCGCCTTGGTGACGGCATGGCGGGAAAGCAGGTCCCACAGCTTTTCGATGAGCGGGGTGCAGCAGAGGACAGAGACCGCCAGCAGCACGCCGTAGTTGCGCAGGAAGTAAAGGGGCATCACGCCGCCGGATGGGATAAAGAGCTTTTGGAACAGCAGCCCGAACTCCACGCCCGCGTCGTTGCCCACGAACATGGCCCAGCCCACCACCACGAGGAAGAGGGTGTAGAGATGGGGCCAGACCCTGCCCTTCTTCAGATAGGGCAGCAGGAAGAGTTTTTCCAGAGCCAGCAGCACGAAATAGTATAAGCCCCAGCAGATGAAGTTCCAGTTCGCGCCGTGCCAGATGCCCGTGAGCAGCTCGACGACAAAGAGGTTGAAGATCTGACGCCGGAGGCCCTTCCGGTTGCCGCCGAGGGGGATATAGACATACTCCCGGAACCAGCCCGAGAGGGTCATGTGCCAGCGCCGCCAGAACTCGGTGATGGAGGCGGAGATATAAGGGTAGTTGAAGTTCTGGGGAAAGTCGAAGCCCAGCATCTTGCCCATGCCGATGCCCATCATGGAGTAGCCGGAAAAGTCGAAATAGAGCTGTAAGGAGTAGGCGATGACGCCCAGCCAGACCAGCGGAGTGGAGGCGTTGGCAAGGCCCACGAAGGAGACGGAGGGGCTGTCCGCTACCCCGATGATGTCGGTCCAGAGGGCGCCGACGGCGTCGGCCAGCAGGACTTTCTTCGCCAGACCGAAGGTGAAGAGGGTCATGCCCTCCTCGATCTGCTTTAAGTTATAGCGGCCTTTGTAGACGTGGAGGCGGTCGGAGACGTCCCGGTACTTGACGATGGGGCCTGCGATGAGCTGGGGGAACATGACGACGTAAGCGCCGAAGTCGATGATGTTGTGCTCGGTCTTCACGTCCCGGCGGTAGACGTCGATGGTGTAGGAGAGGGTCTGGAAGGTGTAGAAGCTGATGCCCAGCGGCAGCACGCTGATGCCCGGGATGGCCGCAAAGCTGGTGCCGAAGAGGGCGTTGAGGCTGCTGAGCACAAAGTTTGCATACTTGAAGTAGAAGAGCATCCCGAGGCTGCCCGCCAGTGCGATGAGCAGCAGGACGAGGCGGGCCGTCCGGTTCCGGTCGAAGCGCTCAAGCCCGAGTCCGCAGAGGTAGTTGATAAGGATGAGGGCCAGCATGACCGGGAAAAACCGTACCTCGCCCCAGCAGTAGAACACGAGGCTGCACAGGAAGAGGACGGTGTTTTTGAGCTTCGGGGGCGCGAGGTAATAGAGCGCCAGCGTGATGGGCAGAAAGCGCAGCAGAAAGATGATGGTGCTGAAGACCACGGCGTCAGTCTCCTTTCGGACTTTCCCCGGTGGGGGGAGCGGACAGCGCCGGGAGGCGCTGCGTGAGAGGTTTTACCAAAGCGAAAAAGGCCGATGCCGCTGCGGCACCGGCCCGGAAGCGCTTCTTTACTTGCCCAGAACGCCGTTGACGGCGCTGGTCAGGTCGGCAGAGCAGCCGTTGGAGGCAATGATCATCACCACGAGGTCGTCGCTGACGTCGATGATGGCATTCTCCACGTTGGACTGTGCCTCAGCAAACTCGGCGTAGTTGCCGTAGAAGGCCACCTGATCCTGCTGGTAGGTCTTGAGGGTGTCCATGACATCCTGTGCCTTGCCTGCGGCGGGCTGGATGGCCAGCACGAGGCCGGCGTCGCCGTTGTCGTTGCTCTTGATGCCCTTGTAGCTGGTGACATCGTCGGCCTTCAGGCCGAAGTCGTACTCGATGTTCATGGCTGTGATCTCAAACTGGTTGGAGATGGGGTTCGTTTCCAGCAGGGCGTCCACGGCAGAGGCCACGGCGTCGGAAGCGCCGTTCTCCTCGGCGGAGACGGAAGCAGCAGGCTCAGAGGCGCTCTGGCTGGCAGCCCCGGAGGAGGCCGCAGAGGATGCCGAAGAGGATGCAGAGGAGGCAGAGCCGCCGCAGCCTGTCAGCAGGACACAGCCCGCAGCCAGCGCAGCAGCAGAAAGGACGAGTTTCAGACGAATATTCATAGAAGATTTCCCTCTTTTGTCGTTAAATTTCCAAGGCCCGGCCGCACCGAAAAGCGTCGGCCCAAGACCCTTATCAGTCTATCATAACGAGGTTCGGATTGCAAACGAACTGCAAGATTTTTAACCTTTTCTTCACCGGTCGGGTCAGCCTTCGGCCGCGATGTCCCGCAGCGTCTGGATATACTCCTCGAAGCAGAGGCCGCTGGCGTTGATCCGGGCCGCATTTTCGACGCCGACATACCGCCAGTGCCACGGCTCGTAGATGATCTCGGTCTTGTCCTCGGCGTCCTTCGGGTAGCGGAGGATGAAGCCGTAGTCCCCGGCGTGTGCACAGAGCCAGCGGAAGGCGGCGGTGTTCTCGAAGCCCTCGTCCAGCCCGGTGTGCTCGGGGCTGTTCAGATCGGCGGCGAGGCCGCAGTTGTGCTCGGAGTAGCCCGGAGGGTTGACGACGGCTGCGGCCTTTTCCTTGGCAGCGGCGTTGTCATAGCCCTTGTTGAGGTAGTACTGGGTCTTTTTCTCGTAGAGGCTGGTCTGGTACTTGACGCTGCGGTAGCCGCTCTGCATCCAGACGGTGACGCCGTCGGCGGCTGCGGCCTTCTGCATGGCGAGGAAGGCGTCGCAGGCCGCCGTCTGGAGAGTCTTGTTCACGGCGGTGGCAGAGCCGCACTCCTTGGTGTCAAAGGTGTAGTCGTCCGGCATCTTGTTGGTGTGGTTCACCAGCACCATCAGCGGGTCGGCCAGCAGGGCGCGGGCCTCGTCGGCGGTGAGGCCGAGGGCGTTGGAGGGGGCGGTGTTCTCGGGGACGCTGGACGCTGCGGCCTCCTGCGGGGCGCTCTGCGCCGGGAGAGGGGCCGCAGACGCCGCCGAGGCGCTGGGGATGGCGGCGCGGCGGGTGAGCAGGAAGGAGACGCCGCCCGCGGCGACGCAGAGCATCAGGGTAAGCCCGGCCACCCGGCGGATGGCACGTCTGCGCCTGCGGCGGCGCAGCTCAGCGCGGGTGAGGCGTCGGTGCTGAGGATGAGGAGTGGAGGGATTCATAAAAGACCTTCTTTCCGGTTGGGTGTGTATATTTTTCCACAGGGGAGGACATCCTATTCCCGGGAGGCGAACAGGATGAAAATGTCGGCTGAGGAATACGGGCGCAGGGTGCGCCGGGTCGGCCCGCCCTCGCCGCTGGGCAGAGACTGCCTTTGGGCGTTCTGCGTGGGCGGCGGCATCTGCCTGCTGGGCGAGGTGCTGCGGGGGTGGTATCTGACCATGGGGCTGGACAAAGAACTGGCCGGCACCCTCACCAGCTGCACACTGGTAGTGTTGTCGGCCCTGCTGACGACGCTGGGCCTCTACCAGAAGCTGGCCGCGAAGGCGGGCGCGGGCACCCTCGTGCCCATCACAGGCTTCGCCAACGCGGTGGTCAGTGCGGCCATCGAGTTCAAGACCGAGGGCCGGGTGCTGGGCACCGGCGCGAAGATGTTCCTCATCGCCGGGCCGGTCATCGTCTACGGCACGCTGGCGGCGGTGCTCTACGGCAGCGTCTGCTGGCTGCTTGGATAAAACGGCTCTCCCTGTCCAGAATACGCAGGAGAGGGTGCGAAAATTGCATCCGCCTGCCGAAACCCCAGTATACCACAAAAAGCGGATAAAATCAGCCCCATAAAGGAGGAAACTGTATGGCCGCACGCCGCGGAGATACCCTTTTGTTCCCGACGCCGCCCATCGTGGCGGCGCATGCGGCCATCGGCGGCAAAAAGGAGGGCGAAGGCCCCCTCGCCGCCTGCTTCGATGCGCTGAGCGCCGACAACTTCTTCGGCCAGTCCAGCTGGGAAGCCGCCGAAAAGGAGCTGGCCCTGCAAACGGCGCGGCTCTGCCTTAAAAAGGCCCAGACGACCCCCGAAAAGGTCAGCCTCGTGCTGGCGGGAGACTTGCAGGCCCAGTGCACCGCATCCAGCTACGCCATGCGAGAGCTGGGCATCCCCTTCGCGGGCCTGTTCGGCGCGTGCAGCACGATGGCCGAGGCGCTGGGCCTCGGCGCGGCGCTGTGCAGCGCCGGGATGGCCGACGGCCTGCTGGCCATGACGTCCAGCCATTTCTGCGCGGCAGAGCGCCAGTTCCGCACGCCGCTGAGCTACGGTGCGGTGCGGACGCCCACGGCCCAGTGGACGGCCACGGCGGCGGGAGCCTGCCTGCTGCGGCCTGCGGGCGAGGGGGTGCAGCTCTGTGCCGTCACCTTCGGGCGGGTGCAGGACTATAAGATAAAAGACATCAACAACATGGGCGCGGCCATGGCCCCTGCGGCCGCAGCCACCCTTCTGCGCTATCTGAAGGACACCGGCAGCGCTCCGGAGGACTTCGACCGCATCTACACCGGCGACCTCGGCCATGTGGGGAGCCAGCTCCTCCGCGACCTGCTGGCGGCGGAGGGACTGCTGCTCAAGAACCATGTGGACTGCGGCTGCATCCTCTACGATGCCACTGAGCAGACCGTGAAGAGCGGCGGCTCCGGGCCGGGCTGCAGCGCCTCCGTCCTCTGCGGGCATATCCTGCCCCGCCTCGAGCGGGGGACGCAGAAGCGGGCGCTCTTTATCGCCACCGGCGCACTGATGAGCCAGACGACCTTTTTGCAGAAGGAGAGCATCCCGGCCATCGCCCATCTTGTGGAGCTGCGCAGCCCGCAGCAGAAGGAGGAAAACGGATGAATTACTTCTGGGCCTTCGTGGTGGGCGGCGGCATCTGCGTCATCGGCCAGCTGCTCATCGACCTCACCGGCCTGACCCCTGCCCGCATCCTGACGGGCTATGTGGTGGCGGGCGTCATCCTTTCGGCGGTGGGGTGGTATGGGCCGCTGGCGGAGTTCGCGGGCTGTGGGGCCACCGTGCCCCTGCTGGGGTTCGGGCATCTGCTGGCCAAGGGGGTGCGGACAGCCATCGAGGAGGAGGGGGCCATCGGCATCCTCACCGGAGGGCTGACGGCTGCGGCTGCGGGCATCACGACAAGCCTTGTATGCGGGGTGGTGTGCTCGTGGGTGGGGAAGAGCCATGACCAGAACTAGAAAAGCATCCCGGTCTCGCGCCGGGATGTTTTTCTGTGCGTGGCGGGCCGTTTCGGCTCATTTTTCGTCCGGGGTGCGTTATATTGGGACCAAAGGAGGCAGGAAGCATGAAACAGGAAACACAATGGACGACCATCTTCTGGGAGGGCTGGACAGCGCAGGCGCTCTGCGCGGCGGCGGTGTTCTGGCCCGGCAGCGCGGCGCTGCGATACCCGGCGGTGCTCTGGCCGGGGCTGGCCCTTGCAGCGGCAGTCCCCGCCGTCTGGGCCGGGTGGTGGATGCTGGCCCAAAGGCCGAAGCCGCTGCCGGAGGAGGTGGTGATGGAAAAGCAGGGGAAGATACATATCGTCACAGAGGAGGTTTTTCTTTAAGTGGGTGCGCGCGCTTGTGCGCGGGGTTAGAGTGCTGTTACGGTAAGGCTAAGTTCTCTTTTGCGTGCCAAAAGAGAACCAGAAAAGCACCCGCTACTTTCGAGGCGCGGGAGGCACGAATCAAGGGCGAGCAGCCCTTAACTCGTTGCGGGGAGAGTGGAGTCCAGAGGTAGGGAGGGGGGAGTCGAAACACCCCTCCCTGCCTCTGGCCCGCGCGGAGCGCAAGCCACTTGACCATAAGAGAAAACCTGCCCCGCGCCACCAGCGCGAAATCCCACTTAAAGAAAAAATCAGCCCTACTGCAACAACGCTTTAATCCGCGCCACCAGCGCGCGCCTGCTTAAAGAAAACCAAGCCCTGCTGCAACAGCAATCGGACCGACCCCGCGCCCGGAAAAATAAAAAACAAAAACCCCCGCACCGGGGTCCCGGTACAGGGGTTTTGTTCGTCAGTCAAACTGCGATCAAGCGTTCTTGTTCGCACGCTTTGCCATACGGCTGATCTTGCGGCTAGCGGTGTTCTTCTTGATGACACCCTTAGCGCGAGCCTTGTCGATCGCGGAAACAGCAGCCAGGACGGTTGCGTCCTTGTCAGCGGCATTCGCATCGATGGCAGCGTCTGCCTTCTTGACGACTGTTTTCAGGTTGGTCTTAATGGCCTTGTTGTGAGCCTGCTCTGCAACAGCCTGCACGACGCGGTCCTTCTGAGATTTGATGTTAGGCATTCGTTCCACCTCCTTGGCTACCTATAACAGCGCACCTTATGATACCATATTTGCCGTTCCAGCGCAAGCATTTTTTCGATTTTTGTTTCAAAAAGTTTTGATTTTCCCATACTTTTTGTGCTGCAAGGCCCCAAAAACGGCTTTTTGGCGAAAAATGGAACAGAAATGAGGGAAAACGATGCGCTTGACCGATATGGCGGACGAGCTGTATGCCGCGGCGGCAGACCTGCCCGGCGGCGTCCGCACAGCCACGGCGCGGCGGGGCGGCGTGACGGTGACGCGGGTGGAGATCGCCCGGGAGGGCCTCGAAAAGCCCCGGGGGCGGTACGTTACGCTGGAAGTGCCCAGCGTCAGCGTGCTGGACGAGCGGGACGCCGAAGTTATTGAGCAGGCGGCGGAGGAGCTGCGGGCGCTTATGCCGCCGGAAGGGCCGGTGCTGGTGCTGGGCGTGGGCAACCGCCGGGTCACAGCCGACGCCCTCGGGCCGAGGACGACCCAGAAAATTTTCGTCACGATGGGGGCGGGCCGCCCGCCGGTGCAGGGCATCCGCCCCGTGGCAGCGGTCGCCCCGGGGGTCTCGGCCTCCACCGGTCTGAGCTTACAGCAGCTGGCCGGGGCGCTGGTGAGGGAGGTGAGGCCCACGGCCCTCATCTGCGTGGACAGCCTCTGTTCTTCTGAGCCGCAGCGGCTGGGCCGGACGCTGCAATTTTCCGACGCCGGCCTCTGCCCCGCCCAGCCCGGCAGCGCCCGACATCTGGACACGGCCCGGCTGGGCCTGCCGGTCATCGCGGCGGGCATCCCGACCCTGATGGCGGCGCAGGAGGGCAAAGACCTCGTCGTGACGCCCCGGGAGCTGGACAGCGTCATCGCCCACGGGGCTGCGCTGCTGGGCGCGGCTATCAACCGGGCCTTGCAGCCGAGGCTCAGCATCGCCCAGCTCTGCTGGCTGGCGGGATAAAACCAGAGCCTCCGTCATATTGTAAAGACAAAGCAGAAGGGGAGGGGGAAGTCTATGCGCTGCAGAGAGGCCGGGCAGAGCCGGATGCTGCCGTTTCTGGGCGCTGCGGCCCTTTTTGCGGCCCTGACCATCACGGCCCACAGCCTTGTGCTGGGGCTGGCAGCGATCATCGCCGGGCCTGTCCCGGCGGCACAGACCGCCCTTTCCCTGAGCCGGAAGGCTGTCGCCAGCGGGGCGCAAGAGGCGGCGTCTGCCGCCGAAGCCGCCCCGGAAAGCGCTGTATCTGCCCCTTCACAGCCCGAAGCCGCCGCTCCGGCGGAAGGCATCGAGGGCTACCTTGTGGAGCTTCTGGGCGAGGACGCCCGGCCTGAGAATGCGGGCGCTGTCCTCGAAAAGAACTACCCGCAGGGCAGCGGCGGGAAGTATGTCCCCTGCGGCGCGGGCAGCATCAAAAATAACACCCGTCAGAGCGTGGCGGACATCGCGGCGGAAATAGAAAATCCGCTGCCCTTCGGGGTCGAAAAGGACAGCCCCGACCCGCAGATCCTCATCATGCACACCCACGCCACCGAGGACTACCGTCTCTCGGCAGGGCTGTGGTATTCGCCCGGCGACGGCGCACGCACGACCGACACGAACCTCAATATGTGCGCCGTGGGCCGTGTGATGGCCGACACCCTCAATGCCGCCGGGCTGAACACCCTCCACGACGAGACCCTGAACGACTACCCCAGCTACACCGGCAGCTATGCGAACAGCCGGGCCGTCGTCCAGCGGTACTTGGCCCAGTACCCCAGCATCAAGGTAGTGCTGGACGTCCACCGGGACGCCATCGAGACGGAGGGTGGCTCCCGGATGGCCCCCGTCTGCACCGTGGACGGGCGGCAGGCGGCGCAGGTCATGATCATCTGCGGCTGCGACAACGGCGGCAGCGTCCAGCTGCCAAACTGGCGGCAGAACCTCCGCTTTGCCGCCGCGTGGGAGCGCAGCATGGAGGGGATGTACCCCGGCTTCACCCGGCCTGTGTTGTTCAGCTACCGCTTCTATAATCAGGATCTGACCACCGGCAGCCTCCTCATCGAGATCGGAGGTCACGGCAATAACCTGAATGAGGCCCTCTACGCCGGGCAGCTGGCCGCAAATGGCCTCGTGCAGGCCCTGCTGGGGCCGGATGCTTGACGAAACGGCGGCAAAGTGCTATATTTTAAGAAGTAAATGCAATGAGCGGGAAAAGTAGCGCATCACAATGCCACAGAGAGCGCGGCAGAGCTGGGAGCCGTGCGCGGACGGTGCGTGAACGAACACCCGGGAGCAGCAGGCTGAACAGGGCGCGGTCTTATCCGACCGAGCGCCGCCAGTAGGTGCGCCGCAGGCCCAGCGTTAACGGGGCAGCGCTTTTACCATGAGCGCGTGAGCGACCGGACACTTCCGGTAATTCAGGTGGCACCGCGGACATTACAAGACAGCTTGTTCGCCCTGAACTTTCAGGGAGAAAAGCTGTCTTTTTATTTTATACCGGAGGTAATCTGAAAATGGAACGCACTGAGATCGTTTCGCTGTACAAGAACACCCCCGCCGACGGTACGGTCGTCACCGTATGCGGCTGGGCAAAGAACATCCGCGACTCCAAGAACATCGGCTTCATCGCCCTGTCGGACGGCGGCTGCTTCAAGACCCTGCAGGTCGTGCTGGAAGCCGGCAAGCTGGCAAACTACGATGAGGTCGTCCACACCGGCCTGTACAGCAGCCTGCGCGTCGTGGGCCGCATCGTGCTGACCCCGCAGGCAAAGCAGCCCTTCGAGCTGAACGCCGACAGCGTGGAAATTCTGGGCGACTGCCCCGCCGACGAGTACCCGCTGCAGAAAAAGAAGATGAGCATGGAGTATCTGCGCACCATGCCCACCCTGCGCCCCCGCACCAACACCTTCAACGCTGCTTTCCGCGTCCGCAGCGTGGCGGCGTATGCCATCCATAAGTTCTTTCAGGAGAACGGCTTTGTCTACGCCCACTCCCCGCTGCTGACCGCTTCCGACTGCGAGGGTGCCGGCGAGATGTTCCGCGTCACCACCCTCGACCTCGACAACGTCCCCAAGAACGAGGACGGCACCGTCGATTACACCAAGGACTTCTTCGAAAAGCCGGTCAACCTGACCGTTTCCGGCCAGCTGGAGGCCGAGGCCATGGCCATGGCCTTCGGCAAGGTGTACACCTTCGGTCCCACCTTCCGCGCCGAGAAGAGCTTCACCACCCGCCACGCCGCTGAGTTCTGGATGATCGAGCCGGAGATGGCCTTCTGCGACCTGAACGGCTACATGGATACCGCCGAGGCCATGACCAAGTACGTCATCCGCTATGTGCTGGACAACTGCCCCGATGAGATGGCCTTCTTCAACCAGTTCATCGACAAGGGCCTCATCGAGCGCCTCGAGCTGGTGGCAGGCAGCGAGTTCGGCCGCATCAGCTACACCGATGCCATCGAGATTTTGAAGAAGAACAACAAGAAGTTCCAGTTCCCCGTGGAGTGGGGCGTGGACATCCAGACCGAGCACGAGCGCTACCTGACCGAGGTGGTGTTCAAGAAGCCCGTCTTCGTCACCGACTACCCGAAGGAGATCAAGAGCTTCTACATGAAGCAGAACGCCGACGGCAAGACCGTGGCCGCAGCCGATATGCTGGTGCCCGGCATCGGCGAGCTGATCGGCGGCAGCCAGCGCGAGGAGGACTACGACAAGCTCGTGACCCGTATGGACGAGCTGGGTCTGGACAAGTCCAGCTACGACTGGTATCTGAACCTCCGCAAGTTCGGCGGCGTGGAGCACGCAGGCTATGGCCTGGGCTTCGAGCGGATGATCATGTACCTCACGGGCATCCAGAACATCCGTGACGTGCTGCCCTTCCCCCGCACGGCTTACGGATTCTAAGTAGTAAAAAACCTCTCAGTCAAAGCCTGTCGGCTTTGCCAGCTCCCCTATCGAGGGGAGCCTCTGGCGAAGAGGGAAAGTTTCCCATTTTGCCAAGGCCTCTCCTCGGTAGGAGAGGTGGCATTGCGGAGCAATGACGGAGAGGTTTCTTTGTTTTTTCAACAAGGAGGCCCAAACAAGTGGAAAACATCGCCCCGGCCCTGCTGGAATGGTTTTACCGGAACCAGCGCATCCTGCCCTTCCGCACCGACCCCAGCCCTTACCACGTCTGGCTGAGCGAGATCATGCTGCAGCAGACCCGCGTCTCGGCGGCGCTGCCGTATTACGAGCGCTTTCTGGCGGCGCTGCCGGACATCCCGGCGCTGGCGGCCTGCGAGGAAGAAAAGCTGCACAAGCTCTGGGAGGGTCTGGGCTACTACAGCCGGGTGCGCAACCTCCAGAAAGCCGCCCGCATCGTCTGCGAGGAGTACGGCGGCGAGCTTCCGGCCGACTACGACGCCCTCCGCGCCCTGCCCGGCATCGGGGACTACACGGCGGGGGCCATCGCGTCCATCAGCTTCGGGCTGGCCGTGCCTGCCGTGGACGGAAATGTGCTGCGGGTGTTTTCCAGATTGTATAATGATCCGGGTGTTATTACAGAACCGGGGGTAAAAAAGGCCTTTACAGCCCGGGTCATGGAACATCAGCCCCCGGAAAAGGCGGGCGACTACAATCAGGCCCTGATGGAGCTGGGGGCGCTGGTCTGCCTGCCGAACGGTGCGCCGCTGTGCGGACAATGCCCGCTGGCAGCGCTGTGCGCCGCCCGGGCGGCAGGCACGGCGCTGGAACTGCCCCGCAAGGCCGCGCCCAAGGCCCGGCGGGTGGAGCCGGTGACGGTGGTGCTGGCC
Organism: Faecalibacterium sp. I3-3-89; assembly: GCF_023347275.1. Classification (NCBI taxonomy): domain Bacteria; kingdom Bacillati; phylum Bacillota; class Clostridia; order Eubacteriales; family Oscillospiraceae; genus Faecalibacterium; species Faecalibacterium sp. I3-3-89. The sequence goes on along the minus strand of NZ_CP094468.1, from coordinate 2,645,692 downwards.
GAGGATGCCGAGGGACGGTTCCTCTTACAGCAGCGGCCCGGGAAGGGCCTGCTGGCCGGGCTGTGGCAGCCCCTTTTATGGGAGGGCGAGGCCCTCAGCGCCGGGGAAGTGCTCGCCCGTCTGGAAGAGCTGGGCCTCGGCTGCGCGGGTGCCGAAGCCCTGCCGGAGGCAAAGCACATCTTCAGCCACATCGAGTGGCGGATGAAGGGATATGCCGTCCGCGTCGGCGCAGTTTATGCCCCGGCAGGCTGCGTCTGGGCCAGCCGGGAACAGATGCAGGACGAATATACCCTGCCCGGTGCATTCAAGGCCTACAGAAAGCGGATGGGGCTCTGAAAAAGCAAAATTTTGCCTTTTTGGTTGTAATTTTCGCGCAGTACGGGTATAATAGTTGCAGAATAGACCGAGTCTGTGCCGCGGAATGACCGCTGAGAATGGCTGGACCGCTGGTTCGACCAAAAAGGAGTGTGCTGAACCTATGAAGAATTCTTGTCTGATCGCTGTTGCCGCAACGCTGGCCGCTGTAGCGGGTGCGCTGACCGCTGTGGCTGTTTATCTGCGCCGCCGTGAGAAGGAGCTGGACGAGTACGAGCGCCTGCTGTTCGGCGAGGATACCGCCGCCCCCGCTGAGGAAGAGCCTGCCGAGGCCGAAGAAGAGGCAGCTCCCGCTGAGGATACTGCCGAATAACGCGGGCCGAAACAGAACAAAACACCAGAGGGCGCACCGGCAGTCTGTAACAGGGCTGTGTCGGTGCGCCCTTTTTCTTACCCGCAGCACAGGATTTGAAAGAAAACCTCTCAGTCCGCGCTTTGGCGCGGACAGCTCCCCTATCGAGGGGAGCCAAATAGAGGAGTGCTGCGCAGAAAAGGGGTACATGGCATGAAACGACTTTTATTATGGCTCATCGGCGTGGCGCTGGGCGTCGCGGTGCTGCTGGCGGCGGTGATGAGCGTGAGCTACTCGTTCACCTCGGAGGGGGCGAAGCCTGCCTCTGCGGTGCAGTTCGCCGGGCAGGAGCTGGAACCCAACGGCTGGTGCTGGCAGGTGCCGCTGCTGGGCGGTCAGCTGGACAAGGTATTCGCCAGCCCCCGCACCCTCACGGTGCAGAAGCTGGGCGTCCTCTACGACGCCCATCCGGCTTTCACCCTGCCCGACTGGTTCAGCTACGGCCCTCTGACCATCACCGACAGCGCGGGCAATGTGGTCTTCACGGGCACGGTGCCCGCCTACGAGGACTTCCTCTTCCCGGCCAACGGAGACTACAAGGCCGAGCTGACGCTCTGGCGGATGCCGGAGACGATGCTGGCCACCCAGTTCGAGGGCGGCAGCACCGGCCAGCTCCGGCGAAATCCCCGGCTGGAGAAGCCCGCAAAGCCCACAGGCTGGTACTATTACTCCTTCCGGTTCACCTTGCAGGCCAGCGCCGGAGTGGAGCTTTCTGCCGACCGGGTGGAGCAGGGCGGCACGGTAGCGGCGGCCTTCACCGGCATGGTGGGCGACACCGCCCCTGCCGTGGAAACAGACCTCGGCAGCGTGCAGGCCGTCCGCTTGGGCAGCGGGTGGCGTGCCTACATCCCGGCGGCCTACAACGCCTCCGCCGGTGCCCACGAAGTGACCTTTACGGTGGGCGGCGAGACGGTGACAAAGAACATCACCGTCATCCCGAAGGATTTTGGCACTGTCGAGGTGGAAGCCGGGCCGGAGGCCTCCGAGGAGGCCAACGCCGAGTTCCGCAACATCGTCTGGCCTCTCTACGAGCAGCCCGCCCGCGAAAAGCTGTGGAGCGGCGGCTTCGTCTGCCCGGCGGAGAACTACATGACCCTCGTGGATTTCGGGCAGGTGAAAGTCACCGGCGGCAAGCAGGGCAGCAGGTCCAACTCCACAAAACTTTACACCATCCCGGGCGAACCCTGCCGCGCCCCGGCGGCGGGCGTCGTGGTGCTGACGAAATATCTCGCCCTCACCGGAAACACCGTCGTCATCGACCACGGCTGCGGGCTGCGCAGCTACCTCTACGGGCTGGACGCCCTCTCGGTCAGCGCTGGCCAGAGCGTCGAGCGGGGGCAGGCTGTGGGCGCGCTGGGCGAGGAGATGACGATGGACTTCAAGCTCGGCAGCAAGAGCGTGAACCCGTGGCCCCTGTTCCAGACCAGCGGGGGGCTGTTCTGGAAGGAGAACGGATGAAAAAATACAAAAGGGACTGTTGCAACTGCTGGGTATCCGTAAAACAGTTTTCGAAAAATGACACGGCAACTGCCTGTCAGGATTGGTTACGGAGTACCCGGCTAGGCCGAGGAAGCATCAAGTCCCATGTCCGCACCGTTAAGGTGTTGGGTATGGGGCTTTTTGCATTTCAGGAACGTATACACCTCTGGAAAGGTGTAACACACTAGACTTTGTACCAAAGTCGTGTGCCAAGGGTGCTGCGCCCCTTTGGAATCCCTGCTTACATCGCCTGTGGGCGATGTAGATTCGCCGCACAGAAAGCTCTCACAAAAGGCACACCCGGCTGTCTGCGGCGAGGAGAAGGCACTTCTGCGGAAGTGTAATAACCCACTATGACACTTTCATCCCTGTGGTCTGCAAAGTGTAGTGGGCTCTCCGAGGGGGAAACGGCTATATAGGGTGCGCTTCGGGCAAATCGCTGCGTACGTGCGTACCAATCTCTCGTACGCACGTACGCAGTAAAACGGCTAAAATCTCCTATATAGGGGTGTTCTTCTGGAAATCAATATGATATACTCAACTTAACCAACCATCAACTAATAGGAGGCGGTAATATTATGGGAAAAACTTTTGTGTGTAGCTTATGCCGTAATGGAATCATTGGCGGTGGTTTGTACATTGATGAACAGAGCATTACATATTCAACTCAAAAGCTCACAGTCAGTCCACTGTATCGCAACCTTGTATTGCCCATGAACGAGATAAGGGAGCTTTCATGGAGTCAGATGGTCGTTCCTGTTGCAGCAATTTCCATGAAAGATGGAGAATGTTATAAATTTATCATATATAACAAATCAGGATTTGAAAAGGCATATAAGCAATATAGCAACCACCAAGAATGAAATCACCTAGCAGGGTTTGGGGCAGGCACGCCCCAACAAGAAGCTGTCCCAAAAGGGCAAGAATTTTCAAGAATTGAAAATTTGTGGCCACGGGACGATTCTTGCTCTCACGAAAACCCATACTTTTTGAAAATCCGCTTTTCGCAGCCAAAGGAGGATGCACCATGAAAAAAGAGATCGAAGCCTTCGTCAACGCAGCCAACGAGCAGGAGTTGGAAGCCGCATGGAATAACCTCTCGGCAGAGGAACAGCGAGTTTTCGAGCAGCTCATGGAGGAAGAACCACCCGAAGATGCACTGGCATTTTTCGCACAGCTGTATGATGATGCCCCGAAAGAGCAGACCAGCGAGACTGTGAACATCTCCGAAAATGAAATCTATTTCAAGCGGAAGCCCTTGACCGAAGAGCAGAAGAAACACAGCTCTTATGTGGACGAGAACGGCAACCTCCATGTCAAGAACCTGTCCGCTTTCTGGATTCCAGAACTGACCACCACGGAGAAAGTCGGTCACACCACCTACACCGTGACCGGCAGCTATGAGGGCAAGGAGTCCTTTTTGAAGAAGCTGGAGCGCATTGTTGCCAAGAACGCCCAGCAAAAATTTGAAGATGAGGGTGCAGACGAATGACAACTGCGTCCAATTCTGCTATACTTGACCCGGTAACCAATCCTGTACCGACAGTTGCTCCACAGAGTAAGGAGGACACAACAATGTCTGGAGCAACGAATAAAATCACCGCACTTTACTGCCGACTGTCGCAAGAGGACGCACGGCTCGGCGAAAGCCTGTCCATTGAGAACCAGAAGGCTATTCTTCTGGAATACGCTAAGAAGAATCACTTTCCGAACCCGGTGTTCTTTGTGGACGATGGATATTCCGGCACGAACTACGACCGCCCCGGCTTTCAGAGTATGCTGGTCGAGATTGAAGCGGGGCGTGTAGGAATCGTTATCACGAAGGATTTGTCCCGACTGGGACGCAATTCTGCCTTGACAGGTCTGTACACAAACTTCACTTTTCCTCAGTATGGCGTTCGCTACATTGCCATTAACGACAACTACGACACCATTGACCCGAACAGCGTAAACAACGATTTTGCGGGCATTAAGAACTGGTTCAACGAGTTTTACGCCCGTGATACCAGCCGCAAGATTCGGGCTGTTCAGAAGGCCAAGGGAGAGCGTGGAGTACCGCTGACGGTCAATGTGCCGTACGGCTATGTGAAAGACCCGGAGAACCTGAAACATTGGCTTGTTGATCCAGAAGCGGCTGCAATCGTGAAGCGCATCTTCTCCATGTGCATGGAAGGCCGTGGCCCGACCCAAATTGCAAACCAACTGTGGGTGGACAAAGTTCTGACTCCCACCGCCTATAAGTTGAGCCATGGCCTGAGTACGAACTCACCCGCCCCGGAAGACCCTTATCGCTGGGATAAAAGAGCAGTAAGTTCGATTCTGGAACGCCTGGAGTACACTGGCTGCACAGTCAACTTTAAGACCTATACTAACTCTATCTGGGATAAAAAGAGACATCTGAATCCCGTGGAAAATCAGGCTATCTTCCCGGATACACATGAGCGCATTATTGACGATGATGTGTTTGAAAAGGTTCGGGAGATTCGTAGCCAGCGTCACCGCATGACCCGGACAGGCAAGAGCAGCATTTTCTCCGGTATGGTCTACTGCGCTGACTGCGGTTCCAAGATGCAATATGGTTCGTCCAATCACAGGGACTTCAGTCAAGACTTCTTTGATTGCTCTCTGCACAAGAAGAACGGGAGCAAGTGCAAGGGACACTTCATCCGGGTAAAGGTTTTGGAGGGCCGTGTGCTAAGCCATGTTCAGCGGGTGACGGACTACATCCTCTGTCATGAGGACTACTTCCGCAAGGTCATGGAGGAGCAGCTTCGGGTGGAAAGCACCGAAAAGCTGACTGTCCTGAAGAAGCAGCTTGCCCGGAATAAGAAGCGGATCGCAGACCTCAAACGGCTGTTCATGAAGATTTACGAGGACAATGTTAACGGAAAGCTGAGCGATGACCGCTTCGACATGATGAGTCAGAGCTACGATGCCGAACAGAAGCAGCTGGAAGAGGAAGTTCTCTCCATCCAGCAGGAAATTGAAGTACAGGAACAGCAGATCGAGAATATTGAAAAGTTCGTCCAGAAAGCGCACAAGTACGTTCATATTGAAGAACTCACCCCTTATGCTCTCCGTGAACTGGTGTCGGCCATCTATGTGGATGCCCCGGATAAGTCCAGCGGAAAGCGGGTGCAGCACATCCATATCAAGTACGATGGGCTGGGGTACATCCCTCTGGATGAACTGGAAGCAAAAGAAAAGGCGTGACCGAAGTCACGCCAAATCTTCCCCATTTCGGGAGCTTTTGCAAATACTGTTTTATGGGAACTCTGCTACGCAGCAGTCCCTTTTGTTATAGAAAAGCTTCAGGAGATGGCGTCCACGTCCCACTTCATCTGGACGGCGTCGGCGCCTTCCAGCGTGATGTGGAGCGCACCGGCGTTGTCGATGGCCTGCTCGGGCGTCCGTGCACCGCACAGGACGTGCAGGCCGGGGATCATCCGGGCCGTCAGGGCGATGACCAGCTGCGCCTTGGTGCAGTGGTACTTCTCGCAGAGGTCGCCCCAGCTGTCCAGCAGGTGGATGGCCTGTGCCCGGCGGGCAGGCTGGAAGCAGGGGTTCGTGTTCCGGGTGCTGCCCTCGGGATAGGTGGTGTCCATCGTCACCTTGCCGGTGAGCAGGCCCTGCTCCAAGGGAGAGTAGGCCTGAATGGACACGCCCAGCTCCTTGCAGGTGGGCAGCAGCTGCTTTTCGATGCGGCGGGTCAACAGGCTGTACTTCTCCTGAATGACGTCCAGCTGGCCGTACTTGCAGTAGCCGCGGATGAGGTCGGCGGTGGTGTTGGATGCGCCGATGGCCCGGATCTTGCCCTGCTCTTTGAGCTTCATCATGGCCTCGACGGTCTCTTCCAGCGGGAAGATGGAGAGGTCCGGCGTCTGCCAGTGGGTGTACAGCACGTCCAGATGGTCGGTGCCGAGGCGGCGCAGGCTGTCTTCCACATCCTCGATGATGCTCTTGGCGGAGAGGTCGCGGTAGGTCTGCACACCATCCACGACCTTGTGGAGAACAGGGCTTTCGTGCCGCCACTCGAGGCCGCACTTGGTGGAGAGGATGACCTTGTCCCGGTCGATGTGGCGCAAAGCCTCGCCCACCACCTCTTCGCTGTGGTAAAGGCCGTAGATGGGGGCAGTGTCGATCCAGACGATGCCCTGCTCCACGGCAGTCTCGATGGCCTTTACCGACAGGGCATCGTCATTGTCGCCCCACCAGCGTCCGCCGCCGATGGCCCATGTGCCCAGCCCCAGAAAGGGGGCAGAAAGGCCGCTTTTGCCAATATTACGTTTTTCCATAGATCCATTACCTTCTTTGCCAGCGGTGCTCCCGAGAGGGGACTACTGGGACTCATTGTTGTATTTCTAATATATTCCAAAAAGAGCTGCCGTGCAGGTGCTCTGCACAGCAGCTCTTGGAAACCTGTAACTTAAATATTGCCAAATTCGCTCAGCTTTAACGTCTCATTGTGCGTCTCGGCCCAGCGGATGGCCCAATCGGAGGTGAACAGGAGCAGGCGGTTGCCCTTCATGTCCTCCACGGCCTTGGTGTCGCTGGTGAGGTCGAGGTCGCGCAGGACGTAGGTGTCGGGGTCGTTCTGGATCCAGCGCAGCTGCTCAAAGGGGAGCTGCTGCATCCGGATCTCCACGTTGTACTCGGTGTTCAGACGGTACTCCAGCACTTCCAGCTGCAGCACGCCCACGACGCCGACCACGACTTCCTCCATGCCGCCGCCCACTTCGCGGAAGATCTGGATAGCGCCCTCCTGAGCGATCTGCTCCATGCCCTTCACGAACTGCTTGCGCTTCATGGTGTCCTTCTGCTCGATGCGGGCAAAGTGCTCGGGAGAGAAGGTGGGGATGCCGGCGAACTCGACCTTCTTCTTGCCGGTGCACAGGGTGTCGCCGATGGAGAAGATGCCCGGGTCGAACAGGCCGATGATGTCGCCTGCATAGGCCTCATCCACGATGGCGCGATCCTGCGCCATCAGCTGGGTGCCGGTGGCCAGCTTGATGTTCTTGCCCTCCTGCACATGGTAGGCTTCCATGCCGCGCTCGAACTTGCCCGAGCAGATGCGCATAAAGGCGATGCGATCGCGGTGTGCCTTGTTCATGTTGGCCTGGATCTTAAAGATGAAGGCCGAGAACTCGTCGCGGCAGGGGTCAACGGCCTCGCCGGTCAGGCTGTCCACGCGGGCCAGCGGGGTGGGGGTGAGGCGGAGGAAGTTTTCGAGGAAGGGCTCGACGCCGAAGTTGGTCAGCGCAGAACCGAAGAAGACGGGACTCAGCTCGCCGCGCAGCACCCGGTCGAGGTCAAATTCCTCGGCAGCGCCGTCCAGCAGTTCGATCTCGTCCACGAGCTGCTGGTGCAGGTAGGGGGTCAGCAGCTCGTCCAGTGCGGCATCGCCCAGCTCGGCCTCGGTCTCCTCGACCTTCTTGACGCCGTTGGCGCGGCCGTCGCTGGAGAAAGCCAGCACCTTGCGGGTGTTGCGGTCGAACACGCCCTTGAACTCCTTGCCGCAGCCGATGGGCCAGTTCATGGGGTAGGTCTTGATGCCAAGGATCTCTTCGATGTTCTCCATCAGCTCGAAGGGGTCGCGGGCCTCGCGGTCCATCTTGTTGATGAAGGTGAAGATGGGGATGTGGCGCAGGGTGCAGACCTTGAACAGCTTGATGGTCTGAGCCTCGACGCCCTTGGCGGCGTCGATGACCATGACCGCCGAGTCGGCTGCCATCAGGGTGCGGTAGGTATCCTCCGAGAAGTCCTGATGGCCCGGGGTGTCCAGAATGTTGACGCACTTTCCGGCGTAGTTGAACTGCAGGACAGAGGAGGTGACGGAGATGCCGCGCTGCTTCTCAATGTCCATCCAGTCGGACACGGCGTGCTTGGCGCTCTGCTTGCCCTTGACAGAGCCGGCCTGATTGATGGCTCCGCCGTACAGCAGCAGCTTTTCGGTCAGCGTCGTTTTGCCGGCGTCGGGATGGCTGATGATCGCAAACGTCCGGCGGCGCTCGATTTCTTCACGATTTGTCATATAAGTTTCGTTCTCCTGAGATGCGGCCCTGAGGAGGGCCGGGTGGATGTATAAACAAAGAAATGTCTTGTTTTACATAGGAAATCTCCTGCTGAAAACCTCTCCGTCACGCCTACGGCGTGCCACCTCCCCTATCGAGGGGAGGCCTTGGCATGACGGAAAACTTCATCTCTTCGCCAGAGGCTCCCCTCGGTAGGGGAGCTGTCGAGCGATAGCGAGACTGAGAGGTTAAATTACATACAACGCTTATTTTAGCAGAAAATACACATGGATGCAAGAGTTTTTGCTATTTTTTCAGAACAAGGCAGGGCAGGGGCGCTGTATCGGCCCAGTTGGCGAAATCGCACACCAGTACGGTATATTTTTCCAGAGGGAGGGCGCGCAGCCAGCCGAGGATGCTCTGTTTTTCGCCGGTGCCGATGACCCGGCCGCTGTAGAGGATGGCACTGAGCACGCCGCCCGGGCGCAGAGCCGTAAGAGCTGCTTCCAGCGCGGGGATGCTGCTCTCGGCGGTGGAGAAGACCCTGTGGTCGGCCCCGGGCAGCCAGCCGAAGTTGAACATCACGATGTCCGCTGTGCCGGGCCGGACATGGTGCAGGAGGTTTGCGTGGCTGTCGCAGAAAAGCTCCGCGGCGAGGCCCTGCGCTTCGAGCCGGGCGCGGGTGGAAGCGATGGCCTCAGGCTGGATGTCGAAGCCCAGCACCCGCCCCTCCGGGCCGACGAGGCGGCAGAGGAAGGCCGTGTCACCGCCGTTGCCGCAGGTGGCGTCGATGCACAGGGCGGCATGGGGCAGGTGGGCCGCAAGATAGTCCTGTACCAAGCGCACTGCCGTCAGGTCGGGGGTGCGGCGGCGGCAGAGCCGCCCGCCCTCGGGGACGAAGCCGAATTTTTTCCAGAACAGCCCCTCGCCCTCGTCGGCAGGCAGCGGCGCAGTGAAGACCGTGGCGGCCTCCCGGTCATAGCCGCCGAAGCGGCGCAAGATCTCTTTCAGTAAATAGGAGCCATAGCCCTTCCGCCGCCACTGGGGCAGGACGGACAGGGAGGTGATGTCCGCGCCCTTGGGGGCGGGGGTGACGCTGCACTGGCCGATGACGTCGGACTCCTTATAAAGGGCGAAGCCGCCCGCAGTCACAGAAAGCTTCATGGATGTCTCCTTGGACCTTATTTCACACATTCTTCACGGGGGAAACGATTGATTTTCACAATTAGCAGATAGAATAAAATCGTGCCAGAGGGGAGCGGCAGAATGCTCCCTCCCGACCGAAGCTGTTTTTGTGGCCGGTACGTTCCGGCGGGGACAGCTTCCCGATCCCTTCGAAAGGAAGTAATCACGATGGATGAAAATAAATGGGAATATGACTATTCCTCTTCCAATAATTCTGCCGGGGACACCGGCTATCCCAATGTGGGTTCCAGCGGCATGAACACTGCCAACACCGCTTCCAGCTTCAGCGAGAGCACGGGTGCTTCCGGCGGCGCGACGCCGCCTCCCGCCCAGCCGCAGAACGCTGCCCCCGCAGCCCCGAAAAAGCCGAAAAAGAACGCCGGTAAGGCCGCAAAGAGCATCGTCGCTCTGGTGCTGGCCGCAGCGATGGGCTTTATGGGCGGCTTTGTGGGTGCACGCTTCGGCGGCGGCAGCAAGGTCGTCATCCAGCAGGTGGAGCGCTCGGACAGCGCTGCGGCAGACTCGGAGAGCGCCGCAGGGGGCACCTCTGTTTCCAGCGGCATGACCACTGCACAGGTGGCCAAGACCGTCAGCCCCAGCGTCGTTGTCATCACCACCGAGCAGGTGGTCTACTCCCAGTGGTCGTGGTACGGCCAGAGTCAGGTGGAGAGTGGTGCCGGCAGCGGCGTCATCATCAGCTCGGACGGCTACATCCTCACCTGTGACCACGTCGTGTCGGGTGCCTCCAACATCACCGTCACCATCGGCGACAAGGACTATCCCGCCACCATCATCGGCGAGGACTCCACCAGCGACATCGCAGTCATCAAGATCGAGGCCGACGGCCTGACCCCCGCCATCGTGGGCGACAGCGACAAGCTGGCCGTGGGAGACAATGTGCTGGCTGTGGGCAACCCGCTGGGTGAGCTGGGCGGCACCGTCACCAGCGGCATCGTCAGCGCCCTGAACCGCAGCGTCTCCATCCAGAGCTCCAGCGCCGTCAACACCATGTCCCTCATCCAGATGGATGCTTCCGTCAGCCCCGGCAACTCCGGCGGCGGCCTGTTCAATATGAACGGCGAGCTGGTGGGCATCGTCAACGCAAAGTCCTCCAGCTCCGACGCTGAGGGTCTGGGCTTCGCCATCCCCATCAACGACGCCATCAAGGTGGCGCAGGATCTGCTGGAGAACGGCTATGTCACCGGACGCCCCTATATGGGCATCACCTATCTGGCTGTGACCGACGCCCAGACGGCGGCGCAGCTGGGCGTCAACGCCTACGGCATCTATGTCGTGGATGTCGTCTCCGGCGGCCCTGCCGATCAGGCGGGCCTCAAGGCCGGTGACCGCATCATCAGCATCGACAACACCGAGGTGGCCCAGAAGACCGACCTCGGCACCCTGATGCAGGAGCACTCCGCCGGGGACACCCTCTCCATCACCATCGCCCGCGATGGCCAGATGCAGACGGTGAGCCTGACGCTGGGCGAAAAGAACGCCTCCAACAGCGGCAGCGCCAGCACCAACGGCGCAGCCCGTCAGGAGACGCCCAGTGAGTCTGCACCCCAGCAGGACCCGCAGGGCTAAAAGTCAAGACATCCCCCAGAAGTTCCTTTCTTCTTGTTGGGCGGCTCGCCGTGTGATGCGGCGGGCCGCTTTTTTTGTCATACGCGCCCGAAGATGGTGGCGCTGCACGGGAGGAGCGTCACCTCGCCGCCGCAGACCCGGCTGGGGCTTTTCCAGAGAGCAGAGGAAACGCCGTCGCTCAGCAGCTTCCACTGGCCCTCCGGCAGGCTGACCCGTTTTTCCTCCCCGGTGGGGTTATAAAAAACGCAGAGCGCCCGCCATTCGGCACCGTCGCCGGGGGCGGCGGGCAGCGTCCAGCCCACAAGGGGCTGCTCCAGCGAGAAAAAGCGGATGGCCGCCGGGCTGGCGGCGTCCGGGGCGCTCAGGCGGGGAAACCGCGCCCGCAGGCCCAGAAGCCCCCGGTAATAGTCCACGAGGCCGTGGAACTGTGCCGCCCGCTTCCAGTCCAGACGGTTGAGGGCGGGGGAGGAGCGGTAGCTGTTGCCCTGCCCCTTTTTGGTGCGGGCGAACTCCTCGCCGGCCAGCAGGAAGGGCATCCCCATGCAGGTGAGATAGATGCCCGCCGCCAGCCGGTTCTGGGCCAGTGCCGCCGAGTCGGCGGCGGTGTACTCGGGCCGGGCATACCGCACCAGAAGCAGCTTGTCCCAGAGGGTAAAGTTGTCGTGGGCGGACACATAGCTGACGATCTGGGCGGGCGAGTGGGCGGGCAGCTTGTCGCTGCGGCACCACGCGGCTACCGCGCCGCCAATGTCCCAGAAGCTGTCCGGCCTGCCCTCCACATAGCCCGGCTCCCGGGCGTCGAAGCAGCCGCCCTTGATGACGTCGCGGGTGTTGTCGCAGAAGATGCCGATGCGGTCGGAGAGCATGGCGAGGTTGGCTTTGTTGGCCTCGTAGCAGTGGAGCTGGCTCCCGCCGCCCTGCCACGGCTCGCCGTACATCAGGATGTCCCGGCCTCCGGGCAGGGCGTCCAGCGCGGCCCGCAGCTCGTTCATGGTGTCCACATCGTAGAGGCCCATGAGGTCGAAGCGGAAGCCGTCGATGTGGTATTCCTGCGCCCAGTAGAGCACCGAGTCGATGAGGTATTTCCGGGCCATGGGCCGCTCGCTGGCAAACTCGTTGCCGCAGCCGCTGCCGTTGGAGAAGCTGCCGTCCGGGTTCTGCCGGAAGAAATAGTAGGGCACGGTGCTGTTCAGCGGGTTTTCGTTGCGGTACATATGGTTGTACACCACATCCATGACGACGCCGATGCCCGCCGCGTGGAGGGAGGCGATCATCTCCTTGCACTCCCGCACCCGCACTTCGCCCTTGGAGGGGTCGGTGGAGTAGCTGCCCTCGGGGACGTTGTAGTTGGTGGGGTCATAGCCCCAGTTGTACTGCCGGGTGAGGGGGCGGCTCTCGTCCACGCTGCCGAAGTCGAAAATGGGCATCAGCTGGACATAGCCCACCCCCAGCCGTTTGAGGTAGTCGAGGCAGGTGGGGAAGGTGCCCGCCGAAGAGAGGGTCGTGCCCTTCTGGGTAAAGGCCATGAACTTGCCCCGCCACCCGGTCTGCACGCCGGAGGCCGGGTCTTGGGAGAAGTCGCGGACACTGACCTCCCACACTGTCCGGCGGGAGGCCGGGATGGCCGGGCGGTGGTCGTGGCTCCAGTCGGGCGGGTCGATGCGGGGGGCGTCGAGGATCATGCTGCGCAGACCGTTGACGCCCGCCGTCCGGGCGTAGGGGTCGCCCGTCTCGTGCTGCGTGCCCTCCACCTCCACGGTAAAGGTATAGTAGCGCCCGTGCTGGTCGCCGGGCAGGTAGACTGACCACAGCCCCTGCCCCTGCGGTTCCAGCGGCAGGCTGCCCATGCAGGCTCCGCCGTCGCCCCGGCGGTAGAGGTTGACCGAGACGCTCTGCGCCGTGGGCGCCCAGAGCCGCAGCCGGGTGCCCGAGGGGTTGTATTCCGGCCCCAGCGGGCCGCTGTAATTGGTCTGCCGTGCAAAGGCGCTGCTCTCGAACAGCGTTTTCCACTCTGCGGGCGTTTTCATTCTATTCCATTCCCTTCTCATGAATCAGATGATATAAAATTAGTGTACCCGCCCGGCTGCGGATTTTCAAGACTTTTCTTGCAAAAGGGGGCAAAGTACACTATACTGGAAAAAACGCAGGACGGAGGCAGGCGCAATGGGATACACCGACGATTGGGAGAGCTTGATGAACGGAGTGTTCGGCCCGGGAGGAAAGCTGCGCTATGATGTGCAGAAGCCGCCGGAGAAAACCGGCCTGCCCGACCTGAACGCAGCTCTTCTTGAGCAGCAGAAAAAACTTGATGAGATGCTCAAAAAGCAGAACGCCGCGCTGCGGGGCGGCACGGCGCAGGAGACGCTTGCCCAGAGCCGGAAGATGCTGGAGGAGATGGAGGCCGACGGCCTGCTGGCCAAGGGCACGGCAGAGGTGGGGCAGGAGCATCTGGGCAGCTTTGAGGGGCTGGCCGCTGAGGTGAAAAAGACGGTGCTGGGGCAGGACGCCTTCGTGGACGGGGTCGTGCGGGCCATGCGCCGCCCCTTTGTGCTGGGGACAGAGCCGCCGACGGCCCGGAACGTCATCCTCCTCTGCGGCGCACCGGGCACGGGGCGGCACTTCACCCTTACCGAGACGGCCCGCTGCATGGCCGCGCGGGGGCTTCTGAGGAGCGACAGGCTGGCCGTCATGGACCTTGCCCTCTACCCCGGCTCCGGGGCAGAAAAGCTCTTTTTGCAGGATTTGTACGCCGCCCTCCACGCGCCGGGCGAGATCGTGGTCTTTGAGCACTACGAGAGCTGCTGTCCGGGCTTTTTAAAGACGCTGGCCGACCTCGCCGTCAGGGGCAGTGCGCCCCTGTCCAGCCGGTATCTCGTCAACAAGGAGGGCATTCTGGTGGACGCCGGGACCGCCCTTGCCCCCGGGGCGGTGAGCCGCATCACCCCCTGCGGCAAGTACCTCGTCTTCTTCTCCCGGAAGGGCCGGGCGGCGCTGGCCGACAGGTTCGGTGCGCCCTTCGTCTCGGCGCTGGGCGATGTCTGCGAGACGGCCCCCTTTGCCCGGGAGGACCTCGCCGCGCTGGCGGCCCAGCAGCTCAACGCGCTGGCCGCGAAGGTGAAAACCCGCCTCGGGCTGACTCTCGCGGCAGGGGCGGACGTGCGGGACTATGTGGCCGGCCAGTGCAGCCCGCAGCAGGGCGTGGCGGGGCTGACCGCCTGCTGTGACCGGATGTTCCGCGCCCTCAGCGAGTATTGTTTGCAGACCGACGCGGCCCTCACCGGCACGGTGTCCCTGACTGCCCGGGAGGGGGGCATCGACTTTGCCCTCAACGGCGGCGAAGCGCAGAAGCTTTTCGACCTGCTGCCCGCCGCCTACACCGGCGCAGTGGAGGAGATCAAAAAAGAGCTGAACAGCCTCGTGGGCCTCGGGCCGGTGAAGGAATACGTCTTCGGCCTCGCCGACAACCTCGAGGTGCAGCAGCGCCGGGCGGCAGCGGGACGCAAGACCGCCAGCCTCTCGATGCATATGATCTTCACCGGCAACCCCGGCACCGGCAAGACCACCATCGCCCGGCTGGTGGCAAAGTACCTCAAAGCCATCGGTGCCCTCAAGGGCGGGCAGCTGGTGGAGGTGAGCCGGGGCGACCTCGTGGGCCGGTACACCGGCCACACCGCCCCCCTGACCAACAGCGTCATCGAGAGCGCGCTGGGCGGCGTCCTCTTCATCGACGAGGCCTACAGCCTCTACCGGGGCGAGCAGGACAGCTTCGGCCTCGAGGCCATCGACACGCTGGTGAAGGGGATGGAGGACCACCGGGACGAGCTGGTGGTCATCCTCGCGGGCTATACGCGGGAGATGGAACACTTCCTCACCGCCAACAGCGGCCTTGCCAGCCGCTTCCCGAACCGGATCGAGTTTCCGGACTACACCGCCGCCGAGCTGCTGGACATCACATACCGGCTGGCCGAGGGCAGGGGCTACCAGCTGGACGAGAGCTGCAATGCGCCGCTTCTGGGCTACTACCAGCGCCGTCAGGCGCAGGACGCCCGCACGGCGGGCAACGGACGCCTCGCCCGCAACACGCTGGAAAAGGCCATCTTCCACCAGAGCCGCCGCCTTGTGGCCGAGCCAGCCGCCGCGCTGGACCTCATCTTGCCCGGCGATCTGGAGCTGGAAGAAGAATAAGAAAATACCGCAGAGACCCCGGGCCGTCGGCCCGGGGGTTTTTGCGTCTGAGGATTGACAAAACACGTGGGGGGGGGGGTAAAATATGGAAAAACGGGGAGACCCGGAATCATGGAGGAGTTGCAATGAAGATGGCAAAAAAATTAGTTGCTGTTCTGCTGGCCGGTGTGCTGGCACTGTCCGTCCTGACGGCTTGTTCCGGTAGTGCAGGGCCGCTGACGAAGGATAATGTCACGGATTATATCATCGACTACTACAAGGCGAATGGCTACCAAGCAGAAGAGGAACAGTCCATGGAGTCGGCAGCACAGGCTGTACTGGCTTATGTGAACTCTCAGATTGGCAAGAGCGAATATAACGGCATGGCGCTTCGAGAGGCATTCTCGGCTATTATCGAGAATGCGGACGAAAATACTCGGAAAGGGTGGATGAGCAGCGTCACGCCGAAGGAAGGCTATTTCTACTGTGTCAGCTGTGCATCTGTGAATGAGACGTATCGGACTGACCTTTTCAATCAGGGCAAAACGGCTTTGATTGCAGCGGTATTGGCGAGCGATCAGTGCGGGATTCGCAGCTATATTTGGGAACAGGCTCCGGAAAGATGGCCGAGCGATGCCGGTGTATGCGTCATTGAGGGCGTCATCGGCGGCAAAGAGTGCATGGTGTCGATGCTCCGGATTCCCAGCAGAGTTGTCGCTCATTATCCGAATAAGGGTGACGATAACGCCTCTGGCGACCCCTCTTCTGACGCGACCACAGAATAAACCCCAAAACAACAGCAGAGCCTCGGGCCATCGGCCCGAGGCTCTGCCTTTTTACGTTCGCGCTTTCTCCATCCGGAGCAGATAATAGAGCACCTCCACGAGGATGTTCGGTGAGAGGAGAGATGCCGCGTGGCTGCCCTCGATGAGCCGCTGTTCGCGGTTGGAGGCGGTCATCACATAGTCGGACAGATGGGCCAGCGGGCTGTGGCTGTCGCAGGTGATGAGCAGCACCGGCGCACCCCTCATCTTGGCGGCAGAGATCACCTCTTCCAGCCCGGCATCCCGCCCGGAGGTGGAGAATGCCATGAGGAGGTCCTTCGGGGTCAGCGTCTGCGCAAAAGCCAGCGTCTTTTCGTGGAGGGCGCTGGCGACGCACCGCTTGCCCAGATGACTGAACCGGATGGATGCATCCAGCGCCACCGGAAGGCTTCTGCCCTCAGACACCACCTCGATGACCTCGCAGCTGCGCAGCAGCGAGAGCACCCGCCGCAGCTGCCGGGTGTCGATGGCCTGAATGGTGGCCCGCAGCTCCTCTTCCCGGTTGGCCTGAATGTCCAGCAGGGCCTGACGCAGCTCGTCCTGCCCTTCCTCCCGGGTGCGCCGGGCGGTCTCCTGCTGCTCCATGGCATCCCGCGCCAGCGCCAGCTGGAATTTGCGGTAGTTCTCGAAGCCCAGCTTGTGGCACAGCCGGGTGATGGTGGCCTCGGACGAACTGCTCAGACGGGCCAGCTCGGCCGACGTACACATGGACGCCCGCTTTACATCTGCAAGAATGCAGTCCGCAATACGCCGCTCGGCGCTGTAAAGCTGGATGCCGGAACAGAGCAGAGTTACTACGCTTCCGGGGGCTTCGCACATAAGTGATCCCTCCTTGCATTATGCGCAAGACACAATTCCGCCTAGACTTCTTTCTAAGATTGTAGCAGTTTTGACCAAGAAAATCAATTCAATTTCCAATAAAATTTTCATATGGCGGAGATGGACTTTTTATGACCGCTTTTGCATTCCATACGGTTTTGTTGAAAACGGACGCAAAAACGCCCCTCCGCAGGGGGCGGAGGGGCGTCGGGAAACAAATATTCAGCGCAGCTTAGTGCAGAATGGCAGCTCAGCAGCCTTCCTTCTCGGCCAGCTTGCGGCCCATCAGCACGCCCATGACGGAGGCCATCATCAGGCCGCGGGTCCAGCCGGAGGAGTCGCCGAGGCAGTGCAGGCCCTTGATGTTGGTGTCGAGGTTTGCGTCCATCTTGACCTTGTTGGAGTAGAACTTCAGCTCGGGGCTGTACAGCAGGGTCTCGTTGGCGGCAAAGCCGGGCACGACCATGTCCAGCATCTTGATGAACTCGATGATGTTGGTCATGGCGCGGTAGGGCATGGCGGCGGTGATGTCGCCGGCCACGGCGTCCTTCAGGGTGGGCTTGACGTTGGACTGGGCCAGCTCCTTCTGCCATGTCCGCTTGCCGTCGAGGATGTCGCCGTAGCGCTGGACCATGATGTGGCCTGCGCCCAGCATATTGGTCAGCTCGCCCACCTTCTGGGCGTAGGCGATGGGCTGGTTGAACGGCTCGGTGAAGTTGTGGGAGACGAGGATGGCGAGGTTGGTGTTCTCGCTCTTCTTCTCCTTGAAGCTGTGGCCGTTGACGACGGCGAGGTCGTTGTCGTAGTTCTCCTGCGCCACGAAGCCGCCGGGGTTCTGGCAGAAGGTGCGCACTTTGTTTTTCCAGGGCTTCGGGTAGCCGATGAGCTTGGACTCATAGAGTACCTTGTTCACCTTTTCCATGACCTCGTTGCGGCACTCGACGCGGACGCCGATGTCCACGGTGCCGGGCTTGTGGGCGATGTGGTGCTCGGCGCAGATCTTTTCGAGCCAGTCGGCGCCGCGGCGGCCGGTGCCGATGACCACGGTGTCGCCGTAGACGGCCCGGGGTTCGCCGCTGCCCTGACGCAGCAGCACGCCCTTGCACTCCTCGTTCTCGAGGATGATGTTCTCACACTCGGTGGAGAAGAGCATCTCCACGCCGTTGTCGGCCAGATAGTTCTGGATGGCGAGGTAAAGCTCCTGTGCCTTCTCGGTGCCGAGGTGGCGGATGGGGCAGTCCACCAGCTTCAGACCGGCGTGGATGGCGTTCTTGCGGATCTCCTTGATGTCCTCGCCGGTGTAGATGCCCTCGACGTGGGGGTCTGCGCCGAACTCGAGGTAGATCTTGTCGGTGTAGTCGATCAGCTCCTGCGCGAACTCCTCGCCGATGAGGCTGGGCAGATCGCCGCCGACCTCATAGGAGAGGCTCAGCTTGCCGTCGGAGAATGCGCCTGCGCCGGAGAAGCCGGTGGTGATGGCGCAGGTGGGGCGGCAGTTGACGCAGTGGCCAAGCTCTGCCTTGGGGCAGTGGCGCTTTTCCACCGGCTTGCCTTTTTCCACCAGCAGGATGTGCTTCTTGCTGCCGCGGCGCAGCAGCTCCACGGCGGTGAAGATACCGGCCGGGCCGGCACCAACGATGATGAGATCGTACTTTTCCATAGCTCTCTTTTTATCCTTTATGTTGAATTGATAAAACCTCTCAGTCGCCTTCGGCGACAGCTCCCCTACCGAGGGGAGCCTTTGGCAAAGAGGTCAGGCTTACAGTTTATACGGGAAACGCAGCGGAATGCCAAGGCCTCTCCTCGATAGGCGACGGCGACGACCGCCACTAGTGGCGGAAACAGGGAGAAGCTGTTGGGGCAGCGGCCAGCAGGATGCAAGCGGCAGCGAAGCAGACGCTGGGAGCCGCAACCCGGGCAGTGGATGCGACCAGCGGGAGCAGACGGAGAGGGCAAGCCGCCTGAAGTTATTCCTCCTCCTGCTCCACCTCGGCGCTCTCGTCCACATGGTCCAGCTCCACGGCGGTCGCCTCTGCGTCGGCGTGGGCGATGTCCGGGGCGATGACGCCGTCGCCGTTCAGGTCCTTGCCGGTGACGGCCTCCAGCATCGACTGGGTCTCGGGGTGCAGCTTCATGAAGCGCCGGACGGCCAGCATGGTGTACAGCGCACTCAGCAGGTTGAGGGCGGCTTCGAGGATGAGGATGAGGCCGATGGCCATGACCAGCGTCTCCATCGTGCCGAAGGGGTCTACCACCATCACGATGCCCAGAATGACGCTGAGCACCGCCAGCAGCAGGAAGACCTTCCAGCTCGAATACGCACACCGGCGCAGCTCAAGGGCGTTCTGGACGCGGCCAAGGCTGTCGAAGATGATGAACAGGCCGAACACGATGGGCAGCACCCGGACGACGATGTCGCTGCGGATGATGAGGAACGCGCCCAGCGCCAGACAGACGAGGCCCGAGATGAGGGTGAGCTGGCTCTGGAACACGCCGCGCTCTACGACAAAATAGCGCACCAGCTGCACGGCTGCGCAGGCCAGTACCACGCCGCCCAGGGCGTAGCAGACCACGTTGAGGGCCGTGCCGGGCACCATCAGCAAAAAGATGCCCAGTGCCAGATAGAGCAGGCTCATGAGGATGAGGTTCCACTTCAGCTTTTTTGCCATAGAGTTCACGTTCCTTTCGTCCACGAGGGGAGTTTTTATACAGCCGCGTCCTGCTCCTCATAGAGCGGGACGATGACGGTGCGGTTGATGCGGGCCATGAAGATGAGGCTCAGGGTCAGGCTGACCACTTCGGCGATGATGAAGGACCACCAGACCATATTCACCTCGCCGGTGCGGCTCAGCAGCCATGCGGCGGGGATGAGCACCACCAGCTGGCGGCAGATGGAGACGGTGAGGCTGAACACGCCGTTGCCCAGTGCCTGAAACACCGAGCTGAGCACGATGCCCGCGCCCGCCAGCAGGAAGTGGGGGCAGATGATGCGCAGAGCCGGGATGCCGATGGCCAGCATGGCGTCGCTGGCGGCAAAGAGGCCCAGCAGCTTATCCGGCAGGAACTGGAAGATGCAGAAGCCCACCAGCATGATGCACTCGGCGTAGAAGACTGCGAGGCGGATGGTCTTTTTGACCCGCTCCGGCCTGCGTGCGCCGTAGTTGTAGCTGATGATGGGCACCATGCCGTTGTTCATGCCGAAGATGGGCATGAAGACGAAGCTCTGCAGCTTGAAATAGACGCCGAAGACCGCCACCGCCGTGGCCGAGAAGGCCATCAGGATCTGGTTCATGAAGAAGGTCATGACGCTGCCCACGCACTGCATGGCAATGCTGGGCAGGCCGACGGTGTAGATGCGGCCGATGGCCTTGGCGCTGGGGCGGAAGCCCCGGAAGCTGATCTGGATGTCGGGGTTTTTGTTGAGGTTGAAGTACAGCGTCATGCCCGCGCCGCAGAACTGACCGATGACGGTGGCCACAGCAGCGCCGGTAGTGCCGGACAGGGCCTCGCCGCAGTAGCCGAAGATGAAGATGGGGTCCAGCACGATGTTCACCACAGCGCCCACCAGCTGGCTGATCATGCTGAGGTGGGTGCGGCCGGTGGCGGCCAGCAGCTTTTCGCCCATGGTCTGGGTGAAGAGGCCGAGGCTGAGGACGCAGCAGATGCTCAGATACAGGATGCCCTGCCGGGCGATGTCCATGTCCGAGGTCTGGGCGTAGAAGTAGGGCTTCATGCAGGTGAGGCCGATGAGGAGGAAGACGGCGTAGCTGCACAGAGACAGAAAAATGCCGTTTTCGGCGGTCTTGTTGGCCCGCTCCTGATCCTTTTCGCCGAGGCTCTTGGAGAGCAGGGCGTTGACGCCGACGCCGGTGCCGACGCCTACGGCGATCATGACGTTCTGCAATGAGAACGCCAGCGAAACAGCGGTCAGGGCGTTCTCGCTGACGTGGGACACGAAGATGGAGTCCACCACGTTGTAGAGGGCCTGCACCAGCATGGATATCATCATCGGTACGCTGAGCTTGATGAGCAGAGGATTGATGTCCATCGTGCCCATAATGTTTTCCCGCACATCTGCGGGAGCGGTCTGGGGCTGCTTGTTTTCCACGGTTTCTCCTTTTGCTGTTGATAACTTGGGGGTTGTGTGCTTTTTCTATGCCGCAAACGTGGGCAGAGCGCAAAAGCGCCCTACCCACGCAGCATCGTTGTTTTGTTCTGTCTCTCCGGGGAGACAGGGCCTTTAGCCCTCCATCGACTTTTCCTTGGCCTCTGCGGCGGCAAGGATCATCTGCACGCAGGCGTCGTGGCCCAGTGCGGCGTTGATGGCCAGATCGTAGTTGTGGGCATCGCCCCAGCGGTTCTGGGTGTAGTAATTGTAGTAGGCTGCGCGGTTGCGGTCGGTCTTCTCGACCTCATCCTTGATGCCCTTTTCGTCCTTGGCCTGCAGCATATTGTTCTCCTTGCCGTAGGCCAGACGCCACTCCTTGGGGGCGTAGACAAAGACGCGCAGCACATCCTTGCGGTCGCGCAGGACATAGTCGCCGCAGCGGCCCACGATGACGCAGGGGCCTTCGTCGGCCAGCTGCTTGATGATGCGGCTCTGCAGGATGAAGACCTGATCGCCCAGAGGAAGGTCGTT
Organism: Faecalibacterium sp. I3-3-89; assembly: GCF_023347275.1. NCBI lineage: Bacteria > Bacillati > Bacillota > Clostridia > Eubacteriales > Oscillospiraceae > Faecalibacterium > Faecalibacterium sp. I3-3-89. The sequence continues at coordinate 2,624,257 of NZ_CP094468.1, read as the reverse complement.
GCCCATCGTATACAGGCTGTAGAGCAGGCTGTGGGTATGCCGCTTCTCGCTGGCGGCCACGGCCTCCTCGGACAGTCCGGAATTTTTGGCTGCCATGGTGATCAGCTCCTTGTCGTAGAGCTTGATGCCCAGTGCGCGCGCCACGTCCTTTGCGATGTAGCGTCCGCCGGTGCAGTACTCACGGCCCAAAGTGATGATCGTCTTTGCCATAATGTATTCCTCCCATATTGATGATTTATCCATTGAAAGCGTCTGGCGTGCCCCTCAGGGGGCAGGGGGCAGAGTGCTTTGGTTGGCTTCGGGGGCCGACGGGGCCGGCGGCGGGGTGGGCAGCCGCACTTCGGCAAACTGCATGGTGCCGGTCTGGTCGATGATGTAGATGCTGCAGCGTCCGCCGCTGGCCGTCTGCTCGGGCGGGAAGCGGAAGCCCCCCGTCCGTGTCCGCTCCATCCGCCGGAAGGTGCGGTGGGCGGTGGTGGCATGGGCCACGCCGTCGTGGGGGCTGCAGGCCGCCCAGCCGGAGAACTCGGCCGGGAGGAGCTGGCGCTGGCCCCGGAGGGACAGATACCAGCAGTCGTCCTCGGTGCTGTACTCGAAGCTGCAGGGGACGCGCCGGGGCCGGTCGGCCTCGATGTCCCGGGGCTTGGGGCGGAGGGCGATGGCCCGCCCGGTGAAGTAGCGGGCAAAGTCTGTCACCGCCATCGTGCAGTTCACCGCCCCGTCGCTGTCGGCGGTGGGGTCGTTGAGGAGGACGAAGTCGGCGAGGACGGCGTCGTCATGGCCGAAGCCCCGCAGGCCCATCCAGACGCCCACCGGGTCGCGCTGGCCCCGGATGCGGCGCTCGATGCGGACGGCCACCGAGCAGCCGTCGTGGATCTGTTCCCGCAGGTCTTTCAGATCCATCCACGCCTGCCAGCAGGGGTAGCCGCAGCAGCCCGCTGCGGCCGCCGCAAAGGCGGCGTTGCCGGTGCTGCCGGTGGCCTTGTCGGCCATGATGTGGGCCACCTCCTCGGGCAGGATGTCCTCGCCCCAGCGGTTCATCAGCGCTGCCATCACCAGCGGCAGGTCCATCTCCCGCCCGAAACTGGGGTCGTGGGCGGAGAGGCAGTATTCCGGTAAGTAGAGGCGGCGGTTGATGGGGTGGCCGTCCTGCTTTTCCCACGCGAGGGGGCGGACCGCCGCCGACAGCAGCCGGAGCGCCGGGGTGACTTTGTCGTCGTTGGTGGAGAGATTCACCTGAAGCTGGACGCCGGTGCCGCCGCCGGGCAGGGCCACGGTCACGGTGTCGCCCATCAGGAAGATGAGGCCGTCGTCGCTGTGGGCGTTGATGCTGCTCCGGGGGTAATCGGGTGCCCACTTGCCGAAGCTCATCCAGCCCGTCCAATTGCCGCCTGCGTAGACCCGGCAGCGCACCTCCACCATGGTGTTCTGGGGTGCGTGGGCGTTCCAGCTGACATTCAGGTTGCAGAAAGCCGGCATGGCGAACTCAGGCGTGGTATAGCTGCCGTATTGCAGATACCGCCCGGCCACGCTGTCCAGCACGACGCTGCCGTTGTCCAGCGCCACATTATCGAGCTGCCCGCGGGAAAACGTCTCCGTGCCCTGCAGCACCAGATTGTTCCGCTGTTCCATTGCACGCATCCCCTTTCCGCGTCATTGCGCTGTTTATTCTTCGCCGTCGCTGCGCTCCGAGGCCATCTCGGCCTCGTACTCGGCGTCGTGGAGCTTGCGGATGTTCTCCTCGATGTGGAACACCCGGTCGAGGTCGCCGTAGACGATCTGGCTGGTGATCTCCACCTGAAACCAGAAGCCGAACACCAGCATGAGCAGAAGGCCCAGCGGCATACAGAGGATGACGAGGCCCCAGAACAGCACCGTCACGAGGGACGCCGCCAGCGCGTGGGGCAGGAAGGCGATCATGCAGTTGACGCTGTTTTTGAGGGTCTGGCCGAGGGGCTGGTCCAGCAGGACGATCTGGGGCCACATATAGGAGAAGAGCATATGGAAGAGGATGAGGTTGAGCACCGTGGCCACCCACATCCCCACGCCGACGTTGGTGCCGTGGTAGAGCATATTGAAGCAGAAGTAGACGAGGAAGATCTGCACCGTGACCACGACGCAGTAGAGTATCCCCGGCAGGATGCTGGCCTTGAAGTTCTGCCGGAAGGCCTTGCGGTAGGTGGTCCACCAGTAGCCGGCCTCGTCGCGCAGGGCGCGCAGGACGGTGTCGTACATCCCCGCCAGCACCGGTCCGGCCAGAATGCCGCCCACGGCGGCGCTGAGGACCATGACCGGCAGGCTGTTCATCAGGAAGCCGATGTACACCAGACAGATGACCGGCAGAAAGCCCAGACAGGTGAGCAGGTTGGCAAGGAACATCCCGCTCATATCCCGGCCCACCAGCTCGAAGAAGCGGCCGACGCCGGTCTTGCGGGGGGCGTCCTTTTCCACGCCCGGGCCGGACTTGAAATCGTTTGCAGAAGGGAACAGACTCATGGTATGTGAATATCCTCTCTCGCTGTCTCTGGGACAGCTCCCATTGCACAGCACGGTTTGGCATAAAACACCATTGTGCTGGCTTTCTGATTATAAATATACCCGGATTTTGTGGATTTTGCAAGCCGCAAAGCCCCCGAAATGTAAAAAAAGTGTTTCCTCTCCCTTTTTGGGGCGGAGTGTGTTACAATAGAGACGGCTTTTCAGCCGAAAGGAGGAATCTCTCTGTGAGCATTTTCCGCACCATTGCGATGTTCACCTATCTGTTTGGCTACATGATCGTCCACTACGGCGTGCTGCGCAAAGCCGAGCGTGCACAGGCCGCCGGCGACACCGAAACGGTGCGCCGTCTGGTGGAGCAGCACATCCCCCACTGGAGCCGGGGCATCCTGAACGTCACCGGCGTCCGGCTCAGCGTCGAGGGGCTGGACAACATCCCGAAAGAGGGACCCTGCGTTTTTGTGGCGAACCATCGCAGCTATTATGACATCCCCCTGCTGCTGGCCAGCCTCGACAAGCCCTACGGCATCCTCGCCAAGGAGGAGCTGGAAAAGATCCCCCTGCTCAGCCGCTGGATGAAGCTGCTGGGCTGTGTCTTCGTCCAGCGCGATGACGTCCGCGCCTCGGTGCGCGCCCTCAACGACGCCACCGCCATCGTAGAGAGCGGCAGGAGCTTCATCATCTTCCCCGAGGGCACCCGCTACAAGGGCGAGGAGGGCGGCGCCGGTGAGTTCAAGGCCGGTGCTTTCCGCATCGCTGTGAAGACTGAAACCCCGGTGGTGCCGGTGGCGATCTCCGGCGCACGGGGGCTGTTCGAGGCCCACGGCAACCGGACGACGCCCGGCACGGTGCGCATCCGGGTGCTGCCGCCCATCCAGACGGCGGGCATGAGCCGCGCCGAGCAGAAGGAACTGCCCGCCGCCGTCCGCCAGACCATTCTGGCACAGCTGTAACACAAAAACTGGGAGGACACTGCCGCATGGCAAGCTACCGTTACGAGCGCGACATCGACCCGAAGGACATCGCCCCCCGCAGGGAAAAACAGTACACCCGCAAGGAGCGCTGGGCCAACTGGTGGGACTATAACCTCAAGTGGGTCATCCTCATCGGCATCGCCGTGGTCTTTGTGGCCTACAACTTTATCGGGCAGTACTTCTTCGTCACCAAGCCCGACTACAACGTGGCCGTGGTGGCCCCCTACTACCTGCCCGAGGACACCGTGAACGCCTTGCAGGAAGCTCTGGCGGACTACGGCGAGGACCGCAACGACGACGGCAAGGTGGTCGTGACCCTGAACGTCTACACCCTCGATTACGCCGAGGGCGAGACCCAGACCGAGAGCGACGCCTACCTGACCATGGCGGGCACCACCAAGCTTGCCACCGATGTGCAGGGCGGTCTGAGCTCCGTCTTTCTGCTCTGGGACCCGGCAGGGTTTGAGGAGAGCACCGGCTCGCTGCGGTATCTGGACGGCAGCCTGCCCGCCGCCGACAGCGACGAGGACTGGTGGAACATGGTCTATAAGTGGAGCGACTGCCCCGTGCTGGCGGGCCTCGACCTCGGCAGCTACGGCCCCGACACCACCCAGAGCCGCAGTGGGTCCAGTCAGGAGTATATGTCCCAGTTCTACGTCGGGATGCGGGGCGCATGGAACAGCGGCACCGCCGACAACCTCGCCGGCGGCGAGGAGCTGTGGCAGAAACTGACGGCGGGGGCTGTCTCCACCGTTGCGCCGGAGGGCTGAGCCATGCGGTTCCGCGTTCGGCGCAAGGGCAGGGCGGGGCACATCAGCGTCCCCGAAAAGCCCGAGAAAAAGGCGGTGCCGTTAAAAGCCGCCGACCTCGACAACCCCTATGGCCGGGTGTTCGGCACCCCCCGCAGCAGGGAAGACCTGCGCAAACAGGACAGATGAACGAAATGACCCTCTCCGACCGCCTCGGAGAGGGCTTTTTTGTTGCAATCTCTTCGCGTTGACGGCCCCGGATTTGAAATATTCTCCACCCTCAAAGGGAGAGGCGCTTGTTGTTTCCTCGTCCGGGTTATGGTATACTTACTAAGTATCGTCCCAACAGGAGCTGAAATTTTACCCGAAGGATGTGGAACAGATGGACACACTGGAACAGGCCCGCGCCGAGATCGACGCGGTGGACGCGCAGCTGGCCGCCCTGTTTGAGCGGCGGATGGCCGCCGTGCTCAGCGTCGCCCAATACAAGCAGGCCCACGGCCTGCCGGTCTATGACGCCGCACGGGAGGCGGTGGTGCTGGAAAAGGCTGCGGCCCGCATTCAGGACCCCGCCCTCCGGCCCTACTACAGAGATCATGTCCAGAACATGATGGACGTCGCCAAGCAGTACGAGGCGGAGGTGCTGGGCGAGAACCGCGCCGCCTATCAGGGCGTGGAGGGCGCTTTTGCCCACATCGCGCTGCGGGCGCTCTTCCCCCACGCGGAGGCAGTGAGCTACCCGACGTGGGACGAGGTCTTCGAGGCTGTCCGGCGGGGGGACGCCGCCCACGGCGTCGTGCCCTTCGAGAACAGCCACGCAGGCGATGTCTCCGCCGTGCTGGACCTGTGCTATAACTACCCGGAGCTGTGGGTGGTGGACGTCTACGACCTGCCCATCTCCCAGAACCTGCTCGTCCTGCCCGGCACCCAGCTGGCCCAGCTCCGGCACGTCTACAGCCACCAGCAGGCCATCGCCCAGAGCGAGACGTTCTTAAAGCAGTTCCATCTGCCCGCCACAGCCATGCCGAATACGGCCATGGCGGCAAAGTTCGTGGCAGAGTCCGGCGACCCGTCCCAAGCCGCCATCGCCAGCGCGGAGACCGCTGCCCTCTACGGGCTGGAGGTCCTTGTGCCCAGCATCAACACCGACGGCGACAACACCACCCGCTTCATCGTCCTCAGCCGCGAAAAGCCCACCGGGGGCAACCGCTTCTCGCTGCTCTTCACGCTGGACAACAAGCCCGGCAAGCTGGCTGAGGTCATTCAGGTCATCGGTCGGTTCGGCTACGACATGGAATCCATCAAGAGCCGTCCGCTGCCTCATGTTCCCTTCGATTACTATTTTTACGTCGAGCTGGTGGGAGACCCCGCCGACGACGAGACCGCCGCGCTGCTGCGCGAGCTGGATCATACCTGCCGCACCGTGCGGCTGTTAGGAGTGTATACGAAATGAGTGGATTTATCGGCACAAAGCTCACCATGAATCTGGGTGAGCGCAGCTATGACATCATCCTGAAAAACGGCGCACTGGAGAACCTGTACCAGTTCGCCCGCCTCGACCGCCGTGTGGCGGTGGTGACGGACGCAGGCGTCCCGGCAGAGTACGCCCAGCGGGTAGCCGACCAGTGCCGCGACGCAAAGATCATCACCGTGCCGCAGGGTGAGGCCAGCAAGAGCATGAAGATTCTGGAAAGTGTCCTGCGCCAGATGCTGGAGTTCAATATGGGCCGCGGCGACCTCGTCATCGCCGTGGGCGGCGGCGTCGTGGGCGATCTTGCAGGCTTTGCCGCCTCCATCTATATGCGGGGCATCGATTTCATCAACTGCCCCACCACCACTCTCTCCATGATCGACTCCTCCATCGGCGGCAAGACGGCGGTGGATCTGGGCGAGACGAAAAACATCGTCGGCTCCTTCTGGCAGCCCAAGCTGGTCATCGTGGACCCCAGCACCCTCGCTACCCTGCCCCGCCGCCAGTACATCAACGGTCTGGCCGAGTCGGTGAAGGCGAGCCTTCTGGCCGACCCGGAGCTGTTCGCTATCTTTGAAAAGGGCGACATCGACGAGCAGATCGGAGAGATCATCTACCGCAGCCTCCGCTTCAAGAAGAGCATCGTGGAGCAGGATGAGACCGAGCGCGGGATGCGCAAGGCCCTCAACTTCGGCCACACCATCGGCCACGGCATCGAGGCCGTCAAGGGCGTCAAGGGACGCCGCACCGTGGGCCTCTACCACGGCGAATGCGTGGCGCTGGGGATGCTGCCCATGATCGAATCCAAAGCATTGCAGAAGCGCGTCCGGGCGGTCTACCGCCGTCTGGGCCTGCCCCTGCGCACCGCCTACAATAAGGATAAAGTCTACGCCGAGATGCTCCACGACAAGAAGGCGCAGGGCGGACAGATCACCGTCATCAAGGTGCCGGGTCTGGGCTGCTGGCGTGCCGAGACCATCCCGGTGGAGGGTCTGCGCACCCTGCTGGGCATGGAGGACTGAGCCATGAAAAACACCTTTGGCAGCGCATTGGCACTGACCATCTTCGGCGAGAGCCATGGCCGGGCCATCGGCGGCGTGCTGGACGGCATGGCCGCAGGGGTGCCGGTGGACGAGGCGTTCATCGCCGCCTGTATAGACAGACGCCGCGCCCGGGGCGACGGCCTCTCCACCCCCCGGGTGGAGGCCGACCGGGTCCAGCTGCTCTCCGGCGTCGTGAACGGCCACACCACCGGCACGGCCATCGCCCTCATGATCGAAAATCAGAACACCCGCAGCGGCGACTACGCCAAGACCGCCGACCTGCTCCGCCCCGGCCATGCGGACTACACCGCCTATGCCAAATACCACGGCTTTCAGGATGCCCGGGGCGGCGGGCACTTCTCGGGCCGGATCACCGCCGCGCTGGTGGCGGGCGGAGCCATCGTGCTGGGGGCGCTGGGCCGCGCCGGCATCGACATCACCACCCACATCGCCCGCTGCGCCGGCCTCTCCGATACCCCCTTTGCGCTGGACGATACCGCCGCGCTGGCCGCGCAGGTCAGCGTGCTGGAAAATAAGGGCGAGGGCTTCGCGCTGTTGGATGCCTCCGTCGAAGAGCCGATGAAGGCGGCCATCCGCGCCGCCGGGGCGGAGGGCGACAGCGTGGGCGGCATTCTTGAGACGGCGATCCTCGGCCTGCCTGCCGGTGTGGGCGAGCCGTACTTTGACAGCGTGGAGAGCCTGCTTTCCCACATGGCCTTCTCCGTGCCTGCCGTCAAGGGCATCGAGTTCGGCACCGGCTTCGGCTTCGCCGACCTGAAAGGCTCGGAGGCCAACGACGCCTTCCGGATGAAGGGGAACACCATCGTTACCGCCACCAACCACAACGCTGGGGTCAACGGCGGCATCTCCAATGGGATGCCCGTGGTCTTCCGCACTGCCGTCAAGCCGACGCCCAGCATCTACAAGAAACAGGAGACGGTGGACTATCTTGCAAAGCAGGATGCACCCCTCTCCATTCAGGGCCGCCATGACCCCTGCATCGTGCCCCGTGCCGCCATCGTTCAGACCTGCGCCGCCGCGCTGGCTGTGGGCGATCTGCTGACGGCCCGCTACGGCACGGCATGGATGGAGCGGCCCACCAGCTACCGCAGGGAGGGACTGTGATGGAATACGGACTCATCGGCTCGAAGCTGGGCCACTCCTACTCGAAGCTCATCCACGAGATGCTCTGCGGCTACCGCTACGACCTCTGCCCTCTGCCCACGGAGGAGGAGGCCCGGGCCTTCCTCACCAAGCGGCAGTTCAAGGCCATCAATGTCACCATCCCCTATAAGCGGCTGGTGATGGAGTACTGCACCTACATCGACCCCCGGGCCAAGGCCATCGGCGCGGTGAACACCGTCGTCAACAAGAACGGCCTGCTCTACGGCTACAACACCGACTATCTCGGTTTTGCCCATCTGTGTGACGCCCACGGCGTCGATTTCGCGGGCAGGACCGTCCTCATCCTCGGCACCGGCGGCACCCACAACACCACCAGTGCCGTCGCCCGGGACAAGGGCGCGGCGAAGGTGCTGACCGTCAGCCGGACGCCCGACGCCGCCAAGGGCCAGCTCTCCTATGAGGAAGCTGTGTCCAGCGGTGCACAGATCGTCATCAACACCACCCCCGCCGGGATGTACCCCAACGTAGGGGTGTGCAGTCTGGACGTTGCCCGAATGCCCGGGCTGGAAGCGGTGCTGGACGTGGTGTATAACCCGGACAAGACCGAACTCATCCTGCGGGCCGAGGAGGCCGGCGTCCCGGTGGCCGTGGGAGGCCTCGAGATGCTGGTAGCGCAGGCGGTGTACGCCGCCGAATACTTCCTCAGCCGGAAGTTCGACGACGCGGCGGGGGAAATCCGCCGCGTCACTGCCGCACTCCGCCGCGATATGCTGAATGTGGCCCTCATCGGGATGCCCTCCAGCGGCAAGTCCACGGTGGGCCGTCTGCTGGCAGACAAGCTGGGCAAGCGGTTCATCGACCTCGACGAGGAGATCGTGAAGGCCGACGGCCGCAGCATCCCGGACATCTTCGCCGCCGAGGGCGAGGATGGCTTCCGGGCGAGGGAGTCGGCCCAGACCGCCCGCTTTGCAAAAGAGGGCCGTCAGCTGCTCTCCTGCGGCGGCGGCATCATCAAGCGGGGCGAAAATCTGCGCGCCCTGCACCAGAACGGCGTCGTGCTCTTTATCGACCGGCCTCTGGATGCGCTGACGGTGGGCGGCGGACGGCCTCTCTCGTCCAGCCCCGAGGCGCTCAGGCAGATGGAGGCGGAGCGCCGCCCCCTGTATCTCGCGGCGGCAGATGCCGTCATCCCCAACAGCGGCACGGTGGAGGACGCCGTGGCCGCCGCAATGGAGGCTCTGGATGAAATTTTTAGTCATTAACGGCCCCAACCTCAATATGATGCACTTCACCGAGCCGGGCGTGGCCGGCCAGCTGGACTACAACGGTCTGCTGGATTATCTCGAGCTGTGCTGCACCCAGATGGGCCTCGAGGTGGAGTTTTTCCAGTCCAACCACGAGGGCGACCTCATCGATGAGATCCAGTCTGCCGCAGGCCGGGCAGACGGCATCATCCTGAATCCCGGCGGATACGCCCACTACAGCGTCGCCATCCTCGACGCGCTGCGGCTCTGCGGCGTGCCTGCCGTGGAGGTGCTGCTGAGCGAGCCGGACGAGCATGAGCCGTTCCGCAAGACGGACATCGTCTCCTTCGGCTGTCAGGGACACTTCATCGGTGAGGGCATCAGCGGCTATCTGCACGCTGCGGCCTATCTGACCCAGCTGCTTCGTCTGGACGGCAGCGCACACACCCATCTGGTCATGTGAGCGGAAAAGAAAGAGTGAAAGGAACGAAATTCTATGATCATCTCCACCAAAAAGGGCACCCCCAAGGAAGAACTGGAAAAGATCGTGGACCGCTTTGAAAAGCAGGGCCTCGACGTCACCCTCATCACCGGCAAGGACTACAATGTCTTCGGCCTCGTGGGCGACACGACGAAGATCGACGAGCGGGACGTCCTCGCCAACCCCTGGATCGACAACGTCACCCGCGTCTCTGCCCCCTATAAGCGGGCCAACCGCCTCTTCCACCCGGCAGACTCCGTCATCGACTGCGGCGGCGTCAAAATCGGCAGAAAGGAGAAGATCGCGGTCATGGCAGGCCCGTGCAGCATCGAGAGCGCGGAGCAGGCCCTCCGCATCGCGCAGGGCGTCAAGGCGGGCGGCGCGACCCTTTTTCGGGGCGGCGCATACAAGCCCCGCACCTCGCCCTACTCCTTTCAGGGCCTCGAGACCGAGGGCATCCTTGACATGGTGAAGGCCCGGGAGGCCACCGGTATGCCCATCGTCTCCGAGTTGATGAGCGAGGACCGCATCCCCGAGTTCGAGGAGTATGTGGACGTGGTGCAGATCGGTGCCCGCAATATGCAGAACTTCCAGCTGCTCAAGGCCGTGGGCAAGATGCATAAGCCCGTCCTGCTCAAGCGTGGCCTCTGCAACACCATCGAGGAGTGGATCATGAGCGCCGAGTACATCATGGCCGGAGGCAACGAGCAGGTCATCCTCTGCGAGCGGGGCATCCGCACCTTTGAGAAGTACACCCGCAACACCCTCGACCTCTCCGCTGTGCCCATCATCCACGAAAAGACCCACCTGCCCGTCATCGTGGATCCCAGCCACGCCACCGGTAAGGCGAACCTTGTGGAGCCGATGATGATCGCCGCTGTGGCCGCCGGTGCCGACGGCCTCGAGGTGGAGGTGCATTATGACCCCCGCCACGCATGGAGCGACGGCGCACAGTGCCTGACTCCGGAGGCCTTTGCGCAGGCCATGGCAAAGTGCCGTCAGGTCGCATGGGCCATCGGAAGGGATATGTAAGGGAAGCGGGCAAGCCGCCTGAAGGATCGACTATGATAGTAACGATAAAGCAAGCCCCCGGCGGCATCGGCGGGGCCATCACTGCGCCGCCCAGCAAGAGCATGGCCCACCGGGCGGTGCTCTGCGCTGCGCTGGCGAAGGGTACTTCTCACATCGGGAACCTCGAGTTCAGCAAGGACATCTCGGCCACCCTCTCCGCCGCCGGACAGCTCTGCGCCAAGGTGCGCACCGGCCCGGACAGCGCCGTGGTAGAGGGGCTGGGACAGTTCCTCCCCGTCGAAGCCCCGGTGGACTGCTGCGAGAGCGGCAGCACCCTCCGCTTCCTCATCCCCATCGCCAGCCTCACCGGGCAGAGGGTGACCTTCGTGGGCCGGGGCCGGCTGATGGAGCGGCCCCAGTCGGTGTACGAGGCGTTATATCATGAGCAGTCTCTCCGCTTTGAACCGTCTCCGGCGGGCCTGACCGTCGAGGGCGCTCTGAAAAGCGGCGAGTACGAGCTGGCGGGCAATGTGTCGAGCCAGTTCATCAGCGGGCTGCTGTTCGCCCTGCCCCTGCTGGCAGGGGACAGCACCCTCCATCTCATCCCGCCGGTGGAGAGCCGCAGCTACATCGAGATGACCCGGGCGGCACAGCGCCGTTTTGGCGTCGAGAGCCGCTGGCAGGACGAGAACACCCTCTTCCTCCCGGGCGGGCAGCAGTATGCCCCCTGCGACTACACGGTGGAGGGAGATTACAGTCAGGCGGCGTTCCCGGCGGTGCTGGGGGCGGTGCAGGGCGGCGTGACCCTCAAGGGCCTGTCCGCCGACACCTTACAGGGTGATGCGGCCATCCTCGGCATCCTGCGCCGCTGTGGGGCAGAGCTGTCCGCCACCGATGAGGGCATCCGGCTCGGAAAAGCCCTCCTGCACGGCACTGACATCGACCTTGCCGACTGCCCCGACCTCGGCCCCGTGCTGATGGTGTTGGGCCTGTTCTGCGAGGGAACCACCACCATCCGCAACGCCGAGCGCCTCCGCATCAAGGAGAGCGACCGCATCGCGGCCATGGAAGCCGAGCTGCGGGCCTGCGGCGGCGTGCTGGAAAGCGAGGGCGGTACCATCACCATCCATGGCTGCGCAGGGAAGCTCCACACCCCGGCCGCACCCCTCCATGGCCACAACGACCACCGGGTGGTCATGAGCCTCACGGTGCTGGCGCTGGCCGCCGGGCTGCCCCTCTCCATCGACGACGCGGAGGCCGTGCAGAAGAGCTGGCCCCATTTCTTTGAAGCCATCAAGCCGTTAGGCGCGGAGGTAGAATATGCTGGATAAATCGAAGCGTTATCTCGTGGTGGGCCTCGGCCTGCTGGGCGGCAAATACGCCCTCGAGCTTTCCAAGGCCGGGTTCCATGTGGACGGCATCAACCGCAGCGAGGGGCATTTACAATACGCCCTCGACCACGGCTATATCGCCAGCGGCAAGACCCACGATTTCGAGGATCTCGTCGCGCAGGCCGACCACATCATCTTCGGTCTGTACCCCACGGCCCTCATCGACTGGTTCAGGACGTACGGCTCTCTTCTCAAGCCCGGCTGCATCTTTACCGATGTCTCCGGCGTCAAGACCGGCCTTGTGGAGCCGGTGCAGGCGATGTGCCCGGCAGGGGTAGAGTTCATCGCCAGCCATCCGATGGCGGGCCGTGAGACCTCCAGCGTCGAGCACGCGGCGGAGGTCAACTTTGCCCCTGCCAACTTCATCATCACCCCCACCGAGAAGAACACCTCCGAGGCGGTCCAGTGGGCGAAAGAGCTGGCTGAGGTGCTGGGCTTCCGCCACATCTGCACCCTGACCGTGCAGGAGCACGATAAGATGATCGGCTACGTCAGCCAGCTCTGCCATGCCATCGCCGTCAGCCTCATGTGCGCCAACGACAACTCCTCGCTCTGCGAGTACACAGGCGATTCCTTCCGGGACCTGACCCGCATCGCCCGCATCAACGAAAAGATGTGGGCTGAGTTGTTCCTCTGGAACAAGGAGAACCTCATCTCCGAGATCGACCAGTTCGACGCGGCCCTCGCCCAGCTGCGGGACGCCCTCGTGGCCGACGACCGGGACAAACTGGAAGAGATGTTCCGCCTGTCCACCCAGCGCCGCGCCGCATTCGACAAGAAGGACTCGTGACCGAAAGGAGGCCGCCCATGCCCAAGCAGGAAGGACAAAAATCCAAACTCCTGGCGCTGCTGCGCATCTTTGAGCAGCAGACCGATGAGGAACATCTGCTCAATGTGCCCCAGCTGGTGGAGCTGCTGGCCCGGCAGGGCATCCTCTGTGAGCGCAAGAGCGTCTACAGCGACATCGACGCGCTGAATGCGCTTGGTTACGACATCCGGCTGCGCCGGGGCCGCAGCGGCGGCTACTGGATGGCGACGAGGCCCTTCGAACTGGCCGAACTGAAGCTTCTGGTGGACGCCGTCCAGTCCAGCCGGGTCATCTCCAAGACCTCCAGCGACAAGCTCATCCATAAGCTGGAAGGGCTGGCCTCCCGGTATCAGGGCACCCAGCTCCAGCGTCAGGTCTACGTCGATGGCCGCCCCAAAAGCGACAACAAGGACCTGCCCTACAGCGTGGATGCCCTCTTCGCGGCCATCAACACCGGAAAAATGGTGCGATTCCGCTACAAAAAAGCGGGACGTCCCGCCCCCTACACCATCAGCCCGTGGCAGATGGCGTGGGAGAACGGCTGCTACTATCTCATCGCCTATCAGGACGAGAAGGAGCCGGTGGGCATCCGCCATTACCGGGTGGATAAGATGGCCGGGGTGACGGTGCTGGACGAGCCGCGCCGGGGCAGGGAGCAGTTTGCCGATTTCGACCTGCCCTCCTACCTGAAAAAGCACTTCCAGATGTTCGGCGGGCCGGAGCACCGCGTCACCCTGCGGTGTACTTCTGACCTCGAATCGGCTATGCGGGAGCGCTTCGGCGCCTCGCCCATCTTTGTGCCGGAAGGGAAGGGCAGCTTCCACTTTGACGTGCCCGTCTGCGTCAGCGACCAGTTCTATGGCTGGGTCTGCGGTTTCGGCGGAAAGGTCGAAGTGGTCTCGCCCGCCGAGGTGCGGGACGGTCTGCGGAAGCTGAATGAGCGGCTGGCCGGAATGCATCAATAAAAGAAAAAAGGCTTCCTCCGAAGAGAAAGCCATAGGTGCAGAAGATCAGCCCTCGAGCAGCTCGACGGTCTTCATCTTGACAGCGGTCTTGGGTTTATCGTTCCAGTCGGTGGGGACGGATGCGATCCTGTCCACGACATCCATGCCGGAGACGACCTTGCCAAAGGCGGCATACTGGCCGTCGAGGTGGGGTGCGTCCTCATGCATGATGAAGAACTGGCTGCCGGCGCTGTTGGGGTTCATGCTGCGGGCCATGCTGATGACGCCGCGGGTGTGCTTGATGGGGTTGTTGACGCCGTTGGCGGCAAACTCGCCCTTGATGTTCCAGCCGGGGCCGCCGGTGCCGTTGCCCAGCGGGCAGCCGCCCTGGATCATAAAGCCGGGGATGACGCGGTGGAAGGTCAGACCGTTGTAGAAGCCCTGACCGACCAGCTTCTTGAAATTCTCACAGGTGATGGGGGCAGCTTCCTCGTTCAGCTCGATGTCGATGACGCCGCCGTCTTCCATAGTAATGCGAACCATAGTTTTCACAATGCTCCTTTTATCATAGCCCGTTTCGGGTTGGGTGCGGCAGATGCTCTGCCGAAGCTCCCCTTTAGTATACCATACCTTTTGTAGAGCGCAACGGCGCAGATGCAACCTTTTTGTAAAGAATCACCGCATTTCCACCATATCCTGCCAAAAACGCTTGGGACAGTGGCTCATCCGGCCCTTTTCGCTGTGGCGGGCCTTGATCTCCAGCGTGTCGTAGAACTGCTTCCAGAGCGCCTGAAGCTCCTGCTCCCGAGCGCTGGGCGGGGGAAGGGTGAGCGGCGCGGCCAGCTCGAGGAGCTTGGCCTCGTGGCCCTGATAGAGTAACACCGCCTGATGGACGGCGTCGTATATCATGAAGTCCTCCTCCGGGAAGCGGGCGCAGAAATGCCCCCGCAGCAGGGGGAGGATGTAGTTTTTGGGGTGGATGACCGCACCCAGCATCCCGTCGTGCTCTTCGAAGCGGACGAAGCCCTGAAACTTGTCCACCTCCCAGTCGAGGCTCTTTTTCATCTCGTAAAGGGGTGCTACGTCCGGGTGGCCCATCCGCTTGACCGTGCCGGGGCCGAGGGCGAAGGCCAGATGCAGAAAGCGGATGAGCAGCAGCTCTTTCTCCTCCTGTCCGGAGAGAAAATCCCGGCTGACGAGGTACTCCGTCTCCCGGCCCAGCTTTTTCCCAAGGCTGGAAAAGACCCGCCGGGCCTTGGCGGAGTCCGTCTCGATGTCCCGGACAGGGTAGAGGGTGGCCGTCTCCCGCTGGGGCGTCCAGACCGCAAAGGGGATCTCGTGCTGGACAAAGCTCTCGAACACGCAGCACAGAAAGCCCTCGAAGCTGCCGTCGTAGAGGTAGACCACATCGGCGTCGTGGAGCTTCCGGGCCTTCGGCGGGGTCACAACGCTCTCGCCAGACATTGCACTGCCTCCTCCCGCACCATCCGCTGGGCCGCCCGGGGCGGCACGCCCTGCGCAACGAGCCGGTCCACCGCCGGCGGGGCGAAGAGGCTCAGCTGTTCGGCCCCGGCACTGAAGACGTTGGGGTCGATGAGTGCCCGGGTGATGCGCTCCCGTCCGGCGCTGCCCCGGCCCGGGTGCGCCCCCGAAAAGCCCCGGCAGGTGATGAAATACTGCGCCCGCTTGAGCACGACGCCCATCCGCTTCAGCTCGTCGAGGCCGAGGTCGGACAGCCGCCGCGCCTCCCGGATGCGGCGGGCGCTCTTGGGGCCGATGCCCGGCACCCGCAGCAGCATCTCGAAGGGGGCACGGTTGATGTCCACCGGGAACAGCCCGTAGTGCTGGACGGCCCAGTTGCACTTGGGGTCGAGGTAGGGGTTGAAGCTCTGGTTGTCTTTGTCTAGGATCTCGTCGGCCCTGAACTGGTAGAAGCGGAGCAGCCAGTCGGCCTGATAGAGCCGGTGCTCCCGCAGCAGGGGCGGCTTTGTGTCCAGAGCGGGCAGGCGGGTGTCGTCCGACACCGGGATGTAGGCCGAGTAGAACACCCGCTTGAGGCCGTATTTCTGGTACATCCCCTCGGAGAGCTGTAAAATGTGGTAGTCTGTCTCGGGCGATGCGCCGACGATCATCTGGGTGCTCTGGCCGGCAGGGGCGAACTTGGGGGCGTGGCGGTAGAGGGTCAGCTCCTTTTTGCTCTCCTCGCCCGCCGCCGAGATCTGCTTCATGGGCCGGAAGATGGAGTGGCGGCCCTTGTCGGGGGCGAGGAGATGGAGGCTCTGCTCGCTGGGCAGCTCGACGTTGACGCTGAGGCGGTCGGCGAGGAAGCCCATCTGCCGGATCAGCTCCGGGCTTGTGCCGGGGATGGTCTTGGCATGGATATAGCCGCCGAAATGGTATTCGTTCCGCAGCAGCCGCAGGACGGAGAGCATCCGCTCGGTGGTGTAGTCGGGGGTGCCCAGCACGGCGCTGGACAGGAAAAGCCCCTCGATGTAGTTGCGGCGGTAGAACTCGATGGTCAGCTCGGCCAGCTCCCGGGGCGAAAAGGTGGCCCGGGGCACGTCGTTGGACTTCCGGTTGACGCAGTAGCTGCAATCAAAAGCACAGCAGTTGCTCATCAGGACCTTCAGCAGGCTGACGCAGCGGCCGTCTGCGGTGAATGCGTGGCAGCAGCCCGGCGCGTAGCAGCTGCCGAGAGTACCGGCCCTCGCCGCACGGGACGCGCCGCTGGACGTGCAGGCGACGTCGTATTTTGCACTGTCGGCCAGAATGGTGAGCTTGTCCATCAGCGACTGTTCCATAAAACTCCACCTCCCGAAGGGGATACGACCCCTTTGCCCCCACGGAAATGCCCAGGGAGAGGGGCGAGGCTCACCACTTGGCCTTCGTCTCGACCACACGGCCTGCGATGTGCAGGCGGTTCAGGTCATCGCCCTTGATGACCAGTTCGTTGTAGGCGGGGTTGAAGGGCTGCAGCACGACGCAGTTGCCCCGCTGGATATACCGCTTGAGGGTGCCTTCGCCCTCGTCGCCGTAGACCAGTACGCCCAGATCGCCGTTTTCCAGCGTGTCCTGCTTGTGGACGAGGGCGAGGTCGCCGTCCTGAATGCGCGGCTCCATGCTGTCGCCCCGGACGACGAGGTAGAAATAGTTGGAGGGGTCCTTGACGCGGGCATACTCCTGCCCGTAATCCTCCTCAAAGGCCAGCGCGCCGTACCCGGCCTTCACGGTGCCGATGACCGGGATGAGGCTCTCGGCGTAGTTGCCGAAAAAGCGCTCCTCGGGGGTGGCTGCGTTGGACACCGGGCGGTAAAGCCCCAGCAGGAAGTCTGCCGTGGTGCTCAGGATCTCGGCGATGCGGGCCACCGTGGCGGGGTCGGGGGAGGATTTGCCGCTTTCCCACTTGCCGACGGCCTGCTGGGTCACTCCCAGTTTGGATGCCAGCTCCGCCTGACTGATCCCCTTCTGCTTGCGGCACTGCTTCAAAAGCTCTGAAAACGACATGGTCGTACACTCCTTTACTCCGAGGTTAAAATCTTGCATCTCTATTGTACAACAAAAAGATGTTTTTGTAAAGAGAAAAATGAGGGCTTCGCCAAAAAAAGGTTGTCGATGGGCGGGGGTCTGCGGGAATGTCTGAAAAAGTTGAAATTAAGGCTTGACAGAACGGCGAAAATCTGGTAAATTAAATAGGCATTCGGTACGGCGTGTGCGAGTGCCCACGAGGAGAGATGTCCGAGTGGTTTAAGGAAGCAGTCTTGAAAACTGCCGTACGGCAACGTACCGTGGGTTCGAATCCCACTCTCTCCGCCATTTTTTTGAATAAGTGTAACGCACTTTGCTCTGGAGTAGTACTCAAGAGGCCGAAGAGGCGCCCCTGCTAAGGGCGTAGGTCGTCTAAACAACGGCGCGAGGGTTCAAATCCCTCCTACTCCGCCAAGAAAAAGCTCGATGGTTCATTGAAACCATCGGGCTTTTTCCATTTTTATGCGGTTTTTGCAGCGCTTCGGAGCGCGGAGGGCTGCTTTTGCGCCCCGGAGCACAGGGTCATTTCAGTGCATCGGCAAGGATGCTCAGCAGGCGGGGGACGTCCAGCGGCTTTGCGATGTGGCCGTTCATGCCGGCCTTCAGCGCGTTCTGGCGGTCTTCCTCAAAGGCGTTTGCCGTCATGGCAAAGATGGGGATGCCGGCCTTTTTCGCGTCCGGCAGGGCGCGGATCCGCCGCGTCGCCTCGTAGCCGTCCATGTTGGGCATCTGGATGTCCATCAGGATCAGGTCATACTGGCCGGGCGCAGCCTGCTCCATCTTCTGGACGGCGATCGCGCCGTCCTCGGCAGAATCCACCACAAAGCCCGCTTCCGTCAGAAACTCCATTGCGATCTCGCGGTTCAGCTCGTTGTCCTCCACCAGCAGGAGCTTTTTCCCCTGAAAGGCGGAAGCCTTCGGTTCCGGCAGGCGGGGAGACACCTCGGCAGAGAACGGCTCAGACAGGACCTTGCGCAGCTCGGAAAGGAACAGCGGCTTCTCGCAGAAGGCGGTCACTCCAGCAGCGCGGGCTTCTTCCTCGATGTCGGCCCAATCGTAGGCGGTCAGGATGATGATGGGGCAGTTGTGCCCGATCACCTTGCGGATCTGACGCACGATCTCGATGCCGTTCATATCGGGGATGAGCCAGTCGATGATGTAGACGCTGAATTCATCGCCCCGCTCCACCGCGTACTTGGTGCGGATCACCGCCTCCTTGCCGGAGATCGTCCACTCCGGCCGCATCCCGATCTTGGACAGCATGGTGCTGACGCTCAGGCAGGTGTCGGTGTCGTCGTCCGCCACCAGTGCGCGCAGCCCTTCCAGCTGCGGGAGCTGCCGCTGCTCCACCTTCTGCTCACAGCGTGCAAAGCAGAGGTCCACGATGAACTCGCTGCCCTTGCCCAGCTCGCTCTCGATGGCGATGGTGCCGCCCATCAGGTCCACGATGTTCTTGGTGATGGACATTCCGAGGCCGGTGCCCTGAATGCCGCTGACGGTGGAGCTTTCCTCCCGGCTGAACTCCTCAAAGATGTGCTTCTGGAACTCCGCGCTCATGCCGATGCCATTGTCCTTGATGCGGAACTCATAGCGGGCACGCCCGGTGGGCGCACCGTTCTTCTGGGCGATGCGGAGGCTGATCATGCCGCCGGTGGGGGTGAACTTGATGGCGTTGGACAGAATGTTCAGCAACACCTGATTCAGCCGCAGCGGGTCGGTGATGATGTCCTCGTTCTCCACATCCATGGTGTCGATGAAGAGCGACAGCCGCTTGGCCGAGACATTGGGCTGGATGATGGAGCGCACATCGTGGACGAGATCCGGCAGATGCACCGCGCGCTCCTCGAGCTTTACTTTTCCGCTCTCGATGCGGCTCATATCCAGCACATCGTTGATGAGGGAGAGGAGGTGCTGGCTGGAAGTGGAGATCTTTTTCAGGTAGTCCAACACCTGCTCCCGGTTGTCGATGTGGGTCGCAGCCAGAGAGGTGAAGCCGATGATGGCGTTCATCGGGGTGCGGATGTCGTGGCTCATGTTGAACAGGAACTCCCGCTTGGCGCGGTTTGCCGCCCCCTCGTGCTGGAGCGCGATCTCCAGCTTGCGGTTCTGCTCCTCCAGCTGGGTCTGATACTTCTTCTCCTGCTCCTTTTTCTGCTGCTCCATCTCCTGTGCCGAGCGCCTGCGCAGCGTTTGAAGGACGACCACGAGCAGGATATAACCGGCCAGTGCCATCAGGATGGTGGAGACGGACGCACGGAAGATTGTTCTGCCATCTGTATACGCATAGAGGTCAAAGGTACGCCCGTGGCTGTACATCCCGAAATAGGAGCCGGAGCCGTCCCAGCCGCGGGTGTGGGTCAGCATCTCCGCGACCCCGACTTTGCGGATCTCCTGTACCGTCGGGCTGTCCGTGGTGTCCTGCCCGATCAGCTCCGGGCGGTTGGAGGCGATGACCTGATTGTTCTGCACGATGAACAGGGTGCCGCTGGTCTCTTCCGGGTAGCCATCCAGAATGCTCTGGACCGACAGCGCCGTCCCTTCGACAAGCGCCGCCGGGGTGTACCGATAGGTGAGCAGGATGGCCGCGCCGCTGCCTGCCCGGTGTGCCGTCACATCCACGACAGACCCATCTTCCAGCAGGACGCGCTTCATATAGGTCTTCTGCGGGTAGCGGAAGACATCCAGAGCGGCATCGGTCCTGAGCTGGTCGCCAAACCGGGCATAGCCGACCCCGTTCGCGGTATACTCGCAGAGGAGCGTGCCCTCCGGGTCAAGGACGGAGATGCCGGTGAGCCAGAGCCGTTCGGTTTCCTTTTTCAGGCACTGCGGGTCGGAGAAGTCCAGCGCGGGGTCATCGGCCAGCGCCTGCACCGAGACCGCCGTGCGGCGAAGGGTCTTCGCGGCAACGGTATCGTTGTATTTTTCGTAGCGGGTGGACTGCGATTTGACAAAAGCGAGGATCTGGCAAAAGCGTTCCTCTGTTGAGCACAGCGCTTTCCAGTTCGAGAAAAAGACGACGCCTGCCATGAAGAGCACGCCGACGATCAGATAGAGCGCCCAGATCCGCGCAGCCGGAGCGGGCTTATTTTTATGTTCCAATGGTGTCCACCTCCAGATACTGCGAAGGGTTTTCGAGATATTTGCCGACGATCTGCTCCAGCGTGCCGTCTTCGCGCAGCTGCGCAAAGGTATCGTTCAGCTGGCTGTCCAGCCCCCGGCTGTCGTTCGTTGCAAAGGCCACGCCCAGCCCGGTGACGAGCAGCGGCTCGGACAGGATGCGGAACGCCACGGAGTTGTCCTTCATATATTGCAGGATGGTCGTCTCATGGGAGGCGATGGCGTCCACGTAGCCGCAGCCCAGCAGCGCATACTGGACGCTGCGGTCTTCGATGCTGAACACATCGACCCCCTGCGGGAGGCGGGGGTCGGAGCCGCTGAGAAAAAGCTCCTCCGGCTTGCCGGTGCTCTGGACGGCGATGCTCTTTCCGGCAAGGTCGCTGAGGGACTGGATGCTGCTGTCGTCATTCACGGCGACCACCTGACGGCTCACCATGTAAGGCCCGGCCCAGTGGTAGAGCGCTTCGCGCCCCTCCATGGAAAAGCAGCCCCAGATGCAGTCGATGGCACCGCTCTCCACGAGGGTGGTCTTCTGCTCCCAGTCGATCGGCTCGAACCGGGTGGAATACCCCATGCGGCGGAACGCTTCGGTGGCGATCTCCACATCGATCCCGGCGGGAACGCCGTCGTTGTTCAGATAAATATAGGGAGGATAGGTGTCGCTTCCCACAACGATCTGGGGGAGGCCGCCGTCCTTCGCTTTCGTCTCTCCGCAGGAGGTCAGGCCCCCGGCGGCCGCAGAGGCCGCCAGCAGCCCGCACCCGCGCAGAAAGGCACGGCGTGAGATTCTGTGTTTCATTCCTTCTCCTGTTTTTCCTGCATCTGCGGATGCAGTTTTTCGTTCAGTTCGTCCTGTGTGTCCGTCAGGCATTGCAGCAGCAGCGGGTTGAACACGCCGCATTCGCCGTTCTGGATCATCTGCACCGCTTTCTCGTGGGAGAAAGCCTTTTTATAGCAGCGCTCGCTGGTCAGGGCGTCGTACGCGTCGGCCAGCGCGACCAGCTGTGCGCTGATGGGGATGTCGTCGCCCTTCAGCCCATCCGGGTAGCCCCGGCCATCCCAGCGCTCGTGGTGCCAGCGGGCGATCTCATAGGCGGTCTGCAGCAGCGGCTCCTCGCCGAAATTTTCCAGCTTTTGCAGCATCTCCGCGCCCAGCATACTGTGGGTCTTGATGACCTCAAATTCCTCCGGGGTCAGCCTGCCGGGCTTGTTGAGGATCTTTTCGTCGATCCCGATTTTGCCGATGTCGTGCAGGGTAGAGGCCAGCGGAATCAGATCCTGCTGTTCTGCAGAAATCGAGTAGTTGTTGCTGATCTCCAATAGGCGGTGGAGCAGCATTTCTGTGATGATACGGATATGCCGCACATGAGCACCGCTTTCGCCGTTGCGGAATTCTACGATATGGCTCAGCACACCCACCAGCGTATCCGTATTATTTTCGCGGGCGCGGATCTGGTCGGACACCATCTTCACCAGCCGCCGCTGCTTGGCATACAGCTTGATGGTGTTGGTCACGCGGCGGTATACGATGCGTGCATCGAAAGGTCGATTGACATAATCACTCGCGCCTAGTTCATAGGACTTCCGAATTACAGCGTTAGAGTCATCGCTGGAGATCATGATGACCGGGATGTCCTCGATGGTGTGGTTGGCGTTCATGGCCTTGAGCACCTCGAAGCCATCCATGACCGGCATGTTGATGTCCAGCAGCACCAGTGCGATGTTCCCGGCCTCCGCCTGCATTTTTTCCAGGCATTCTTGTCCGTTTTCTGCTTCAAGAATGCTGTAATCGCCGCCCAGGATCTCCTTTAGCAGCATGCGGTTCATTGCGGAGTCATCCACAAGTAAGATCTGCGACTTATTCTGTAAAAGTTTTTCCAGCGCTGCAAGACTATGCCCCGGAACCTCCGCCATGACGGCGTTCTTGCGGCACTTTGCCTGATACATCAGCCGGTCTGCCCGGCGAACCGCATTCTCCATCGGGTCGGTGATGGCCTGCATCGTTCCGCCGATGCTCAGCGAGAGGCGAAAATGCGAATAACCGGGTACAGTAGCCTGCTGCACGGCGGCTCTGATCTGCTCCAGCTTGGCTTGCAGGATGTCGCTCGGAATGCCGGGCAGCACCAGCAGGAACTCGTCCCCGCCGTAGCGGATGAGCAGGTCGGAATCCCGGATGCAGGAGCGGATGGCGGCGGCTACCGCTTTCAGCGCCATATCACCGGCGTAATGTCCATAGGTGTCGTTGCAGATTTTGAAATCGTCCACATCCATCAGCGCGATGCCTGCGGGGCCGACGATACGGGATGCGATATCCTCATAGTAGCGGCGGTTGTATGCGCCAGTCAGGACATCGTAGTAAAGTTTTGCACGGTAGCTCTCTGTTGTTTCTTGAAGCTTTTCCTCGGCTTCGGCCTGCATCTCTTCCATGCTGGAGCGCTCGAACTGCCATTGCAGGCGACCGATCAGCAGAATGTTCGCAGCGATACCAAGGCCGATCACGATGAGCTTTTGAAGGTTCAAAGAGGTGTAAAGAAAAAAGCTGTGGTCGGTAGAAAAGAAAAACGCGGAGTATAGGAATGCAATGAGGCCGCTTACGATTCCTGCTGCATAGCCGTATTTCACGAGCACAGCAGAAAGAACAACAAAAAGCAGGATATTTGGATTTGGAATATGAAAATTCCAGACGATCAGGCAGGTGCTCAATTGGGCAAGTGCCGATAGCAGCATAGGCTGGATTTTATTTGGCTGTTGTTCCATACGCAATACCATCCAATACTTTGATTCATCATGATTGCTCTCTCACAAAAAAAGAGCTGGGCCGCAAATGGGCGGCCCTGCTAGGTCGTGAGTGTCGGCCATCTGCGAAACCGTGCGATTCCACTATTTATTTTCGGGGGGGGGGTAACGCGGAAGCGCTTTACCGTCTGTTCCAGTGCGTTGATGTCCACCGGCTTTGAGAGATGCTCGTCCATCCCGGCGTCCCGGCTCTTCTGCATATCCTCAAGGAATGCGTTTGCGGTCATGGCAAGGATGGGGATGGTGCGTCCCAGCGGATTTTCGCCGCTGCGGATGCGCTGGGTGGCTTCGAGGCCATCCATGACGGGCATCTGCACGTCCATCAGGATCATGTCGTACTCGCCGGGCTTGACGCTGGCGAAAGCGTCCACGATCTCCTGACCGTTGGAGCAGATGGTGCAGCGCGCACCCTTGGTCTCCAGCAGCAGCTCCAGAATTTCGGCGTTGATGGCGTTGTCCTCGGCGCAGAGGAAGTTCATCCCGGACAGGGGCGAGACGGCCTCGGCCTCCTCCGGGAGGGCCGGCGCCGTCTGCACCTTGTCCGCCTCGGCGTCGATGGGAAATTCCAGCACGACCTCAAAGCGGGTGCCCTTGCCGGTGGAGCTCTCCACCCGGATGGTGCCGCCCATCAGGTCTACGATGCTCTTGGTGATGGCCATGCCGAGGCCCGTGCCCTGCACCTTGTTGGTGCCGGATTTCTCCTCCCGGGTAAAGGGGTCGAAGAGGGTCTTCTGGTAGGCCGCGCTCATGCCGATGCCGTCATCCTGCACGATGAACCGGTATTTGGCGTAGTGCTCGGTATGGGTAAGCTCGTCCACCGCCAACCGGATGTGTCCGCCTTGGGGCGTATACTTGACCGCATTGGAGAGGATGTTCATCAGCACCTGATTCAGACGGTTGGGGTCGGCCAGCACGTTTTCGTGCTGCATATGGGTCTCCACCGTAAAGGTCTGGCGGCGCTGGCTGGCCTGCTGCCGGATAATGCTGTCCAGCTGGCTGACCTGCTGGGAAATGTTCATTTTTTCGATGTTCAGGGTGGTCTTGCCGCTCTCGATGCGGCTCATGTCCAGAATATCGTTGATGATGCCCAGCAGCAGCCGACCGGAAGTTTCCAGCTTGCCCAGATGTTCGGCCAGCCTTTCCGGCTGGTGCAGCTCGTTTTTCATCAGGGTAGTAATGCCGATGATGGCGTTCATGGGGGTGCGGATGTCGTGGGACATATTGGAGAGGAAGTCCGTCTTGGCTTTGCTGGCCTTTTCGGCTACTTCCAGTGCGGCTTCCACAGCCAGCGTGGTCTGGTGCTCGCCCGTGCGGTCGGACATATCCACGATGCACTTTCTTGCGCCCTGCACATCATTGAGGAAGCCGGTCACATGGAGATAGCGAGGCTCACCGGTCTCCTGATTGACAAATTCACATTCCCATTCCTGCTGGACGCCCTGTTCCATCTGCATCAGACTTTCCAGCCGCGATGCACCGCTGTCGTCTCCGGCAGGGTATAGAACGTGGAGATCCTCCTGCACCGCCTCGGGGGAGAGGCCCAGAATGCGCTGGACATTGGGGCTGACGTATTCCGCCTTGCTGGTTTCGGTGTCGATCATCAGGAACACGTCGTCCACATTGCGGGAAAGGTTCGAGAACAACTCCTCGCGTGCCAGCAGCTGCTGGTCCTTTTTCCGCAGCTTTTGCCGGTTGCTCTGCACCACCAGCAGCAGAGCGGCAACAGCCAGCATACCCGTTATACCGCTCATCACGGCCATGGTGGTGTATTGCAGCCGGTTCATGTTGGCGTTCACAACGCTTTTGGGAGCAATGCCAAGGATCGTCCAGTTCTGGAAGGCGGCAGAACCATAAACCATGTAATAGCCGACGCCATTGATGGAAAACTCAAGGTTGCCGCCCTCCCCGGCAGCAAAAGAATCTTGCAGGGCATCGACCTGTTCTGCCGTAAAACCAGCCGAGTTTTTGAGCAGGGCAAGGATATTGTGCACACCGCTCATGTCCGCGCTGCTGCTGTCCAGTACCACACGGCCATCCGGCAGCACCGCAAAGGTGCTGCCGTGCCCTTCAAAGGCAGAGATCTTCAGGGAGTCCACCAGATCCCTGTTGTTATAGGTGATGGCAATGGCTTCGTAATCAAAGCCCTGATAGCTGCCTTTTTCCGTGGGGACTGCAAACACCATGATCTCCGGCTTGTCCGGCACGACCGAGTTTGCCACGATAGGCTGCTGCTCCAGAATCAGCTGCGACAGCGTCCGACCCAGATCAAGATAGCCTCGTTCACCATCCAGTGTGACATAGGAGCCATCCCGCGAAACGAAGAAAAAGTCTGTAAAATGGTATTCTCCCTTTGCCTGTGAAAGGAAGGAGCAGACATCGGCATCGCTTTGCGCACTTTCCAGATAGGGCGCCCACATCCGCATGACGCCCCAGTTGAAGGATACCTTATTGTAGAGGGTCTGGTTTGCCTGATGATAGATCTCGGTAAGGTGTGCAGTGCTTTCCTCGTAGATGGTGTGCTCCATAAAATCCGTAAAGACAACGAGGCTCGTCAGAATGCTGATGCCGAGCAGCAGCATTGCTATGACCGCGAGGATACGGCTTTTTACAGAGCGTTGCATCTTAGTTTCGTTCTTCAAGAGCTTATTCTCCCTGTACAATGGTCAGATACTCGGAGGGGGCGGGGAACTGCTTGCTGACCGCCAGCGAATCCTTCAGGCAGGAGCGGCTGTCTGCCCCTTCAATGGCATATTCCGTTCGCTTGGTCTTCAGGTTTTCCGGCATGGGGCAGCTGCAGTAGACCTCGTTCTCTATCCACACATCGGTGCCCGCCACAAATACGGTATAGGTGGCCGTATCGTCCAGCGGCGCACCATTGACGGTGAGTTCTTCCAGACGGAACTTGCCCTGCTCGTATTCGGTCACTTTGTATTCCATGCCGCTGGTCACGGGCATATAATTCCGGTGCCGGATGGGGTTTGCACCGTTGTCCTTTACGTTCACCAGCCACTCCATCATCTGCCGCAGCTCTGCACCGGTATATTCCCCCTGCGAAACGGCGTAGTTTCCTGCCATCACCCACAAAAGCTGCTGCTTGCTGTAATCGCCGCAGTAGATGGAAGTGGACACCAGCGGCGAGTAGCCGATTGCGATAGACGCATCATAGGTGGTGCGCAGGGCGGTCATCAGCGAGGAAGCCGCAGCGCTGCCGTGGTCGGTCATGTCGATGGAGTATGCGGTATTCTGGGTGAACAGGATCTCGGTTTCGGGGTCTGCTTTGGGGGTGACAAGCTGCTCGTTGAACGCCTCGTATCCGGCCTTGGCATCGTATTCGCCGGTGATCATCTTGTGGCCCACATCTTCCGAAATGCGGAAGATCTCGGTGGAGGCCAGACGCATATACAGATGATTTGCGCTGATGACATCCGCAACGTGTTCCAGAGAGGTGGAGGAGGTGATGTTTACCTCCTTGTTATAAGAGAGCACCGCGCCGCCAGCGGCCAGCTTGCTCTGCCCCTCTGCGCTGTACACGGCCCCAAGGACTTTCAGCACAGCAGCCAGCTTTGCCTCGTCCTGTGCTACCGTGTTGGAAACTGCTGCCTGACACATGGGGTAGGTCAGCAGCCAGCTATCATTGGCGGTCTCGCCGAAATAGGGCAGAATGGATGCGTTAAAGCCGTGCAGGTCGAGCATTACATCCGCTATGCCTGCCGTGGTGCGGATCATGGCGGTCTGCCGCGCATAGAAAGGCTTGGCAATGGGGTTCAACTCCAACCGATCGTCACCGGGCTGCACCCGCACATCCTTGAGGAACTGCTCGTATTTTTCAAAGACCTTCGGCCACACCACATCATCCAGACCGGTGGAGCCGTCCTCGGTCTCGCTCTCGTAGTTCATGCGCCATGTGGTGCCCTCCAGACTCATCAGCTCCGGGATAGCACAGCCCTGCATGGTTTCCAGACAGGTGTAGTCATATCTCCAGTCTGCCTGATAGCCCTTAATGCCGACAGCCTCAAAGGCATCAATGGCCGCCACGAACTCGGCGTAGTTGGTGGGCAGAGGGATATTGTACTGAGCAAACAGATCGACATTTGCAGCCGTGCCGTCCACCTCGGCGCACATGGGCAGCCAGCGGATCGCACCGTCCGGCTCCTGATTGTTGTTCAGGTAGCTGGAATAGAAGGTGCCTGCAACCTCGGTCGTGCTCAGATCCATCAGGTACTCTGCCAGAGGAGCCGCATCGTTCAGGGAGAAGCGGCGGCAGGTGATGATGTCCGGCAGCTGCTCCGCACGGTTCAGCAGGTCGCGGTAGTAGTCCATGGTGTTGAAGCCCTGAATGAAGTTGAACTCATACTCCGGGAACTTCTGTTCCAGCCACGGAGTAAGCTCTTTCATCATGGAGCGGTCCCACAGGTAAAAGGTGATCTGGATCTTGCCGTTCTGGCTGCTGCCCTTGTCAGCCTCGGTCTTGCCGCCGCAGGCGGTCAGCGCTGCCGCAGCGGCCACGCCGCCGGCGGCCTGCAAAAAAGAGCGGCGAGAGATTTTGTTCATCATAGGATGCTCCTCACATTTCCAGTATTTTCAAGTTTATCATTATAATAGAGGTGTTTCAAGCGTTTTTGCCAAAAAAAGACGCGCGCGCGGCCTCTTTTGGCCCTCTCCGCCCTCCTTTTGCGTCAGCAGCCCGGAGGGGCAAAAAGAAAAGCACGAAGGCCGAAACCTTCGTGCTTTGTGGTGGGCCAGGCAGGACTTGAACCCGCGACCAAGCGGTTATGAGAACGTCACTAATTTTGAAATCCCGTTTTTCTTGTGAAATCTTGTGACTATCTCATAGTTTCGCAAAAACACCTTTGTGTACTTTGACGTAACTTTTGGTGTCTTTTAGTGTCTAAAATGGCTCTTTGTACCCAGAACCGTACCCAAGAATTTTTGGGTACGAAACTCGACACTTACTGTTACCATTTTACCATGCCCATATAAAAACCTGAACACCCTGTGTGTGTCGTTCTTCATAAGGGTACATCATTTCTGCCGTAAAAGCAATATCTATTTTTTACATGGCTCACTTTCAAAAAGAAGGTGAGCTTTTTCTTTTGCAGAAATCAGGGAGGAGGTTTTCCACATGAACACACCCATACAGTTGAAAATCCGAGGTCACACCAAATGACGCTGGACTACTTCTACGGGCAGTCGGGCGAATTGTTCTCCTACTTCCGTATCCCCAAGGCACTGTTCCAAGACCGCCGCTTCCGGCAGCTCTCCACCGATGCCCGGACGCTGTACGGCATCCTGCTGGACCGCATGAGCCTGTCCGCAAAAAACGGCTGGCTAGACGAGCAAGGCCGGGTGTATATCATCTACACTGTCCGGGAAGTGCAGGAATCCCTTTGCTGCGCCGAGCACAAGGCGGTCAAGCTGTTCCGGGAACTGGAGCAGCTCGACCTCATTGAGCGCAAACGCCGTGGTCTGGGCAGACCCAGCTTGATCTACGTCAAGGACTTTTCGTCTGGACTGCCAAAAGCGCAAGTACAGAATTGCCCAAACAGCAATTCTGGTGTTGCCGAAAGCGCAATTCTGGAGCAGCCAAAACCGCAAGCAAATAAGACTGATAAGAATAAAACTGAGTGGAACGATCCTGACCCTATCTATTCCGTGGGAATCCGGGAACAGCTTGAGGATTATTTTTATCAGGCGTTAGAGGTAGAACTTCTGCTCCGGCTCTGCCCGGACGATGAGGACACCATCTATCAGATCGTGGATTTGCTTGTGGACACCTGTTCCACCAAACGCAAGATGTTGCGGATTGCCGGAGATGACAAACCTGCCGAGGTGGTACGCAGTCGGCTGAAAAAGCTGAATGCTGACCACATCCGTTTCGTGCTAGATTCTCTGGCAGAAAACATCGCCCCGGTGCGGAACATGAAGCAGTATCTGCTGGCGATGCTCTACAATGCGCCCACTACCATGAACCTCTACTATCAAAACAAGACGAACCACGACTTTGCGCGCGGTTCACCGAAAGCGGGATGATGTTATCGCAAAGAAAGCTACGATTATCGCAGTCACCAATCAAAAAGGCGGTGTAGGGAAAAGCACCACCTGTGAAAATCTAGGCATCGGGCTGGCAATGGAGGGCAAAAAAGTCCTGCTGGTGGACACCGACCCACAGGGCAGCTTGACCATCAGCATGGGCTGGCAGCAGCCCGATGAACTGCCTACCACCCTTTCCACCCTGATGGCAAAAGCCATGAACGATCAGCCCATCCAGCCCGGTGAGGGCATTCTGCACCACGCAGAGGGCGTTGATTTGATTCCGGCGAACATCGAACTGGCAGGGCTGGAAGTGGCTCTGGTGAACAGCATGAACCGTGAAAAGATGCTGAAACAGGTGTTGGAGGGGGCAAAGCGGGAGTATGATTATATCCTGCTGGACTGTATGCCCTCGCTGGGGATGCTCACCATCAACGCACTGGCGGCGGCAGACGCTGCCCTGATTCCTGTGCAGGCGCAGTACCTGTCTGCAAAAGGCTTGGAACAGCTTTTGCAGACCGTACAGAAGGTCCGGCGGCAGATCAACCCGAAGCTGAAAATCGAGGGTATCCTACTGACCATGACCGACAGCCGCACCAACTACGGAAAGCAGATCAGCAACCTGATTCGGCAGGCATACGGAAAACACCTGAAGGTGTTCGAGCAGACCATTCCCCGTTCCGTCCGTGCGGCAGAAACCAGTGCGGCAGGCAAAAGCATCTTTGCCTATGACCCCAAAGGCAAGGTGGCAGAAGCCTACAAATCTCTTGCAAAGGAGGTGCTGGCGGATGCCAATCGACAGCGGAAACTTAGCTCTGAAAGGGCTAGATGACCTGTTTTCCACCGAGGAAAACCGACAGGAGGAGCAACGGGAACAGGTACAGCAAATTCCCATCGACGAACTGCACCCCTTCACCAACCACCCATTCAAGGTGTTGGACGATGAAGCCATGACCCGGACGGTAGAGAGCATCGCACAGTACGGGGTGCTGGCTCCGCTGATCGCCCGCCCCAGACCAGAGGGTGGCTACGAGATCATCTCCGGGCATCGCCGGAAACACGCCGCAGAGCTTGCCCATCTGGACACCGTGCCAGTCATTGTGCGCAATATGAAGGATGATGCCGCCACGATATTGATGGTCGATTCCAATTTGCAGAGAGAACACATCCTACCGAGTGAGCGGGCATTTGCGTACAAGATGAAGCTGGATGCGATAAAAAATCAAGGTGCTAGGTCAGATTTAACTTCCCGACAAGTTGTCGGGAAGTTGGAAGCCGCTGATGAAGTCGGAAAAGCCACTGATGAAAGCGGCAGACAAGTCCAGCGTTTCATTCGGCTCACCAATCTTGTCCCTGAACTACTGGACATGGTGGACGAAAAGAAAATCTCTTTTAACCCTGCGGTCGAATTGTCTTATCTTGATGCAAAACAGCAGCAAGATTTTTTAGAAGCAATGGATGCTTCCCAGAATGCGCCCTCTCTTTCGCAAGCCATACGGATAAAGAAGCTGGCGCAGCAAAGCGAGTTCAGTTATGATGCTGTCTACGACATTATGAACGAGGAAAAGAAAAGCGAACTGGACACTGTGACCATCAAAAACGAAACCCTGCGGAAATACTTTCCGCGCAGTTACACGCCCCGGCAGATGGAAAGCATCATCATCAAGCTGCTCGACCAGTGGCAGCTGAAAAAACAGCAGGCAAAACAGAAGAAGCAGGAAGAAGCGCGTTGAGCGCAGACTGAACTAAGAGACCCGATTCGGGTCTTTTTATTTTGCAAAAATAACGGAGGAAACGCCTATGAACAACACGATTGATTTCAAGACCGCAAAGACCATCGACAGCATGAGCAAGAAGCTCGACCACATCGACGATGCCGTGACCGGCTTCTTCTCAATCATGCACATGGCAATGAAGAACGAGCTTGGCAGTGCAGAGCCTTATTTCGCCGCAACCTCGCCGGTTCTGGATTTGACGGTTATCCGTCCTGACGATGCGCCGCACATTTTGGCTTGCTTCGACGAAGCAGATGAGGGTATCGGCATCTCTGAGAACGAGCCGCTGGGCTTCCGTTACAATCCTAAACAGGTTGTCAAGCTGATGGGGCAGCGGTATCTGGTCGGTCCGGTCATTTTTCACCGCTTCGATGAGGATGGCAACTTCGCATCTCTGACGATGGGCGATATGTACACCATCCAGAAATATCTGGAGACCAAGAGTGTCACCCTGATGATCGACCGAGACAAACTGACCTGCATCTGTATTGACTGAGGTGTGCCATGCTGAACTTTTTTATCGGTTTCGCATTTTTTGAAGCAGGTGCCTTTTTCGGCTTCTTCGTGGCGGCTTTGATGCAGGCGGCACGAAGCGGCGAAATCGGACTGAATGGAAAGGAGGACTCGCATGGAAGAGAACACCCTGTCGGTGCTGAAAATTGCACCGGGGCAGTATCCGCAGCAGGTCGAGATCGATAACGACCTGAAAGCCTTGCAGCAGGCGGTGGGCGGCTCCATCGGCGCAAGCTACCCTTTTGAAGATCCGGTTGCCATCGTCTATAACGATGACGGCAAGCTCATGGGACTGCCCCTGAACCGTGCCCTTCGGGATGAAAACGGAGAAATGTACGATGCCGTTGCCGGGACTTTTCTCGTGGTGGGGCTGGGTGAGGAGGATTTCGCATCCCTGACCCCGGAACTGGCGCAGAAGTACGAGCAGCTTTTCCATCAGCCGGAAGCCTTTCTGAAGCTGGGCAACCGTCTGTTGGTACTGCCGGTGCCCGATGAACCCCCTGCAGAAAAGCCCCGCACCAAGCCCCCGGCAGAGCATGACCGCTAAAATCACCCTGCTGCACGGGAGACTAACTATTAAAAGTCAAGCCCCAAAATGAAAAAATCCGCCAACCGACCGCTGCCCCTGACAAACAGCATTCAAATGCTGGTCTTGGAACAGCGAGGGCGACGGAGAGAACAGCAAAGCAAGCCCGGCCAACCCTCGCAGAAACAGAATAGCATTTGAATGCTTCGGTTCGTCAAGGGTTCGCTGCGCCAGCTAAGTTTCTGTTGGAATTAGCTCAGGCTCAGGAGAAAATCATGCAGCTGTAAGATATGTTTTTCCAGACTTCTGCAAAGCGTAGATCAGCCGCACGAGTTTCTTCATGGCATGGGACAGGGCAACATTGTAGTGTTTTCCTTCGGCACGTTTTTTGGCAAGGTATTCAGCAAAGACAGGATTCCAGTAGCAGACGTACTTGGTTGCGTTGTAAAGGGCATGTCGCAGGTAGCGGGAGCCACGTTTTTCCATGTGAGCATAGCAGTTCGTGAGTTTTCCGGACTGGTATGTAGATGGAGAGCAGCCAGCGTAAGCAAGAATTTTGTCAGGAGAACTGAAATTGGAGAAATCCCCGATTTCTGCAAGGATTACAGCAGCGGAGTTTACTCCCATGCCGGGAATCGAGAGAATTGGTGGATTGAGCTCATCTATGATTTTCTGAATAGAATCTTCAATTTCGTCGATCTCGGAGGCAAGTTCTTGAATGAGTTTAATGGTATGCTTCAATTCCAAAGATTTGGCAGGCATGACAGAGCCAATAGAAGCTCTGGCTGCCTCTCGAATCTGGATGGCTTTCTCTTTTCCGTAGCGTCCTTTGGACGCTGTTGTAAGAAGGTTTGTCAGCTTGGTAAGATGGACTTCTGAAATTTGCTTTGCACCGGGATATTCGCTAAGAAGTGCGTAGATTGAAGTGCCATGGATAGACGAAACAAGCCCTTCCAATTCGGGAAACAGAATCGTAGCCAATCTGGACACCGATTGCTTTAGTTTAGCGCATTCCTGAACTTTATCAAATCGGTATCTTGTTAGTGACTTTAGCTCTTCGTTATGGTATGCTATATCCGTGTAGGACTTGAGGTCTACATCGGACAATAGCATAGTTGCAATCGTTCTTGCATCCACACGATCGGTTTTGGTTTTGCGAAGGCTGAGACTTTTTCGGTACAGGTTGGTGTGTAAAGGGTTAATGACATAAGTTGGCAGACCGTTGTCAAGAAGGAACCCAAGAATATTGTAGCTGTAATGTCCGGTAGCCTCAAGTCCTACTTTTATTTTGTCTGACTTTTTGGTGCAGTTTCGAATCGTTTGAAGCAGCTGCTTAAATCCATCCATGTTGTTGGGGATGGTAAAGCAGTCAGCACGAACCATTCCGTCTGAATCAAGAATACAGCAGTCATGCTTATCCTTGGCAACATCAATTCCAACACAAACCATTTTGATACCTCCGGTATATTTATTTCGATGCTGTTCAGGACCACAGACTTCTTTGCTCTTGTAACCTCGTTCTAAATAAACCGTCTGGCGGTATCTAACTGATTAACATTTCAACAAAGAAGCTGTGGTTGGAGCCTCCCGAAAACCGTCTTTGCGGTAGGTGATGTTCCACCAATCCACAGCATCCTGAACTTATTGTAGCATTCCGCTGGAGAGCGGTCTATAAATACTACTATTTTATTATACGAGGTAATGGCAGTGCAGGAAGAAATCGAACAGAAGTCATTCAACATTATGATCTCCACCACAAAGCTGTCTGCCCGGACCGTCCTCCGGGCGGTAAAGGCGGCATTTCGGCTATACCAGTCCAAAACATCCCAAGGTAAGCAGAGCGTCCGCACTCTTCTGCGGCAGAACCGGGGCGTGTCCAGCGTGGAGATCAGCAAGACCGGCATCCGTGGTCTGGAACGCTATGCCAAAAAGTACGGCATCGACTACGCCATCCGCAAGGACACCTCTGAGGTGCCGCCCCGGTATCTGGTCTTTTTCAAAGCCCCGGACGCAGAAGCCTTCAACTCGGCGTTCAAAGAGTATTCGGCATCTTTGCTCAACAAGGACAAACGCCCCTCGGTGCTGGCACGATTGCATGAACTGGTGCAGGCCGCAGCGGAACTTTCCGGCAAAGTCCGGCGCAAGCAGGAGGAACGCGGCTTATGACCACGAAAAAGCTGACGAAGCTGATTGCGCTGTATCTGCCCTATATCCTGCTGGGGCTGGTGGCAACGAACCTTGGTGAAGCATGGCGGCTTGCCGAGGGAAAAGAACTGGGCGAACGCATTATGTCTATGATGGGCACCATCCCGATGGCGTTTGCAAACCCTCTGCCCAGCCTGCATCCGCTTGATTTGCTGGTGGGTTTGTGCTGCGGCGCAGGGTTACGGCTGGCGGTCTATTTGCGTGGCAAAAACGCCAAGAAGTACCGCCATGGCATGGAATACGGCTCTGCCCGATGGGGTACGCCCAAGGACATTGAGCCGTTCATTGCTCCGAAGTTTGAGGACAATATCATTCTGACCAAAACAGAGCGCCTGATGATGAGCAATCGCCCGCCTGACCCCAAGAATGCCCGGAATAAAAACGTGCTGGTGGTGGGCGGCTCCGGCAGCGGCAAGACCCGGTTTTGGCTCAAGCCCAACCTTTTACAATGTCACAGTTCCTATGTGGTCACCGACCCGAAAGGTAGTATCGTGGTCGAGTGTGGGAACGCACTTCTGAAAAACGGTTACAAGCTGAAGATCCTGAACACCATAAACTTCAAAAAGTCCATGCACTATAACCCCTTTGCCTATGTTCACAGCGAAAAGGACATTCTGAAACTGGTCACGACCCTGATGACCAACACCAAGGGTGAAGGGTCCGGCGGGGACCCATTCTGGGAAAAATCGGAGCGTCTTTTGCTCACTGCCCTGATTGCCTATCTGCACTATGAAGCCCCGGTGGAGGAGCAAAACTTCGCTACCCTGCTGGAGATGCTGAACACCATGCAGGTACTGGAGGACGACGAGGAATACCAGAACCCGGTGGACTTGCTGTTTGAGGAACTGGCAAAAAAGAAGCCCAACAGCTTTGCCGGGCGGCAGTACAAACTTTACAAGCTGGCTGCCGGTGATATATGCTCTAAGTGACTTCTTAATCATGATTTTGTCATGGTTAGTAAAGCAATCACTTAGAGCATTTTTGTTTCAGGAGGTACAGCTATGAGAAACGAAAAAATCACCCCACTGTACGAGCGCCTGAGCCGGGACGATGAGTTACAGGGCGAGAGCAATTCCATATCCAACCAAAAACAGATGTTAGAGGATTTTGCCCGCCGGAATGGGCTGCCCAACCCTACGCACTTTACCGATGATGGTATCTCAGGCACTCGTTTTGACCGCCCCGGATTTTTGGCGATGATGGAGGAAGTGGAGGCAGGGCGTGTAGAGGCAATCGTCATCAAGGACATGAGCCGGTTAGGACGCGACTATCTGAAGGTCGGTCAAGTTATGGAGGTTTTGCGGCAGCGAGGCGTTCGTCTGATTGCCATCAACGACGGAGTGGACAGTCTGAAAGGTGATGACGATTTTACCCCGTTCCGCAACATTATGAATGAATTTTACGCCCGTGATACCAGCCGGAAAATCCGATCTGTGTTTAAGTCAAAAGGCATGAGTGGCAAGCACCTGACCGGCACTGTGATTTACGGCTACTTATGGGACGAAAAACGGGAGCATTGGCTGGTAGATGAGGAAGCCGCCGAAGTGGTACGCCGTATCTTCTCCCTCACGCTGGAGGGATATGGGCCTTATCAGATCGCCTGCAAATTATCCGCAGACCGGATTGAAATTCCTGTCGTACACCTTGCCCGCTTCAACGAAGGTGTGAACCGTTCAAAGCCGGTCAAAGACCCCTATGGATGGGGATCATCTACCATTGTGAACATCTTGAAAAAGCGAGAGTATTTAGGGCACACCATCAATTTCAAGACCCGCAAGCACTTTAAGGACAAGAAAAGCCACTATGTTTCTGAGGACGAGTGGACGATCTTTGAGAATACCCATGAAGCCATTATCGACCAGCAGACCTTTGATTTGGCGCAGAAAATCCGCAGCAATGTACGGCGTTATCCAAACGGCTGGGGCGAAGCGGCTCCCCTCACAGGCTTGCTCTATTGTGCCGATTGCGGCGGCAAGATGTATGTCCACCGCACCAACAATGGCAAGCGGATTTCTCAATATACCTGTTCCAATTATACCAAAGTTCCGTGTGGGACACTATGCCCTACACAACACCGTATCAATGAGAGTGCTGTTCTGACATTGGTTTCTGACACGCTCCGGGCTATCGCTGAATATTCCAGAAATGACCGGACGGAATTTATTCACACCGTTCAGGAAACGCAGGTTGCTCAACAGAGTGCCGATATATCGAAAAAGCGCAGACGTCTGGCTGCTGCCCAAAAGAGAGCCGGAGAACTGGAAAAACTGATTTGCAAAATCTATGAGGACAACGCCCTCGGCAAGCTGCCGGATGCACGATATAGGGCGCTTGATGCACAGTATGCCAAAGAGCAGGATGCACTTGAGATTGAAATCGCAGAGCTGGAAAAGGCTGTTACCGGCTATGAGCAGAGCCAGAAATCCGCAGAGAAATTTATAGCCCTAATTGATAAGTATGAGAATTTTGACACTCTGACAAACACCATGCTCAACGAGTTTGTAGAGAAAATCCTTGTCCACGAACGCGCCCGAAAAGGCAGCCAGGACACCACGCAGGAAATTGAAATCTACTTCAATTTTTTAGGGCACTATATCCCACCATCCTTACAGCCGGTTCCTTTAACCCCGGAGGAACAGGAAGAACTGCAGAAAAAAGAAGAACGCAAGGACAGGCTTCATCAGAATTATTTGAAGCGGAAAGCCAGCGGCGCACAAAAACGGTATGAGGACAAAATCAAGGCGAAGAAAAAAGCGGAAATGGACGCTAAGAAAGCCTTGATCCGGGCTGAGGATATGAAAAAAGGTATTTTTTCTACTGTCGGGCAGCTGCCGAAAGAAGAACCGCGCAAAGCAACCAGCGCAGCAGTCTAATCATCATGGAGCAAAGGAGAATGAATATGAGTAAGTTGACTTACATTCGTTGCGGAGATTATGATATACCCAACCTAAAACTTTCTGTGCTGCCGGAAACTTCTATCGGCAAGTACGGCAGGATGCGAAAATCCTACCTGAAGGAACATCGCCCCATTCTCTACAACCAACTGCTGATGAGCGAGAAGTTGTATCCACACCTGTTAGAGATTGACCGGACAGCGCAGGAGCGCATGGACACCATGTTGCCTCACATGATGGAGGCTGCGGGTGTCACTGAGGAACTAAAAGCCTGTGACCCTATGCGTTGGGTGGGACTGATGAACACATTAACGGCACAGATTGAGGAAATTTTACTCATGGAACTGATTTGCAGCTGAATGGGAGGTGTGGGAAATGCTGACCTTTGAAAAGGTTCTGGAAGTGTTTCAGGCATATCTGGATGATGATTCTCTGTATGAGGTGGTGCAGACCAGCCACGGTTATACATTGATGGCATGGGAACCTCACCGGAATGACTGGTACAGCGCCGAAATACAGAAAACTCCGGAGGATTTGCGAAACGCCTTGCTGGATACATACGCCAACTTTCTGGAAGATAAGATTACCGGAAATGACCGCGATCTGACTGTGACAGAAACCGGAGAAATCCAGCAGAGGTGCCGGGAACTTTTGGAAAAGTGCCGGGAAACTTGATATAGAAACGCCAGAAGGAGGCCGCGATTATGCGTCCTCCTTCTGCTTCGCAGTCTGTTCCATTTTGAGCGCCCCGTCTATGGCACCTTCGATAATCGGCAGGTATTCTTCAGGGCAAAGCTTCAGCTTATGGCTGACCCGCTGCCGCTGTGCGCTTTCTTCCCGCATGATCTCCGGGTTAAAATATCGCTCTACGGGAAGTCCGCAGACCTTAATCAACTGGATCATCACAGGCAGGCTCGGAATCGCACCTTGATTCTCAATGTTGGCAAGATACCGCCATTCAATCCCAACCATTTCTGCCAATGTTTTTCGTGCCAGACGCTTTGCCTCTCGTGCGGCTTTGACATCCGCACCGAAGGTTTCAAAACCGGGACAATCTTCAACTTTCGCCATATAACATCACCCGGTTACATTGTATAATTCATACTTTGCCCGCGGAATGTTGCTATATGAAGGTTAGTTGAAGTTTATAATTCATATTCTATTTGTTGCATTGTTCGAGAAAGAGAACTATAATGTACTCTGTGGAGGTGCAGAATGGATTATATGACACTAAAAGAGGCCGCCGAAAAATGGGGCGTGACCCCACGATGGATAAACTATTACTGCACTGCGGGTCGCATCCCCGGTGCTGTAAAAATGGCGACGATTTGGCTGATTCCGAAAACTGCGGAAAAGCCGATTGATGGTCGGACAAAAAGAAGAAAGGGAGATAAGCATGAAAAAAATACTGCTGGTTGAAGATGACCCCAATATAGTGTCCTCCCTTACTTTATTTATGAAAAATGAAGGCTATCTGGTTGACAGTGCAAATGGACAACAAACTGCTTTACAGAAAATAGCTCAGGAACAATACGACATTATCCTTTTAGATATTTCGTTGAATGATGGAAATGGTTTTAGCACTTGCTCAGCAATTAAGAGCCAAAAAGACATTCCCATTATCTTTCTGACCGCAGATGATGATGAATTTAGTGTTGTTAGCGGTCTGGAATTGGGTGCAGATGATTATATTTGCAAGCCGTTCCGCCCAAGAGAATTATTGGCAAGAATCAACACTGTGTTGCGCAGAAAAAATGGAAAAAGTGAATTTCTGTCTTGTAAAGATATTACAGTTGATGTTCAAAAGGCGGTTGTCCGAAAAGGAAATACAGAGCTATTCCTTTCGGCATTAGAATACCGTTTGCTGTTGGTGTTTTTGCAGAATCCGGGTGTTGTATTTTCAAGGAAAAAACTACTTGAAATGATTTGGGATGTTACAGGTGATTTTATTAGTGACAACACATTGACTGTCTATATGAAAAGATTGCGAGATAAAATTGAAACAAATCCACAAGAGCCGGAAATTCTTTTGACTGTTCGCGGGCTTGGGTATAAGGCTGGTGAATAACATGGATTTTTTACGAAACAAGGAAGTTCGATTGCAAATAATGCTCTGTATTGGTGTGACGGTGATTGGGAGTGTTTTAAGCTATTTCTTTTGCATGAAGTTCTATTGGGTTACATTTTTAACTGGCTGCGCCATCACCGCTATTTCCCTTATATTCACATATCGCCGCTATATGAAGATTTCTTCTTTAAGTCAGGATATTGATAGACTATTACATGGTGAAGAAAGTATTCGTTTTGACGATTATGGTGAGGGAGAGTTAGCTGTTCTGGAAAATGAGATTTCAAAAATGACATTACGGCTTTTAGTGCAATCGGGACAGCTGCAAAAAGATAAAAAATATTTAGCGGATTCTTTGGCGGATATTTCCCACCAATTAAAGACACCGCTGACTTCTCTTGAAATATTGAATGCTGCGCTTTCACAAGAAGGTATTGATTTCGAACAGCAATCTTCACTATTGCATGAACAGTTATTACTGTTGTCACGTATGGAATGGCTGATTGACGTTTTATTAAAGCTGTCGCGTCTTGATGCAGGGACAATCAAATTCGAAAATAAGTCCTTTCCTGTGGAAAAATTAGTCCAGCAGGCAACAGCGCCATTTGATATCATGCTGGATATTAAAAATATTAAAATGGATATTTCAGATATAGAGGAAATTCAACTATACGGGGATATCAAGTGGCTTGCAGAAGCTTTGTCTAATGTTGTAAAAAATTGTATTGAATCTACTCCCGATGGAGGACAAGTAAAAATCAGCGCTGAAGAAAATGCCATGTATGTGAAATTGTGTGTTATCGATAGCGGAACAGGCATAGCGGAGGAAGATATTCCACACTTATTTGAGCGTTTCTATCGAGGTAAGAACTCCGGCAAAAACGGGGCAGGGATTGGCTTGGCCTTAGCAAAAGCAATTATCACGCAGCAGAACGGAAGGATTATCGCTGAAAACATAATGCCATGTGGGGCAAAATTTACAATTTTCTTTGACAGAGGGGTTGCATAATGCAATCCCTTTTTTGCAAAGTGACATTTTTGTAATGAAAGCGTAATAATAGAGTTATTTAAATTTGCTATGATTTCATCATTGTACGGAATTACTTTCAGCAGGAGGAAACAACAATGGAAATATTAAGAGTTGAAAATGTTTGCAAAACATACCACACAGGTGAAACCACAGTGAATGCCTTGACCGATATTTCATTTTCAGTGCAAAAAGGAGAATTTGTTGCAATAATTGGCGCATCTGGCTCTGGTAAATCCACTTTGCTCCATATTCTCGGCGGTATTGATCGTCCCACATCAGGCGAAGTAATTGTAGATGGTCAAAGTGTGTATGAACAAACGGAAGATCAACTTGCCGTGTTTCGCAGACGCCAAGTAGGACTGATTTACCAGTTCTATAACTTGATTCCGGTCTTGAATGTAGAGGAAAATATTACCCTGCCTATTAGGCTGGATGGGCGAAAAATAAATAAGAAGCGTTTAGCAGAATTGTTAGAGGTACTTGGCTTAACAAAGCGTAGAAAGCATTTGCCAAGTCAGCTTTCAGGTGGGCAGCAACAACGTGTGTCCATTGGTCGTGCGCTTATTAACGCTCCTGCAATTCTCTTAGCTGATGAACCTACGGGAAACCTGGATACACAAAACACACAAGAAATCATGCAACTTTTGAAAGCTTCTAATAAATCCTATCATCAAACGATTGTCCTGATTACCCATGACCGGGAAATCGCTTTACAAGCAGATCGGATTTTGGAAATACAGGATGGTCAGCTTGTCAGGGATGAGGTGATTCGCTGATGGAAACAATATTTACCCTTACATTAAGGACACTGCAACAAAACAAAAAGCGTGCATTTCTTACGATTTTCACGATCATTCTTTCGGTAGGTATGATGACTGCTGTCTTGTGTGGCGGCTGGTCCATGCTTCGCTTTTTGCAAGAGAAAGAAGCCGTATACGGTGGAGATTATGCGTATCGTATTGAACTCACCTCGCAGCAGCAAGCGGAAACTCTTATGCAAGGAAAGAATATAGAGAATGTGTCGTTGCTACGTTTCGCTGGAAGTAGTTTTTACGGAGAACCATCTAATAAAAATTTGCTTGCCATTGCAGAAATCAACGATGCATTTGTCGAAAATTTTTATCTGGAACAATATTTACTGGAAGGCCGTTACCCGTTCAATGAAAATGAAATTGTCTTAACGCAAGATTTTATTGACGATAATGGGCTTACATTCTCTGTTGGGGATACGATACAACTTTTACTTGGTACGCGAGTGTGGGACGAAATCGACACAGAGTTATATGGATTAGTAAATTATCTGGGTGATAGGGAAAGTTTTCATCCAGATACTGCGGAGCGGACATATACCATTGTTGGTATTGTATCTGAAATGAATGGGTCTAAAGTAGCCAGTGACTTTAACGCTTATATCGGAATTAGCAATAATGAAACTAATTTATCGGCATTTGTAAAGTGCAAGGATATTTCTAAGTCTATATACGCCGAAGCGGAAGAAAATGCAAAAGCAGTTGGTGGTATTGTGTCAGCATTCCATTCTGATTTGCTCATTTATCATGGTGTGACTGCGGGTAAGGGAGCTGTAAAGATGATTGCGGCTGTTGCTGTAGTTATTCTATTGCTAATGGCTGCTTGCTCTGCCATGATTAGCAATGTCCTTTCGATTTCTCTGCAGGAACGTATTAAGCAGCTTGGTATGCTTGCGAGTATCGGTGCAACAAGTAAACAGAAGAAAGCCAGCGTTACCATAGAAGCCTTTCTACTTGGCATAATTGGTATTCCATTGGGCCTGTTATTTGGTTTGGGTTTAACGGTTGTTGTTCTGGCAATGATACGGATTTCCTTTAAAGACACTTTTACTTTTGGAATGATTGAGCTAAAAACATATATTTATTGGCTCCCTTTTCTCCTGGGAGCAATTTCAGGTATTGGTTCTTTGTTTTTTGCTTGTAAAACTCCGGGAAAAATCGCTTCAAAAGTTACAGTAATCGATACATTGAAGCAAACCAACATTTATCAAGTAAAGCAAAAATGGATAACACATGGAAAACTAATGTCAATATTTTTTGGAATCTACGGATCGTTGGCTTCAAAAAATATCCATCGGAATCCGAAACGCTTTCGTGCGATAACGCTTTCTATTTTTTTAGCTGTGGTTCTTGGGTTATCCTTGTATAGTTTTTCGGATTTTATG
Organism: Faecalibacterium sp. I3-3-89; assembly: GCF_023347275.1. Lineage (NCBI taxonomy): Bacteria > Bacillati > Bacillota > Clostridia > Eubacteriales > Oscillospiraceae > Faecalibacterium > Faecalibacterium sp. I3-3-89. The sequence goes on along the minus strand of NZ_CP094468.1, from coordinate 2,581,847 downwards.
CTTTTTCAAACATCTATGGATATGAAAGAAGATGGTTCAAGTTATACAGATGTTCAAGCTGCTGTTCCGTATAAAGATTTAGCAACTGCTGCGAAAGCAATTTCTGATGAGGGTATTTCAGCAGACATATCCTATCGTATTTCCCGATACATGACAGCTGCATTTGAGGAAGAAAATATCAATTCAGATATGGCGGGATACTTTATAAATGGCAACTTTGCAGAATTATATGTTGTGGGTATTGATGAAGAACATTTTCGCGCTATTTGTAAAGAAAATGATTTGAATTATACAGGATATGATGGCAAGCCAAATCACGGAATACTATTCAATCATGCAACTGGGAATTATGGTACGTCTCCAAATCGTGTTGTAGTTGGTTCTCCGTTTGTGCTTGAAAATGGGTGTAAAATCGAACTGGAATACGGCGACGATACAAATAAAACGGTCATTGTTCAAGATATTGTGAATGGAAATAATGCGAGTATTCAATCACAATTTGTTCAAGATAGAGCTGTCTTGATTGTTCCAATGTCTTTTTTTCAGTGGCTGCTGAATGATGATACCGCTATTGAACTTACCATTAACACAGCACAGCACGAAGAAGTTGCGGAGTGTTTAGCGGATACGGGATTTTTTCAAGTGGTTGATGTGGCAAGTACAACGGAAAATTCCCGCCAGACATATATGCTTCTCAAAATGATGGTTTGCATCTTCACGGTCTTAATGACAATGATTATTGGACTAAATGTATGCAATACGATTTCAAATACCATAGATGTCCGTAGAAGTGAGTTTGCAGTATTGCGATCTGTTGGCATGACATCTGGTGATTTAAAGAAAATGTTACTTTTGGAATCTGTATTATATGGCATGAAGTCGCTGATATTTGCAATACCGATCAGCTTAATCATTCATTATGTCATGTATTCCATGATTTCGAAAGGAATGACCCCATTTGTGTTTTATATCAATTGGGGAGCATACGGAATCGCTGTTATTATGGTTGCACTTGTAGTAGTAACGGCAATGCTGTTTTCTTTGCGAAGTATTGAAAAGGTTGAAATTGTGAAAGAATTGAAAACTGGGAGCATGTAGTTCAAGACAATCGGGAATTAGGCACATCTCGTAAAATGAAAGGAAAGAAATGAAATGAAATGAACAAAAAACATATTACTCATGGCAAGTTGAAAGTATTTATGATATTATTTTTGGCTGTTATTTTGATTGTTCTGGTTGTAGTATGCGCCAAGAAAATTAAACTTTCTCAAAACGAAAAAAATATTATCGGCACATGGAAAAACAGCAATTCAGAAAATGTAATTACAGTTCAAGACAGTGACACTCTAATACTGTACAATGACATTCCTGAAGCAGGTTTATATCATGGTAATGCTTCTTATCATTTCAGTTACACAGATACTATCTGTGTAACACAGGATGACATCAGTGCGGAGTTTTGTGTTGATGTTGATGAAAATCAATTGATAATCTACTTTGCAGGTCAGGTATATTTAGTGTTGCAAAAATAGTAACAGCGCGTAAATCAATTTAAGTATGTAGCATCATAGTACATATCGGAAAGCAGGACTCTCACCAGCTTTCAGTTACCATCCGAAAATCCAAGGCAACGCCTATTCTGATTCTGGCTTCCCAATTTTGTCATGCGGAGCACATGTGGGTATTTCGGCAAGGCGCACACGCATACATTTGAGAGCTGTATTTGACAGAGAAGTTTCTGGCAAAGGCTCAGGCACTCATACAGTTATATTGTGAGCTAAAGAAGTAGCTGGAAATATGCTATACGCTGGCTTTCGGCAAAGACCTTGTGATTGAGCCATTATTCAGGTGAGTGATACTTTATCATCGCTCATTTTGAAAGGGATGGACAAGAAAATAAAACAAACACAATATTTCTAATACTCTGCCGGACGACGGCAAAAGAAAAAAGCCGTCGTAGAGCAGACAATTTGACACGCCCATTTGAAACGGCGGCTTTGATTTTCAGAGCCGCCGTTTCTTTTCGTCTATCCTAAACCAACGACGACCTAACACCGTGTAAATCCACGGCGGCACATAGGAGGATTGCCGCCGTGTCTATTTTTGCCTTTTTTCACAGTACACATGAACTGCACCAGCTAAAAAAAGCCTGTTCCCAGCAGCGGAGCAATGCGGTCAGAAGTATGTACTATACCATGTAAGTAAACAACAAAAAATATTCCATGACGCTCGTATGGCATTATGCCGTTCGGGCGTTTTTTTGTCCCTATGGAGCCGGAACATCGGGTCAACATGGCCCGAACTTTATCCTCGGTGCCGCTCCCCGCCGCCTTATTCAGATTTACCCAAAAAATCTGAATGGAGGAAAGGTAGATGGAAGTTACCATCAATTATAACGGACAAGCTGTTGCCGTGGAGGTCACGCTGGAAGTCTATGAATTTCTTGACCGGGCCGATCATAAAACGGAGAACCTGTTCCATGAACAGCGGCGGCATTGGGATGGCCGGGAGTTTGACGAGTACATCATTACCACCGAGGGTGTAGGGGTCTGCAGCGAAACGCCGGAGGAATACCTTTGCCGCATGGAAACGCTGCATGAGCTGATGGCTGTTCTGGACACCTGTACCGAGGCCCAGCGCCGCCGGTTCCTGCTCTATGCGCTTGACGGGCTGAGCCTTGCAGAGATCGGTGTGCTGTGCGGCTGCTCCAAAGTGGCTGTTTATCAAAGTGTGGAGGCGGTCAGAAAAAAATTTATAAATTTCTTTGAGAACAGGCTTAACGAATGACCTGTTTTCTGGCTACCAAGTGAAAGGGATCATTTCCCTTATCTCAGCGAGGGGCGGACAGCGGACGAGCTGTCCGCCTCTCCGATTTTCAGGAGGTAAGCCTATGAAAACAATCAATCTGCGGTGGATGTATCCCTACTACCGGCATGACGAGTTTGTGGATGTTACGGACGAGGTGTGGGCAGCGATGTATCAGGCCAAGCGGGAGATGGAGAACTATGAGCGTCGGAAAGTCTACCACCGCGCCTACTACTCTCTGGACGCATACAGCTGGCTGGAAAATTACGCACTGGAACACAGCAGATCGCCGGAAGATATTTTGCTGGAACGAGAAGAAATGACCACCCGCCTATGCGTTGAACAATGAAGCTGAGTTTATGGCACAGGTCTGCTCCGCTTCCGAGGACAGGCAGGAAAAAGCTGCAAGATCCATTCGCCAGCGGAAGCAGCGCAACGAGAAGCGTACCGATGAACTGACCCGCCTAATCCGAAAGCTCTATGAGGACAATGTAAGTGGCCGACTTTCCGATACCCTTTTTGAACAAATGCTCAGAGATTTCGAGGCCGAGCTAAGCGATTTGACAGAAATCGTTTCCCAAGACCAACAGGAACTTGAACGCATAAGCAGGGAAACCATCAACGCCGAAAAGTTTCTTTCCCTTGTCAGAAAATATACAGACTTTTCCGAGTTGACCCCTGCCATGATAAATGAGTTTGTAGAAAAAATCCTCGTCCACCAAGCCCAGGGCAAAGGAGCAAGCAGAATACAGGAAATTGAAATTTTCTTTAATTTTGTTGGTAAGGTGGACATCCCTCACAAGGAAGTGGAACTGACCGAGGAAGAAAAGGCCGCGTTAGCGGAACAGGAACGCCGCCGAGCGAAAAAAGCAGAGTACAATCGACGCTATATGGAAAAGAAACGCAGGCAATGGAAAGAGCAGCAGGAGCAGGAGCAAGCCGAGCAACTGCCCCTTGCCGCCGAACAGAAAGGAGAACACATAGCATGAGCTAATTTATGTTTGACGGTCAAGAGCCGGAAAAAACAGAAATCTTGCGATAGGAACCTCCCGGACGAGGAATGGTTCACCGGGGCGGTTTCTATTTGAAAATCCTCATTTTCCCCAAGTCAAGAGCCGGGAAAAACACCCGAAAAATGCCCCTATTGCGTAACAGGGGCGCAGAAAGGAGAGTTTATGAGAACAGGGCTTACGAAGCAGGAAAAGACCACCGATATTTGGTTTGACGAGAAAGACCCCCTTATCCATATCCGCACCCACAACACCGACTTAAAGAAGCGGCTTGCCGCCTACGCCGGACAGTACCCCGACCAGTGCTGCCAGACCGACGCAGACCCCGAAACGGGCTGCATGGAGTTTGATATTGCAAAGGGGCGTTTCTCTTTCCGTCTGACCGCCCCATACAGTGAGGAACGGAGGAACGCCGCCAGCAAAGCGGCAAAGAAACATTCCGGCAACTTGACACACCCTATTCAAAAAGATGTGCTATAATTTTTTTGAAAAAGTTTCGGATTAGATGTAGTATTCGCCGCTGAAACCGTAGTATATAGGTGAAGCCGGAAAGGAGGCGGTGTGATGATAGAAGATGAGAAAATCATTGAAATGTTTTTTGAGCGTTCAGAGCAAGGCATACGGGAGCTGGATATAAAATACGGTAAAGTCTGCCACAAGTTATCGTATAACATTGTTAACAGCAGGCAGGACGCGGAGGAATGTGTCAACGACGCTTACTTAGGAGCATGGAACGCAATCCCCCCGGCGAACCCCCACCCGCTTCTGACCTATATCTGTAAAATCGTTCGGAACATTTCACTGAAAATCTATTACAGAAAGGAAGCAGCCAAGCGAAACAGCACTTACACGATTGCTATGGAGGAAATCGAAGCCTGTATAGCAGACCCGAACACAGTGGAAGCCGAGATTGAAGCCAGAGAGTTAGCCCGTATCATTGAAAGTTTTCTGGACACGCTGACCGTCGAGAACCGCGTTATCTTCATGCGCCGCTATTGGTTTTCCGATAGCTGTAAAGACATAGCCGAGTTTGTAGGGCTTTCGGAGAAAAATATCTCCGTCCGGCTGACCCGTATCCGACAAAAAATGAAAAGCTATTTAGCAGAAAGAGAGGTATTCGTATGAACTCAAAGAAGTTTTCCGAAGCCATGAGCGAGCTTGACAGCAAGTATGTTGATGAAGCTATCAGCTACAAGAAGAAAGCAAAAAAGCCAGTTTGGGCTAAATGGGGAGCTATTGCAGCCTGTTTTGTAGCTGTAACCGTCTTAGGTGTGGGATTGTTTCAAAGTGGATTATTTGGCAGTCATACCGATATAGCCACATTGAATAACGGGGAAAAAATTGTTTTTGTGAAGTCTGATAATGTTGGCGGTTCTTTGGCTTTAGATGTAGATGTAACTACAAAGCCACTTACAGAAGATGAAACCTTAGCTTTATTTTCGGATTTACCTGTTACAGCCAATGCAATTTTTCTAAATAGCGATATAGACGCAGGCGGTTCACAAGAACTGATTGGATTTGAGGGACAAGTCGGAAATGTGAAAGTAATCATTTCAACATCAGATGTGCAGTTGCTTGATACTGTAATTGTTGGAACGGAGAAAGTCTCTGAAATCAACGGTATAACCATAGTCGCAGGATATTTTGTAACAGACCCGAACAGCCGAGGCGAGCAAAATGCTATTTACTATGCGACCTTTGAGATTGGCGATTGCAAGGTATATCTGGAAAATGGCGGCATGAAAGATGATAGCGAAACAATAAAAAATCAGTTGGCAGAAGTTATCCAGAAGCTGACAGAAAACGGGAATTTGGACTTAACTTCTTTTAGTGACGAAACAGGTATGAAGCTTGACGGAAACCCAGACGGATATGACCCGCTTCCTGACAGCCAGACTTCTGATGAAGAAGTATCAGAACAAGACCCCGCCGCAAACTGAATAATCTATCTCATATCGAAAGGGCAGCCGAGAAAATCGACTGTCCTTTTTCTATGCCGACAGGCAGAAAGGAGCGGCCAGCTATGACGAAACCGAGAGAGAAAACCCGCGAGGAATTGACTGCCGAGATTGAGGACGGAAAGAAGAAAATCCGGCAGTTTGAGAACCGGGAAAAGATGTTGCGTCAGAAGTTATCCAAAGAGGAACGCCGGACACGCAGCCACCGCCTTATCGTCCGGGGCGCGGTCTTTGAAAGCATTGTGCCGGAAGCAAAGAACATGACCGACGAGGAAGCCGCAGCACTTCTCCGGCTTGCATTGACGAGTGAACCAGCGCGGGAATATCTGAAAAAACGAGCCGAAAGCGGGAACGCCGAATAAATCCCTTTGGAACAAAGGGCGCACTTATACACCCTTGCGGGCGTGTGCGCTCTGCCGAGGGCTTATCTCCGCACAGGGAGATTTCCCCGCGCTCCGATTGGCGGCTTTGCCGCAACAAGGGGCTGCACCCCTTGCGCCGCTTCGCGGCTATCCCTGCACACCCACAAAAACAGTACACCCGCCGTTGGCGTCTGTACCATTTTTGCGGGTTTTATTATCCTATCCGGGAGGTGATACCCATAGCCATTTACCATTGGAACATCGGCATTGTGAGCCGAGGAAAAGGCAAATCAGCCGTTGCCGCAGCCGCCTACCGAAGCGGCGAAAAGCTGACAAACGAATGGGACGGAATGACCCATGACTACACTCGCAAAGGCGGCGTTGTCCATACAGAAATCATATTGCCGCCCCACGCACCGCCCTCATTCGCTGACCGTTCAACCTTGTGGAACAGCGTGGAGCTTTACGAGAAAGCCGGGAACGCCCAGCTTGCCAGAGAGATTGACGCGGCACTCCCCATAGAATTATCCAGAGAGGAACAGATCCGGCTTGTCCGGGAATACTGTTCCTCTCAATTTGTTTCCAGAGGAATGTGTGTGGATTTTGCTATCCATGACACCGACAGCGGCAACCCCCATTGTCATATCATGCTGACCATGCGCCCCCTTGACGAGCGCGGCGCATGGGCGGCGAAGTCCAAAAAGGAATATGACCTTGACGAGAACGGCGAGCGTATCCGCTTGCCAAGCGGCAGATACAAGACGCACAAAATTGACCTTACAGGCTGGAACGACAAGGACAACACCCTCTTGTGGCGCAGGGCATGGGCTGACTATACCAACGACTTTTTGGAGAGGAACGGAAGCCCGGAGCGTATCGACCACCGCAGCAACGCCGAGAGAGGAATTGACGAGATACCCACCGTCCACATGGGCGTGGCGGCTTGCCAGATGGAGAAGAAAGGCATCGCCACCGAGAAAGGCGAACTGAACCGCAGTATCCAAAAGACAAACCGCCTTATCCGGGAAATCCGGGCGCAGATTGGGAAGCTCAAGGAATGGATTGCCGACCTGTTCAAAGCGCGGGAAACCGCCCCGGAACAGCCGCCGCAATCTCCCAACCTTGCAAATCTGCTGATGAAGTATTTGAGCGTTCAGAGAGAAAAGAGCCGGAAGTATTCGCAGCGTTGGCAACAACAGCACACAGCCGATGAACTGAAAACCATAGCGGCGGCGGTCAACTATCTCTCCGAGCATGGTATCTCTAATCTTGACGAGCTGGACGCTTCTCTTTCCTCTGTCAGCGATAAAGCCTATTCGATCCGGGAGGGAATGAAAACCGCCGAGCAGCGCATGAAAGAACTGCAAAAACTCATGGAGTACGGCAGAAATTATCAGACCTACAAGCCCATACAGGACGAGTACCGGCAAATCCGCTGGAAAGGAAAACAGGAGAAGTTTGCGGAAGCCCGCCGCGCCGAGCTTACCCTATGGGACGCAGCAAACCGCTATCTCCATGCCCATTTGCCGGAGGGCGTGAAAACCCTGCCGATCTCCGCGTGGGAGAAAGAATATACCGCCCTCAAAGCACAGCGAGAAGTGGAATATGACACGCTGAAAGATACCCGCGCCGAGGTTGCCGAGCTTCAAAAAATCCGCAAATGCGTGGATATTGCGCTCCACGCCGACCAACCGGAGCAGACGCAGAGCCGCACCAAGCGGCACGAACAGGAGCGATAAAGGAAAGGACGGGCAAGCTGTTTTACTTGTCCGTCCTAAATGTTTTCCGATAAAATGGACGCTATTGATTCCTAATATTAAAACCAACTTGCTCTTTCGTCCCTAAATTCGGGCAGGTCACTATGCTCATAAGGATTATAATTATTCAAATTGCAGCCAAACTCTTTCAATGATTTTATTTTATTATCCTTTGTCCATTCAACCAGGGAAATTCCATCAAATTCCTCTATGCTCCCATTGTTCATTTCATTTTTGAAATACCACTCCACAATCGTCTGATTTCCTTTGTGGAAAAATTGTTTGATTTCCCAAGCAACGACTTTGCCACGAGTATTCCATTCCTGAAACCAGTGTTTTACGATTTGACGGTTATTATATTTTGGACCCCAACTTTCAGTATAAATTACATCTTCTGCAAAAATATTATCAATACCTAAATCCTGTTTTGTAAGCCACATTTCAAACCATAAGTGAATATTTTTTTCTCTTTCATTCACAATCCAGCACCTCACTAACTTCCGATTTTTCGGTTTCATTTTACATCAAAGCTATGAACAATTCAACCATAGAAAGCGAGGTATCAGTCATGTACTACACCCAAGAACAGATAGACCGCGCCAACCAAGCCGACCTTGTTTCTTTCCTGCAATCACAGGGAGAGCAGCTTACCCGCGCCGGAAATGAATACCGCTGGAAGCGGCACGACAGCCTGACCGTCCGGGGAAACAAATGGTACAGGCACAGCCAGAGTAAGGGCGGCGCACCCATTGATTTTGTCATGGAGTTTTTCGGCAAGAGCTTCACCGAAGCCGTTGAACTTCTCACAGGAGAAAAGGGAGCTGCACCGCCGCCGGACAGACCAAGCCCCGCGTCCTTTTCTGACTTCCGACTGCCGCCCCGCAGCCCCGACAACCGAACAGCGAGGAACTACCTCACAGCCGCCCGCCGCATTGATGAAGATGTGACGGGCTTTTTCTTTGCCAGCGGCGATATTTACGAGGAAGCCGCCCACCATAACGCCGTATTTGTCGGCAGAGATGAAAGCGGCATACCACGCTACGCCCACCAGCGCGGCACAGCCGGGAGCTTCCGGCTTGATGTGAAAGGCAGCGACAAATCCTTTAACTTCTGCTACCGGGGCGAGGGCGAAAGATTGTTTGTCTTTGAAGCCCCGATAGACCTCTTATCTTTCCTCTGCCTGTTCAAAAAGGATTGGCAAAAGCAAAGCTATCTGGCGTTGGGCGGCGTGGGCGAAAAAGCCCTTTTGCGTTTCCTTTCTGACCGTCCGAACATCAAGACCGTGTACCTCTGCCTTGACAGCGACAACGCCGGAAACGATGCTTGCAGCCGCCTTGCGGAGCTTGTGCCGGAGGGCTACACCGTCCACCGCCTTCTCCCGCTTTACAAGGACTGGAACGAGGTATTGCAGCACCGGGCAGAAATCACAGACGGGAAGTATTTGCGGGAAGCAATCTACGGCTTGAAAGAGCCGCCGCAGGAAGAAACCGTTGAGATTATCCGCATGAGCGAGGTTGACACACAGACCGTTGAATGGCTATGGGAGCCGTATATTCCCTTTGGGAAAGTAACCATTGTGCAGGGCAATCCCGGCGAGGGCAAGACCACTTTTGCCCTACGCCTTGCCGCCGCCTGCACCACTGGGGGAACGCTGCCGGGAATGAAGCCCTTGCCGCCATTCCAAGTAATTTACCAGACTGCCGAGGACGGGCTGGGCGATACCGTCAAGCCCCGCTTGATGGAAGCAGAAGCCGACCTTGACCGGGTGCTTGTGATTGATGAAGCCAAACGGGAGCTTACCCTGTCCGATGAGCGCATAGAAAAGGCAATCACACAGAACGGGGCGCGGCTGATTATCCTTGACCCCATACAGGCGTACATGGGCGAAAAAACCGACATGAACCGGGCAAACGAAGTGCGCCCCATGTTCCGCCGCCTTGCCGATGTTGCCGAGCGTACCGGGTGCGCCGTTATCCTTATCGGACACCTGAACAAAGCTGCCGGAGGGCAGAGCGCATACCGGGGCTTAGGTTCTATCGACTTCCGCGCCGCAGCAAGGAGCGTCCTGCTGATCGGGCGCGTGAAGCGAGAGCCGAATGTGCGCGTTATCGTCCATGACAAATCTTCCCTTGCGCCGGAAGGCAAGCCCGTTGCCTTTTGCCTTGACCCGGAAACGGGCTTTTCGTGGATAGGCGAATACGACATCACCGCTGACGAGCTGCTGTCCGGCGCGGGCGGCAACAACGCCACCAAAACCGAACAGGCTGAAAGGCTGATACTTGACCTGCTTGCAGACGGGAAAGAGCTTGCCAGTGAGGACATTGTAAAAGCCGCAGCCGAAGCCGGAATATCCGAAAGGACGGTACAGAACGCCAAGCGCAACATGGGCGGCATTTTAGGCGCAAGGCGTGTCGGCGGTCAATGGTACAACTTCATCAAGAAGAAGCAGCCACCCGAACCCGCAAGCTGAAAGTGCAAAACGCAGACCCTTTGCACTTTGCACTTTCGCACTTTCAGAGTTATAGAAGAATGACTATAAGCCCTTGTGCGCCGTAGCATGAGGGCTTTTTTCATGGAAAGGAGAGCCTATGAGCAATAAAGCCAGCACCCCCGCAAACGCTTCCCCTCTGACCGTAAAGGAAGCAGAACAGCCCGATATTGTGAAGAAAATCGGAAACACGACCTATCGGGTGAAAATCCACTTCAGCACCACCAGCAAGGAAACTATGAGCGATAAAATCAAGCGGCTTATTATGAACGATTGCGGGAAAATTTCTTAAAACCACCTTGACAAAATGTATCAGAGGACACCCTGCTGCACGCTATGGAAACCGCCAGTGCAGACAGTATGCCGGAGGGCGTGGAACGTCAGGGCATCGGCACACCGGCAACTCGTGCCGCAACTATTGAAAAATTGGTGCAGAAGGGTTTTCTGGAGCGCAAGGGCAACAAGAAAACCAAGGTGCTGCTGCCCACGGATAAGGGAAAGGCCCTCATTACCGTAATGCCCGAAGAGATTCAGTCTGCGGATATGACGGCTGACTGGGAAGCGAAACTGCTGCAAATCGAACATGGCGAAATGGAGCCGGGTGAATTTATGACCGAGATCAATACGATGATTACCGAACTGGTAAAGAACACGGAAATGAAAAAAGGAGTGAATGCAACCCTTTTGGATGTAAGAAAGCGAGGGATGCCCATGAACTTTAATGCTGAGGAACTGATGCTGATGATGCTCTACAACACCGGCTCGCAGCTGGGGCTGATGCAGGAACTTCGGCTCATGCAGTGCTACCTGATGCCCGATGAGTTTGCTCTCCGGGAGCTGTCCGAGGGTGTGGTCGAGAAGCTGAAACTTATGACCGATGCGGAGTTGCCGAGCTGGAATTTCCCCGGGACTGATTTTTGCCGCCTGCGGGCGGCGTACATAGGCTCTTTTGTTCCGAAAAATTTTCGCAAACCGCAAGAAAGTGGGCTTGATAGAATCCTTCCATTCATGCTATACTAAAACCAGTTTTAATGCACAGAAAAATTGAAAGCGGAGGATAGCCAATGGATACCAAAAAAAGATCACCCATCGACCGCCTGCTCTTTGCCACTTTTCTGAAAGGCCGCACTTCTTCCCGTGATATATGGGAAGAAAAGGGCGATATGACCCCCGAAGATAACCAGAAGATCATCGAGGAAACCAACGAGATCATCAACGATGATTCCACCTATCCCTTCATCAGCTACCTGTCCGACCTGCTTACGAAATCCAAGCCCTCCGATGATGCTGTCAAAAAACTGCACGACTGCATCGACAAAGTTGCAGTTGCGTTGGGGCACGATAGCACCGATGTGTTCCGTACGCTCCTTGCAAAGCTGATCGAGGAGCCGGAAGAAAAGCAGACCTTTGACCGTCTGCTGGAGATGGCCGAGAACTTGGCGGCAAAGCACTGAGACAGCTTTACGAGGTAATTTCAATGAGTTACGGTTGGGCAACTGTTTTCACTTTAGCGGCATGGTTTGCAGGGCTTGTGATTGATGTAAATGTGCGGGTCGGCGACCTCGGTTTACGAACCGTGCTTCCCGTCATCGTGATGGGGTGCTGCGTTATGAAGTACATAAAGGGCAATAGCAAATAATCTTATCTCGATACACTTTCCTGCGGGCAACCACAAACCGGTTGCCCGCTATTTTTATACCCTAAAATCTGAAGAAGGAGGCCAAAATGCCAAGCAAAACCGAAGAATCTACAACTCCACTGCGCTGGACAGCACCCGAAAATTTCGGGATTTTTTATTATCCGGGCTGGCCGTGCAGCGGTTGAGCGATTTGATTTGTCTGGAACATCAGCTGTCTGTTATTGAAATCAAGCCGTACCGAGAGCGGCAGAAGCGCACCCTTTATCCACCCAGAGAAAGTAATCGTGATAAGCTGTGTGCCGTAATCGACAACATCCTGCTGAACGAGAGGCCCGCAAATTTCGAGGGCTTTCTTCAAAAGCTGGAACAGCAGGGCTACGAAATCAAACGGGGAAAGTACACTTCGGTCAAAGGAACACGGCAGAAACGCTTTATCCGTTTTCGGACACTGGGCGCGGGATACAGTGAAGATGAAATCAAGGCGGTCATTGCCGGAGAATCCGAACACCGCCCGTATCAGAAGCAGCCATCGAAAGAGCAGCCGTTCCACCTGTTGGTGGACATTCAGGCAAAACTCTCCGAGGGCAAAAGCGAAGGCTATGCACGGTGGGCTAAACGCTACAATTTGAAAGAGATGTCCAAGACCCTGATTTTTTTGCAGGAAAATAAAATCGGCAGCATTGAGGAGATGCAGGAGCGTGTGGATGCTGCTACTGCTCACTATCACGAACTGGGCGATTCCATTAAAGATTCTGAAAATCGACTGGCAGAAATTGCGGTGCTGAAAGCACACATCATCAACTACGCCAAGACGCGACCAGTCTATGATGCCTACCGAAAGACCGGATACAGCAAGCACTTTCTGGAAGGTCATCGTGCAGAGATCACACTGCACAAGGCAGCGAAAGCGGCATTCGATGAAGCTAACCTGAAAAAGCTCCCCAAGGTGAAAGAACTGGATACGGAATATTCCAAGCTGCTGACGGAAAAGAAAGCACTCTACCCGGACTATCGTAAAGCGAAAGAAGAAATGCAGGAGCTTCTTCGTGCAAAGAGAAACGTAGAACTGTTCTTTGCAGAGGAAAAGAGCAGCACCGAAAAAACGAAGTCCCGATAAACGAAGATAGCCTAGGACCCTTCCCTCATGGAAGAGCCCTAGGCTATCTTTTTTGTTATAAAAGTGTTTGGAACAAACGCGCAGCCTGCATCGTACGATGCGGAACGATAGGGGATTGGGCACAGCCCAACAAGCATTTTGAATTTGGATTTGAAAAATCTGATTCAAAAATCGCGAGTTGGTACCAGCTCGCCCTGCTTGCAGAGTTATTTTTAAAGATGAATCAATTGCGTACAGTGCGCATCAAATGAGTCATCATGGGAAACCGCAATAATTGTCATATTATATTTCTGAGCAAATGTCAGCAATCGGTTTACCAAAACGCTTTTTGTCTTTGAATCGAGCGCACTGGTGACTTCATCCAAAAGAATGATCTCCGGTCGACGCAATAACATTCGGGCAAGACCGATTCGCTGCCGTTCACCTCCGCTGATATTGCTCCCATCTCCTTGAATCTGGTAGGATTGATCTCTTCCTTGAATGAAGTCCTGTAATACGCACACATGAATTATTTCCTCAATCCATTCTGGATAAAAAATATCTCCCAATACGAGGTTTTCATACAAGGTTCCATCGATCAGCGCAGGTGTTCTCTCCACTAACAGCACCCTGCAGTGGTAATCTTTCAAATCAAAATTAGAAATCAATTGATTGTTATACTTTATACTGCCACACAGCCCGTCCGCTGGAATCAACCTGGACATCAATTCGATTAAGGTCGTTTTTCCTTTACCACTGGCAGCTTTGATCAGCACCAAATCTCCCCTCTTAAACTGAAATTGCAGACCAACAAGAATTTTATCACTACAGTCGGTATACTGGAACTCGTGAATCTCAACACGCATTTCCTCGAAATCCTGCATGAGATTTCCACGATGCTCGTCAGCTTTTTCTGTATACAGGGATTTTGATTTTGCATACATTTCGGATGCTTTCTTTTGATCTGCAATCAAATCGGTCAGCAAAATGATCGGACCATTTAATTTTTGAGCGATAAGCATCATCGTGATCGCATCGCTCCCAGTTGCTTTTCCAAGCTTGGCAAGCAAAATCGTTGAGACAAGAACAATAACGGGCAACGTGTTGATCATGAATGTCAACATTGCATTTCTCAAAGCGGTATACCGGCTTAAAGGAACAAGTACAGACTGGCTGATCTGGTCATGGAATGTTTTTAACTTGTTGGAGAAGAAAGCCTCATTGTTTAATGCGTAGATCAAATTTCGATTGTTTAAGGTGTCTAGCAATTTCGAGTTTATTTCAGAATATCTGGTTTGCTTTTCGGCTGTATATGCAGCTTCCTTTTGCGCATATAGCTTTGAGAGTAAGAAAATCACGATAATAATGAATACGGTAATCATCGTAACCACTGCATTATGAAGAAGTAGGATCAAAAGATATGCCAGCAGCAGAAATGTTTGAAGAATGGTGTTCACAACACCCGTTGACATCCATTGCGAAATGACTTCCGTATTCCGATTGACTGCGGACACCAAATCTCCTGCTTTTTGGCACTGTACAGAAGAAAGATTTTTCAGGAAGCAGCCATAGGTATATTCTTGTAATTTGAGTTCGCCAACCCCTTTCAGCTTTCGGAAAAAATATTGATCGGAAAAAACAAGCAGAACAAAAATGACTGCACCAATGCAAAACAGAACGGAAGTTTTTGAAAAAAGACAAAGATCAGACTGTGCGGAATACGCCATCAACCGATCCAGCAGTTCAATCAGGAGCAGATTCCATGCAAATTCAATTAAAAACGAGAGCGAAAATAAACTTCTGTCTTTTTTCAACGAAGAATACACATTCAGCAATTTTTTCATCGTTCACCTATCTTTTACAGTTGAATGATCTGAGAGCTATACGGATCAAACTCTTCCCCATGACAAATAATCACAAGGGTCATTTTATGCTTCTTCGCAAAATCAACGATCCCCTTTGAAACGGCTTCTTTCAGGTCGTGGTCGAGTGCACTGGTTGGCTCATCAAGAATGATAACATCTGGCTTACGAAGCAGAAGCCTTGCAATCCCGATTCTTTGCCGTTCACCACTGCTCAAGTTTTCGCCACCATAAGGTATTGCATACGCAAGCCCATGTTCCGCAACAAATTCCGACAGACCGCATGCCACAACCACTTCATCTATTTCATCGGGAGCTGCATTCCATTCCATCGTTATATTTTCTAACACAGTTCCATAAAATAACACGGTGTTTTGCTCGACCATCAGAACGCGTTTTTTATATTCATCCGGATCGAATTGTAAAAAGTCCTGCCCATTATACCTAATATGTCCGTTGATCTGATTGGGTGAAATCATTCGGGTGATTATTTTTGCAAGTGTGGATTTTCCTGTTCCGCTTTTTCCTTTTATTAAAACCACTTCGCCTCGTGAAAATTTGATATCAAGTTCACGTGGTGGCAACGTAGACTGTTCATTGGAAGGGCAGAATCTATTGGATATTGTAATGTCAAAGTTTTTGAATTCTGGAACTTCTTGTTGCAATCCTTTTTCTGTAAGCGAGTCCGAATGGATTGTCTTCTGTACCCTGTTGTATATATCAGTCGACAGATGGCATTGAGAAATATCATCACCGATCGACTGGATGGAATTTGAAATCTTCACCATGGAGTCCATGATAACAATTGTTTCGCCAACTGACGCATATCCATAAAAGGATAAAACGACCCCTAAAAACAAAACCATAAAAGGAAGAACTTCCCCAGAAAAAACAAGCTGAGTAATAAAAACTGTCTTTCTTACGATCGCGATTTTTAACGTTGATGTATAATTTTGCTCTACAACTTTTTCGAATTGTTCCTCAAAATAATCTGCTTTGTCCAGCTGTCGAATTGTGTTAATGTTTCTCTCTGTGTTTACGATATACTGGTTCAGAAAGCCCTTCATTTTTTGCCGATTATTTTCTGCTTTTGCAAATGCTATGCTGCAGCTGTTTGCAAGCCAAGAACTAATCAATAAAAAGAAACAGGCAATCAATGTTAAATAGAAATTTATCGACATTATCAGAAAAATCATAAATGCCACATTCAAAACTTCTAATGTTAGCTCTGATTTTCCCGAAGTATACCATGGCATCATTTTATATGTATCTTCTGTCAGGTTATAGAGCAATGTTCCTTCGTTCTCTTTTGTTTTATGCCACAAAGATTGATTAAAGATTAATCTTTGACCTTCCAGAATACCATCATTATCCAGACAGTTCTTGACGTATGACCTTAAAAATTTAAGCATAAATGTCACAAAAAACAACGCCATCAAAGATCCGAACATAAAATAATTCAAGTTTTTCTGATCAATAAACTTTTGCAGATATATTTCTCCCAAAAATGTACACGGCATATAGATCAAAGATATAAAAAGATATAGGCATTTATATGCACGTATTCTTCTTGAAAACTTGAACATTATTACTCCTTCTGGTGAATACTATGTAAAAGGTTATTAATTAAGCTGCAATTTCCTATAACACAAGGATGCCTTTAACTTGGGCTTTTATACACAAATACAAGCACCAATCCCACAAACTAAATCGTTCAGGGTTTGATGCTTGTATTGTTTGATCATCTAAAGTTTTCAATCGCTTTAGATCATTCTGTTAGCCGTGCTTGCCCCAGCCATCGACTTCCATCATAATGGGTTTCTTATACATATTATCACCTCCTTTCAAGTTTAGAGTAAGTCCAGTTTCTTTAATTGATTCATGAATTCCTCGACATCTGGAGAAACTGTATCAGAAGAAACTGAATACTTTTGACATAGTTGATTGATAATTTCTTCTTGACTATTTCCGCCTTCCAGCATTAATAATATTTCGTAACTGATGTTATTCAATATATATACTTTGCCATTTGTGGAGAGAAATCCCGTACTTTCGTCATCTAATCGTGCAGTACATTGTCTTTTGAAATTATGTAATTTACAAATTTTCATTTTCAATTCCTACGTTTATAAAATTTCAGTGGATTATCGGGCATATGGACATCGCCCATCTGATTCAATAAGGTCTTTAGTTGCTGCAAATGTGCAGCCCCTGCATCCACCTTTGCACCATTTCAGAATACTACAATTCTTGCAGGCCCCTTTTATATCTTTAATGGAAATATCTCGTAATTGACTAAATACTTTTGAATTTTCCCATATATCAATTAAAGAATGTTCTTTAATATTTCCAGCTTTCAATTCAGGAATAGACGACATCATAGAGCATCCATACACATCACCAAAGGCATTCACAAAGAAATTGTCTTTACCTGCTGTACAACCAAAACTATTTTCAGTAGATGTATAGTACAAATCCTCTTTGACCCAATATTTTATATCTTCTGCCCGACCAGTTTCATATAAAGGCCAATAAAGCTCCCACGGTAATTGTCCTTCCTCGACAGGAACAATCCTCAGCGAAACTGGAAGTTTTTTCTGCTTTTTCAAATCTGTCATCTGCAGAATGAATTGTTTTAGCTCGCCATATGTTAAATAGCAATCTCTGACATTCTTTTTTGCATTGCCTACAGTAGCTAAGAGCATGATTGCTGCTTCATGTATTCCCAACTCATGCATTAGTTCTAATGTTTCCGGAATATAATTCACATTATATTTTGTAAGAGTTATAATCCCATCGACTGCAATGCCGCAATTCATCAGGTTTATGATTCCTCTTTTGGTTAATTCAAATGTTCCGCTTTTTCCACGTGATTTATCATGAATTTGAGCAGTTGGACCATCCAAACTGACACAGATTCTATCAACGTTTGTTTGCGCCAATTTCTTTGCAATAGACTCATCGATCATTGTTGCATTTGTATTGACAAAGTAATTAAAATAGTGCTTATCTGCCAATTTGAGGATTTCGAACCAATCCTTCCGTAGAAAGGGTTCACCGCCTTCAAATCCAACGCGTAAAATTCCAATTTGATCAAACTGCTCAAAGATATCCTCAAAGTCCGATACCTTGAGCAAATGATTTGAAATAGTCGATTCACATTCAGCTTCTGCATAGCAGAAGTCACACCTCAAATTGCAATATGGGTAGATTGAAAAATCTACGTAGGTTGGATTTACCATTTGATTTTTCCTTTCCACATTTAAATGCGTCTCAAAATACGTGCAAGCTGTTTGCATTCTATTACTTTTTTCATCAGTTGTCAGCAAATTTGTCATGAATTCCCGAAATCATGGCATGAAGTCGTGCATTGGCTCAGTCGGTGATTTCAAGTCATTCAAGTCCCCCCCCCCCAAAAAAAAACACTTTTCTTGCATCAACAATTTTAACAGTCGATTACAAGAAAAGTGTGGATTAACGAAAATAAGTTAGCCGAATGAGCTTATAATATCGTGGAGGATACCCATCTGGTTCTTAGAAAAGTCTTTTCCTCGTTGGCTAGGGGAAAGATACTCTTGTCGAATTTTTCTCAAGAGATTACACTGTTCCTCCGTAAGTCCAGAAAGCGAAAGGACATTCGTTGTTTCTAAATCTAGCAGTTCATCGGTAGAAACTCCAAACAGAAGTGAAATACTAACAAGAACATCTAATGGAATAGCATGAGCGTCACTTTCATAGCCGCTAATTGTAGAAACGGCCTTGTTCAACCGCTTTGCAAGTTCAGCTTGCGACCAGTTTCGACTTTCTCTCAAGTTTTTTAGCTTTTTACCAAGATAATGCTCCATTTCTGTTCACTCCTATCCTATTAGAGTGTACTATTTGCATATTCGATATAATCGTACTATAATTATTAAAATGTTCGATTATGTCGAATTTCATTGACTTGCGAAAGGAGTTGCGTTATTTTGGATGACAAAAAGATCATCAAATTGCAGTGGAGGATTGGCAAAATGAGAATTTTGATTTGTGATGATGAGCAAAAGTTGATTGACTTAGAGCTTTCTATTCTTCAAGAATATTGTCGGTCCACTAACATCGCTGCAACATTTTTTACATTCACAGATTCCCTAAGTGCTGGAAATATAGGTGAATTTGATATTGCGTTCTTAGATATTGATATGGAGAAACTAAATGGAATTGAGCTGGCTCGAAAATTGCGATCAAAAAACCCGACTTCCATTATTATTTTTGTTACAAACTTCATTCAATACGCCCCTGAAGGCTATGAAGTAAATGCTTTTCGTTATCTATTAAAGTCTGATATTCCTTACAAGCTCATTCCATACTTTGTGAATTCGCTACAAGAAGTTATTGATTCTCGTCAAACCGTTACTTTTTCGATTAGCGGCGAGTCGATAGATGTTCAAACCAAAAACATTTTATATCTAGAATCCGACAAGCATATTATTGTTATGCACTTAATTAATGATGCACGGACTGAGTATCGCTTTTACGGAAATATGGCGGTTCTTTCTGACAAACTTCAAAATCTAGGCTTTCTACGTATACATAAGAGCTACCTAGTAAATATGGAATACATTGAGCTCTTTCAATATGAAAAAGTTTATCTAAAAAGTGGTGTATGTGTTCCATCCAGTGAAAAAAAGCATAAAGAATTGAAACAGCTATACTTAAAATGGAGGGGAAAAAGTCGATGGGAACTTTCTTAAGTCTTTGTTATACCGCTGTTGATACAATATGTTTGATTTTATTTTTAGATGTTTTTGAGCAACGTCGCTTTGACGGATTAAAATTCCACCTCCATGTATTGGAATATGTACTTCTGAGTTGTTGGGTTCCTTTAATTCTTTCAATCATTGTTGGACACAATCAAGCACTAAAAATTTTAATCATTTTACTGATCGATTTCATAATCGCTAAAAGGTTATATACAGAAATCTCGACTGCTATACTCTGCTTCTTTGTTAGCCTTGAATATTTATTATCATACTGCTTATCTTTCACTGTTGGAATGACATGCAGTGTAATTTTTGGAATGGATTCTAATACATTTCAATCTTCACCTATCTGCGTAATTATTTATGGTATAATCGCTTATTCTTTACAGCTATTTTTAGCACTAATGTTCCGAAAAATCATGCGCCCCAGAAGGTTTGGGAAAAATCGACATTCTCTCCGAATATCACAAATAATTATGTACGGGTTATTTCCAAGTGCTTCGTTTATGGTATTGATTGTTCTACTCTATATATCCACCGGAAGAAATGTATCAGAAGCTATACTAGCATTTACTTGTGGATTGATTATTGCTGCAAATGCAGCAATAATCTTTCTTCTAGAACGTATGGAGCAGGCTATGGAACGAGAGCAACAGCTATTTTCATTGGGACAGCAACTTGAGGTTCAAGTACGGAGCATGGAATCTGCCAGCAAACTTTTCTCGGAACAACGCAAAAAAGTACATGATTATCGCTCACATCTCAACACTCTTCGTGTGCTTTTGCAGAACCATGAATACGAGCCAGCAGAAGTCTATTTGAACTCAGTATCCAAGCAACAAACCGAACGACTTTTTTTGGTAAATACTCATCATTCGATTTTGGATGCATTATTTAATACGAAAGCGTCAGAGGCAATTCAAGAGGGGATTGAAATTGATTTCAGAGTAAACGATTTATCAATGTTGCCATTTGAAGCAGCTGATATGGTTGTACTGCTTTCAAATTTGCTAGATAATGCAATTGAAGCCAATCGATCATACTGTGGAAGTAAGAAGATTCATGTAACAGCATTATGGAAAAAAAGCTTTTTATTTTCTATTCGAAACACCTCAAATCCTGTCAGAATTGAAAACAACACTATTCAAACGACCAAACCTGACCCCCAACTTCATGGTTTTGGACTTTCCAATGTGAAGCTTATCCTTGAAAAATATAATGGTGATTTCACTATGGATTATGAGGACAACTGGTTTCAATTTACTGGAGAAATTTCACAATAACCGATTTTGTGACAGAAAAAACCTACTTGATGACAAAAAAGTTGATTTATTTGCAAACTCAAGGTATTTAATTTATAAACTTTCAAGCATGGGAGTATGGATTGAATGAACCTCATTGCAACACACTTGGCAAAAAGGTTTTTGAAGAGGGAGCTAATTGCAGAAGAATCTCTTGAGTGGTGCATTTACGGAATCGAAAAAAGACTGTCAATGTTCACTACATGGACTCTTTTAATCTTATTGGGGAGTTACTGCTTCGGCTTTCGACGAACTATATCTTTTGCTGTTTGTTTTGTTGCATTAAGAAAATATTCAAATGGGTACCATGCAAAAACGTATATCCATTGCTTATTGCTTTCTTTAATTCTCCAATCAGTTTCCATGATACTCATCAAAGCTCTCCCTACTAAATTTTTTGGGTTTGTTTGGATATTCTCTGATTTTGTGATTCTCAAAATTGCTCCTGTTAATAACAATCAATTACATTTAACGCAGTCAGAATTGTCTGCTCTAAAAGAACGAATCCCCTATGTGCTTTTTTTCGTCAACCTAACATGTATAATCTTAAGGTCACCACCAATTGAAAAAACACTTTCTAATGAGCTGGAAGGATTAACAGCTGCAATGTTATCAGATGCCTTGACGCTGCTAATCTTTGTATTAAAGAAAATATATGGGAGGATTATCCATGGAAATGAAAGTAAGAAATCTAATGAAAAAATCTCTTGAAAAAATGATGAAAAAAGATATGGAAGTCTGGCCGCCTGAGTGTTCCGGTTGGTTGTATCAACCGTGTCGTCCCAAATCACAGCTTATTAAAGATACTGACCCTCCCAAAAATCGATAACTTCATCAATTTTGTTTTTATTTTGAGGCTTTCTTAGACTCAAGGAAATCGCATTTTGAGTACATCATGCTAGACTTTAAGCCTAGTATGATGCACTTTTTGTTTACACTACGTTTGAGGAAAGCTATGCCGATTATCAACTTAAAGGAACACTACCCCACTGCGCATCCAAAAGACTTTTTTGTAGAAGTATCTGATGAAGTCCATCAGTTTCTCTTGTCTATGAAACGCAAAGAGGATGCTTTTGCCAGACAGGTGAGCCGTTACCACGCATATCACTCGCTAGACGATCCCGCTTTTTCTGCTGAGTCGTATCTTCTTGTGCCCACTCCAACACCTGCGGAGATCATAGAACGGCAACAGCATCTTGTGAACATCAACCATACAATTTTAGCTTTGTCTCCAAAACAAGCAAAGCGGTGCTACGATTACTTCTATTGTGGGATTTCCATGCCAAGCATAGCCGAAAAAGAGGGCACAACAGTAGGAAGTGTCTCGGGAAGTATTAAATCTGCTTTAATTAACCTCAGAGAAAAATGCAATTTGTTCATCAAACCCTAACTTTTACCTGTTTTTTGTCCTATATAGTATAGGGATGTTTTTCTCTATCACGGAAAAGTGCAACCGCATTTTCCATGCTCCGCCCGCCTTGCCATCATCGACAAAGAAAGGACGAAGAAACATGAAAAGGAGATTGATCGAGTACCAACCGAACCCCGGCAACCAAAACTTGGTCCGCCGCCGATTGCATCTTTGCACTCTGACCTTATGGCGCAGCTTGCGACTGCGTTGCTTTGTGGTCGGAGGGCTGGCTTATGTACTTTGACTCTTACATTACAGGAAAACGCATCCAGCAGCTGCGCAAAACCAAAGGCTTAACGCAAGAACAATTTGCCGCAAAGCTGAATATCAGTGACCGCCATTTGGGAAAGATCGAACGAGGGGAAGGAACTGCTTCCATAGATTTGTTGGTAGAAGTAGCCATTTCACTGAACACCACTCTGGACTTTTTGATTCTTGGCGTATTGGACACTCCACGGGAAAGGGAGCTTAATGCACAGATCAAAAAGCAGCACCAGAAAATCCAGATTATCAAAAATAAGCTGAGCAATCTTATTGACGAACTGGATGCATCTGTATAACCACCATAAAGAAGTCGAGAAGCGATTCTCGGCTTCTTTTTTTGCGCCATTTTTTCGACGAATCTACGAAAAATCGGAACTGGCAGTTCCAGTTTTTGAGAAAAATCCGCTCAAAAAAGTGGCAAAACCGGAACTACCAGTTCCTTAAAAAGACAGTGTTTCCACGATAAACTATTGTCACAGCAAGGGCAACACCCCAGACGGGGAGATACCCGAAGCTGTAAGACGTACCTTGAAAACTGAATATCATTCCCTCGGACAAAACAATGAAACTTCCGTAATTCGCGGCCCGGCCATAAAGAAGGCGGGGTGGCTGAAAAGCCAATGAGAGGAAGGGTGCAGTCCCCCTCACCGAGGTGTATTCCAACCCCCACCGGGCGTCGAGGACAAATAGGGTGGGACACTTAAAACAAAATCTTCAAAGCCCACCACCGGAATTCTTCTGAATCAAGGCAGTGGGCTTTTTCCATACCGAATATTCATTCTGATGACACGGAGGTAATGATTATGAGCCGTACTTTTACCCACAAGACCGATGAATCGACCCTGACCACCCTCTGCCCCCGCTGCCTGAATGCCTTTCGGAACACCCGTGGCATCCGTGTCCGCCGTGCTGACCCCCACCAGCTCACCAAGGAGCCTTGCACCTACTGCCAGACCAACTTTGGCTACGACTACTACATCCAGCCCACCAGCCCGAAATCCACCTACTTTAAGAAGGGACGGTTTGATGATGAATCTGAATGCGCTTAAGATCGACCCAGAGTTTCAGGGCAAGATCCCGCCGCTGAACGCCGAGGAGGAGCACATCTTAGAGCAGAACATGATTCAGGAGCGGCGGCTACTGAATCCGCTCATCATCTGGAACGGTTACATACTGGATGGACATTCCCGGTATCGCATCCTCAAGCATCACCCGGAGATCGCTTTTGAAGTGAAGGAAATCCAGTTGCCCGACCGTTACGCTGCACTGGCATGGATTTGTCAGAATCAGTTGGGGCGCAGAAACCTTGACCCGGAACGCCGGAAGTTCTTGATGGGGAAAACCTATGAAAACGAAAAGCTCTCTGTAGGTGGGTCAATTCATCGAGAACATGATGAATCTGGGAGATTCACCTCATGTGCTCAAAATGATCACATGAGGTCAGCCGAAGGACGCACCTGCGAACGTATTGCTGCCAAAAACGGCGTTACCCCAATATTTGTTCGTCGAGCTGAAAAGTATGCGAAAGGCGTTGATGCGGCGGAAGCTGCCGTCCCCGGTGCAATGGAGGAAATACTGACCGGGCATATCAAGGCTACCGATGCCGAGATCACCGCTTTGGCGCAAACCCCAAAAGAAGAAATCCCGGCAATCATTAAGGAGCTGCGCAAACCCAAGAAGGACCGGAAAGCAAAGAAGCCGACAAGCCCGGAAAAATCCGATGTTGCTGCCGACGATGCTTCTGATTCCGATGAAGTCCATACCGAGGATGAAATTGTGCCGGTAAGCAATTCGCCCCCGGATTTCAAAAGGAGTATCCAAGGTCACAAACGCTGTCTTACAGACGAAGATCGAAAACGACTTCGGCAATCCATTGACAACCGCCATCATAAAACGACCGTTGCGAACGGCTCAATTATGATGTGCGAAGTTCAGGGCGCAAAGGAGGATTTTATCCGCCGCTGGAATCTCGTATTCAAAGACTATCCCGATGTTTTTGAGGACAACGACTGCCGAAGTGCCATTCTTTTTCTGATTGATGACACTTCTGCCTATCTTCAGACGATAAAGGAGAGAGTGCTATGATGAATTCTAATCTGAACCTTGCCAAGCTGCCCGAATGTGTTTGCGAGATGCGCTACATCGACAGCGCACTCTTGACCCCCTGCGCGGAATACCAGCGTGTTTTGCGCACCAGAAAGGTGGAGGAGATTTCTGCTACCTTTTCGGAGTACGTTGCCAACGAACCGAGAGTCAGCTACCGTGATGGTCGCTACCATGTTTTTGATGGACAGAACACCATCGAAGCTCGTATCGCCTGCAACGGAGGTCATGACCTCCCGATCCTCTGCAAAGTCTTTCACGGTCTTTCCAAAAAGGATGAAGCCCTTTTGTTTGCTGTTCAGACGGGCATTTCCACCGATCTGACCGCAGGTGAGCGGCTTCGTGCTGACATCGTGGCAGAAGATGAGGATGCTTGTGCATTTGTTGCAGCCACCGAAGCAACTGGTGCTACTTTTGCACTGGATGGCATCCGAGCCGAGTGGAAGATCTACTGCATCCGCTCTGCCTATTATATTTACAAGAACTACGGTTCTGACATCTATCAGGAAGCCCTGAAGATCATCGTGGAGGCATGGTGGGGCGATTCCGATTCGTTCCTGTCTGGCATCCTCCATGGCGTTACCCGCTTTGTGGCAATGTACCGGGATGAGTACAGCCGGGAGCGTCTGATTGCACGGCTTTCTACGGTGCATCCGAAAACCATCACCAAAAATGCACGGAAGGACACGGGCAACACCGCCGACCGCCACATGAAGCAGATTCTGGAGATCTACAATGGCTCCAGCCGTTCTCTGAGCCTTCCTGTAAAACGTTGATGCTCTCGCCTTTATCGGCATACTCCTTTTTCCTGCAAGAGCCGCCTGCCATAAACGGGCGGCTCTTGCTACATATAGAAGGATAGGAGGTCTGATCGCTATCATACCAAAGGACTGGAAATACCTCAGAGGGGACATTTACTATGCAGACATGGAGCCGCACATCGGCTCCGAACAGGGCGGCACCCGACCTGTGGTGGTTCTGCAAAACGATGTAGGAAACCGCTATGCGCCTACCCTTATTGTGGCGACAGTGACTTCCCGCACCGAGAAAAAGAAATACCAGCCCACGCACGTTCTGATAGCCCACAATACAGCCTTTGAGAAGCCGTCTGTGGTTCAGCTGGAACAGATATTCACGATAGACAAAAGCCGCATACAGCGTTTCTTAGGACAGACTACACGGCATGAAATGCGCCGGATCGAAGAAGCCCTGATGAACAGTTTAGAAATCAATGAATGGGATAGGAGGAATGCCGATGAATGAAAAAGTGATGGTATCGCCGGAGATCCAGAGCGAAGCAGTCGTCTTGCCGCAGATCGTCAGCATCAAGCAGGCAAGCCAGCGTATGGGCTTACCTGAATATTACATCCGCCGTCTTTGCCGGGAAGTGCCGGGCATGGCGTTCCAGTCAGGCATCAAATGGTATATCAACCTTGGCAAGATGGCTGAGTATTTCAACGGGGGAACGACAACTTTGTGATTTGTCAAGGATGCGGGCATAAACTGCGACATCCTAAAAATTAACCGCCCGAACTGCTATACTCATCGTGACAGAGATAACCACCACACAGAAAGGAAGGTAAATATATGGCATCGTTTGAATTGCGAGAACCCAAAAAGAAGCCTCGTTATTATAAACTCATCGCAAATGTTCTGGTGAACGGCAAAATCGAACGCCGCTATGGTCGGTTTGATTTTGACCCTACCGAACTGAAAAATGCTCGTGCGCGCAACGCTGCTGCGAAAGTTGCCGCTGCCGAATTTGAACGGCGGGAACAGGAAAAGGCCGATAAAGAAGCCGGCAACGCAGGAAAGACCTTTGCGGTAGTGGCGCAGGAGTACATAGAATCTAAAAAGGCAAGACTTGCTCCTTCTGCTCGCTTAGAGGGCGATTATGACAGCCATCGTAATAAGGCGAACACAACGAGGGGCAAGGAAAACTACCTTCGGAAGATTCAGCAATTCCCTGAGTTTGCACAGAAGTCCGTTGATTCCATCAAAAAGGTGGATTGTGATTGGGTTCTGGAACAGATCGAAATTGGCGGCGCACGATGCCGCACCCATGCTGTTATCAATCAGCGTGGTCTGGAGATGAAAAAGGAATCTTGCCCGAAGCTGGCTAAGAGATGCGATTGCGGTGCAAAAACCATAGAAAAAGCATTTCGCAGCGAAGTGGTCGATATTAAAACAGCAGAACAGGTGGCGATTGCGCTGGGTTGTAAAGTGGACGATGCTTTTGATGTGGAAACCATTGCAAAACCTATGACCAGAAAGAGCATGAGAGAATACGCTCTGTTCATTCGTTCTACACTGGAATATGCGGATGAAAATTACGGTGTGAAGAATCCCATGCACAAAATTCCTGCACTGGGAAGCCGGAGCAGGTCGGTAGACACTATTAAGAAGCACCAGATCAAGCAGCTTCAGGACACCTTAAAGGAAAGTTCCATGTTGGAACAGGTGATCGTTCTGTCCCTGCTCAATTCTGGTGTGCGCCGTGGCGAACTGGCTGGACTGACATGGAAAGATGTCAACTTTGAAGAATGCACGATACATATTTCTAAATCGCTTCTGGTATTCAAAGATTTTGGGTATCAGTTGACAACGACCAAGGAAAGCAACATCCGGGATGTGGACGTTGCACCGGAGTACATGGACTTCCTCAAAGAATATTATAAGTATTGGAAGTCCCAGAAAAAATTGATGGGAGGGAGTTGGCAGAAAAGTCTGGATAAGAAAAGCAGCAAGTATGCACCCTCACTCCTTGCCCTTCGGGGGACGGACTTCGTGATCTGCAATGACCATGGGTTCCCCATCAACCCGGACAGCTATGGCGCACTGGTTCGCAGAATCGGACAGCGGGCAGGCATTGAAGGGCTGCATCCTCATATGTTCCGGCACACTTTTGTGAGCATCCTCTTGTCCAACCCGGAAATCGGTGTGGCGACAGTAGCCGCAGAAGCCGGACACGCACAGCCCAGTACCACCCTTGCAATTTACACGCAGGTCTATGACAAACGGCGCAAAGAAATTCGCAACCAGATGAGCAAGGAGCTGTACGAATGAGCAAAAAAGAAGCACGAAGGCCGGAACCTTCGTGCTTTTTTGGTGGGCCAGGCAGGACTTGAACCCGCGATAACCCCGTTATGAGCGGGGAGTTCTAACCACTGAACTACTGGCCCTTATGACGTTGTTTCAAAGCTCTGTAAAATGGCTTTCGTACCCAGAAAATACCCAAGTCCGATTTTCAAGCCACTCGCAAACCAAAAAACAACGGAAAAACGCTATTTGAAAAAGGTGGAAACGGTAAGGTCTGGCGGTTATGAGCCGCCAGCTCTGACCAACTGAGCTACTGGCCCGCGAACGCGGCGCGCTGCCGCGTGTGGACTGACTATAAGTATACCAAAAAAATCCGGAAATGCAAAGCCCTCCGGGCGAATTTATTTTGTGCGGCGGGCGTCGAGCTTGCCCAGCATGAACTCATCGAGCATCTCGGGCTGGAACAGCGGCTCCTTATAGCCGAAGGCCTCCCGGATGAAGATGAGGGTCACGACGGTCTGACGGCCCGGGTCCAGCCGGAGGGTGTAGAGGGTGTCCAGCGGCTGCTGGGTGGGCTGGTGGAGGGTCAGGTGAAGGGTGAAGCCGCCGTCGTTTTCCCGGCGGCACTCGTAGGCGAAAAGGTCATCGGGGCTGTGCTGGTCGAGCCGGTCGAAGCAGTCGTCCAGCGGCAGGTCGGTGCGGAACTCGGAAAGGCCGCTGGGGCCGTACTGGCTGCGGCGGCCTTTGTCCTGCTTCGCCAGCAGGAATACGATGAAGCCGAGGATAGCGGCCAGAAGCAGGATGGAAAAAACAGCGTTCATGGATGTCCTCCGATGGAATTTGAATCATGTTTTCCTTATTGTAACACAACCCGCCCCAAATTGTGTTATAATATTTGAAAAATTCCAAAAACTGATGGGGAGCCTGCGCCCTTTCTGCGGGCGGGAGGGACGATATGAAACTCAGATTCACGCGCAAGACATGGTATTTCCTGCTGCTGGCCTCGGCCGCAGCCTCCATGCTCAACGGCTTTGCCGTCCTGAGCGGGAACAGCTTCGGACTCATCGAGCAGATCGCATTTGCGATGGCGGGCATCTCGGCCCTCTTCCTCGCCGCCGAGAAAGGCTCGGCGGGCTGGGAGAAGCGGAACTTCACCGGTGTGTTCGTTCTGCTGATGGTCAGCTACATGGTCAACGGCTGGGCAGGCTACCTCTGCTCGGCGCTGGCGTGGCCGCTGCTGCTGAGCACCGAGTACAAGCGGGGAATGGCCGTCCAGCGTCAGCTCCAGCTGGTGGGTGCGGCGGAGGCCCTCCACCTGCTCTTCCTGCTGATGGCGAAGTACGGCGGCATGGCCGCGCTGGGCTTCTGGACGAATCTGCTCTGGGTGCTTCTGGCCTGCGCCCGGGGCTGGGCAGCACTGAGCCTCTACAAGATGCAGGAGGACGCATGACGCAGCGGCGGAGAAAGCGCCGCTGCCGCTTCGGGCGGCGGGCCTTTCTGGCGGGGGCAGGCTGTGCCGCGCTGGCCGGCGCGGGGCTGATGCTGCGCCGGGGGCAGACCGTCTCGGCCCTGTCGGTGCCTGCCCCGGAGGCAGAGCCGAACGCTGCTCTGCCCGCCGGGGAGTGGCGGGCTGTCTGGGTGAGCTATCTGGAATGGGCCGGGATGGATTTTTCCTCGGAAGAAGCCTTCCGGGCCGGGGCAGCGGCGCTGATGGACAACTGCCTGTCCATCGGGCTGAACACCGTCATCGTGCAGGTGCGGCCCTTCGGGGATGCCCTCTACCGCAGCAGACTCTTCCCGTGGAGCCATGTCTGCACCGGGGAGCAGGGGAAAGACCCCGGCTTCGACCCGCTGGACGTCCTCATCACCGAGGCCCACAGCCGGGGGCTTTCGCTGGAAGCGTGGGTCAACCCCTACCGTCTCCGTTCCTCGGCGAAGATGCCCGCTGTGCTGGCCGAGAGCAGCCTCGCCAACACCCACCCTGAGTGGGTCTGCGCCGTGGGCGAGGGGCTGTACCTGAACCCGGCCCTCCCCGAGGCAGCGGACTATGTGGTGCAGGGCGTGGCCGAGCTGGTGCAGAACTATGCCGTGGACGGCATCCACTTCGACGACTATTTCTATCCCACCACCGACCCGGCGCTGGACGCGGCCCAGTTCGCCTCCAGCGGCGCAGGGAACTTGGACGAATGGCGGCGGCAGAATGTCACGGCGCTGGTCAAGGCGGCCCACGACGCCGTGAAAGCCGCCGATGCCACCCTCTGCTTCGGGGTCAGCCCGCAGGGCAACCCCGACAACGATCTCTCGGAGCAGTACAGCGACGTCCGGGCATGGCTGACGGCAGAGGGGGAGGATGCCGTGGTGGACTACCTCTGCCCGCAGGTCTATTGGGGCTATGGTTACACCCTCCGGTCCGGCAGCACCCGCTTCGCCTTCGAGAACATCGTGCCCGAGTGGCTGGCCATGCCCCGGGCGGCGTCCACGGCCCTCTATTTCGGGCTGGGGGCCTACCGTGTGGGCAGCGGCGACGGCGGGGCCAATGAGGACAGCCTGAGCCAGTGGTGCACCGGCAGCGCCCTTGCCCGGCAGGTGGGCGACCTGCGCCGTCTCGGTGCGGGGGGATGGGCGCTCTACCGGTACGATTCGCTCTTCCGGCCTGCCCAGCCGGAGCCTGCCGCCGCCGAGCGGGCGGCGCTGGCCGCGCTGACTGTGGGCTAAGGCCTTGTATGGAAAATAAAAATGCGGTATACTATAGCAATCGTGAGCAATCGTGCAAAAACAATGTTTTGAGGATAAAAAGTCATGAAAAAGACAAAGCGAATCGTACTGCTCGTTCTGGCGGTGGTGGTATTGCTGCTGGGGGCGTATGCGGGAAAGACCGTGCTGGACCTGAAGAACAGCGCCGCCACGGAGGTGCAGGAGGAGGACAGCACCCGCTGGGCCGAGCTGACCAGCGACCCGCTCACCCTCGAGGGCATCGCCGACGGCTCGGCCAAATACGCCTCGGCGGCGGTGAACGGCAGCCTGAATCTTGTGTTCAACGGCATCTGGAGCCGCCAGACCGACTATTTCACCGTCCCGGGCGGCAGCCTGACCATCACCGGCTATGGCACCGCCGAGGGCACCCAGCGGTATAAAATATCCGTCTGGCAGAAGGTGGCCGGCGGCGCACAGTACGTCAACGACAGCACCTATTACTTCAAGACCGACGGACAGAACTACCGCTGCGTCATCTCCGGGCTGGACCCGGCGGCCAGCTACCGGCTGACCATCTCCTACGATTCCAGCCGCTACTACCTCTACGGCGGACTCAAGGTGGAGGGCATCGCGGCATGAAGACACAGACGAAAAATTCGCTCATGCTGATGCTCTGCGCCTTCATCTGGGGCACGGCGTTCGTGGCCCAGAGCGCAGGCTCCGGCATGGGGGCCTATTCCTTCCTCGCGGGGCGGAGCTGGCTGGCTGTCCTCGTGCTGCTCCCGACGATGGCCGCCTTTGATGCCCTGCGCAAAAAGCAGGGCGCGGCCTACGGCTGGCCCAAGGAAAGAGCGGAGCGGAAGACTCTGCTGATGGCGGGCCTCGTCTGCGGCACCCTTCTGTTTGCAGCCTCTGCGGCCCAGCAGATCGGCATCACCATCAACCCCTCCACGGCCAAGGCGGGCTTCCTGACGGCCATGTACGTCGTGCTGGTGCCGGTGTTCGGCCTGTTTCTGGGCCGGAAGGGCAGCGCCCAGCTCTGGGCCAGTATGGTCATCGCCGTGGTGGGCCTTTACCTGCTCTGCATGAAGAACGGCTTCGGCGGCGTCGAGACCAGCGACTGGATCCTGTTCTCCTGCGCGGTGCTGTTCAGCTTCCAGATCATGTCCATCGACCACTTTTCGCCGCTGGTGGACGGCGTGAGGCTGAGCCTCTTGCAGTTTATCGTGGTCGCAGTGGAGAGCACGGCGGCGGCGCTTCTCTTTGAGACGCCGACGCTGGCGGAATTTGGTGCCAATCTCCTGCCCATCGCCTATTGCGGCGTGCTGTCCAGCGGTGCGGGCTATACGCTCCAGATCTTGGGACAGAAAAACCTGAACCCCGCCATCGCCAGCCTCATCATGTGTCTGGAAAGCGTGTTCAGCGCCTTGGGCGGCTGGCTGCTGCTGAACCAGAGCCTTTCGCTGCGGGAGAGTGCGGGCTGCGCCCTCATCTTTGCCGCCGTCGTGCTGTCCCAGCTGCCGCTTGAGGAGCTGCGCGGATGCAAAAAGGGCGCGTGACGCTGCGGGTGGCCGGGGGCATCCCCTACGAGCTGACGCGGAAGAAGGTCAAATACTTCAACCTTCATGTCCGGCGGGACGGTTCTGTGGCCCTCAGCTCCCCTCTGCGCATATCGCCGGAGGCGGCGGATCACTATATCATCGGCCAGATGGACTGGATACGGGCGGCACAGGCCCGGCAGGCCGCCCGCGAGAAGCGGCAGGCGTCGCTGCCCGACAGGGATGTCGCGCTGGCCCACTTCACGGCCATGAGCGATAAGGTCTACCCGGCCTTTGCCGGGGTCCTGAACGGGCAGAAGCCCGCCATCAAGGTGCGCAGCATGACCAGCTGCTGGGGCGTCTGCCATATGGCCAAGCGCCAGATCACCTTTGCGCTCCAGCTTTACAATATGCCCGAGGCGGCGCAGATCTATGTGGTAGTACATGAGTACTGCCACTTTTTGCAGCCGAACCACAGCCCGGCGTTCTGGGCCGAGGTGGCCAAGCTGATGCCGGACTGGAAGGCCCGGAGAGATTTGTTGAAAAGATAACGGCCTTGCCCGCTCTGTTACCTTCGGGGACATCTCTCCCAAGGGGAGAGGCAGAAAGGCTCCCCCTCTGGGGGAGCTGACAGACCCGGAAGGGTCTGACTGAGAGGGCAAGCCACTGAAAAATAAGAGGAATATGTCATTGGAAAACGAAAAAAAGGCCGGCGGCGATAAATATTCGAAGCTCGCCGGAAACACCATCATCTTTGCCATCAGCAGCTTTTCGTCCAAGCTGCTGACGCTCATCGTCCAGCCGTTTCTGACCTATGCGATGGCCGAGATCTCCGACCTCGGCCTGTCCAAGATCCTGAGCCAGTACGCCAACCTGCTCATCCCCTTCGTGTCGATGGGAATGTCCAACGCCATCATCCGCTTCGGCCTCGACAAGGGCAACAGCGAAAAGCAGGTGTTCACCAACGGCCTGCTCACCATCCTCGGGGGCTTCGGCATCCTTGTGCTCTGCTGGCCAGTGGCGCAGTTCCTGCCTGACATGGCCCAGTACGGCCTGCTCATCTATATCTACGTCCTCATGAGCTGTCTGCGCACCCTCTGCACCCAGTTCGTGCGCAGCCGCCAGTGGAACAAGCTGGTGGCTGTGGACGGCGTGCTCTGCACCGTGGCGACCATGGCCTTCTATGTGCTCTATCTGGTGGGCTTCCGCTGGGGCGCGAACGGCTACCTGCTGGCCATCATCAGCGGCGATTTCGTCAGCGTGCTCTTCCTGATGCTGACCGGAAAGCTCTGGAACTTTATCGAGCTGAAGGGCCTCAACAAGACCCTCTGGAAGCAGATGCTCCGCTTCTCGCTGCCCATGATCCCGGCCCAGATCAGCTTCTGGATCATCAACGCCTCAGACCTGTTCTTCGTGCGCGAGATGTGCGATGGCCTCGACGGCCACAGCGGCGATGCATGGAGCGGCCTGCTCTCCACCGGCTACTTCCTGCCCACCATCCTCACCACGCTGGGCCTCATCTTCTACGATGCATGGCAGCTGTCGGCGGTGACGGAGGAGGAGGGAAGAGCCAAATTCTTCACCCAGATCTTCCGCACCTATTCCAGCGTGCTGTTCTGCTGCGCGGCGGGCATCATCTGGCTCTGCCGCCCGGTCATGCACATCATGAAGGCCAACTATTACTATGCGTGGCACTTCGTGCCCTTCCTCGTGATGGCCTCCACCTGCAGCTG
This sequence comes from Faecalibacterium sp. I3-3-89, assembly GCF_023347275.1. Classification (NCBI taxonomy): domain Bacteria; kingdom Bacillati; phylum Bacillota; class Clostridia; order Eubacteriales; family Oscillospiraceae; genus Faecalibacterium; species Faecalibacterium sp. I3-3-89. The sequence goes on along the minus strand of NZ_CP094468.1, from coordinate 2,548,048 downwards.
CTTCAACCAGTTCATGAACAGCGTCTACGTCGTGAATAAGAAGTCCCAGCGGAGCATGGTCACGATGATGGCAGGCGCCGTGAGCAACTGCATCATGAACTACTTCTTCATCAAGTGGTGGGGCCCTGTGGGCGCGACCTATGCGTCCTTCCTCGGCCTCGGTCTGGTGTTCACCCTCCGTGCCATCGACGCCCACGGCATGATCGGGATGCGTGTCCATCCGGGCCGCGTCCTCGTCAACGCCGCCGCGCTGGTGTTCGAGGCCTTCGTGCTGCTGGCAGAGACGCCTCTGTACGGCCTCTGGACGGGCCTTATCACCGCCCTCATCATCCTGTACAACTTCTCCGGCGTCTGGGGCATGGCCCGCATCCTGCTGCCTAAAATTCTGGGCCGCCGGGGCAAGGCCCTTGTGGCTGTCGTGGACGGCTGGATGACGAAGAAATAAACGCTTCCCGGACAGGAAAAAAACGCACTCTCATCGATACCGCGATGAGGGGGCGTTTGGTTTGTCGCAAGTCAAAAAATCGAAAAAATGCGATAAAAGCGAGAGCCGCTGCCGGGTCACAGCTGTTTTTCGAGCCAGTCGGCGATGTCCGCAAACACTTCGGCTTTGTTCGTCTCCATCAGCAGCTCGTGGCGGGCACCGGGATAGAACTTCGCCTCGATGTTCCGGACGCCGATGTCCCGGAGGCTCTGGATGGCCCGCCGGACTCCGGCGGTGTGCTCGCCTACAGGGTCGGCGTCACCGGCGAGGAAGAGCAGGGGCAGATCCTTGGGCATTCCGGCCAGAACGGCGGGGTCGTACAGCCGCAGGATGCCGGAGAACATACTGTAGTAGGCGTTCAGGGTGAAGGTGAACATACAGCGCTCGTCGGCACGGTACTTGTCCACCTCGGCGGTGTCGCGGTTGAGCCAGTCGTGGGGTGTGCGGCCCTCGAGGCCCTTGTTGTAGCCGAGGAAGGAAAGGCTGGCCACGAGCCGGCTGCGGTGTTCCCAGCCGAAAAAGACGGCCAGCACCCGGCAGAGGGCTTTCGCTGCGGCGACCAGAGCTTTGGGCTGAAAGCCGGTGCCCATGAGGATGGCTCCGTCCAGCTCGCTGCCCCACTCGCAGAGGTACTGGCGGGCGTAGAACGACCCCATGCTGTGCCCCAGAAGAAAATAGGGGACGCCGGGGTAGAGCTGCTTGGTCAGGACGGTCAGGGCGTGGAGGTCGTTGAGGACGGCACGGTTGCCGTCCGGCTGGGCGAAGAAGCCGTAGTCATCCTTCGTGCGGATGGAACCGCCGTGGCCCAGATGGTCGTGGCCGGTGACGAGGATGCCCTGTCCGGCCAGATGCTCGGCCAGCGGCTTGTACCGGTCGATGAACTCCACCATGCCGTGGGATAGCTGCAGAACGGCCCGCACCCTGCCCTCCGGCACACAGCGGAATGCGTGGAGCGTCCGGCCCGGCACGCAGGAGGGGAGGGTGAAGTCGGTCATCTGACTCATGTGAGGATTCTCCTTTTCCGCTTACAGCGCGGCGATCTTGGCCCGGCAGGCGGGGCAGATGCAGTAGCCCTCATACTGGGCCATGCCGGCCACCAGCTCGCCGCAGAAGTCGCAGCTGCCGGCGGGACGGTGCTTTTTGAGGATGATCTGATCGCCCTCCACGAAGATCTCGAGCTTCGAGTCCTTGTCGATGTGCATATTGGTGCGCAGTTCCTTGGGAAGGACGATGCGCCCCAGAGAGTCGATGCCGCGAACGATGCCAGTTGTTTTCATATTCATTTCTCCTTTAGTAGTGTGTCCGGAAGAATGGCAGATATGGCACTGATTGCGACGATGCGACGCGAAAAATGTTCCTGTGCAGGAAAAACAGGAAAAAACTGCCAACTTCTTTCCTGCTCAGTATACAAAAAGTTGAGCCGTTCGTCAATCGAAACGCGGAGTTTCGACAAAAACTTCTCAAAGAAACCGCAAAATCAGGGTCAGGCGCTTCCGGGGACGCCCCTCTTTGCTGTCTCCGTTGACAAACAGGGCCGGAGAGGGTAAACTTAGGCAGAGATATTTGCAATTCATTTGCCTATGATAGATAAAAAGGAGAAATCATTATGCCGAATCCGAAGATCCGCACCCGATTTGCCCCCTCGCCCACGGGTTATATGCATGTTGGCAACCTGCGCACCGCGCTGTACACCTACCTGATGGCCAAGCACGACGGCGGCACCTTCATCCTCCGCATCGAGGACACCGATCAGGGCCGCTACGTCGAGGGCGCTGTGGACGTCATCTACAACACCCTGCGGGAGACCGGCCTGCTGTGGGACGAAGGCCCCGATGTAGGCGGCCCCGTCGGCCCCTACGTCCAGAGCGAGCGGATGGGGATGTTCAAGCAGTACGCCGAACAGCTGGTGGCAGAGGGCAAGGCCTACTACTGCTTCTGCACCGAGGAGCGTCTGGAGGCCCTCCACGCCGAGCAGCGCGCCCACGGCGAGATGACCCACTACGACGGCTGCTGCCGCGACCTGCCGAAGGAAGAGGTGGAAAAGCGCCTCGCCGCCGGTGAGCCGTACGTCATCCGCCAGAAGATCCCCCGCGAGGGCGTGACCGGCTTCGACGATATGGTCTACGGCCATATCGAGGTCAACAACAGCGAGATGGACGACCAGATCCTCATCAAGACCGACGGGATGCCCACCTACAACTTCGCCAATGTGGTGGACGACCACCTCATGGGCATCACCCACGTCATCCGCGGCAGCGAATACCTGTCCTCCACCCCGAAGTACAACCTGCTGTATCAGGCGTTCGGTTGGGACATCCCGAACTACATCCACTGCCCGCCGGTCATGAAGGACGCCCAGAACAAGCTCTCCAAGCGCAACGGTGATGCCAGTTATCAGGACCTCGTGGCCAAGGGCTACCTGACCGAGGCCATCCTGAATTACATCTGCCTGCTGGGCTGGAGCCCCAAGGGAGAGTATGCCGAGCAGGAGATCTTCTCGCTGGCAGATCTGGTCAAGATCTGGACGCCGGACGGTATCTCCAAGTCGCCCGCCATCTTCGACCCTCTCAAGCTGCGGGCCATCAATGCAGAGTATATCCGCCGTCTGTCTCCCGAGGAGTTCCTTGCCAAGGCCGAGCCGTGGATCGACAGCGCCGTCCACACCCCCATCGACAAGAAGCTGCTCTGCGCAAACCTTCAGCCCCGCTGTGAGGTGCTGGGCGAGATCCCCGAGCAGCTGGACTTCTTCGACGTCATGCCCGAGTATGACGTGAGCCTCTACACCAACAAGAAGCAGAAGACCACCCCCGAGTCCGCCAAGGAGGCGCTGGAGGCCCTGCTGCCCGTCCTGAGCGACGAGGCACTGGACTTTGGCGACCGCGACACCGTCTTTGATGCCTGCAAGGCCAAGGCCGAAGAGCTGGGCAAGAAGAACGGCTGGCTGCTCTACCCGCTGGGCATCGCCCTTTCGGGCAAGCAGCGCACCCCCGGCGGCGGCACCGACCTCGCCTGCATGATGGGCCGCGAAAAGACCCTCGAGCGGGTGAAGGCCGCCATCGGGAAGCTGAATGGGTAAAAAGACCTTATAAAAACGTAAGGAGGCAGTCTGTATGATGTATCCGTTCATGACGCTGGACGATAACACTGAGGTCGTCCATTCAGAAATGCTCCCGGACCATCGCGTCAAGGTTTATTTCGAGAAGCCGGATGCGAAGGATTGCTTCCATTCTGCGGTGTGTTATCTCCCCGACTATAAGTGGGAGGACATCAACGGCTTTACCCCGGCGGAGATCGCCCGGTATCAGGAGCTTGTGGAGTCCACAGCGCATCTGATCTTGCAGTTCTCCAAAGAGGGAGGCGTCGAAAATGCCGCAGGTTTTTAAGATCGGCTCCTACTGGGTCTATTTCTGGGCCAATGAGAACGAGCCGCTGGAACCGGTACACGTCCATGTGGCGCAGGGTGCACCCAGCGCCAACGCCACCAAGATATGGATCACCCGGGCAGGAAAGTGCTATCTGAGCAACAATAATTCTCAGATACCGCCCCGTGTCCTGCGCAACATCATGGCCATTATCGAAGCACGAAGCGCCGAGGTCGTCGCAAAATGGACGAGCTTTTTTGGCGAAGCACACTATTTCTGCTGAGATTTTATCCCATCCCATCACCCCGCCAAAAACCGCGCCGCGTCTGGGCTAGAGTATATGCAACAGGCGCGGGAAACAGAACAGCACAACGTGATATTGCAGAAGATCCCCGCCGGAAAGCGGGGATTTTTCTATGCAGGTGTCTTTTCGGACCATCCAGACCTCTACGGGCAGAAAGCCGGTGGGCGGCGCGCTCCGGGCGCGGGCGGCGGTGCGGCCCGCCCTGCGGCAGGGGTGTGCATTTCTGCTGGGGCTGGCCGGAGGCTGGGCTGTGCTGTACGGGGCGCTGATGCCCTTCGGGCTGGGGCTGACACTGGGCTTTGGGGAGGACTGCTTTGCCGTGGGGGCTGCCGGGGCAGCGCTGGGGCTGCTGGCGCGGAGCTTCGGAGCGCTGACGGTGGAGAGCATCTGCCTGCTCTGCGGGCTGGGCGCGGCGGTGGCTGCGCGGTGGCTCTGGCCGGGCCGGTTCGGCCCGGCGGTGCTGGCAGGCTGCGGCACGCTGGCGGGGAGCGCCGTCTGCTTCGCGGCGGGGGAGGAGAACGGCGTTCAGCTCCTGCTGCTCTGCGGCGGGGACGCCCTGCTGGCGGCGGCGCTGGGGCTGGGCCTCCGCCGCTTCCCGCCCGAAAAGCCGGGGATGGGCAGCCTGCTGCTGGCGGCCGCCGTGGCAGCCGCATGGGGCGGGGTGAGCTTCGGGCTTCTCCTGCCCGGGGTGCTGGTCTGTGCGGCGGCAGAGCTGGCCCTCTGCTGCAAGGGTCTGCCGCTGGCGGCACTGGCCCTCAGCGGGGTGACGGGGGCGGCGCTGGCGTCCGCCGACCCTTCTCTTGCCCCTGCCGCCGCCGGGCTGGCCTGCGGGTGTGCCGCTGCGGCGGTGCTTGCCCCGGCAAGGCGCATCGAGGGGCTTGCGGCCTACGGGGGCGGCTGTGTGGCGGGGGTGCTCTGCGTCCAGCCGCTGGCCGGGGCATTCGGCTTCCTGCTCAGCGCCGGGGCGGGCGCGGGGCTTTGCGCCCTGCTGCCTGCGGGCTGGCTGGCCCCTGCCGCCAAGGACGATGACCCGCCCGGGGACGAGCGGCCCCGCCTCTCCGCCGCCGCGACCCGGCTGGAAGCGGTGGCCGAAAGCCTCTCCTCGCTGGCGGAGACGGTGAACGAGGTATACGACGCCTTTCCGCGCCGGTGCGAGGACTTCCGCTGGGTCATCGACAACATCCACGACAGCCTCTGCGCCAACTGCGGGCGGCGGGAGGTCTGCTGGAAGCAGGAGCACGCCGCCACGCTGGAAGGGATGGAGGCCCTGCGCCCCATTCTGGAAGAGCGGGGCCATCTGGAGACCATGCTTTTGCCCGGACAGCTGGCCCGGTGCATCCACCCGGCAGCGCTCTGCGCGGCGGGAGACAGGGCCTTTGCCCTCTACCGCAGCCGCCGGGAGGCCCGCGTCCACTCCGAGGCCATGCGGACGGCCCTCACCGAGCAGTACAGCGCGGTGGCCGATGCGCTGGGCGTCCTCAGCGAGCAGCTGGGCCGTCCCGGAAGCCCCGAGCCGTATAAATCGGGCCGGGTGGCGGCGCTGTTTGCCCAGCTGGGCACGCCGCCGCTGGAATGCGCCGTCACGCTGGATGATCTGGGCCGCACCCGGGCGGCGGTGACGCTGCCCCGCACCCGCTTCAGCGAAAAGGAGCTGGCCGCGCTGGCCGGGGAGGTGGGGCGCATCTGCCGCCGCAGCCTTGAGCCGCCGCAGGTGCTCTCCTGCAAGGGGATGACCACCCTGCTCTTTGCGGAAAAGCCGCTGCTGCGGGCCGTGTTCGGGACGGCAGGCGCAGCGGCACGGGGCGAAATATCCGGCGACGCAGTGCAGCAGTTCTGCAGCGCGGCGGCGGCGCAGATGATCCTCTGCGACGGCATGGGGACGGGACGCCCTGCGGCAGTGGACGGCAATCTGGCCGCAGAGCTGACGGCCCGGCTGCTGAAAGCGGGCTTTACCGCCGAACTTGCGGCGAGGCTGGTGAATGTGGCGCTGGCCCTCAAGAGCGACGAGGAGAGCGGCGCGACCCTTGACCTCGTCAGCGTGGATCTCTACACCGGCACGGCACGGCTCTTCAAGGCCGGCGCGGCCCCGGGCTTCCTCGTCCACGGAGGCAAGGCCCGGGCCGTGGGCGAAGCCAGCCTGCCCATGGGCATTCTCGGGGGCGTCAGCGGCCAGAGCCGGGTGGTGCATCTGGCAGCGGGGGACTATGTGGTGCTGGTGTCGGACGGTCTGCTGGCAGACGGCCCGGGCTGGGTGCTCCAGCAGCTGGAGCTTTCCGCTGCCAAGGCCGAAGCCCCCGACCTGCTGGCGAAAAAGCTGGTGGAGGCGGCCCGTGCCCGTGCTGTCCAGCGGGGCAGGCCCGACGACATCACCGCTGCGGTGCTCCGGCTCGAGAACAGTTGAGATTGCTTTTTGGGCGGCAAGAGGGTATACTGAAAAGTATCCCAACTGACCATAGGAGAGATTATCATGCTGACGATCACAGTTGCACAGGACGGCAGCGGCGACTTCGCATCCATCGCGGAGGCGGTGCTGGCCGTACCCTATGAGGAGGAAGCATTGGTGCAGGTCGGCCCCGGACTTTACCGGGAAAAGCTGATCTGCGAGAAGCGCTGCATCACCCTGCGGGGGGCGGGTGCAGACCGGACACGGCTCGTGTGGGGCGACGGCGGAAAGCTGCCCCACAAGGACGGCCGCCCTACCCACACCTTCCGCAGCTACACCGCCTTTTTCAGCGGCGGGACGCTCTGCGTGGAGGACATGACCATCGAGAATGACGCCGGGCCGGGCGCACAGGCCGGGCAGGCCGTCGCGGCCTATGTGGACAGCGCCCGGGCGGTGTTCCGGCGGGTGAAGCTGCTGGGCAATCAGGATACCCTCTTCTGCGCCCCGCTGCCCGAAAAGGAGCGGGAGAAGGACGGCTTCCTCGGTCCGAGGGGCCTTGCGCCCCGCCGCCCGACGGCCCAGTACTATACCGAATGCGAGATCGCGGGGGACATCGATTTCATCTTCGGCGGCGGAGACGCGCTGTTCGAGAACTGCACCATCCGCACCGTGGACAACCACATCCCCCACAGCTATGTCACCGGCCCGTCGGGCAAAGCCGACGGGCTGGGCTTCGTGTTCTGGAACTGCGATTTCGTCTCCGACTGCCCGGCAGGCAGCGTCTATCTGGGCCGTCCGTGGCGTCCCGAGGGGAAGACGGCGGTGCTGGACTGCCGCCTCGGCGCCCACATCGCCCCGGAAGGCTTCATCGCGTGGAACGACCGCACGGACACCGGTCTCGCCACCTTCGCCGAGGCCGACAGCGCCGGCCCGGGCGCGGCAGAGCGTCCGGCGTGGGTGCGTGCCCTCTCCGGGCCGGAGGCGGCGGCGCTGCTGGCCCGCGCCCGCGCCCTCTGCCGCCCGGCATGACGGAGGATGTGACCGATGAAAAAACTGCCTGACTTTGTAAAATGGCTCATCATCGCTGCGGTGCTGGCCGGGATGGCCGCCCTGATGGTGGCCGTGAACGACCGGGCCTCCCGGGTGGAGATGCCGATGCCGGACAACAGCCTCGGCATCTACCGCACGACGCCCGCCGCCGGAAACTGAATCCTGAACCTTGAAACGGGACTGCTGCAAAGCGGCCCCGTTTTTTGCATAATCCTGCCCCGCTTTGCGTATGCTGTACGGACAAAACTGAATGGGTGGGAGGCATGGGTATGTTTGTGGTCACACTGAGTAAGGCAAGCGTCAAGAAGGTGGGCGTTGGGGCACTGTGCTGTGCGCTGGTGGTGTTCAGCGCCATGCTGGGGCGTTACATCAGCACCCGCGCGGTGGCCGTCGCGGCGGCGAACAATAAGATCGAAAGTGCACAGGACATCCAGACGTGGTTCACGGGCTACGGGCTGGACGTAGATGGGGCGTCCATCACCGCCGACAAGGTCAAGATCCCCCGGAAGTGGGACGACAGCTTCTCGGCCTTCAATGGAGTGGTGCAGCAGAGCGGGATGGACCTCACCCGCTACAAGGGCAAGACGGTGGAAAAGTGGACGGCGCTCATCCCTGCTGCCAGCCGGGGCGACGTGAGCAGCTACGGCGTGCTGCTGGTCTACCGGAAGAAGGCCGTCGGGGCGTATCTGCTGGAAAAGCCCTCCGGCGTCGTCACGGGACTGAAGGACGCCCAGACCGCCATGGCATTGCAGGAGGCCGAGCAGGTGTCCGGCGAGGACTTCAGCGGCGACTGGGGAGAGCGGCACGATGAGGAGCTGACCGACGAACAGGCCCGGCAGACCTCGGGCGAGGATTTCAGCGGGGACTGGGGCGAGCGCCACGACGAAGAGCTGACCAGTGAACAGGCGCAGCAGACCTCCGGAGAGCCGGAAAATGCACAGAGCCAGCCCGTGCAGTATACCGACCTGCCGCTGGACGCCGAGGGCTACCCTGTCGAATAGGTGTCATTTTGCACGAAAAAGTGCGGTGAAGCAGAAAAGATGTGCAATAGTGGTATTTCTGGAAAAATATTCTGTTCAATGTTACTAAAATTTTTGATAAAAAATCGGCAATATGGAAGGGTGAAAAAAGAACGACTAAGGTTTATAATAGAGATAGACATCCAGCAGCCAGAAGGTTCGAGTGCTGTGTCCCGATGGGCAGGGTGAGCTGCCCGGGAGGATCGGATGAAGTAAGGAGAAAATGATCATGAAGGAATTCCAGTACACCGTTAAGGATGCCTGCGGCATCCACGCACGTCCCGCCGGCCTGCTCGTTAAGGTGGCCAAGGGCTTTGCAAGCACCGCTACCCTCGAAAAGGCAGGCAAGACCTGCGACCTGCGCAAGCTGATGGCCCTGATGGGCATGGGCGTCAAGCAGGGCGACACCGTGACCATCAAGGTGGAGGGCGACGACGAGGCCGCCTGCGCCGAAGCGATCCAGAAATTCCTGAGCGAGAACGTCTGATCGCCCAGTGTGATGAGAAGCCCTTGCGGGGAATGCCTGCGGGGGCTTTTTGTTACGAAAATGAAAACGATGAAATAAGGAGAAAATGCAATGCAGGTAGGCACCGGTAAAAGCATCCTGAATGGCATTGCCATCGGAAAGCTGAAGATCTATAAGAAAAAGAATACCGTTATCTCCGCCGCTGAGGTGGCCGACACCGCCGCTGAACTCCAGCGCTTTGAGGATGCCCGCGCCAAGGCCATCGACCAGCAGACCGCCCTCTACGAGAAGGCTCTGGCTGAGGCCGGCGAGGACATCGCCGAGGTGTTCAACATCCACGCCATGATGCTGGACGACGACGACTTCGTGGACGCCATCAAAGAGATCATCAACGGCCAGCACCGCTGCGCCGAGTATGCCGTCAAGACCGCCGGAGACAATCAGGCCGCCGTCTTTGCGGCCATGGACGACCCCTATTTGCAGGCCCGCAGCGCCGATGTCATCGACATCGCGCAGGCCATCCTCGATATTCTGCAGGGGGTGGACAACGCGACGCTGCAGGGCACCGAGCCGAGCATCCTCGTGGCAGAGGACCTCGCCCCCTCCGAGACTGTCCGGATGGACAAGAGCCTGCTGCTGGGCTTCATCACCCGGGAGGGCAGCTCCAACAGCCACACCGCCATCCTCGCCCGCAGCATGAACATCCCCGCCCTCATCCAGTGCAAGGACATTCAGGACGACTGGGACGGCAAGATGGCGGTCGTGGACGGCTACAATGCCTGCGTCTACGTTGACCCCACCCCCGACCTGCTCAAGAGCCTGAAAAAGCGCCAGCAGGAGGACCAGAAAAAGCAGGCCCTCTTACAGGAGCTGAAGGGCAAGCCCAACACCACCCTTGACGGCAGGACCATCAACGTCTTTGCCAACATCGGCGGCATGGGCGATGTGGGGGCGGTGCAGCAGAACGACGCCGGCGGCGTCGGCCTCTTCCGCACCGAGTTCGTCTACCTCAACTGCAAGGACTTCCCGACGGAGGACTACCAGTTCGAGGCCTATAAGCAGGTGCTGGAGAGCCTTGCGCCCCGCAAGGTGGTCGTCCGCACCTGCGACATCGGCGCGGACAAGACCGTGGATTACATGAAGCTGGACCACGAGGACAACCCCGCACTGGGCTACCGCGCCATCCGCATCTGCCTGACCCGGAAGGACTTCTTCAAGACCCAGCTGCGTGCGCTGCTGCGGGCTTCGGCCTACGGCAACATGAGCATCATGTTCCCCATGATCACCAGCCTGCGGGAGCTGCAGGACGCCAAGGCTGTGCTGGACGAGTGCCGCGCCGAGCTGCGTGCAGAGGGCAAGAAGTTCGACGAGAAGATGGAAGTGGGCACCATGATCGAGACGCCTGCCGCCGTCCTCATCGCGGACGAGCTGGCGGAGGAGTGCGACTTCTTCTCCATCGGCACCAACGACCTGACCCAGTACACCTGTGCGCTGGACCGTCAGAACGCAAAGCTGGAGCCGTTCTTCAACCCCCACCACCCCGCTGTCCTCCGGGCCATCAAGATGACCATCGACGCGGGCCACCGCCACGGCATCTGGGTGGGCATCTGCGGTGAGCTGGGCGCAGACACCGCCCTCACCGAGACCTTCCTGCGGATGGGCGTAGATGAGCTGTCCATGAACGCCAAGAGCGTGCTGCCCGTGCGCAAGATCATCCGCAGCATCGACCTGAGCAAGCCTTCGGATAAATAAGGCATTCCACGCTGAACCCTCGGCCCCCGGCAGGGAACTTCCCCGCCGGGGGCTTTCTGCACCCGAAAAATTTGCAGAAATGCTTTAAAACCATAAAGTGCAGTGCTATACTGATAGCATTGGTACATCTGCTGAGAGGAAATATTTATGACACGACTGCTTATCCGCCTGTTCATCAGGCACCCGGAGGACACGAAGGACGCCGCCGTCCGCACGGCCTACGGCAATCTGGCCAGCCTTGTGGGTATGGCCTGCAATATTCTGCTCTGTCTGGGCAAGCTGACGGCGGGCACCCTTTTCGGCTCCATCGCCATCATGGCCGACGCGCTGAACAACCTTTCGGACGCTTCCTCCAACGTGGTGAGCCTTGTGGGCTTCCGGCTGGCAGCCAAAGGCCCGGACGAGAAGCACCCCTACGGCCACGCCCGGTATGAGTACCTCGCGGGCCTCGTGGTCTGCGTCACCATCCTCGCCATCGGGCTTTCGCTGCTGAAGGAATCGGTCCTGAAGGTGCTCCACCCCACGGCGGTGGTGTTCAGCTGGCTCAGCGTGGCGGTGCTGGCGGCGTCCATCGGCGTCAAGCTCTGGATGAGCCGTTTCAACAAGACCATCGGCCAGCGCATCGGCTCTGAGACCCTGATGGCCACCGCCGCCGACAGCCGGAACGACGTACTGACCACCAGCGCCGTCCTCCTGTCCACCGTCCTCTCCCGCCTGACGGGCTGGGACGTGCTGGATGGCCTCATGGGCGTGGCGGTGGCCGGGTTCATCCTCTGGTCGGGGTGGGGGCTGATGATGGATACCCTCAGCCCGCTTCTGGGCGAAAGCCCCTCGCCGGAGCTGGTGGAGCACATCGAGCGCACCGTCATGAGCTATCCCGGCGTGCTGGGCGTCCACGACCTGATGGTCCACGATTACGGCCCGGGGCATCAGTTCGCCTCGCTCCACATCGAGTTCCCGGCGGAGGCCGACCCCTTGGAGGCCCACGACATCATCGACAACATCGAGCGGGAATTTATGGAAAAAGACCGCCTGCAGGTCACCATCCACTACGACCCCATCGTGACATCGGACGCCGCCGTGGGCGTCCTGCGCAGCCGTCTGATGGAGAAAGCCCGCCAGATGGACCCGCGCCTGTCCGTCCATGACCTGCGCATCGTGCCGGGAGACAGCCACACCAATGTTCTCTTCGACCTTGTCTTCCCGGCGGGCTACACCGGGGATAAGGATGCCCGGCTGGCCGAGATGTGCAATTTCGTCAAGGAGCAGGACCCGAAATACTGCTGTGTCATAAAGGTGGAGCAGAGCTATGCGTCTGCCCCGCCCGAAGAGGAACAATAAGAAAAAGAGGGAAAGGATTATGCTGAACGAGACTTACCGCGCCATGCTGGGCCATAAGAGCGTCATCCGCGAGACTTTCATGTATGGCAAACAGCGCGCCGCCGAGATCGGCTATGAGAACGTGTTCGACTACTCGCTGGGCAACCCCAGCGTGCCCTGCCCGGACAAGTTCACCAAGACCATGCAGACCCTGCTGGCTGAGGAGGAGCCGGTGGCCCTCCACGGCTACTGCCCCAGTCAGGGCGACCCGGGCTTCCGCACCGCTGTGGCGGCCCATCTGGCCGGGACCTTCGGCCTGCCCTACGAGCAGAAGGATATTTTCCCCACCACGGGTGCGGCGGGGGCCATCGCCCACGCCATCCGCGCTGTGACCAAGCCCGGCGACGAGGTGCTGACCTTCGCGCCCTATTTCCCGGAGTACGGCCCCTATGTTGGGGGCACCGGCGCGGTCCTGAAGGTCGTGCCCCCGCAGGCCCCGGCGTTCCAGCCGAACCTCGACGCCTTTGAGGCGATGCTGAACGAGAAGGTCACCTGCGTCCTCATCAACACCCCCAACAACCCCACCGGCGTGGTCTACTCTGCCGGGACGCTGACCCGGCTGGCTGACATCCTGACCGAGAAAAGCAGGGCCTTCGGACACACGATCTTCCTCGTCAGCGATGAGCCTTACCGCGACATCGCGTTTGATGGCAGAAAGGTGCCTTACCCGGCGGCATTCTATCCCCACACCCTGACCTGCTTCTCCTTCTCCAAGAGCCTGAGCCTCCCCGGCGAGCGTCTGGGCTATGTGGCCGTCCGGCCCGGCTGCGAGGGCGAGGAGCTGCTGGTGGATATGATGGCCCAGATCTCCCGCTTCACCGGCCACAACTGCCCGCCCAGCATCATCCAGCGCGCCGTGGCCCAGTGCCTCGACGTGACCAGCGACCTTTCCGTCTACGAGACGAACATGAACCTGCTCTACGACAAGCTCACAGAGCTGGGCTTCGAGGTGGAGCGCCCCGGCGGCACCTTCTACATCTTCCCGAAGGCGCTGGAAGAGGACGCCAATGCCTTCTGCCTCAAGGCCCGGGAGTTCGACCTGCTGCTGGTGCCCAGCGACACCTTCGGCGTTAAGGGCTATGTCCGCTTTGCCTACTGCATCGACACCGAGAAAGTGGAGCGCAGCCTGCCTGCGCTGGAAAAGCTGGCTGCGGCCTATAAGTGAGGAAATAAAATGCATCCGCTCCCCGAATATCCCCGTCCCAGCCTGCGCCGGGACAGCTATCTGAATCTGAACGGCCTGTGGGATTACGCCATCACCAGAAGCCCGGAGTTTCCGGCCCGGTGGGACGGCAGCATCCTCGTGCCCTATTCGCCCGAGGCAAGGGCCTCCGGCGTGAGCCGCACCTTGCAGCCCGGCCAGTGGCTCCACTATCACCGCGCCTTCACGCCCCCGGCGGGCGAGGGCGGGCGGGTCCTGCTCCATTTCGGGGCGGTGGACTATGCCTGCGCGGTGGAGGTCAACGGCCGTCTGGCCGGGGGACACCGGGGCGGCTACTGGCCCTTCACGCTGGACATCACCGACCTGCTCCGCCCGCAGGGGCACAACACCCTCTGGGTGGCGGTCCAAGATCCCACCGGTGCGGGCACGCAGGCCAGAGGCAAGCAGACCCTCAAGCCCGGCGGGATGTTCTACCCGGCCCAGAGCGGCATCTGGCAGACCGTCTGGCTCGAGCGGGTACCGGAAAACTATATCGAAAGCCTCACCGTCACCCCGGACTATGACGCCCGGACTGTGACGGTCAGAGTCCATACCACAAAGCCCGGCGGCGCGGTAAATGTCTGGGCGGCTGTCCGGGCCGGAGGCGTGACCATCGCCGAGGACTGGGGCAGCGACGAGGCCGACCAAGACGGCGAAGTGACCCTGAATATCTCCGAGGAGCACTTTTTCCCGTGGAGTCCCGACAGCCCCTTCCTCTACGACCTGACCGTGGGCACGACGCAGGGCGAAGAGGAGGGGTTCGACACCGTACACAGCTACTTCGCCCTCCGCAAGTGGGAGTGCAGGGAGGATGGACGGGGCATCAAGCGCTTTTTCCTGAACGGAAAGCCTATCCTCCTCAACGGCCTGCTGGATCAGGGCTACTGGCCCGAGGGCCTTTACACCCCGCCCTCCGACGGGGCAGTGGAGCACGAGCTGCACACCGTGCGGGAGCTGGGCTTCAATCTGCTGCGCAAGCACGCCAAGATCGAGCCGGAGCGGTGGTATTACCACTGCGATAAACTGGGCATCATCGTCTGGCAGGACATGGTGAACGGCGGCGGGGCCTATCCCATGTGGTACGTCACCTACCTGACGAACGCTTTGCAGCCGCTGCTGCGCTATGCCCCGGACGGGAAGCTGCTCTGGGGACTGCTGGGCCGGGGCAGCGCCCACAGCCGGGAGGAGTACAGCCGGGAGCTGGCCGACACGGTGGCCGCGCTGGGCCAGCACCCCTCCATCGGATGCTGGGTGCCCTTCAATGAGGGCTGGGGGCAGTTCGACGCAGAGAAAGCGACGGAGGCCCTCCGCGCCCTCGACCCGACCCGTCTGGTGGATGAGGCCAGCGGCTGGTTCGACCGGGGCGGGGGAGATGTCCACTCCATCCACAACTACTTCTATCCGCTCCGCATCCGCCCGAAAGCGCGGACGGTGGCCCTCAGCGAGTACGGCGGCATCGCGTGGCCCATGCCCGGCCACGAGCCGCCCCGGAAGACCTACGGCTACGGTACAGTCAGAAGCCGGGCCGAGCTGACCGGGCGCTACCGTGACTTGCAGCTCAAGACCATTCTGCCCCAGCTGAGAAAGGGCCTCTCGGCGCTGGTATACACGCAGCTGACCGATGTGGAGGATGAGGTGAACGGCCTGTTCACCTACGACCGCCGGGCCATCAAGCCCGAGGCCGCTGCCATCCGGGCCGTCAATGAGGCGCTGGAAGCGGAATTTGAAAAGGTCGTATCCTGACAGCAAAAAAACTCCGGGAGCCGGAAGGCCCTCGGAGTTTTTTGCATCTTATTCCGGAAAAATTACTGATCGCTCTGGGTGTTCTTGATCTTGGAGGCCGGAAGCTTCTTCATGGCGGCGGTGTCCAGCGCATGAGGCAGCGAAGCGCCGAAGGACTGGATGCTGTCCTGCAGCTCGCTGCTCTTCATGTCGGAGAGGGCCTGTGCGCGGAGAGCGTCCAGCGTGTCGGCCTCCAGCGGGTCGAGGCGGACGAGGAGCATCAGCGCATAGCCGGAGTACTGCACCGCAGCTGCCTCGCCGGGCTTCAGGGCACGGACGGCGTCGGCAGCGCCCTCCTCAGAGAAGGTGGAGTCGATGTCGGCAGCACCCAGCAGGGCGGTGGAGAGAGAAGCAGCGTCGGAGGACGGCGTGCTGTCCAGCACGGCGTAGATGTCGGGCAGAGCGGCAGAGACGGCAGCGCCGAAGGCGGAGGTCTGCGCTGCGGCGTCAGCGTGGACGGCGGCGTTGTAGCTCTCGGCGGCGGTCTGGGCCAGCTCCAGCATCTGGGTGCTCTGGTCGTCGTCGGCGAAGGCGAAGGTGCTGGTATTGTACAGCGGGATGACGGTGTAGCGGATGTAGACCATATCGTCCTCGAGGTGGCTGGTCAGCTCAGCGTCAGAGACAGGGGTCTCGCCGTCGGTGCCGTAGCAGAGGGTGAGCAGGTCGCTGCTCTTGATGAGGATGCGCTCGAACCGCTTGAGGGTGTCGAGGCCGATGCCGTTGGCCTTATAGAGGTCGCCGTTCTGCTCCATCAGCTGGGAGGCGTAGCTGTCGGCCTGTGCCTCCTCGTCGGGGGTCAGCACGCCGCCCAGCGCGTCGAAGCGGGTCTCGATGGCGGCGTAGGACTCGAGGTTCTCGAGGGTCTTCTGGGCCACATAGTCGCTGACCACGGCGGTCTCGCCGGTGGCATCATCGACGGTGATGGTGGCTTTGAGGAAGCTGGACACCTTGGAGGCATCCTGCTCGTCGGAGGCGAGGTCGGCGGCGGTCTGGTAGGCGTCGAACTGGGCCAGCAGATAGAGGCCGGAGGGGATGTCCACATCGCCGATGGTGCCGACGGAATCCGGGGTGGAGAGGCTGCAGCCCACGAGGCCGACGGCCAGTGCGAGGGCGCAGACGAGCGCGATGAGTTTCTTTTTCATAAGTGTACTCCTGATAAAGTTTATTTTTTGCCGGAGGCATCCTCCTGCGGGGCGGCAAGGATGTCCGCCATCGCCCGGAGGATGCTTTGCAGCAGTTCCAGCGGCTTTTCGTCGGGCTGAAGGACCACTGAGAGGTAGGGTTTGGTACCCGCACCTGCCGTCACCCGGCCATTGAAGGCGATGAGCAGGCCGCGTATCATGGCGACGTCCAGCGTCTCGACCTGTAAGAGCAGGGTGTCCTTCTTCTGGGTGACTTCGTAGACGCCCACGGCGGCGGCTTGGACCCGCACCAGCGAGACGCTGACAAGGTCGCTGACCGAGGGGGGCGGGTCGCCGTAGCGGTCGATCAGCTCGTCCAGCACGTCGGCGGCGTCCTCGGGGGTCTGGATGGCGGCGATGCGCTTGTAGGCCTCGATGCGGCCCGGGCCGTCGGCGATATACTTCTCGGGGATGAAGGCGTCTACCCGCAGGTCCACGAGGCACTCGCTCTTGTCCCGCTGGATGGGTTCACCCTTGGCCCGGGCGATGGCCTGTCCCAGCATCTTGACATAGAGGTCGTAGCCCACGGCCTCCATGTGGCCGTGCTGGCTGTGGCCCAGCAGACTGCCTGCGCCGCGAATTTGTAGGTCGCGCATGGCGATGCGGAAGCCGGAGCCGAAGGCTGTGAACTCCCGGATGGCGGAAAGCCGCTTCTGGGCGATGTCGGTGAGGGTCTTGTCCCGCCGGAAGGTGAAGTAGGCGTAGGCTTTCCGGCCAGAGCGGCCCACACGGCCTCTGATCTGGTACAGCTGGGCGAGGCCCATCCGGTCGGCATCCTCGATGATGAGGGTGTTGCAGTTGCGCACGTCGATGCCCGTCTCGATGAGGGTGGTGCAGACGAGGATGTCGATCTCGCCGTTCAGCAGATGCTGCCAGACGGGGTTCAGCTCCTCCTCGGTCATCTTGCCGTGGGCGATGCCCACCCGTGCACCGGGCACCATCTGGCTGACATGGGCGGCTGTGGACTCGATGTTGTCCACACGGTTGTGGAGGTAGTAGACCTGACCGCCCCGGGCCAGCTCCTTCTTCATGGCCTCGGCGAGGATGACGTCGTTATATTCCAGCACGAACGTCTCCACAGGCTGGCGCTCGATGGGGGGCTGCTCGATGGTGGAAAGGTCGCGGATGCCGCTCATGGCCATGTTCAGGGTGCGGGGGATGGGGGTGGCCGAGAGGGTCAGCATATCCACGCCGATGAAGTTCTCCTTCAGCTTCTCCTTATGCTTGACGCCGAAGCGCTGCTCCTCGTCGATGATGACAAGGCCGAGGTCGTGGAAGCGGACGTCCTTGGAGAGGAGACGGTGGGTGCCGACGACGATGTCCACGCTGCCGGACTGTAAGCCCCGCAGCGTCTCCTTCTGCTGCTTTGCGGTGCGGAAGCGGGAGAGCATCCCGACCTTCACCGGGAAAGCCTCCATGCGGGAGATGATGGTGTTGTAGTGCTGCCACGCCAGCAGGGTGGTGGGGGCGAGGATGGCGCACTGCTTGCCGCCCATGACGCACTTGAAGGCCGCCCGGAGGGCGACTTCGGTCTTGCCGACGCCGACGTCGCCGCAGAGCAGGCGGTCCATGGGCCAGCCTTTTTCCATGTCCTTTTTGATCTCAGCGGTGGCGTTGAGCTGGTCGTCCGTCTCGTCGTACTCAAAGCGGGATTCAAAGTCGCTCTGCCAGTCGCCGTCGGCGGGAAAGGCGTAGCCCGTGGCCTGCCGTCGGCGGGCGTAAAGCTCGATCAGCTCCTGCGCCATCTCCTCGGTGGCCTTTTTCACCTTGGCGCGGGTGCGCTGCCACTCGGTGCCGCCCAGCTTGGCCAGCTTCACCTTCTCCTCGTCGCCGGGGGCGGTATAGCGGCTCAGCAGGTCCAGCTGGGTGACGGGCACATAGAGCACGTCCGAGCCGGAATACTGGATCTTGAGGTAATCCTTTATCGCGCCCTGTACCTCAAGGCGCTGGATGCCCGCATACATACCGATGCCGTGGCTCTGGTGCACCACATAGTCGCCGGGCTTGATGTCCGACAGGCTGGAGAGGGCGTTTTTATTTTTCTTGCGCTTTTTGGCCTCGGCGGCCTCGTCGCCCAGACCGTGGCGCCGGGACGAGAGGACGGCGGCATGGGCAAAGGGGAAGGTGCAGCCTGCCGTGAGGTGGCCGGGCAGGACCTGCACCAGCCCCTTTGTGGGCCGGACGTCCCGGCTCATGCTGACGGCGTAGCCCTTGTCCGCGAGATCCCGGGTGAGGGCCGCCGCGCCCTTGGGCGTACCGGCAAAGAGGACGACCGCGTACCCCTGTGCCACCAGCGGGTCGAGATCCTCCCGCAGGGAGGCAAGGTCGCCGCCCCAGTTGGGGGCAGCAAAGGCCTCGGCGTTGATGAGGTCTTTGAGTTTGAACTCATTCATGCCCCGCAGGAAGTTCTCGCAGAGCAGGGTGCTTTGCTTCTGGGCTGCGATGGCGAGGTCGTCCATGGTCTGGTAGAGCACATCGAGGCCGGGGCAGAGGACACCCTCTTCCAGCAGGCCGGTCAGCTCCTCGCTGCGGCGGAACTCGGTGGCCTTCTGGGCGTCCCGGATGCCGCCCACCTCGTCGAGGATGAAGATGGGGCTGCGGAGATGGTCAAGAAGGGTGGCGGGCGTCTCATACCGCAGGCCGTAGTATTTGTCCATGGCCTCGGGCATGACGCCGCTGTCCAGCTGGGCAAGGTCGGCCTCCATCGCCTTTTCAAGGGCGGTGCGGTGCTTGCCCCGGGCTTTTTTCTGGGCGGCGCGGAGGGCGTCCGCCGTGTCGGCCGTGCTGCCGAACAGCACCTCACGGGCAGGGGAAAGATAAATTTTCTCGAGTGCGCCGTCCCGCCGCTGGGTCAGCAGGTCGAAGGAGGCCAGAGAGTCGATCTCATCGTCCCAGTATTCCACACGGGCGGGCTGGTGCATATCCGGGGCGTAGATGTCCACGATGTCGCCCCGGACGCTGAACTGGCCCGGGCCGTCCACCTGACTGCGCCGCACATACCCGGCGGCGAAGAGCCGCTCCACCAGCGCTTCCCGGTTGTAGACCATGCCGGGCTTGAGGGTGAGGGTGTTTTTCAGGAACTCATCCTGCGGCACCGTGTATTGGAGCAGGGCTTCGGCGGGGACGCAGACGGCCTGCAGCCGTCCGCCCGCCAGTGCGCCCAGCACCGACAGCCGCCGGTACTCGTACTCGCGGCCCGCGCCCTCCACGGGGCGGAGCATGAAGTCCCGGGGCGGGAATACCGCCGCCGAAAGGCCCAGCGTCTTGAGGTCGTCGGCGAAATGGGTGGCCTCGGCCTCGCCGGGGGTGACGATGCAGAGGACGCGGCCTGTGTCCTTCTGGAGGGAGGCGTAGAGCAGCGCCCGGCCCGCCGGAGGCAGGCCGAACAGTGCCGCCGGCCCTGGCGACGCAAGGCTGGCCGCGACCTTCTGGTATTCGGGGGTGCTTTTCAGGAGCGCTTCGTACATGGGAGATCTCCTTTCTGGTGGGGTTAAACCTCTCCGTCACGGCTGACGCCGTGCCACCTCCCCTATCGAGGGGAGGCTTTGGCATACCGGAAAACTTTACCTCTTCGCCAGAGGCTCCCCTCGGTAGGGGAGCTGTCGAGCGAAGCGAGACTGAGAGGTTGCGTCAAGCGGAGCCTCACCCGTTATACTTGCTCTGCGCCAGACCGAGCTTGCCGTCCATGATGAGCTTGGCAGCGGCCTCGAGGTCGGGCAGGCGGTCGGCGAGGGCCTTGGCGTCGTCGGGCGGGAACTTACCCAGCACCCAGTCGGCGAGGTCGTAGTCCGGGCGGGGCTTTGCGCCCACCCCGATGCGGATGCGGGGGAAGTTTTCGCTGCCGAGGCGGGCGATGATGCTCTTGAGGCCGTTGTGGCCGCCTGCCGAGCCGGAGGGCCGGATACGCAGCTTGCCGGGGCTTTGGGTGATGTCGTCGCAGAGGACGATGACGTGGTCGGCGGGGATCTTGAAGAAGCCCGCCAGCGGGGCGATGGAGTCGCCCGAGAGGTTCATATAGGTCAGGGGCTTGAGGAGCACGACCTTATGGCCGTCCACCTCGCCCTGCCCCCACAGACCCTGAAACTTGGTCTTGGAGACGGAGATGCCCCATCTGCCCGCCAGATCGTCCAGCGCGGAAAAGCCTGCGTTGTGGCGGGTGCCGTCGTATTTTGGCTCCGGGTTGCCGAGGCCGGCAATGAGCCAGATGTCATTGGTATTCATACTGTATTCTGCCTTTTTGTGTCTGAGCTGTTTTTCGAACAGTATATTATTATAACATACGCGCGCGCAAAAAGATACACAAAAAGCGCAAAAAAGCCGCCGTGCGGGCGACACGGCGGCGTGGGAAGCGGGGGTCAGCCCTGCTCCTGTTCCAGTTTCTGCTTTTTTGCAATGTACGCTTCCATCTTCGGCTCGGCCCAGCCGTCGAGGTTGGTCTGGCGCTCGCGGGCGATGCCAAGTGCCTGCGGGGGCACGTCTTTGGTGATGGTGCTGCCGGCGGCGGTGTAGGCTCCGTCACCGATGGTGACGGGGGCCACGAGGTTGGTGTTGCAGCCGATGAAGCAGTAGTCGCCAATGGTCGTGCGGAACTTATCCTTGCCGTCGTAGTTGCAGGTGACGGTGCCGCAGCCGAAGTTGCAGTATTTGCCCACATCGCTGTCGCCGATGTAGGTCAGGTGGCTGACGGTATTGCCCCGGGCGAAGCTGGAGTTCTTCGTCTCGACGTAAGCGCCCAGATGCACGCCGTAGCCGGTGACGGTGTTGATGCGGACATGGGTAAAGGGGCCGATGTTGTTGTGGGGGCCGAGATGGCTGCTGTAGACCTGACTTGCGTTGACGGAGGTGCCCTCGTCCACGGTGCTGTCCTCGATGAGGGTGTTGGGGCCGATGACGCAGCCTGCGCCGATGACCGTCCGGCCCTTCAGGATGGTGCCCGCGAGGATGACAGCGCCCGGGGCGATGACGACCTCGGGGTCGATCTCGACACTGCGGCTGCGGATGTCCACGCCGTTTGCGATGTGGCGCAGCAGCACCTCTTCACGCTGTGCCTCGGCGGCGTCGAGCTTGGCCTTTGCGGCGGCCAGTGCGGATGCATCGATGTTCTGCATAAGGAAAAACCTCCTCCAACTCTGCCTTTCGCAGAAGCCAAACAGACTGCGACGGCCTCTGCGGAAGAGGGATTGTTGTATCCAAGATAAAAGAAATTCGAAAGGAAGAAAGACAAACAAAAGGGGCAATGAGTTTAATGGATAGAAAGTTGTATCCAACTGCCCAAAAGTGGCGTCAAAACTCGAAAATCCTCTTCAAATCTTTCCCATTTTATATTACCGAAAAAGAGAGTAAAATGCAAGAGTTTGCACAAAAAATATCAAACAAATTCGGTGATTTGCCCGATGGAATGGGCGCGAAATTCTGGTATAATAGTTTAGCATTCACAGAGAAATGTTTATCGTATGACAAGACAGAGCATCGATAAGACCGCCGGAGCATCGCGCCGGGGGCCATCATTTGGGAGGTAAACACGCATGAGCAAAAAGTATCTGTACTACTTCAGCGAAGGCAACGATGCCTTTGGCGGCGACAAGGTCACCATGAAGAACATTCTGGGCGGCAAGGGCGCTGGTCTGGCCGAGATGACTGCAGCCGGTATGCCGGTCCCGCAGGGCTTCACCATCACTACGGAAGCCTGCACCCAGTACTACGCAGACGGTCGTCAGATCAACGACGAGATCACCGCTGACATTTTCGAGCACGTCAAGGGCCTCGAGAAGATCACCGGCAAGACCTTCGGCGACAACGAGAACCCGCTGCTGGTCTCCGTCCGCTCCGGCGCACGTCAGTCCATGCCCGGCATGATGGACACCATCCTGAACCTCGGTCTGAACGACGAGGCAGTCGAGGGTCTGGCCAAGAAGACCAATAACGCCCGTTTCGCATACGACTGCTACCGCCGCTTCGTGCAGATGTTCGCCGACGTCGTCATGATGGTCCCGAAGAGCCTGTTCGAGGTCGAGATCGATAAGATGAAGGAAGCCAAGGGCGTCAAGAACGACGTTGACCTGACTGCCGAGGACCTGAAGGAGCTGGTCGGCACCTTCAAGAAGATCTACGAGGACAACGAGGGCAGACCCTTCCCGCAGGATCCCAAGGATCAGCTGATCGAGGCCGTCAAGGCTGTCTTCCGCAGCTGGGACAACCCCCGTGCAAACGTCTACCGTAAGATGAACGAGATCCCCTACGAGTGGGGCACCGCTGTCAACGTCCAGCAGATGGCCTTCGGCAACTCCGGCGACCGCTCCGGCACCGGCGTCGCATTCACCCGTGACCCCGCCACCGGCGCAAAGAAGCTGATGGGCGAGTACCTGATCAATGCACAGGGCGAGGACGTCGTTGCTGGTGTCCGCACTCCGTCCCCCATCAGCCACCTGCACGAGCAGATGCCTGAGGTGTACGATCAGTTCGTTGAGATCGCAACCCGTCTGGAGAACTACTTCCGCGATATGCAGGATATGGAGTTCACCATCGAGGACGGCCACCTGTATATGCTGCAGACCCGCAACGGCAAGCGTACCGCTCAGGCTGCCCTGCAGATCGCCTGCGATCTGGTGGACGAGGGCATGATCACCGAGCAGGAGGCTGTCCTGCGCGTTGAGCCCAAGCAGCTGGATACCCTGCTGCATCCCCAGTTCGATGCTGCTGCTCTGAAGGCTGCCGAGGTCGTCGGCAAGGGTCTGGCAGCTTCTCCCGGTTCTGCCTGCGGCCAGATCGTCTTCACCGCCGAGGAGGCTGAGGAGATGGTCAAGTCCGGCAAGATGAAGAAGGTCGTTCTGGTTCGTCTGGAGACCTCTCCCGAGGACATCGTCGGTATGCAGGTGTCTCAGGGCATCCTGACCGTCCGCGGCGGCATGACCAGCCACGCAGCCGTTGTTGCCCGTGGTATGGGCACCTGCTGTGTCTCCGGCTGCGGCAACGACAACGAGGTGAAGATCGACGAAGAGGCTAAGACCTTCGAAATCAACGGCCACAAGTTCGTTGAGGGCGACTGGATCTCCATCGACGGCTCCACCGGTAACATCTACGGCGAGCAGGTCGCAACCGTCGCCGCTACCGGCAACAAGAACTTCAATCGCTTTATGGGCTGGGCAGACGCTGCTCGTCAGCTGCTGGTCATGACCAATGCGGATAACCCGCGCGACGCACAGCAGGCAGTGGATCTGGGTGCTGAGGGCATCGGCCTGTGCCGTACCGAGCATATGTTCTTCGCAGAGGACCGCATCAAGGCTGTCCGCGAGATGATCTGCGCCCGTACTGTGGAGGAGCGCGAGACTGCTCTGGCCAAGGTCGAGCCGTTCCAGCAGAGCGACTTCGAGGCGATGTACCGCATCATGGGTGAGCGCCCGATGACCATCCGTTATCTGGATCCGCCTCTCCACGAGTTCCTGCCCACCAAGGACGAGGACATCAAGGAGCTGGCTGCCGATATGGGCATGACCTTCGATGACCTGAAGAATGTCGTTGCTTCTCTGCACGAGTTCAACCCCATGATGGGCCATCGTGGCTGCCGTCTGGCTGTCACCTATCCCGAGATCGCAGCAATGCAGACCCGCGCTGTCATCAAGGCAGCTCTGAACGTCTCTGCTGAGACCGGCTACGTCATCACCCCGCACATCATGATCCCGCTGGTCGGCGAGGTCAAGGAGCTGAAGTTCGTCAAGGACGTTGTTGTCAAGGTCGCTGACGAGCTGATCGCCGCCTCCGGTGTTGATATGAAGTATCTGGTCGGTACCATGATCGAGATCCCCCGTGCAGCTCTGACTGCTGGTGATATCGCCAAGGAGGCTGAGTTCTTCAGCTTCGGCACCAACGATCTGACCCAGATGACCTTCGGCTTCAGCCGTGACGATGCTGCAAAGTTCCTCGGCGCTTACTACGAGAACAAGATCTACGAGAGCGATCCGTTCCAGCATCTGGATCAGGTCGGCGTCGGCAAACTGATCAAGATGGCTGCTCACGATGGCCGTGAGACCCGTGCTGATCTGGGTCTGGGCATCTGCGGCGAGCACGGCGGCGATCCCTCCAGCGTCGAGTTCTGCCACAATGTTGGTCTGGACTACGTCAGCTGCTCTCCCTTCCGTGTGCCTATCGCACGTCTGGCTGCTGCGCAGGCTGCTATTAAAAACCCGAGAGCATAAGGATTTTGTGGCGAATTATCGTTAAAAATCGAGCATAAAATAAGGCTCACCGTCAATTTTGGCGGTGGGCCTTATTTGTTTTCTCATGTATGAGGTGAATTGCGTTTAACACAGGGCTGCTTTCCAGAAGCATCACAGATACACCTCCACAGTCAAGTCGGCCCACGCTGCACGGCGGAACTGGTGGGGCATCTTGTTGGCTTCCCGGTAACGCTTGGCGGTTTCAAAGTCGATGGTGAAGGGGAGGATAAAGCGAAGAGTAAATGTTATTTTATTTGGAGCGGTAAAGCCGGAAGATGATAGAAAAATCAAAATAGACAAAAGAGCGATGCTTACCGCTTCAAATATAGTTTTCTTTGATGAGTTGTTGAAAATAGATGTAGGGGACACGGATTCCAACAATTCTACCCAGACAGCTACCAGATCAGACCGTAAAGTTGTTAGCACGAATGGAATGGATACCTATTCGGAACTTTCTGGCGAGATCTCTGTAGACGTCAACTCCTATGAGTTTGGAGAAATGCTGGAAAGCACGAAAGAGTACTACCTCAGCTATGGGAGCGATTTTAAGACCGCATGGCTGAATGCAATGTATACGGACGTATACGAATACAGTGGAAAGTATAGCAATCAGGTCGCGTGGGAGCGTTTTACGGAGTATATGGTATTTTATGACGAGGTGGTGGATTATAACAATGAGCTAGCTCTGGCACCGGCGCTCTATGACGTATATTACGCATACGACCCCGCTACAGAGGAAGAAGCAGCTCTGTGCGTGGATGATGTGATCCAAATTGCGGAAGAGAACGGTGCCCAAATACAATTTTGATGAAAGTGCAAGACGTAAAAAATCCTTCTTGAAATTTGAGACGAACGTATTAAAAATCAATAAGATTAAATCCCGCTGGATTCCTGCTGCGGAGTCCAACGGGATTCTTTTTGCCCCAAACGAAGGATATGGTTTACTGACATTGGCTCATATACTGAATCAGGTCTTGTTTGTAAACCTTCCAGAGTTTTCCCATCTTGAAGGCAGGGATTTCGCCGCTGTTCAGAAGACGAAGCAGTAGATTTCTGCCAACATGCGTAATTTCCATGACCTGCCGGAAACTCAGGACATCGGGATAGTTGTCTAGCATTGAAAATCAACTCCATTCTTGTGATCTTGATGAATTTTTGCGCTTCATTGCATGGATTATTTTTTGTTTGCTCAAAGCCCTTGTACCCTTGTGCATAAGGGCGCACCTGGAAATCTGCCGCATTGACGATCGTTCAGGATGCGGCAAGGGATGATCACGTCGTTGATCTCTAATTTTTCCAAAGCCTTTGCGATTTTCTTTTTATGATGTATCTTATCGGTCAGTTCCGGCTCATCCTGCGCTTCGATATACGCACTGACAAGTTCTTTGGTATCGTCATCAAGGTTGCTCATTTGTACGGCTTTCAGGGCAGTTGGAACGTTATACCACGAATGCTTGCCAAAATAATCGACGGCATACCGATATAGAAAGAGCGGAATATCATCGCTGATTTTGTCAAAATAATGAAACAGCGCATGATTTTCAAACCGGAACTTTGAAGATTTCGATTCCAACTTATCGTGCTCAAATTCTTTCAGACTGGGGCGCTTTAATTGAATTTCATATCGAACCAGATTTTTTGAGCGTTTCAGATCATCCGGAGAAATCGGATAGCTCTCCTTTTCACAATTCAAGAGCTGCTGATGCTTGTCATAGAGTGCAAAATCGTACCACGTTTTTTCAAATTTACAGCTTCGGATCTCATTGTGCTGGTTATAGTGCAGTGCGCGACCTTTCCTGTACGGGTCAACGCTTCCTGCATAACGAATGATTTTTACCATCAGCGAGGGATCGCATTTCACATAGAAGTCTTGTGTAATATCCAACCGGTGCATTTTCCATTTAACAGAATCCTCAATTTCAAGGAGTCCAAGCTGCTCCAATTCATCCAGAAATGCCTGCTCTTGCATGGCCAAACCTTCTGGCGATAAATCTGTTAAGCTTAAACGAGATGGATCACCTGCGATCCGAGCGAGGTTCACACCAGATAACGTTATGTATCTCTTCCTGAAATCTGGGTATTCTGCCAGTGTGATGGTCAAACCGCCATCTTTTCTTTTACAAGAGTAGCCTTTTTTCGAGGAGCCATGATACGGAATCCGATAGTATTTTCCAGCGGATACCATTTTTTGAATTGCCGTAAATACAGTACGCTTCGCTTCGCAATCCGTGTACGTTCCATTCACTTCAAACGTATGAATGGAAGGTGCTAAAAGTGGGAGCTTCTTTGCCATTGTCATAAAAAACACCTCATTTTGTGATTTATCAGGATGTTATGAATCAAATAGAAATTGATCGGGAGGAACAACTATTATAAAAACGCATAGCATTCTATCTGGTGATTTATGACACTGTTATCCATAGATCGAAATCTAATAGGATGATAATAAACTACTTTTTGGGATTTCTTATAGGGCGATTTGATCAAAGGCAGCGTATTTTCGATCTCTGCCCTTCAAATTCATTATGCCGAATGAAAAAATCATTATAGAATGCAATAAATCCAGTTTCGACATTTGGGATGGTTTTCGTCTGATCGGACAGGTCTGGTTTTCTTTATCAAGAGCCAACGGGCATTTTGTGTCTTGTTTTGTGAGTAGAAAGAAGGTACAATAATAGCAAATGACTCACATCTGCGAGGTGATACCATGCTGAACATCTACTTTGGAGATATGCCGGAGGCTGTCTACAATACTTCGGTCTATTTTAACTATACCTACGAGGACGAGTGGCTGACTTCTGACTTTGCCAAAGAGGTCATCAAGAAAATTGACAAGTCCGATGTCAAAGGCCCTCATGCGGTGGAAAGCCCGGTTCTGGGGGTTATCTCGCCGGAAAAACTGTCTGGCGGCACGAAAACGCTTTTGCTGATGGCAAACGACTCGGAAAAGGTATTCAATGCCTCAACTTGCGGTGACAACTGTGCACCCTTTATTCTGAAGCTGGCGAAAAAGAAGGATTTGACTATCAACCTGCGGCATCTCATGGATTTCGGCAAGAAGAAATTCCCGGTGGACGTAAAAGTCCTGAATACCGGTGATGTGGTGCACAGCATGGAAGAACTGATGCCGATTGCATTTCAGTTTGTGTGAGGCGATAGGATGAAGGGAAAACATAAAATCGAAGTCCGAAGCGGACGGGTCGTTTTCACAATCGAACTGGAACGGAACATTACGATTCTGCGAGGGGACAGCGCCACCGGAAAAACAACGCTGGTAGAGATGCTGCAAGCATACGAGACCTATGGCCGACAGAGCGGCGTAACAGTGAGCTGTGATAAGCCGTGCCGGGTACTGTCGGGTGTCAACTGGGAATTGCAGCTGAATGCGACCCATGACAGCATCGTGTTTGTGGATGAAGGCAGTACCTTTGTTTCAAGTCTTGACTTTGCCCGTGCAATCCAGCATTCGGACAACTACTATGTGCTGGTCACAAGAGAAGATCTGAGCACCCTGCCGTACAGCGTAAACGCCATTCTGGAACTGAAAAAGACCACCAGTCGCTTCAAACGAACCTATAATAAGGCGTACCCGGTCTATGATTCGCTGACAGCCAGCAATGTGCAGCTGGAAGGTGTTGAAAAGATGCTGACAGAGGATGCAAATTCCGGGTATCAGCTGTTTACAAAAATCGGTGAGAAATACGGCATTGTCTGTATCCCTGCGGCAGGCAAAGATAACATCAAACAGAAGATCTTCCTAATGAAATCCGAGAAGGTTCTGGTAATTGCGGATGGTGCGGCGTTTGGCCCGCAGATGAACGACATTTATCGCCTGATGCAGGAGGACAACGCAAAGTTCAGCTTGTACCTGCCGGAATCGCTAGAATGGCTGCTTCTGAAAGCAGATTTGCTCGGACAGCCGGACATTCTTGAAATCCTGCAACATCCGGCAGATTTCATCGAGAGCAGCGAATTCTTCAGCTGGGAGCGGTTCTTTACCAACTTGCTGGAACAGCGAACGAAGGATGTTCCCTATATGCGGTATGATAAGGCAAAGCTGCCGGAATTTTATTTGCAGGAAGAAAATTTGGAGAAGATCATTGCGGAGATGGGGTAAAACACACTGGAAATTCACAAATAGCGTATCGTCGTTACTCCCGACGCTCTGTAATTTTGGCACCCGCTCAGGCTGCTATTAAAAACCCCCGCAAGTGATGGTGTGAGCACTTGAAAAGCGCGAATAAAAACCCATAAAGCAAACGAACCGCCCCGGTTTCCGAAGCAGGAAGCCGGGGCGGTTTTTGTGTTGACTGGTAGAATATCCAAACGGTAAAATATACATGCAACAATTTCCGGAGTGGATGTGGAAATTCTGGACGTGGAACGAATTGAGCGAAAATGCTATAATTTTAACAGTAATAAGAAAATAAATGTGCTAATCAACAGGATGGGGGGAGGTGAAAAGATGGACGAGCGAATCTGGACGATTGCTGAAATACTGGACAAAAGTGGCCCTATGACGGCGGATGAACTGGCCGCACAACTGAAACTCAGCGGCAAAACAGTGCGGAGCCTGATTAAGACCTACGCAAAGGAAATGCAGGAAAATGGCTTTTGCATCACAGCCAAACCCGGCAGGGGGTTCGGCATTGAGATCACGGATGCACAGACGTATGTGTCGGGCAGCAAACCACAGCAGGGAGAACAGACCGGCATCCCGCAGGACGCGCAGGAGCGGATACAGCGGCTGAGGCAGTATCTGCTGGAAAAGGATGGCTATTCCAAGCTGGATGATCTAAGCGAGCAGTTCTTCGTGTCGCGGCGGTCAATCTCCAACGATCTGCGCGAAGTGGAGCGGCAGCTGGCGGAATACGGGCTGAGCATCCGCCGCAAACCGGGCTACGGCATCTGCGTGGTAGGCAGTGAGACGAACCGTAGGATCTGCATTGCGGCGCAGCGGGACGAGAGCCGCCCGGTCGAGCAGCAGATACAGGAGCTGGTCAGCCGGGTGCTGGAAAAAGAAAAGTTCGCCATGTCCACGATGGCGCTGGATAATCTGGCGGTCCACCTTGAGGTCGCAGTAGAGCGCATCCGCACAGGGCACGCGATAGAAAGCTCGGATGGCATGCAGGCAGACCTTCCGGAGCGGATCCTAGAAGTGGCCAGCCACATCGCCGTGCAGATCGAAAACATGACGGGCGTGGCTTTTCCACTGCCGGAGGTCTGCTACATTGCTATGCATCTGAACGGCAAACAGATGTACCGGGCAAACGCAATGACCTCGGATGAAAATTTGGTGATTCCACAGGAGGTCAACCACATCGTATCGGATATGATCGAGCATATCTACGAGGCGTTCCGCATCGACTTCCGGGACAATCTAGAACTACGCATGGGCCTGTGCATGCACATGGTGCCCTTGCTAGCGCGGATCAAGAGTGGGATGCGGATGAAGAACCCGATCCTGCAGGATATCAAGCGGGAGTATCCGCTGGCCTACGAGATGGCCACGCAGGCGTGCAGCGTGCTGCGAAACGTCAGTCCGAACCCCATCAAGGAGGACGAGATCGGTTATATCGCCGTCAGCTTTGCGCTGGCACTGGAACGGCAGAAGGCCAAAGAGTGGGCACCTAAAAACATCCTGATCGTCTGCGCCAGCGGCAAAGGCAGCGCCCAGCTGCTGGCTTACCGCTACCAGCAGAAATTCGGCAAGAATTTGGGCCAGGTACAAACCTGTGACGTGATCGGGCTGCGGAGCGTGAACTTCAGTAAGATCGACTATGTGTTTTCCACGGTGCCTATTCCCATTTATGTCCCGGTGCCCATCCGACAGATCCAGTTCTTCCCCACCGAAAAAGAACTGACCCAGATGAAAAAGCTCTTGATGCAGGGCAAAAAGGGGACTGTGGAAGAATATTTCAGCCCGGAGCTGTTTCTGCCACATCTCAACTGCGAAACACGGGAGCAGGTACTGGAACAGATGTGCCGGTTCGTGTGTGGCAAAAAAAAGCTGCCGGATGATTTTTTTCAGCTCGTGAAAAAGCGGGAATCGCTGGCCGCCACTTCGTTTGGTGGGCTGGTGGCAATGCCGCATCCGTGGAAGGCAGTCAGCAAAGATACCTTCGTTTGTCTTGCCATTCTGGACAAGCCCGTGCAGTGGGGCGAAGCAAAGGTACAGGTGGTATTTCTGGTGTCCATCGCGGACGATGCCACCGCAAAACTGCAAAAATTCTATCAGGTTGTTGCGCAGCTTATGGTCGATGAAGCCTGCATCTGCAAATTGATCGCAGAGCGCCGGTTCGAGGTCCTGTTGGGGCTGCTGAGACAAAAAGAACAAGGACTGGAGGAACAAGAAAATGGTTGATGACGAGAAGTACGAAGTTGCATTTGAAATTATCGCCTGCGCTGGTGATGCAAAGTCGCTGGCACTGATGGCAATCGAGGAGGCCCGCAACGGCAATTTTGAACAGGCCGAAAAAAATCTGGCCGAAGCAAGAGAGCAGATGGCTAAGGCGCACGATGTGCAGAACGATATGCTGCAGAGCGAAGCTCAGGGCAAGAGCGTGGAACTGAACATCGTGCTGATTCACGCAGAGGATCACCTGACCATGGCAATCATGTCCATCGATTTTGCAGAAGAGTTCATTGAACTCTACAAGCAGAATCATAAATAAACACGGAACACAAGAAAGGAAGAATCGTTATGAAGATCATGCTGGCTTGTTGCTTGGGAATGTCCACGAGCGTCGTTGTCCAGAAGATGAAGGACGCTGCAAAGGAGCAGGGCAAGGACTATGAGATCTGGGCTGTGGATCAGAACAAGATTGCGGAGAACGTTGGCAACTTTGATGTGCTGCTGCTGGGTCCGCAGGTGCGCCATCTGCAGCGCAAGGTCAAGGCAACTGTGGGTGCCAGTGCACCGGTGGCGGTCATTGATGCACTGGCCTATGGCCGCTGCAACGGTGCTGCCATTCTGAAGCAGGCCGAGGATCTGGTGAACAACGGCTGAGTTGTTCGGAAAATCCCTTTTGGAGGAGA
Source organism: Faecalibacterium sp. I3-3-89 (assembly GCF_023347275.1). Taxonomy (NCBI): domain Bacteria; kingdom Bacillati; phylum Bacillota; class Clostridia; order Eubacteriales; family Oscillospiraceae; genus Faecalibacterium; species Faecalibacterium sp. I3-3-89. The sequence goes on along the minus strand of NZ_CP094468.1, from coordinate 2,516,433 downwards.
AAAAACATGAGTAAATTTAGCGACAAGTTCATTGATGGCATGAGCCTGGTGGCCGAAAAGGTGGACGAAAACAGGTTCCTTGGTGCAATCAAGGATTCGTTCACCATCTACATGCCGTTCGTTATCGTTGGCTCGTTCATGAACCTGTTCAACACCATCCTGTGCAGCACCACTACCGGCCTTGCCAAGTGGATTCCAGCACTGGAAGCACTGAAGCCTATCTTTACCGCTGCAAACTTTGCAACGCTGTCCTGCATGACCCTGCCCATCGTGTTCCTGATCGGCCTCAAGCTGGGCAAGAAGAACAACGTGCCGGAGCACATCTCCGCTATTATGGCGCTGGCTTCCTATCTGACCATCTGCCCGCAGATCATCTCTGTAGTGGTGGACGACAAGACTGGCACCGCCAGTGGACTGCCTGGTGCAGCATTGGGTTCTCAGGGTCTGTTCGTGGGTATGCTGGTCGCCATTCTGGCAAGCCAACTGTTCGCCTTCCTGATGACTTTTGATAAGCTCAAGATCAAGATGCCGGCATCTGTTCCCACTGCTATCACTACTTCTTTCAACGCTCTGATCCCCATCGTGCTCACCCTGTTGGGTGTTTCCGTTGGCGGTTACGCATTCCGTCAGATCAGCGGCCAGTACCTGACCGACTGGATCTACACCACCATCCAGCATCCTCTGGAGAATGCATTCCAGAGTCCTGCTGGTCTGTTCATCATCATTCTGGTCTGCCGTGCATTCTGGTTCCTGGGTATCCATGGTGACCTGATCATCAAGCCTGTGCGTGACCCGTTCTTGGCTGCTGCTCTGGCTGCAAACGTTGCTGCTGTTGCTGCTGGTCAGACTCCGTCCTCTCCCATCACCTACGGCTTCTGGGTCGCATTTGTGGTTCTGCCGGTTTCTCTGCCCGTCTGTCTGGCCATCTTCCTGGTGTCCAAGCGTGAAGATTATCGCGCTGTTGCCAAAGTTGCCATTGGCCCCGCACTGTTCGGCATCAGCGAGCCCATGGTCTTTGGCCTGCCTCTGGTTTTGAACACCACCATGCTGATTCCCTCCATCCTCTCTGTTATGCTGTGCTCCGGTACTGCACTGTTTGCAAGCACGATTGGCTTTATGCCCTGCAACACCGTTGACGTTGCCTTTGGTACGCCTGTGCTGCTGAGTGCACTGATTGGCCACGGCTGGCAGGGTGTTGTGGTGCAGATTATTGGTCTGGCACTGGCAACTCTGGTGTATACCCCCTTCATGATCATTGCCAATAAGCAGGCAGAAGCAGAGCAGGCCGCTCAGAACTGATAAAAGGAGAACTGCTGTGAAAGCCTTTGCAAAAAACTTCTTATGGGGCGGCGCACTGGCGGCAAACCAGTGCGAGGGCGCTTATCTGGAAGATGGAAAGGGCCTGGAGATCTGCGACCTGCTGGAAACCGGCAAAGATCGTTTCATCAAGCTGGACCCGGCACTGGAGCTGCATGAGGGCCGCGTCTATCCCTCCCATGAAGCCATCGACTTCTACCATCACTACAAAGAAGACATTGCCATGTTTGGCGAGATGGGCATGAAGTGCCTGCGCACCTCCATTGCATGGAGTCGCATTTTCCCGAACGGCGACGATGCCGAGCCCAACGAGAAGGGTCTGACCTACTACGAGGATATGTTCCGGGAATTGCACCGCTGGGGCATTGAACCGGTGATCACAATCTCTCACTTTGAGACTCCGCTGGCGCTGGTCAAAAAGTACGGCGGCTGGGACAACCGCAAGCTGGTCGGCTTCTTTGAGCGCTACTGCAAGGTGCTGTTTGAGCGCTACAAGGATCAGGTCAAGTACTGGATGACTTTCAACGAGATCAACAACACCCTCAAGCTGCCTTATCTGGCAGCCGGCATGGTGGTGGCAGATGATGCCAGTGCACCGCAGCGGCAGTATCAGGCTGCACACAATATGTTTGTGGCCAATGCACTGGCTGTCAAAGCCTGCCATGAGATGATACCGGGTGCAAAGATTGGCTGCATGCTGTCTTTGAGCACAGCATATCCCAACACCTGCCGCCCGGAGGATGTGATGGAAACCTATCAGCTTCGTCAGCGTTCGCTGTTCTTCTCGGATGTGATGCTGCGCGGCCGTTACCCCTCTTACATCGATCGCAAGTGGGAAGAGCTGGGCGTACAGGTGCAGATGGAGCCGGGTGATTTTGAGCTGATTGCACAGAACACCAACGACTATCTGGCTTTCAGTTACTACATGACCTCTACCCACATTGCCGGCATGAAGATCCGCTCCAATACGGGCGGTCACGTAGGTGCGGACAATCCCTATCTGGAAAAATCCAAGTGGGGCTGGCCAATCGACCCGGTGGGTCTGCGATTCGTCTGCAACGAACTGTATGACCGCTACCAGAAGCCCATGTTCATTGCTGAAAACGGCCTTGGTACGGCAGACACCATTGACTCGGATGGCCGCATCCGCGATACTGCCCGCATGGAGTACCTCAAAAAGCACATCGAAGCTTTGCAGCAGGCTGTGGCTGACGGCTGTGATATCTTCGGCTACACTTGGTGGGGGCCCATCGATATCGTGAGTGCCGGCACTGGCGAGATGGAAAAACGGTATGGCTTTATCTATGTGGATAAGGATAATCAGGGAAACGGAACCCTGCAGCGTCGGAAGAAAGATTCCTTCGAGTATTACAAAAAGGTGATCGCCTCCAACGGACAGGATCTGGAACTTCCCGCCGAGGACTAATCAAATAAAAAAGATCGGTGCAGTATTTTTCAAAACAACAAGAAAAATACTGCACTTGATTTTTTTGTGTGAGGGTGCAGCACGTACAACAGCTGCCGCAAAGGAATATCGATATGATAAGTTTGATTCTGGCAAAAAAGATCCTTTCGCTGTTTTTGGTCATGGCTTTGGGCATTGTGCTGGTGCGCTGCGGCATCGTCCGCAGTCGGGACAGCAAGGTGCTCTCCATGATTTCACTGTATCTGGTCATGCCATGTGTGATCATCTCGTCGTTTCAGGTGAAGTATCAGCCCGAGATTCTGAACGGTCTGCTGCTGGCACTGGCTACGGCAGTGCTGCTGCATCTGGTGCTGATCGTGGTGGTCGGCTTTCTGGGCAAGGTGCTGAAACTGGATGGTGTAGAGGAAACCTCGCTGATCTATTCCAATGCAGGAAACCTTATTATTCCCATTGTGACGGCCATTCTGGGCAAGGAATGGGTCATTTACACCAGCGCATTTCTTTCGGTGCAGCTTTTTCTGCTGTGGAGCCATGCTAAAATGAAGCTCTGCGGAGAAAAAGGAATCGACCTGAAAAAGATTCTGACCAATATCAACATGATCGCCATTTTTGCTGGGGTGCTGCTGTTTCTGCTGCAGATCCAGTTGCCTGCACCTGTGCAGGATGCGGTGGATTCGATCAGCAGTATGGTTGGTCCAATGGGAATGCTGATACTCGGTATGCTGATCGCAGAAATGGACCTGAAAAAACTGATGAGTTATCACAGACTATGGTGGATCACACTGCTGCGTCTGGTGGGCATCCCGCTGATAGGAATCGTACTGTTGAAATACAGCAGCCTTGCAGCACTAGTGCCGGAGGGCAGAACAATACTGCTGGTTACACTGCTTGCCATCTGCACGCCGTCCGCGTCCACACTGACCCAGATGGCGCAGGTGTACGGCAAAGATGCAGACTACGCCAGCGCTATCAATGTGGTAACGACCCTGCTGTGTATCGTCACGATGCCGCTGATGGTGGCACTGTACCAGATGTGAGTACGTGCGAACGCTCTGTAATTTTGGCACCCGCTCAGGCTGCGATTAAGTCTCCCCGGAAATAAAATCTGATAGGACAAAGAAGAAAAAAGCTCTTGGCTTCTGTAATGGAGGCCAAGAGCTTTTTGCATCTTGTTTTGTAAGAGGAAAGAGGTTACAATAATAGAAAAGAAAGCGTATATTAGTCGAATAAGGTGGTAGGCCTATGAAGTTTTTTGAAGCGGTTCCAAGCGAACTTTTCTCGCCGCTGGCTTCGCCCAACCGTATTTTATATGCGGATGCACTGGACGTACTGTACGCAGCATACCAAGAAAACCTGAAAATACGGGAAGATGTCTTGTATTCCATGCTGCGCGGCAGGCTGGAGCAGGAACTGGCGGATGCTACGTTTGAAGATGAAGACATTGACGAAGAGGAACTGAGGGATATCTCTGGCCGCGCTCGTTTTTTGATCCGCAAGCTGTGTAGTAAGGGGTGGTTTGAGAAAGAACGCGGGGACGACTTTGAAGAGTATATCACGATTCCTAATTACAGCAGCCGTTTGCTGGAATTATTCCACCAACTCTGCGATGATAGCCCGGCTCGTGGATATTCCTATGTGTTCGGAACTTTCTCAGTCTTAAAGACCGCCGACGACAGCAACAATGCTTACGATAAAATGACGGCTCTCTATAGTGCCTACGATAACACAACGGCGCTGATTAGCTTGTTGCAAATGGTCTATCATAATGTGAAGCATTATTTTCAGACGCAGATCGATATGCAGGATGTCAACCAGGTACTAGCTGCACACTTTAACGACTTCGGACAAAAGGTTGTGGAGGCATATATCCGTCCGCTGAAAATCAAAGATTCAGTGCCGAAGTATCGTGTGCCCATTCAGTCTGTGCTTAGGCGCTGGGAAGAGGATGATACCTTGCTGATTGCGATGGCAAATGAAGCATTGCGCGATAAGCGGGGCAAGACATTGGAAGACTGCCGTGCCGATCTGCTGAGGAAAATTTTCTGGATCGAAGAACGCTATGACAATTTAGAGAAGGACTATCTTGAAGAAATTGATACGCAGGTCCGGCGCTATACCAGGGCAGCAACACAGAAAATCGAGAATCTGACGAACCGAGATCAAAGCGTGCGCGGCAATTTGAATGTTTTGCTGACGGCACTGTCCAGAAACCGCAGGGCGTCTGAGCTGGTGGACCAGATACAACCGGCATTTCAATTGTATGAGCAGTCTTTTTTGTCAGAAAAAAGTCTGTGGTACCGTAAGCGCCCCGAAAAACGGACAAAAACCGCGTCGGTGCTGATACAAGATGATCAGGCACCGAATACGGAAGAACAGGTCAGAGCGGCACAGTTACTGCAATCGAAATATGGCCGAGCAGCAGTAAATGCTTACGTGCAGGAATGGCTGGGAGACGCTGACATTCGTTGCTCGGAGGAGTTCTCGCTTGAAGAGGACAAGGATTATATCATGAGTTTGCTGGCAATCCTTGGAAGCAAGGATGCATCTGCCGGTTATGTGGTCCAGGAACTCGATGGCATTTTTTGCAAAAATGGCTATTCGATCCCGCAAATGCAGATCCGGAGGAAGGAGAAGAAGCCGTGAATTTTGATTTTATTACCAATGCAACGGCAAAAGAACTGGAACAATTCAAATCTGTCTGCAATCAGCTGCTCAGTCGCACATACATTGTGCGAACCATCTACCAGCCGGGAAAAGGCAGGATGGATAACCCAGACTATCTTTTTCTATCACGGCACTATGAGGCTGTACAGGAGTACCTGAGCCTGCTGGACTGGGATTTGCGCAGGGATGAACTGAACGGATACTTTTATGTGTTGAACACAGACGAGGCTAACCGTTGCAACCTCAATAAAAAAGAAACGGCGATTTTGCTGGCATTACGGCTGATCTACGAAGAAAATATGGAGCGTTTGGGTTTGGAGCAGGATGCCGTGTGTACTGTGCGGGATGTGCTGGAAAAAGTGGTGACCGACTATCCAGTTTTTCCGGCTAAGCCGAATATGGAAGAGGTCAAACGCGCGTTTACGGTACTGGAAAACCATTCTGTGATTCAAAGACTGGAAGGAAAATTCAACCAGGGCAGCTGCAAGATTGCAGTACTGCCCACCATTCTCTCTGCGGTCTCCAGCGAAAAGCTGAACTTGGTGGTGTCTGTTTTAAAAAAGGAGGAAACAGATGAAGAAGCTGAAGAAGATCTTGCTGATCAACTGGCTCTATTTCAGTAAGGAACTGATTGAAGTGGGCGACATCAATTTCCTGACCGGCAAGAACGGCGCCGGAAAGTCAACGGTCATCGATGCACTGCAGATCGTACTGCTGGGCGAGACAAATTCTCGCAATTTTAATCAGGCAGCCAACGAAAAATCGCAGCGCACATTGGAAGGCTATCTGCGCGCCGACATGGATGATAACAGCCCGTATTCCCGCCGTGGTAAGGACTTTTCTACCTATATTGTCTGCGAATTTCAGGATGAGATGGAGGGCAGCAGCTTTGTGACAGGCGTTACTTTTGACTGCCGCAGCGATGGAAGTTACCGTGATACATTCTTTATTTACACGGGGACACTGCCGGAAAATTGCTTTATTGAGCAGGGCGAGGCAATGGAGATTTCTGCACTTCGCCGTTTTTTGAAGCAGAACTATGCACGGGCAGAATTTTACGATACCCAAAAAGAGTATCGCCGCAACATGCTTGCAAAGTGGAATGTCCACAACGAGCAGGTCTTACGGATGATGAAGAAGGCTGTTTCGTTCCGGCCAATTGTGGATATCCAAAAATTTATTACGGAGAACATCTGCGATATTCCGGATAAACCCAATATTGAGCTGATGCAGCAAAACATCCGGGATTATAAACGGCACGAATTGCTGGCGCAGCGTCAGCAGGAAAAGCTGGATGCGCTGCAGCAAATCAGCAGGCTGTATCAGGAGATGAACCAAGCTATAGACCGCTGCCAGATCCAGAAGTTTCTGGTACGGTGGGCCGAAAAAGAAGTTGCGCAGACAGAGATCGACCAGAGGGAATTGGAACGAACTGAATGCAAGGAGAACCTTGCAAATGTGAATGAGCAACGGGAAGAGCTTGAGCGGCAGATCGAACAGAAAGAAACGCGCCGCAGTGAGCTGGAGCTGGCCTGCAGGCAGAGCAATGTTTTCCAGGAGGAAGAGCGTCTGCTCAACATGGAAAAGGCTCTGAGAGATGAGCAGAAAAAGCTGGAACAGGGTCTGCAAAATCTTGAAGTGGAGATTAAGCGGGAAGCACGGCATTTGCAGAGATTCTGTGGGGAGATACAAGAACTGGAACCGGAAGAACTTCTCATACCGGTGCAGGAAGCGGCGAACACTGTGCAGAAAGCATATGCTGTATTTACTGGTGACGAGAAGGGATTGTTTGCCCGGCCTGCGGAGTTGTTTGAAACGGGGCAGCAGGCAGCGGTCGAATTGTCGGATGCTGTCCGCAGTGCGGCTCATAAAACAGAGGATCGTATTGCAGAGCTGAAGAAGCAAGCCGACCAGAAAAGTGCGGTGCTTGCAAATCTGCGCAGGAACATAAAAGATTATCCCCATGGGCTTCTGCTGTTCAAAGACCGGCTGGAAAAGGATCTGGCGGATAAAACGGGGCATGCGGTTTCCGTTTATATTCTGGCTGATGTGCTGGAAATGGCAGATGAGCGCTGGCGTGGAGCGGTAGAAGGCTACCTAAATAACCAGAAATATTATCTGCTGGTGGAGCCGGGACGTTATCAGAATGCACTTAACATTTACGACCGGCTGAAGCAGGAAGCAGAGTACCGTGCGTTTGGTCTGGTAGATATCGGAAAACTGCGGGAAAAAGAAACACTTCGACCGCTGCCCGGCAGTCTAGCAGAAAAGGTGGAGACAGAAAACAAGCTGGCACGCAGCTATGTGGACTATCTTCTGGGTCGGGTGATATGCTGCGACACGGCAGAACAGTTGCGCTGCTATAAAACGGCAATTACGGCAGAGGGAATGCTGTATCAGGGCTATGTGGCCCGCGCACTTCGGAAGGGCTGGATGGAAGACGCCTTCATCGGGCGGCGTGCGGTGCAGCTCCGCATCGACCATCTGGAAAAGGAACTGGCCTGTCTGCAGGAAGAGCTGCGGCATTGGCAGCCGCTCCAGAAGCAGCTGACCAGCCTGCAGGAGCCGCTTTTTACCCAAAGATTCGTCCGAATCGATGTGGCGCAAAAGCAGGAGGACTACCAGCGTGTCCAGACGATCATCAAGGAAATCGCAGAAGTCAAAAATCAGCTTTCCCAGCTGAATCTGTTCTGGTTGGATGAGCAGCGGCAGATCATTGAGCATCTGAAAGAGGAAATCCTTGCACTTAACAAGGAAAAAGATGCGAAAAATGTGCAAAGGGGCAATCTGGAAAGCCGCATCCACCAGCTGGAATACGAGATCTTGCCGGAAAAATACCAACGGTATGAGGCCATCGAAGATGTCTTGAACGAGGAGTTCACGAAGGAATACCGGGAAAACATCGGCGTTCCCCGCTACCAGCAGGAACTTGACCGATTGAAAAAAGCAGACATTATCCGTAAAAATTTCGGCGACAGTCTGGCGCAGAACACAAAGGCGATGGACGGGGCTCGGAAGAAACTGTTTGCAGCACGCAGAGAATATGCAGAACGGTTCAAACCCTGTGCATTCCAGATCGAGGTGATGGATAACACCGAATACGAGGAAGAACGGCGTACTCTGCAGGAAAGCGAGCTGCCCCGATACAAAGAAAAGATCCGGGCGGCACGGGAAAGCGCAATGGAGCAATTCCAGAACGATTTCCTTGCCAAACTGAAATCCAGCATCGACCAGGTGCAAGAACAGGTGCACAATCTGAACAAGGCCCTGCGCCAGGCACAATTTGGCACAGACAAGTACCAATTCCGCGTAGGGCCAAACCCGGATTATCTGGATTACTATAACATGATCACGGCAGATGAACTGATGGAAGGCGAATCCGGTCTATTCGCACTGCCCTTTCAGCAAAAATACGGCCCATTGATCGAAAAACTGTTCAGCCAGATCACAATGGCAGACGATACGCAGCTCAATGCCCGCAAACAGAGCGAACTGCAGGAGAATATCGTCCGCTATACAGACTTCCGGACGTATCTGAAATTTGATTTGGAAACGACCGATCAGAACGGTTCCAAGCAGCTGCTTTCTCAAACACTGAATATGAAGTCCGGTGGCGAAACACAAACGCCATTTTATATTGCGGTGCTGGCCTCGTTTGCCCAGCTGTACCGCGTCAACGACGCTACCCGTTTTGGTAATACGGTGCGTCTGGTGGTGTTCGATGAAGCTTTCAATAAAATGGATAGTGACCGGATCACGGAGAGTGTACTCCTTCTCCGAAAGATGGGGCTGCAGGCGATCATCTGTACGCCGCCGGATAAGGTCTCGGACATTATGCCCATTGCAGACCGCACATTATTAGTGGACAAATCCGGATACCGGATGCATATCATTCCATTTGGAAAGGAGATGCAGAATGAAGGAAGCACAGGTGATCCTGAATCGTCTGCTGGATAAGTTTGAAAACAGTAAGCATCTTTCTGAACCCAACACATCCAGACGTCGGGTAATGCTGCGCATTGATAAAAGGGAGTTGCCGGAGTATCAATACGAAGATGCGGTGGTTCGGGATGCTTACAATATTGCAGCGCGGGAGCTGGAGCAGCAGGCTTTGGTGCGTCTGGAATGGGCGAGAAAGCAGAGCGTTCTCGCCTGCATTGTGCTGGATCTGGAACGGGTCGCACAGTGCTATGAATGCGCCGACAGAGTGCATCCGCGAAAAAAGGCAGAAGAGGTTGCAAACATCATCATGCAGAAGCTGGCATACAATCCCGTTCCATGGATCGCGGCATGGAGGGATGCTGTATGTGCTCAGGTGCGGAACAGCATGAAAGTGCCGACGTATTGCAGAGAAAACGACGGTCTGCTGCAGGAGCTTTTGCTCACGTTTCAACGGTATGCGGAGCTGTCCGGCAGTGTGACGATGCGTGCATTCAGCAGCCAGTGTTTTCACGATACCAAGTATTTTGAGCGAAATGTACGGGAGCTGTTTCTTACCATTGCACGAAAGTACAATACCCAACTGGCGGCGGCCTGTACAGAAGCGGAACTTGGTGCGCGGGATCAGCTTGCATTTCTGGGAATCTATGCCCGCCCGGAGCTTTACGAACTCTCGGGCGATTGCGCAATCTGCTTGAAGAAGGGAGAACTACGGCTCAGCGCAGCAGAACCTTATGGATTGGCTTTGCCCAGTACACTTGTGTCAGAGATTGTGGACATTGAACTGAAAAACATCTGCTGCATTACCCTTATCGAAAATAAAACGAACTATGATGAATATTTGCTGGCGGAAAAACAGCCGGAAGAACTTGTTGTTTATCACGGCGGCTTTCTGAGCCCGCGGAAGAAAAAACTTTTTGAAAAACTGGCTGCTGCGGCAGGGGAAACCATGCAAATTCGATTCTGGGCAGATATTGATCTGGGCGGTTTTTGTATGTTTGAAAACCTGCAAACGGTGTTCCCACAGCTTGAGCCCATGCGTATGGAAGGGCGCTTTGTGGAACAGTACCACAAAAATGGCCTGAAGCGGCCGGAGCAGTATCTGAAGAAGCTGAAGGAAGAGCGGAATGCGGGAAGACATACGCTGTTTGTTGATGCAATTGATAAGATTTTGCAATATGGGGTCACAATCGAACAAGAAACATTTCTAGAGTAGAATTCGTGCGAAGATAAAAACGTACTATCATTCTTCCCCAATGCTCTGTAATTTTGGCACCCGCTCAGGCTGCAATTAAGTCTCCCCGGAAATAAAATCTGGTAGGACAAAGAAGATAAAAGCTCTTGGCTTCTGTAATGGAGGCCAAGAGCTTTTTGCATCTTGTTTTGTAAGCTGAAAGAGGGTACAATGATAGCAGAAGTACGCACATCGATGAGGTGATAAGATGCTGAACATTTTTTACGGTGATATGAAGGAAGCGGTGTACAATACGGCTTCTTATTTCAAATACGATTACGAGGAAGACTGGATCGTTGACCCGATGGTCAAGGAAATGATTCAGGATGTGGATAAGTCTACCGTTATCGACAGTGGTGTAATTGACAGCCCGGTCTTGGGTAAAATTCCACCGATTGGTTTGTCTGGTGGCGTAAAGACACTGATTTTGGTAAAGTTTGAGCCGGAGAAAGTGTTCAATGTATCGACTTGTGGCGACAACTGTGCAAAGTGGCTGCTCAAAATTGCAGAGCAGGAGGATCGCACGGTGAATTTGCGTCACCTGATGGATTTTGGCAAAAAGCCGTTTACAATAAAAGTGCTGAATACGAATCAAATCGTTCACAGTATGGAAGAGCTGATTTTGGCCGCAGGTGAGTTTGTGTAAAGGGGCTGACAGAAATGAAAGGCATTCATAAAGTGGTCGTTGGCACAAAGTACCTGAAATATGAATTTGAACTGCGACGCAACTTGACCATCATTCGTGGGGATAGTGCAACGGGTAAAACGACTCTCGTAGATATGATTCGTACGCATATGAACGATGGAGAAAGTGGGCCGGTCACTCTAAATTGTGATAAAGGCTGCTATGTGGTAGAAGGAAATCTGTGGAAGGGACAGCTCAACAACATTCAGGACAGCATTGTTTTTATCGACGAAGGAAACGAGTTTGTCAAGACCAAAGATTTTGCGCGTGCGATTCAGCAGACGGATAACTATTATGTTATCGTGACCAGAGAGGGTTTGCCGGCCTTGCCATACAGTGTGGAAGAAGTGTATGGAATCCGAACCTCTGGAAAGTATGGGACACTGAAACAGAGTTATCATTCGTTCTATCGAATTTACCCGGATAGCACAACGGAAAATATTAAGCCGGAGAAAATTTTGACTGAGGACAGCAATTCGGGTTATCAGTTTTTTGATGCGGTCTGTACAGAACATCAAATGCAATGTGATACCGCAAACGGAAAATCTAATATATTTTCCTATTTGAAGGTTCATAAGGATGAAAAGATTCTGGTGATTGCAGATGGTGCCGCCTTTGGCCCGGAAATGGACAGGGTGTTGCAGTTGGTGCAGACAAGAAAAAACCTGGCACTATATCTGCCGGAATCTTTTGAGTGTCTGGTATTATCTTCTGGAATTCTGAAAGATACAAAGGTTGCACAGATTTTGCAAACACCATCTGATTACATTGATAGTAAGGAGTATTTTAGCTGGGAGCGCTACTTTACGGCACTTTTGATAGAGAAAGCGGCTGGGACATATTTGAATTATACTAAGAAAACGCTAAACAAGGCCTATTTGAGTGATAGCACGAAGAATGCGATTCTGGGTCAGATGATGAAAGGAAAACCGGAGTAAATTGGAAGATGCACATGAAAAAGGTGCGAGGCAAAATATGAAACTTATAACGAAAGAAGTTTCAAATCCTGAGAAAAAATTCTGGATTTGGGATGAAAAAATCACAAATAAACAAGATGGGTGAATTTACCCTCATAATACAACGAACGTAGGATCCGGGAAAAGCGTTGCGGTATACCAACTAAGCGAGAGTGGCAAGGAAGAACAGATTGCACAACTAGAAATTCCAGATTATAAAAAATTGGAGGAGTATTATTGGCAAGAAAAAGAGATATGTTTGGATTATACGTATATAGATGAATTTGAGTGGCTTGGAGATAAAGCACCTTATGAAGTAGAAGGAAATCCTTATAGAGAATATGAAAAATAACAGCTAGGGCAGCGATTTTTTATTCTGAAGAGCCAAAACTGATTCATCTTATGCAGTTAAAGATTCAAAGTGAAGATTTGGATTTTTCATATGCAGGATTTTATAATCTAAATCTTGATATAGGCGATATTACCCTTGTAAATGGAAATGTTGAATTTAGCGATGCTCATATTATAGAAACGGAGATTTCATTAGGAGGAATTGAGTGTGGCGGAAGTAGATATTTTACACCAGAAGTATCATTTCGTTACATAAAAGCCCGCAAATCGAAAATTTTAACGATGCTAATGACGCAATCTTTAAGTTTGGATTTTTCATGTGCCAAAACAGAAGAAACAGAGGTTTGCTTGGATCCGCTGCCGAAGACTTTTGAAAATTTGTGTTTTGTGAAATCAAATATTTCTCAAGTAAAGTTGTCTAATGCGTCAATAAAAGAATTAGACATTAGAGAAGCAAGATTTGATTGCTTGGAATTGCTGCGTTGTGAAATTTTGGGTAAAAGTAATCTTAGTGGAAGCATAAAAAGATTTCTATTTAATGATTGCATAAATAATAAATACAAATATTTTAAGGATTGTATTAGAAGATACAGAAGAAGTATCATTTGAGGATGCAATCAATAGTGGGAGAATTTATTTTAAAGACTTCCCTAAACTAGTTGAAAAGATTACCGAAAAAAAGAATGAACAACTCTTGATGCTAAAGGAAAATTTTAGACAGCTCGGGGAATATGATAATGAAGATATTTGTCATCTTCATTATCAAAAAGCGAAAACGAAAGAAGAAAAAAGATATTATATAAGAGGATTACGCAGGCTGCTGGATTGGATTAGCGGATATGGAACCAAACCGTGCCGAACATTTTTAACTATAATTCTTCTGATTTTAATATTCGGAACGGCATATTATGTAATACCATGTTTACAATATCAAGGAGTAAGTGGATGGCTAGAGTGCATTTATGCAAGTGCCATTACTTTTTTTGCAGTAGGCTATGGCGATCTTTTTCCTGCTACACTTGCAACGAAGATGGTTTCATTGGTAGAGGCGTTCTCTGGAGTGACAATGACAAGCTATTTCTTGGTGCTTCTTTCGAGAAAGGTCATTCGATAATGATTAATGTCATGGTGGAGTAAAACGAACGCTCTGTAATTTTGGCACCCGCCCAGGCTGCGATCAAGAACCCCCGCAAGTAACTGCGTGAGGCGCTGAGAGCATAAGGCTCAATAAAATATTATAAACGCCCCGGTTTCCGCAACAGGAAGCCGGGGCGTTTTTGCACAAAAAAGAAGGCACGATTTTGGGGCTTTGACGAATTTGTGCCGGGCCATTGACAGCAGAAGGGCAGAGGCGTATTTTTGGTGCAGTAAGCGGGACAGAGGATCGTGAAGCTGCCGCTTTTTTGCCCTGCAAAGGTGCTTCTGCTTGGCTGGGGCCTGACCCGATGAGCTTATTTTTTGCATCTGCGGGACAAAAACAATGAAAGTACAGATTATGGGACGCCTTATCTGGTATGCTTGCCGTACCGAAAACACGGACGATCGGAAAAGGAGCAGAGAATGCGATGGATGCTGAATAAAACAAAGTTTCTGGCAGGAAAAACAGACCCGGAAAACACCAGCCTATGGCTGCCGCTCTGGATGCACCTGCGAGATACGGCAGAGATCATGGAGCTTCTGGTGCGGAAATGGCTGCCCGACAGCGTAAAAAAGGCATCCGGGTTGGAAGAGGAAGAATTGGTGTGTTTGGCTCGCTTTTTGGGCTGGGGGCACGATTTGGGCAAAGCGATTTTAACCTTCCAGAGCATGATCATGCAGTGTTTCCCCGAAGCGAAACAACGGCTGGAACGCCTGACACCGCTGAGCTGCCCGGTGCAGAACCGCAAACAGTCGCCTCATGCCCGGGCGAGTGAAGCAATCTTGAGAGAATTGGGGTGCCCTGTCGGAATCGCTTCGGTCGCGGGTGCCCATCATGGTAGGCCGCAGAATGGCGAGGCAGTCGATAAGCAGCTGGACGGCTGGGAGAGCAACTATTACCCGAAAGAGCAAAAGTGCTTATGGGAGGGCTTTTGGAACGAATTGCTTCAGGCGGCACTGCAGGACAGCGGCTATTCCGGGGTAGATGCGCTGCCGGTGCTCAACCAGCCCGAAGAGATTTTGCTGACGGGACTTTTGATCATGGCAGACTGGATCGCCAGTAACACGGAGTATTTCCCGCTGATCCCAGTGGAAGAGCTGGGCAGCAGGGGGGATTATCCGGCGCGGGTGGACAGGGCGTGGAAAAAGCTGGCGCTTCCCTTCCCATGGGAGGCGCAGCAGGGCATTGCAAAACCGCAGGAGTTTGAGGTGCGGTTCGGCTTTGCGCCCAACGCCGTGCAGCGAGTGGTTCTGGATGCGGTGAGTGCTGCGGCAGAACCGGGCATCCTGATTCTGGAAGCGCAGATGGGCGTGGGCAAAACAGAGGCGGCTCTGGCCGCTGCGGAGATCATGGCCAGCCGGTTCAGTCTGGGCGGCATCTTTTTCGGACTGCCCACGCAGGCTACGGCAAACGGCATCTTTCGTCGGCTGCTCCACTGGGCAGATACCCAGTCGGAGGAGGTGCCGCAGGCCATCCAGCTGGCCCATGGCATGGCAGAGCTGAATGAGAACTATCTTCGGCTGCAAGGGGGCAGGGTGCAGCTGGAAGAGGATGCGCCGGAAGAGCATCAGGTACAGGTGCATCAGTGGTTCCGGGGCAGCAAGCAGGCATTGCTGGCCAGCTTTGTCGTCGGCACAGTGGACCAGCTGCTGATGGCAGCACTGACCCAAAAGCACGTGATGCTGCGGCATCTGGGGCTTGCGGGCAAGGTGGTGATCATCGACGAGTGCCATGCCTACGATGCTTACATGAACTGCTATCTGGATCGCGCACTGGAATGGCTGGGCTGGTACAAGGTGCCGGTAATTCTGCTGTCGGCCACCCTGCCCGCCCGGCGGCGTGCAGAGCTGATCGAAGCGTATCAGCAAAAGCACAGGCCTGACCCGGATGCCCCGTGGAGATTTAGCTGCGGCTATCCGCTGCTGACATGGACGGACGGCGCAGAGGTAAAGCAGACCGTCATCCCGCTGGACACACCCGGACAAACGGTGCAGCTGACCCCGCTCACAGAGGCAGAGCTGCCCGGGCTGCTGCGCCGGAAGCTGGCGGAGGGCGGCTGTGCGGGGGTGATCGTCAACACAGTTAAAAAAGCGCAGAAGATCGCGCAACTGCTGCGGGAGGGCTTGCCCGACAAAGAGGTGCAGCTGTTCCATGCACAGTTCCTGATGCCGGACCGTGCCGCGCGGGAAGAGCAGCTGATGGAACGCATCGGCAAGGATTCTGTGCCGGAGAGCCGGAACGATCTGATCGTGGTGGGCACGCAGGTGATGGAGCAGTCTCTGGACCTTGATCTGGACGTTCTTGTCACCGAGCTTTGCCCTATGGATCTTCTGTTGCAGCGCATCGGACGGCTGCACCGCCATTGCCGCAGCCGCCCAAAGCCCTTACAGCAGGCCTGCTGTGCGGTGCTGGACACCGGAGAAGAGGCTTTTGATGCGGGCAGCGAGGCGGTGTATGGTCAGTGGCTGCTCTGGCGCACCCGGAAGTATCTGCCCCGGAGCATCCGGCTGCCGGAGGACATTGCCCCGCTGGTGCAGCAGGTCTACGGCTGGGAACAGGAAGCCCCCGAAACGGAGCAGGGGGAGAAGCTGCGAAGTGAGTACGAGCAGACGCAGAAGGAAAAGAAAGGCCGCGCCGGGGCGTATCTTGTGCAGCAGCCTGAGGTCGATGAAGATTTTCAGGAACTCAATACGTTGGATGACTGGATGCAGAACGTGGGCGCAACTTCTGATGCAGCTGCCCGGGCGGCGGTGCGGGACGGCGACCCCTCGGTGGAGGTGTTGGTGATGCAGCGACGGACGGACGGAAGCATCCATTTTCTGCCATGGCAGGAGGGCGGCAGCGCCGTAGCCGCCGACAGCCCGCCCCCGCCGGAGACGGCGCTGAAGATCGCCCGGCAGAAGCTGCGGCTCCCGGCGGTGTTCGGCAAAGCGTGGAAGGTGGACGAGGTCATCCGGGAGCTGGACGCAGACGACCGCAGATGGCTTGCAGTGTGGCAGCTGTCACCGCTGCTGCACGGAGAGCTGGTCCTGCTGCTGGATGAAGACCTGACCGCCCATCTTGCGGACATGGAGCTTTGCTATGACCGCGAGAATGGTCTGGAATATCGGAAGGAGGAGAAGGATGAAGGAGATCGAATTTGACCTGTTGACCGAACCATGGATACGGGTACGGCTGAAGGACAATACGGTGCAGGAGGTGTCCCTGACCGAGGCGCTGGTGTCGGCGCAGGACTATGTGGATCTTGCGGGTGAGATGCCGACACAGGATGCCGCCGTGCTGCGGCTGCTGCTGGCGGTGCTGTTTACTGTGTTCTCCCGCGTGAATGTAAAAGGCGAGCCAGAACCTTTGGAAAAAAGAGGTCAGGCGTTGCGGCGATGGAGCGAGCTGTGGCAGCTGGGGCATTTCCCGGCAGAACCTATCCGGGACTATCTGGAACAGTGGAAGGACCGCTTCTGGCTCTTCCACCCGACGCACCCCTTCTGGCAGGTGCCGGAAGCAAGAATCGGCACGGAGTATGGGGCGGCCAAGCTCAACGGCGAAATGTCGGAAAGTAGCAATAAACTTCGGCTCTTTCCGCTGTATGCAGGGCAGAGCAAGGAGCAGCTGAGTTATCCGCAGGCGGCGCGGTGGCTGCTGTGCGTGAACGGTTATGACGATACCTCTGCGAAGCCCAAAGGAAAAGGCTTGCCGTCCGTCGGTGCCGGATGGCTGGGCAAGATCGGCTTTATTCAGGCACAGGGCAACAGCCTGTATGAAACGCTGATGCTGAACCTTACACTGTTGCGTGATGGACGGGAATGCTGGGGAGAAAACAAGCCCTGTTGGGAATTGGAAGTGCCAAAAAGTGCGGAGCGAACTGGAATTTGCTGCCCGGACAATCCGGCAGAGCTGCTCACCCTGCAATCCCGAAGGCTGCTGTTGCACAGGACGGGGGAGAACGTGGATGGGTTCTATTTGCTGGGAGGCGATTTCTTTCCCAGAGAAAACGCCTTTGCCGAGCAGATGACCATCTGGCGCACGAAACCGATAAAGAAAAATGAGCCGGTGGTGTTCGTGCCCCACCGCCACGACCCATCCAAGCAGTTCTGGCGGGAGTTCCCGGCGGTCTTTTGTCAGGACAGCGGGCATCGCCCGGGCCTTGTATGTTGGATCGAAGCATTGCAGGATAAGAGACTGAGGTTTCTGAATCCTCGCAGGAAGATCCATTTTCGAATCTCTGGGGTTCAGTATGGGGATAAGGACTTTTTTGTAAACGATTCTTTCAGCGACAGCCTGACCTTTCAGGCGGGGCTACTGGACGAACTGAGCAGGCCATGGACGGTGCGGATAAATCAGGAAGTAGAGCGCTGCGAGAAGGCCGCAGAGAGCATTGGAGTCCTGTGCAAGGAGCTGAAGCTTGCCGGAGGACTGGACTACAATCAGGTGAAAGGCTTCAAAGAAACGCAGAAAGTGACAGAAGATGCCCGTGCACAGTTCTACTTTGCAGTGGACCAGCCCTTCCGGCAGTGGCTGCAGGAGATCGACCCGGAGCAGGACGACCCGGACGAGGCAGTGCTGCGCTGGCAGGCACAGGCGCGCAGCATCGCGGAAAAGCTGGGAAAACAGATGGTGATGGAGGCCGGAAATGCCGCCCTGAAGGGACACCGCATTGCGGTTGGGGACAAAAAGACCGAGCGCACCATCCTGTATACATCGCCAAAGGCCTATAATCGTTTCCGCGCAAGTCTTTGGGAGATCTATCCCAAAACAGAACCATAAAGGGGGAATCGTATGAAAACACAGGACGTCAGAACGTATACAGAGCAGCGGCTGCGCAGGCTTCAGAACCTGCCGGACAACCAGCGGCGGGCCGAGCTGGCAAAGCTGCGGCGGGGCGTCGGACACCGGCCCGGCGAGCTGCCGGAGCTGTGGGGGAGTTTCCTGCTGGGAATGCCGGAAGGCTTTCAGGGTAACAACGGCCCCTCCCACGCAGAGTGGGCGATCTACCTTGCCCTGACCCTGTACGCCGTACATCAGCAGGGGAATGACCAGCCCATGAACCGCCAGCACAGCACGCTGGGGTGGGCTGTGCGGCAGCTGGCAGAGCGGAATACTTCTGCCGGACAGGACTGGACCGAGGCCAGCGTGCTCCGGCGGTTCAACGCACTGGCCACCGCAGAAGAGATCACCGAGATCAGCCACCATCTGAGGGGGATGGTCCAGCTGTTGAGCGCGGCAAAGGGTGGCGCGATCCCGCTGGACTATCCGCAGCTTGCGGTGGACCTGTATGAATTGCAGTGCACCGACCCGCAGTACACACAGATCCCCGCCAACGTCCGTCTGCGGTGGGGCCAAGACCTGTACTGCGAAACGAAGAATGCATCGTCGGAAGAGGAAGAAAAGGAGAATTGATCATGAAAAAGCGCCTGTATGTTGATTTTCACGTTTTGCAGACCGTCCCGCCCAGCTGCATCAACCGGGACGACACCGGCAGCCCCAAAACGGCCATGTACGGCGGCGTGCTCCGGGCCAGAGTCTCCTCGCAGGCGTGGAAGCACGCCATGCGCAAAGACTTTGCGGAAAATACCCCGCTGGATGTGGGCAAGCGCACCAAAAAGGCGGCAGAGCTGGTGAAGGAGCAGATCCTTGCGCTGGACTCGGAACTGGATGCAGACAAGCTGGCAAAGAAAGCACTGGAAAATACGGGGATCAAGAGCGACGACAAGGGCACCAAGGCCTTGTTCTTCATGAGCACTGCGCAGGCAAAAGCGCTGGCAGCGCTGGCTGTGGCAGGCAGCACCGACAAAAAAGAATACCAAAAGGCTTTGAGAGCGGCTCCCTCGATGGATATGGCGTTGTTTGGCCGCATGGTGGCAGATGATCCCTCCCTGAACTATGACGCCGCAGCGCAGGTGGCGCACAGCATCTCCACCCATGCGGTGAAGAACGAGTACGATTACTTTACCGCAGTGGATGATTGTCCGGCAGAGGACAACGCCGGTGCAGGCCATCTGGGCACAGTGGAGTACAACTCCTCCACCCTGTACCGCTATGCCACAGTGAACGTGTTGGAGCTGGCCGGGCAGCTAGGCGCAGAGCAGGCCGCAGAAACGGTACGGGCTTTCGGCGAGGCGTTTCTGTTCTCCATGCCCACCGGCAAACAGAACACCTTTGCAAACCGCACCCTGCCGGATGCGGTGTATGTGACCATCCGGGAAGATCAGCCGGTGAACCTGTGCGGCGCATTCGAGCGTGCGGTGTCCCGCGGCGAGCAGGGAGGCTATGCCGAGGCTTCCAAGGCTGCGCTGGCCCAGTATGCGCAGCAGGTGTATGCCAGCTTTGCCGAGGCTCCGGCCCAGAGCTTTACTGTGGGCGGCGGGCTGGAAGCACTGGCTCCGGCACAGACGGCAAAAGCCATGCTGGACGCGCTGGAAAAGGCTGTCCGGGATGCGCTGTCCGGAAATGAGGTGGAGTAATGGCAACGCTGTTGCTTCGGCTGGCAGCGCCTTTGCAGGCGTGGGGCGCGGACTCCAAATTTGAGACCCGTAAGACCAACCGGGAACCCACCAAGAGCGGCGTCATCGGCCTGCTGGCGGCGGCTCTGGGGCTGCGGCGGGACGAGAGCGAAGGGCTGGCCCGGCTGACCGGGCTGCGGTTCGGCGTCCGTGTGGAACGGGAAGGGCAGCTGCTGGTGGATTACCACACCGCAAAGACGCAGGATGAAAAGAACTCGTATGTGACCTATCGCCATTATTTGCAGGACGCCGTGTTTCTGGCCGGGCTGGAAAGCGAGGACACTGCCCTTTTGCTGCAGCTGCAGGATGCGCTGCAGCACCCGGCTTTTCCGCTGTATCTGGGCCGCCGATCCTGCCCGCCTGCCCTGCCCCTCTGTCTGGGGCTGCGGCAGGGCAGTTTGCAGGAGGTGCTGCAAACTGAACCGCCCCTGTGCCCGGGGAAGCTCTGCCGGATGGTGCTGGACGCCGACCCGCAGGAGCCGGGCGCGGCAGTGCAGAGGGATGTGCCGGTCTCTTTTGACCCACATCACCGGCAGTACGGCTACCGCTCGGCGCAGGAGCTTTGGCTGACCATGTCGGATGGCCCGGAGAGCACCGGGCATGACCCGTTCCGGGAATTGTAAAAAAGGGGGAGAGAGGATGTATTTATCACGGGTAGAACTCGATCTCACCCGCCGCAGCACCATGGAAGCACTGGCCGCACCGCAGAAGCTGCATGGCGCAGTGGAAAGCGCCTTTGCAGGGGAGCGCCGCCGCAGACTGTGGCGGCTGGACCGTCTGGGAGAGCGGCTGTATCTGCTTCTCCTCAGCGAGGACGCGCCGGACCTGTCCGGCGTGGTGGAGCAGTTTGGCACCGGGGCGGCGGCCGAGACCCGCAGTTATGACCCGCTTTTGGAGCGGGTGGTGCCGGGAAGCTGCTGGCAGTTCCGGCTGACCGCAAACCCCACCAAAAGCCGCAAAGACCCCAAGGCACCCGCAGAGCGGGGGAGCGTGATGGCCCACTGCTCGACGAAGTATCAGAAGCAGTGGCTGCTGGATCGGGCGGCAAAGCACGGCTTTGCCCTGCGGGAGGAGGAATTTACCGTGACCCGAGTGCAGTGGCAGCGCTTTGCCAAGCGCGGCACCCGGCCAGTGACCCTGCTGGCCGTGACCTACGAGGGTGTTTTGCAGGTGACGGATGCAGAGCAGTTCCGGGCGATGCTGTGTCAGGGGATGGGGCGCGGCAAGGCCTATGGCCTTGGACTGATGACCGTCATGCGCGGAGGAAACTGAGATGGACGAGATGCCGGGCATGATCCGGCCCGACCTGCAGGCACTGCCGCAGGTAAAAGACCGGATGACTTTTCTGTATCTGGAGCACTGCACTCTTGGCCGACAGGACGGCGCGATCACGGTCACGGACGAAAAAGGGGTGGTCTCCATCCCGGCGGCGGGCATCTCGGTGCTGCTGCTGGGGCCGGGTACGCGAGTGACCCACCGCGCCATGGAGCTTATGGGCGACACCGGAGTGGGAGCTGTCTGGGTGGGAGAGCACGGCGTGCGGTATTACGCCCATGGCCGCCCGCTGACGACCCACTCGCAGCTGCTGCTGCGGCAGGCAGAGCTGGTCACTCACACCCGCAAGCATCTGGAGGTGGTGCGGAAAATGTATCAGCTCCGCTTTCCGGAGGAGGACATCTCTCGGCTGACCATGCAGCAGCTGCGGGGCCGCGAAGGCAGCCGTGTGCGGCAGGTGTACCGCAAAGCGTCCAAGGATACGGGCGTTCCGTGGAACGGCAGGCTGTACCGTCCGGAGGATTTTTCGGCGGGAGATGCAGTCAATCAGGCGCTTTCCGCCGGGCACGCCTGCCTGTACGGTCTGGCGCACGCGGTGATCGTGGCGCTGGGGTGTGCACCGGGCCTCGGCTTTGTCCATGTGGGGCACGAGTGCTCTTTTGTGTACGACATTGCAGACCTGTACAAGGCCGAAGTGACGATCCCGATCGCCTTTGAGGTGGCGGCGCAGGCCCCGGAGGACCTGTCATCCGTGGTGCGCCGCCGGGTGCGGGATGCCATGGTGGAGCACCATATTCTGGAGCGGATGGTGCGCGATATTCGGTATCTGCTCCTGAATGCAGACGAGCCGGAAGCAAAGCAGGAGACCGTTTACCTGTGGGACAACAAGATAGGCACCGTGGCCAACGGCATCAACTATTTTGAGGAAGAGGAAGGTGAGGAGACATCGTAGTTCTCACGATGACGAACTGCCCGCCGAAGCTGCGCGGGGATCTGTCCAAGTGGCTGTGCGAGATCAACACCGGCGTCTATGTGGGCAACGTGAGCAGCCGGGTGCGGGATGCGCTGTGGGAGCGGGTGTGCCAGAACCTGAAAAACGGGCAGGCGACAATGGTGTTCACAACGGCGGGAGAACAGAGGATGGACTTCCGCACCCACAATACCACATGGGAGATGGTGGATTTTGACGGCATCAAACTGATGCGGCGGCCGCTGCCGCAGATGGAGCAGAACCAGCTGGATCTGAAGCCCGGGTTCAGCAAGGCAGCGCAGTGGCAGGCGGCGCGGAAAGCGGGCAGAACGCAGCGGGGCAGAGCGGATTACACCGTGATCGATCTGGAGACCACCGGACTGAAAGCCGCGTCGGACGCCATCATTGAGTATGGAGCGCTGCGGGTACGGGATGGCGTGCCGGTGGAGGAGCTGACGATGCTGGTCTGCGGGGTGGAAAAAGTCCCGGCAGAGATCACGGCGCTGACCGGCCTCAGCGCTGCGGAGCTGCAGCAGGGAACAGAGCCTCGGGAAGCATTGCAGCGCTTTTTGACCTTCCTTGGCAAAGACCCGCTGGTGGGGCACAACATTGCCTTTGATCTGGAGTTCCTCCGCATGGCCTGCAAGCAGTATGGTTTCCCGATATTGACCAACCATCAGACGGACCTTGCACAGCTCGCCCGCAGAAAGCTTTCAAGGGTCGCAAACTATAAGCTGGCAACGCTGGCGCAGCATTTTCAGCTGGCAGAAAAGGTGGAGCATCGCGCTCTGCCGGATTGCCGCCTGATCCAGCAGGTCTATTGCAAACTGAAGGAAACGGCAGTACAATAGCAGCAGGAGGCACGGTGCTACGGGATCTTTTTAGTCTTTTCCCCGCATACGCGGGGGTGATCCCAAGACGGCCATCGAAAAGGCCAGCGCGGTAGCCTTTTCCCCGCATACGCGGGGGTGATCCCTTCTTCATGCCCCCACTCTTTAATATTTTTCTCTTTTCCCCGCATACGCGGGGGTGATCCTACGGCGACAACACAGCAAGGCCGCACTACCACACTTTTCCCCGCATACGCGGGGGTGATCCTCAATTACGACCCAGATCTCATTGCCGTTGCATCTTTTCCCCGCATACGCGGGGGTGATCCTGTTTGCTGAAAATGCAAAGTACGGCGTTCAGACTTTTCCCCGCATACGCGGGGGTGATCCCGAGGGGTTGACAGCCCCCCGGCTTTGTGGTATCTTTTCCCCGCATACGCGGGGGTGATCCGTGGGACGTGTCCATTGAAGATGCCGGGATAGACTTTTCCCCGCATACGCGGGGGTGATCCCAGGCAGTGCTCAATCAGGAAATCTATGCACAGCTTTTCCCCGCATACGCGGGGGTGATCCCTCATGGTTGCGGATGTGGTGCGCAAGTATAAGCTTTTCCCCGCATATGCGGGGGTGATCCTGATTGAATTGAACGGGTACAACGTAACGGCGGCTTTTCCCCGCATATGCGGGGGTGATCCCGGGTTCTTGGTCACGTTCGTGCCGAACTTCAGCTTTTCCTCGCATATGCGGGGGTGATCCCATGACCGGCAACGGGTATGTGGCAAAAGATTACTTTTCCCCGCATATGCGGGGGTATTTCTGGTTCCAGCAGAACGCCGTCGGTCTTGCGGGGCGGTCGTGCATCCGAGTACCGGCAGGCCCAGCGGGCCAGAGCTAATTTATAACCGAAATTATGCATATATTCTGTTAAATATGAATAAAAGCTAAGAAAATGCGAATATGTACTTGCATTTTCCGCGCAAAAGGTGTATTATCCCTCTATCGACGTCATACGCCGACAATAAATGAGAGAGGGATTGGAACATGATGTCTTTTAAGAAAATCGCTGCGGCGGTCATGGCGGCTGCCATGACGCTGGCCGTAGTGCCTTCGGCTTTTGCCTGCACGGCGCTCTACGTCGGCAGTGACCTCACGGAGGACGGCACGACGATGTTCGGCCGCATCGAGGATCTGGGAACCAACGACAACAACAAGCTGTTCTATGTCAGCGCAGCCGGGAATCACAAGGCAGGCGAGGTCTACGATGGCTGCTACGGCTTCACCTACACCTTCACCCACGACAGCTACAGCTACACAGCGCGCCGTGACGACAATACCTCGGGCGTCTGCCCGGACTGCGACGGCACCCACGACCACACGCCGTATGAGGAGGCTGGCACCAACGAGAAGGGCGTCATGGTCTCTGCCACCGAGTCGCTGTACGGCAAGGACGCTGCCCTTGCAGTTGACCCCTATGTGGACGACGGCATCGAGGAGGCCGAGATCACCACGGTCCTGCTCAGCGAGGCAGGCACGGCCCGCGAAGGCGTCGCCCTGCTGACATCCATCTATGAAAACGCCGGTGCAGCCGGTGGTTCCGGCGTATTCATCGGCGACCAGAACGAGACGTGGTTCGTCGAGAACCTGACGGGCCACACCTACGTCGCCCTCAAGCTTCCAGACAGCGTCGTGTTTATGCAGCCGAACGTCTCGGCCATCGGCAAGATCGACCTCGACGACACGGATAACGTCATCGCATCGGCAGATGCCATCTCCGTCGCACAGAAAGCCGGTACCTTCGTGGGCGATGCAGCGGCGAACGTCATCGACTGGAACGCTTCCTATAATAATGAGGACAACGCCCGGATGCCGGCCGGTCTGAACTATCTGAACGGCGTCGATACCTACACCGAGGACAACTACACCGAAGCAGACTACGCGATGAGCAACATCGGCGGGGACGGCAGCATCGTCCCGCTCTACTCCAACATCAAGCTGACCAAGAAATTCGGCGTCGAAGACGCGCTCAACTTCTTTAGGGTCGAACCCATCGGCAAGACCAACAACGTCGAGACCCACCTGTTTCAGGTCAGCTCCACCGGCGAGCTGGATACGGCCATCGTCGAGTGGACGGCCTTTGACGACGACGTGTACAACGCCTTCGTCCCGTACTATCCGCTGCTGACCACCGACACGGCAGATGTCTACAAGTACTCTCCCGCGAAGGTCGTCCGCTCGGACGAGCAGCCCACCGAGGGTGTTTGGTACAAGGACCAGAAGGGCAGATACTACACCTACCCGGAGGACTGGACCAAGTCCTTCTACGGCGCACGGGATGCCCTGTCGAACCTGCTGACCTACGGCGATGTCTCCGAGAAGGACAAGGCTGCGGCCAAGGCAGACTATGCCGCCCTCCAGAAGGACATCATGGAGGAGTTTGCAGAGATGAAGGCTGCTGTCGCTGCTGCCGATACGAAGGAAGCAAAGCAGGCTGCCGCCACCACTGCAAGCAACAAGATGAGCGAGAAGGTCTACGAAAAGACCGTCAAAATGTACAATAAGCTTCAGAAGAAGCAGGAGGTCCGCGCATGGTTCGGGTCTCTGCTGAATAAAAACTCTTAAACTGAATCAGAATCGACTCCCCGGGAAGCGGAACAGCTCCCCCGGGGAGTCCTTTTTGTACAAAGAAATACCCCGGCTACCCTGCATCTGCGCAGAAAGCCGGGGCAAGGAGAAAAGGGAGAATGAAAAATGAAGAAGGTAACTTAGAATAGCGTTTTCGTGTTCTGATAAACAGCCTTATACTTCTGATAGGTCTTATCATAGACCGATGCTGCCGCAGAATCGGGATAGAGGACTTCGCTCTCAGCGGCCAGCTTCTTACCGAAGTCGCGGGTGACGTCGGAGAGGCCGACGCTCTCGGCGGCGATGATAAAATCGCCCAGAGTTTCCGTCTCACCGCTCTTGAGGCGGACGATAGGACGGTTCAGCACGTCGGCGAAAATTTGACACCAGACGCGGCTGTTGGCTGCGCCGCCGCCCAGAGGAATGGGGGAAATAGACTTCTTGGCAGCAGGCATAATTTCCATGCAGTCCCGCATAGAGAGTGCGACGCCCTCCATGATGGCGCGGACGAAAGCACCGTAATCGGTGGAAAGGCTCATGCCGAAGAAGACGCCCCGGGCGTCGGAGTCCCAGATGGGGGACTTTTCACCGGCCAGATAGGGAAGATAGACCAGACCGTTGCAGCCTGCGGGAACCTTCTCAGCCAGCGTGTTCATGTAATCGTAGACGGACAGGCCCGCAGCCTCGGCCTTCTGCTGGACGGCGTCGCCGAAGACATCACGGAACCAGCGCAGGGAGATGCCGGCGTTGTCGGTGGTCTGCAAAATGGTGTACAGGCCCTGATAGGGGCTGCGGCAGTTCAGCAGACGCTTATCGTAGATGGGCTCGCTGCCGATGTAGCAAATGCGGCCGCTGCTGCCGATGGTGAGGGCGACATCGCCCTCCTGCACAGCGCCTGCGCCCAATGTGGCCACTACGCTGTCCAGACAACCGGCAGACACCGGTGTACCGGCTTTTAATCCGGTGATGTGGGCAGCCTCCTCGGTGACGCCGCCCACGATGTCGCAGGGGTCGTAGGGGGTAGGCAGCAGCGAGAAGGGAATCTCCGCCTTTTTGGCGATCTCGCGGCTCCACTCGCCGGTGCGGATGTCGGACAGCGAGGTGAGGCTCATCCGGGGGCGGTTCATGGAGAACTTTCCGGTGAGCTTCTGGATGATGTAGCCGCTGGGCATCAGCATTTTATACGCCCGAGCCACCAGCTCGGGGCGGTTGTCGATGAGCCAACGCAGAGAGGGCAGGCAGAACGAGCCCTTGTCCAGCTTGTCCGCCGTGACGCGGAGGACGAGCTCCTCGCCGACATGCTCACGCAGCCACGCCACCTGCGGGTCGGCGCGCTTGTCGTGGTGGCCGATGGCGTTGTACACCGGCTCGCCTGCCTCGTCCACCAGCGTCATGGCATTGGTGCAGCTCAGGCCGATGGAGGCGATGCGGCTGCTGTCGATGCCTTGCTGCTCAAAGCAGTCGCGTAGATTCGTCTGGACGGCGTTCCACCAGCGATGGGGATCCTGCTCGGCCCAGGACGGCTGCGGGTGTATCATGGAGTACTCCTGATAGGCGTGGGCGACAAGCTCACCCTTCAGGTCATAGATCGCACATTTCGTGCCGGTAGTGCCGATGTCGATGCCCAGCAGCAATGTTTCGTTTTGAGTCATATCCGTGACTCTCCTCCTTTACCAATCAAAAGCGCAGTCCGTGGGAGGGCAGAGCATCCTGCTGTGCTTTCGTCATAGCGATGCCACGGTCACCCAGAAGCAGGAAAAGCTTCGCCTCGTCCTCAATCTCCTCGATGATGTTCAGCGCCTCCTCCATGCTGCGGCCCACGGCCAAAGGACCGTGATTTGCCAGAAGCACCGAGTTGCGCTCTGCGATGAGAGGGAAGACGTGGTCGCACAGTTCTACCGAACCGGGCGTCATATAAGGAAGGATGGGCAGCTCGCCCACGCGCATGCTGTAGCCGGGGGTATACACCGGGATAGCGCAGGAGGAGTCTGCATTCTTCATACAGGAAACGGCCACAGCATTGCTGCTGTGGACATGGACGAGGGCCGAGACGTCCGGGCGGGCGCGGTAGCAGGCCAGATGCATCCGCCACTCTTTCGACGGGATGCCACCGTTGGGGCAGGTGTAGCTTCCGTCCATCTGCAGCAGGACGAGGTCTTCTTCCTTTAAGGATTCCAAGCTCCGGCCGGAGGGGGTGATGAGGATGCCGTCGTCGCAGCGCAGGCTGATGTTGCCGCCGGAGCCGCTGACCAGCCCCTTGGCGTGGATGAGGTGGCAGGTATCGAGAAAAAGCTGTATAGAGCCGGTATGGTTCATAAAAGTAGCCTCTTTCTTTTTCGGTGCCCTTCTATACTATACCATAAAAGACGCGCCGCGCGCGAGTACAGGACAGAAAAGGCACAGGATAGGGCCGGACGGGAGGCCCGGCAATGAAACGTGAAATGGAAGCAAAAATTTTTAGGTAAATTCTGAATTGATTGTAGCAAGTTGCAGGACAAAACGCAAGCGGCAAAACGCTCAAAATGGTGGCCTTTCTCGAAGCGATTTGCACAAAACGACGCGAAGGAGGCCGTCTGGTTGGCAATATCCACAAGAAATTTTCGATTTTCTTGTGAAAAAGACATCTTGTGCCACTGCGCGAAGGTGTGATATGATAAGGCCAGAAAAATCTTTAGGTAAATTTGAGGAAGTTTCATGAACACAGTACAGAACATCGAGTGCGTTACGGATCTCAGCCTGCTGGTCAATACCTCTTTAGTAGATGTGGTGGCAGACAAGATCCGGCAGAATATTTATACCGGCAAGTATGAGGCCGGAAAGAAGCTTATCGTCCGGGAACTGTCCGAGGAATTTGGTGTGAGCCATACGCCAGTGAAGGATGCATTGAACCGTCTCATCTCCGAGGGCTATGTGGAGGCGCTGCCCCGCCGTAGCATGGTGGTGCGTACCTACACGAACGCCGAACTGCTGGATGCGCTGGAAGCTCGCATGATGTGCGAGGTTTTTTACGCAGATGCGATTATTGAGATGTCAAAAGGACACCCTGAGCTGGTGAAGGAGCTGAAGGAAGTGATGGCAACGACCCGCCGTTTGGTGGCGGAGCGCGGCGAACACTTCAACGCCGATTGGGTCGCAAATGAGGTGCGGTTTCATCGCTGCTATATGCTTTACTGCGGCAACGCCCGTGTGGTCAAAATGCACCAAGACCTTGGGACCAACCGCATCACATTTCTGGCCTATCTCGGTGTCAACCATACTCCGCTCAAGCTGAGTACACTGGAGTGCAACCTCATGGAGCATCAGGCCATCGTGGATGCTATCGCAGCTGCAGACTCTGCCCGCTTCATCAATGCAGTCACCCGCCACATCGCCCGCGCCACCGACGACTACGCCACCGATGACGAATGCCGTGCCAAGGCTGCCCGTATCAAGGCGCTGAAAGCAAAATACGAAGTTTGATACAGATTGATTTTTATTTTTGGATCAAATGCAGGAGACCTGAATAGAAAAGGGCCTTTTCGCTCTAATATTTACCTAAAAATTTAAAATTTTAGAGCGAGATATAGCCTGCGCGCAGCAAATACACTGAACCCAACCTGTTGAGAAAGACTCCGCAGGTTCAAAAAGGAATAAGAAAATTTAGGAGGACATCGATTATGAAAATCTCTCGCAGAAATTTCCTGAAGGTTCTTGGCTCTGCAACAATGGCAGGCGCTCTGGCAGCCTGCGGCGGTTCTTCTTCCACCAGCGCTGCTGTCTCCGGCGCAGCATCGACTGCCGCAGCGGCAGCTCCCGGCACTACTTATACGATGAATATCGGCTCGGTCATGAGTGCATCTCACCCCTCCATCGTCGCGCTGCAGAGCTTTGAAAAGGCTGTTGAGGAGCGCACTAACGGCGGCATTCAGGTCGAGATCTACACTGATAGCGCGTTGGGCGGTGAGAGCGACCTGATTGAGCAGGTGCGTGGCGGTTCCACAGAGGCCTGCATGCAGATGGGTGCTGCAAACTTCGAGGGCATCAACGCAGAGGTCAACGTGGCCCTGTTGCCCTTCCTGTTTACCAGTCTGGACAATGCTCGTAATGCATGGGGCGGCGATTTCGGCGCTCAGTTCGCCGAGAAGCTCATTGAGCCCATGGGATTCAAGGTCCTGTCCATCTGGGAGAGCGGCTACCGTCACATGACCAACAACACCCGCCCGCTGGAAAAGCCCGAGGATCTGAAGGGAATCAAGTTCCGCACCAACGAGAACAGCATGAAGGTCGCCATGTACGACGCACTGGACGCTTCCATCGTCATCATGGCCTTCTCTGATGTTTACACCGGCCTGCAGAACGGCACCATCGATGGTCAGGAGAACCCGCTGTCCAACATCTACTCTTCTTCTCTTCAGGACGTGCAGAAATACCTGTCCCTCACCGGCCACATGTATGACGCCGCTCCTTTCGTCTGCAATATGGACTGGTTCAACAGCCTGCCCACCGAGTATCAGGAAATCTTGATGGAAGAGGCCAAGAACGCCCGTGAGATCGATCTGGAAGAGAACGATGAAAACAAGTACCTCGACCTGCTGAAGGAAGCAGGCATGGAGGTCAACGAGGTCGATAAGGCTGCCTTCCAGGCCAAGATGGACGGCGTGTGGGCCGATTACGCCTCTCAGTACGCCGACGGCCAGAGCTGGATCGACTTGGCCACCTCTTTTAATAAGTAAAGATAAGAGCCTGTCGGCCTCCGAGAGAAAGGAAGGAATAGACTTTGGCAAAGAAGCTTCTCGATACCATCAAATTCCTGCTGCGGCTCATCAGCTGCGTCTCCATCTGCCTGCTGGTGGTCATCGTGTTCATGCAGGTCATCAACCGCAACTTCTTTGACCACTCATTTACTTGGGTGGAGGAAGTGGCCAGCATGGCGATGGTTTTCATCACCTATCTGGGCGCGGCAATGGCTACCATCAACAACGGCAATACCCGCATCGATTTCTTTATCCGCAAGCTCCCGACCCCGGTGTATAACGCTTTCGAACTGCTCGACGACGTCATCTGCATCGTGTTCCTTGTCATCGTGTCCACCATTGCCTATAAGCAGATGCTGACCAGCTGGTCCATGCAGACCCCCGCCCTCCGTCTGCCTCAGGGTATCAATTATCTGGCCATCCTGCTGGGCTGCGTGCTGATGATCGTCTTCTATGTGGTTTGGGCCATCCTGCACCTGATGAAGCTGATGGGCAGGGATACCTCTAAGGAAGAGGAGGAATTGAATCGATGAATACTGGATTGATCCTGATGTTTGTTGCGCTGGCGGTCTGCCTCCTCATCGGCGTGCCGGTCGCATTCTCCATCGGCATCAGCTGCATGACTCTGCTCTACGTCAACGGCGGCCCCTCGATGGACATTCTGCTGCAGCGCATGGTCAGCGGCGCAAAGAGCTTTAATATGCTGGCGATGCCCATGTTCATCTTTGCCGGTGCCTTGATGGTCTACGGCAGTACACCGCGATTGATAAAGCTGGCGAATATGCTGCTTCGTAAATTCCCCGGTGGTCTGGGTGCAACGGCTATGGCTGCCTGCGGCTTCTTCGGTGCCGTTTCCGGTTCCGGTGTCGCCTCTGCTGCCGCCATCGGCAAGATCATCGGCCCCTCCATGCTGGAGGAGGGGTATCCCAAAGGCCTGACGGCCGGCCTTATCGCAGCCGGCGGCACGATGGCCTGCATCATCCCGCCAAGCATCGTCATGGTGGTCTACGCCCAGTCGGCCAGCGTCTCCGTGGGCGATATGTTCCTCGGCGGCGTGGCCCCCGGCCTGTTGACCATCATCGCCCTCATCGCCCTGAATAGCTTCTTCGCTGTCCGTCGGCAGAAGAAGGAGAACAAGGACCCTCACGAGTACACCGTCAATGAGCGCATGAAGATCATTCTGGATGCTCTGCTGCCCCTGCTGATGCCCGTGGCCATTCTGGGCGGCGTCTTTTCCGGTCTGTGCACCGCTACCGAGGCCGCTGTCGTGGCTGTGGTCTACGCGCTGTTCCTCGCCGTGTTCGTCTACCGCGAGCTGACCCTGAAGGACTTCTTCAAGGTGTCTGCTGACGCTGTCGTTTCCACCGGCGTCATCATGCTCATCATCTCCGTCGCTTCTCCCTTCGGCTGGCTCATGTCCACTCAGAAGGTGCCCCAGATGTTTGCAAGCTGGCTGATGAGCATCACCGACTCCAAGTTCCTTATCCTCGCCTTCATCTTCCTGCTGCTGATGATCCTTGGTATGTTCATGGAGACGGTCTGCATCATCATCCTGACCACCCCCATCCTGTTGCCCATCGCGGTATCGGTCGGCCTGACTCCGCTCCACTTCGGCATCGCCCTGCTGATGACCCTGATGGTCGGCAGCCTGACCCCGCCGCTGTCGGTCAACCTGTTTACCTCCTGCCGTGTGCTGGGCATGAAGGTGGACGAGGCCTTTCCCGATACGCTGTACGTCATCGGCACGGTGGCACTCATGGCGATTCTGACCTTCACTATTCCCGGATTGGCGGAATTCCTGCCCGCTGTTCTGGGCGGCTAATAAAAACGCAGCTGCGCTACCATTGCATGACAAGCCCCCGGTCTCTGTTTTCAGAAGCCGGGGGCTTTTTGCGTCTTCTCCGTTGCATTTCGCCCGAAAGTATGTTTCAATAAAAAGCAGTGAATAGCAGTTTGCGTTTTGAATGCACAAGCAGCATCCGCAAACTGCATATCGCAAATATGCCGTTTTGATAGGCACTATTTTTGAAAATTGCGATAAAAATGAGTCAGAACGGGGAAAAGGAGGCTGCGGGATGCTGAAGATCGCGGTTGTCGAAGATCAGCAGGAGGTGCGGGACGAGCTGTGCCGGTTCATCCGGAAGTACGCCGCCGAAAACAGCCTGCAGGTGGAGGCCGTGCCCATCGAGGACGGGGCGGTCATCGCGGCCCATTACGAGCCGGGCTGGGACATCATCTTTATGGACGTGGAGATGCCGGGGCTGGACGGCTTCGGCGCGGCGGAAAAGATACGGGCCGTGGACGGGGACGCCGTGCTGGTGTTCGTGACCAACATGGCGCAGTACGCAATCAAGGGCTATGAGGTGGATGCGCTGGACTATGTGCTCAAGCCGGTGAACTACTACCAGTTCTGCACCAAGCTCTCCCGGGCCGTCCAGCGGGTGGAGCGCCGCCGGGGCGGGCAGGTCGTTCTGCAGCTGGCAGGCGGCGGAATGCAGGTGCTCTCCACCAACGACATCTATTATCTGGAGACCCGTGACCGGCTGCTCTGGTATCACACTGCAAAAGGGGAGTTTTCGGTCCGGGCCAGCCTCGCCAGCGCCGAAAAGCAGCTGGCACAGTACCATTTCTCCCGCTGCAACCAGTGCTATCTGGTCAACCTGCAATACGTCAAGGCCGTGGAGAACGACTTCGTCCACGTCAACACCGACCGCTTGGAGATCAGCCGCCGCCAGCGCGCAGCCTTCCTCACGGCGGTGGCGTCCTACATTGGAGGTGTGCTGTGAGCATCGTTTTCCACCATGTCATCTTCCGGGCGCTGCTGCGCTGGGGTGCGGCGCTGGCCTTCTGTCTGCCGCTCAAACACCGGCCCGGCTTCCGCCTCCGTGCACTGGGGATGCTGCTGCCGCTGATGGGCCTGACCTATGTGCTGGATCCTTCGGCCCAGAGTACCAACCTCCACGAGCTTCAATTCTCGCTGCTGGCGCTCTATGTGTCCTTCTTCGTCCTGCTGGGCATGATGATCTACGCCTGCGTCGAGATCGACCGGAAGGGGGCACTCTACTGCGCGGTGTGGAGCCTGCTCACCTCCCAGACGGCCTATGAGGGCTGGCGGCTGGCGGAGGTGTTCTTTGAGCGCCGCGGCACCCCCCTCGATATCGATGGGCTTCCGGTCCGGCTGGCCCAGCTCACCACAGGTGCGATCTTTTATTTTGTCATCTGTAACGCCCTCTCCCGGAAGATGTCTTATAAAGGAGAGTACCACATCGGCCCGCGCCAGCTGACCAGCGCTTTTTTCATCGGCATCCTCTTCATGTTCCAAGCTGCGCTGCTGAGCAGCAGAGAGATGTTCGAGATGCCCGCCAGCCTTGCGGGCACGGTGCTCATCGGACAGTTCTACTTCCTGACCCTGCTCTACTTCCAGACCGAGGTGTTCAAGAAGTCGGCCATGCAGAAGGAGATGGACACCCTCAACCTTTTATATGAGCGCCAGCGGGAGCAGTATCAGGTGGCGCGGCAGAACGTCCAGATCATCAACAAGCGCTGCCATGAGCTGAAGCTTCAGATCGCCGCCCTCCGCCAGATGTCGGGCGCGGCGTCCGACCCGCCCGACCCGGAGCTGAAGGCCCACATCGACGAGGCCGAGAAGGCGGCACAGCTTTACGACGCCAGCCGCAACACCGGCAACGAGGTGCTGGACGTGGTGCTCACCGAAAAATCGCTGCTCTGCGAATCCCGCCGCATCCAGCTCAATGCGGTGACGGACGGCAGCTGTCTGGGCTTTTTTGAGGCCAGCGACCTCTACGCCCTCTTTGCCAATATGCTCGACCACGCCATCGAGAGCGCCGTGCAGGTGCCCGAGCCGGAGCGCCGCTGCATCGACCTGCTGGTCTGCACCCGTCAGAGCTTCGTGGTGGTGAACATCATCAGCCCCGACCGTCCGCCGGAGGCCGCCGACACCCGCGCCACCCACTACGCCGTCAAAGTGACGAACCGCATCGTCCAGAAATATAAAGGTACTCTGACCACCGAGAGCCAGAACGGTTTCTTTGCGGTGAAGATCATTTTTCCGCAGGGGAAGTAACCTCTCCGTCAGCGCTGACGCGCTGCCACCTCTCCTATCGAGGAGAGGCCTTGGCATTCCGCAAAGCTTCGTCTCTTCGCCAGAGGCTCCCCTACAAGGGGAGCTGTCTGCGAAGCAGACTGAGAGGTTGTATGAGGGAGAGCCTGCCCCACGCCGCAGGCGTAGCGAAGAGGTTTAAGACCGTCTCACAAAATAAATGTGGGGCGGTCTCTTTCTTTGTTGTATCCATCTATTTGTGAGAGATGCACAAATATATTAGTTTTGATTTGGCGGCGCAAAACCGAATATCCCCGCCATCCGACCGATTATCGCAACGCTCTTGCGAAAGAAAAAGTCTTTGATAAAATAATAGCGAAATCAAAAAACGACCGCACAACAGAGAAAACACCACGATACACACGGGAGGAAAACGAATGCGAAGCATTGCCAAGCTTATGCAGAACTGGCAGTTCACCGGGCCGGACGGCTCCACGGCAGCCGTCGTGCTGCCCCACACATGGAACGCGAAGGACGGTCAGGACGGCGGCAACGACTACTGGCGCGGCACCTGCACCTACAGCACTGCCTTCGCCGCCCCGGCGTTCGACGCGGCTTCGCAGCAGGTCTGGCTCCAGTTCGAGGGCGTCAACTCCAGCGCCAAGGTCCTGCTGAACGGCAGGACCATCTGCGCCCACGATGGCGGCTACTCCACCTTCCGTGTCCACATCTCTGAGCTGCTGGAAAAGGATAACCGTCTTACCGTCGAGGTGGACAACAGCATCAACGACCGCATCTACCCCCAGAAGGCCGACTTTACCTTCTACGGCGGCATCTACCGCGACGTCAGCCTGATGGTGGTCCCGAAAGACCACATCGCGCTGGGACACTTCGGCGACACCGGCGTGAAGATCACCCCGGCCCTCAAGGACGGCAAGGCCGACATCCGGGTCGAGACCTTGGTCGAGGGCGAGGGCGTCCTCTCCGTTGAGCTGCTGGATGCGGCCGGAAACATTGTCGCCACCGCCGAGGGTGCAGACGCCAAGCTCCACCTCGAGACGCCCCACCTCTGGGACGGCGTGAAGGACCCCTACCTCTACACCTGCGTCGTCCGCCTGAGCCGGGACGGCAGGGTGGTGGATGAAGTGTCCAACCGCGTAGGCCTGCGCACCTTCTCGGTGGACGCCAAGAACGGCTTCTTCCTCAATGGCCGTCCCTACCCGCTCCACGGCGTCTCCCGCCATCAGGACCGCAAGGGCGTAGGCAATGCCATCACCCGCGCGATGCACGACGAGGATATGGCCCTCATCCGGGAGCTGGGTGCGAACACCGTCCGTCTGGCCCATTACCAGCACGACCAGTACTTCTACGACCTCTGTGACCAGTACGGCATGGTGGTCTGGGCGGAGATCCCCTATATTTCCGAGCATCTGCCCAATGGCCGTGCCAACACCATCAGCCAGATGAAAGAGCTGATCTGCCAGAACTACAACCACCCCTGCATCGTCTGCTGGGGCGTCTCCAATGAAATCACCATCTCCACCAAGGACAAGGCCGATATGCTCGACAATCACCGGGAGCTGAACGACCTGTGCCACAAGATGGACTCCACCCGCCTGACCACGCTGGCCTGCTATGCCATGTGCGGCCCCTTCAACCCGGTGGCCCACATCACCGACCTCGTCAGCTGGAACCTCTACCTCGGCTGGTATGTGCCGGGCCTGTTCCTGAACGACCTGTGGATGGACTTCTTCCATCTGGTCTACCCCGACCGTCCGCTGGGCTTCTCCGAGTACGGTGCCGAGGGTATGCCGAACCTCCACAGCGCGAAGCCCCGCCGCGGCGATCACACCGAGGAGTATCAGGCTGTCTACCACGAATATATGCTCCGCTGCTTCGACCGGCATAAGTGGATGTGGGCCACCCACGTCTGGAATATGTTCGACTTTGCAGCCGACGCCCGCGATCAGGGCGGTGAGCCGGGCATGAACCACAAGGGCCTCGTCACCTTCGACCGGAAGACCAAGAAGGACAGCTTCTACCTTTATAAAGCATGGTGGAGCGAAGAGAATTTCGTCCACATCTGCTCCAAGCGGTTCACCGACCGCACCGAGAGCGAGATCGAGGTCAAGGTCTACTCCAACCAGAAGTCCGTCGCCCTCTACTGCAACGGGAAGAAGCTCTCGGAGCAGACGGGCGAGCACGTCTTCCGGTTCCGTGTGCCGCTCACCGGCAACATCGAGGTCAAGGCCGTGGCCGGGGACTCCATCGATACCGCGTCCTTCCGCCATGTGGACACCCCGAACCCCAGCTACAAGCTGGTCAAGACCAAATCCAAGAGCGCGAACTGGGTCTGATAATGTTCCGTGAAACATTCCGCCGGTTGGCGGTTGTTGTATAGAAAATAAGGAGGAGAATCCGTGAAAAACACCAAACCGAAAGTACGGCTGTGGTCTGTTCTCACCGGTCTGACGGCCATCCTGACCGTCGCTGCCATCGTGGGCAACATCATCGCAAACCAGTACGCCACCACCCTCAACGTCGCCCTGAATGCATCTACCTACAAGATCATCAAGGGCGAAACCACCGGAGATACCGAATACTTCAAGAAGGGCTTTGCTTCCGATGAGGAGCGCGAGGCTTACGAGGCCGAACTGTGCGCGACGGTCGAGGCCGAGGGCGCTGCCCTGCTGAAGAACGAGAACAACGCCCTGCCTCTGGCAAGCGGCGCTAAGGTCAGCCTGTTCGGCCACGGTTCCGTGGACCTGATGTACGGCGGCACCGGTTCCGGCTCGGTCGATACCAGCAAGGCCCCCAGCCTGAAGGACGCTCTGGAGGCTCAGGGCATCACCATCAACCAGACCCTGTGGGACCTGTACAAGTCCGACAGCATGATGAGCAAGTACAGCCGCATGACCCCTGCTTCCATCTCCGATACGCTGGAAGCCAACACCCAGTATGCGGTCAACGAGGCTCCCTGGAGCGCTCTGTCCAGCGCTGAGAGCAGCTTTGCCGAGTACGGCGACGCTGCCATCGTGGTCCTCTCCCGCTCCGGCGGCGAGGGCGCAGACCTCCCCAGCGGCGCCAACGGCACCAACGACAGCTGGATCTCCGGTCAGGAGGGCGACGGCAACTACCTCGCCCTGTCTGCTGAGGAGATCGAGCTGCTCCAGAACCTGAAGGCTCTGAAAGACAACGGCACCTTTAAGAACATCATCGTCCTGATCAACAGCTCCAACGCCATCGAGCTGGACTTCCTCAACCCCGCGATCTGCGGTGAGGACTACGGCATCGACGCTGCAATGTGGATCGGTGACGTGGGCCAGACCGGCATCAACGGTGTGGGCCAGCTGCTCTCCGGCGCTGTCACCCCCTCCGGCTCTCTGGTCGATACCTACCTGTACGACAACATGGCCAACCCCGCCATGTACAACTTCTACACTCAGGCCTACCCCAACGCAGCAGAGTACAACCTGCTGACCGAGGGTGCTGACGTGCAGGGTATGTACAGCGTCTATCAGGAAGGCATCTATCTGGGCTACCGCTACTTCGAGACCCGTTACGAGGACGTCGTCATGGGCACCGCCAAGGCCGGCGACTACAACTGGGCGACCACTGTTGCTTACCCCTTCGGCTACGGCGACAGCTACACCACCTTCGCATACTCCAACTTCAATGTGACCGAGTCTGACGATGCCTTCACCGTCACCCTGAAGGTCACCAACGCCGGCAAGACCTTCTCCGGCAAGGAGACCGTCCAGATCTACTTCCAGTCTCCCTACACCGCTTACGACAAGGCCAACGGCATCGAGAAGGCCGCTGCAGAGCTGTGCGGCTTTGCAAAGACCGATGTGCTGGCTCCCGGCGCTTCGGAAGACGTGACCATCACTGTCCCGAAGAGCGAGCTGCGCACCTACGACGCAAACAACG
This sequence comes from Faecalibacterium sp. I3-3-89, assembly GCF_023347275.1. Lineage (NCBI taxonomy): Bacteria > Bacillati > Bacillota > Clostridia > Eubacteriales > Oscillospiraceae > Faecalibacterium > Faecalibacterium sp. I3-3-89. The sequence goes on along the minus strand of NZ_CP094468.1, from coordinate 2,477,806 downwards.
CCAAGACCTACATCGTGGACGCCGGTGACTACTACTTCACTGCTGCCACCGACTCCCACAACGCAGTCAACAACATTCTGGCTGCCAAGGGCTACACCGTCGAGAACACCAACGGCCGCATGACCGAGAACGGCGACGAGTCTCTGGTCTGGAAGTGGACCAACGACACCCTCGACACCACCACCTTCGCCACCAGCGCAAACGGCACTGCCATCACCAACCTGTTTGACGAGTCCGACCCCAACAAGAGCAGCGACGCTCCCGGCAGTGTCACTTGGATGAGCCGCTCTGACTGGACCGGCACCTTCCCCACCGCTCCTGCACAGCTGACCGCCAACGAGCATCTGGCTGCAAGCCTCGCTTTCACCCAGTACGACGGCTCTGAGGCCAACAGCGTCGAGATGCCCACTCTGGGCGCAAAGAACGGCCTGACCCTCGCTTCCATGATCGGCAAGAGCTTCGACGATCCCGAGTGGGATACCCTGCTCGACCAGCTGACCTACAGCGAGATGGTCCAGACCATCACCCTCGGCTTCCACAACACCGCAGCTGCTGCCTCCATCGGCAAGACGGCCACCAAGGACGAGAACGGCCCGCAGGGTCTGACCGCTGCCCTGACCGGCGGTGCATCCGCAATGTGCTACACCTCCGAGGACGTCATGGCCGCAACCTTCAACACGGACCTCATCAATGAGGTCGGCCGCTGCATCGGCGAGGACTGCCTTGCAATGGGCTACTCCGGCCTGTATGGCCCCGGCATCAATATGCACCGCACCGCTTACTCCGGCCGTAACTTCGAGTACTACTCCGAGGATCCGTTCGTGGCCGGCACCATCTGCGCTGCTGAGGTGCAGGGCATCCAGTCCAAGGGCGTCTATGTCTACCTGAAGCACGTGGCCCTGAACGACTCCGAGACCAGCCGCCGCGGCGTCAACACCTGGCTCAACGAGCAGACTGCCCGCGAGATCTATCTGGAAGTCGCCGACAAGGCCATCACCGACGGCGAGGCTTGGAGCGTCATGACCGGCTTCAACCGCTGGGGCGCTACTTGGTGCGGCGCGAACGCCAACCTGCTGACCGGCTACCTGCGCGGCGAGCTGGGGATGCGCGGCATGTGCATCACCGACTTCTCCGGCTCCAGCCAGTACATGGATCTGGTGGACGGCCTGATCGCCGGCTCCGACATCTGGGACAGCCCGATGCCCAAGATCCACACCACCAAGGCTGCAAACTATGAGAACGATGCCTACATCGTCACTCAGATGCGCAATGCGATGCACCACATCCTCTACACCGTGGTCAACTCCAACGCCATGAACGGCTGGTCTTCCACCGATACCCTGAAGACCGTCACCCCGTGGTGGCAGACTGCCATCTATGCGCTCATCGCAGTGATGGCCGTCCTGACCATCCTGTGCGCATGGCAGCTGTCCAAGGCCAAGAAGGGTATGGTCGATACCGCTCCCGCAGCGGACCAGAAGTAATTCCCCCACAGAGTTCCGCAACTGTTAAGACCAACGGCAGCCTGTCCCCCAAAATCGGCGGGCAGGCTGCCGTTTTCTGTAAAAAAGGAGACACCGCAAATGGGTGAACAAACCGCAAAGGCGTCGGGCCTGAACCGCGCCAAGACCTACCAGCTGGTGCTGTTCCCGCTGAACAACGGCGCGACGAACGTGTACTATGTGCTGGTGCTTTCCTACATCGCCACCTTTGGCAGTAAGGTGCTGGCCCTGTCCATGATCTTCGCTTCGGTCATGGTCACGGGAATGCGCCTGTTCGACGCCATTACCGACCCCATCATCGGCGCATTGATGGACCGCACCAACGGCAGATTTGGCAAGTTCCGGCCCTTCATGGTCATCGGCAACCTCATCATGGCAGCCAGCATCCTCGTGCTGTACTGTCTGACCCCCCTCATCCCCGCCAGCTCGATGGGCCTGCGCTATGCCGCCTTTGTGGCCCTGTATGCGGTCTGGGTCATCGGCTATACCTTCCAGACCAGCTGCACCCGCTCCGGCCAGACCGTCCTGACCAACGACCCCAAGCAGCGCCCCCTCTTTACCATCTTCAACACCGTGGGCAGCCTGCTGGGCATGGGCGCGATGCAGTTCTTCGCCCCCATCCTCGCCAAGAACTATGAGGGCGGCTACGCCTCCGCAGGCTTCTTCCGCACACTGGCCCCTGTGGGCATCGTCATCTCTATCCTGCTCACCATTCTGGCCATCATCGGCATCTGGGAGAAGGACCAGCCCAAGTACTTCGGCATCGGCGGCGAGGCCAGCGAAAAGGTCAAGCTGCACGAGTACGTTCAGATCATCAAGAACAACAACCCCATGCAGCGCCTGATGGTGGCGGGTGCCGGCTGCAAGCTGGCCCTCTCCATCGCCACCAACACCACCGTCCTCTGTATGCTGTACGGCTGCATGATGGGCAACTACGACGGCCTCTACCTGCCCATGATGGTGCTGGGCTATGTCTTCAGCGTGCCCTTCTTCCTGCTCACCGTCCGCACCAGCCAGAAGGAGGGCCAGAAGGCCAGCCTGATGAAGTACGTCAGCGTGGCATTTATCTGCTACATCGGCGTGCTGGTCCTGCTGCTGCTCTGGGGCCGCAGCGACGCCTTCACCCTGTCCATCATGGGAGAGAACGGCCTGTCCATCAACCTGTACACCATCCTCTTCATCGCCTTTTTCGGCATCGGCTACGGCGCATACTACGCCACCGCCGATATGCCCATCCCGATGGTCGCCGACTGCTCGGACTATGAGACCTACCGCAGCGGCAACTACATCCCCGGCATCATGGGCACCCTGTTCAGCCTCGTGGACAAGCTGGTGTCCAGCCTGTCCGCTACCGTCGTGGGCATCGCGGTGAGCTTCATCGGCCTCGAAAGCCTGCCCACTCAGTACGACCCCTACACCCCCGGCATGAACTGGGTGGTCATCGTGCTGTTCTGCATCATCCCGATGGTGGCTTGGGCCGCCACCCTCATCGCCATGAAGGGCTACACCCTGACCGGCGAGAAGATGAAGGAGATCCAGGCCGTCAACGCCTGCCGCCGCGACGCGGTGGCCAAGGGCATGAAGCTGGACGAGGCCATAGCCAAGTGGCAGAGCATGGACCAGCTGCCCGCCGAGTACCGCAGCTGAGGCGCTCTTCCTCTGCCTGCGCGGGCGTAGAATAGAACCATGAGAAAAAGCACCGGTTTTCGTGAGAAAGCCGGTGCTTTTTGCGCGCTTCAGGACTCTTTTTCGGGGGTCTGCTGCCGCTGCCCGGCGCTCCCGACGGCTGCTTCCTCGTTCTCGGCACCTTCTTCTCCAACTGCGGCGGCGATGTCCTGATCGACGGCGTCATGAAGCTCAGCGATAAGACAGTCGGCGGCCCCGCAAATGCCCTGAAATGCGGCAGAACGGAGGTGAAAAATTCCGGAGTAGTTGTAATTAAGAACGGATTGCGGTATTATATAATAGTTGAATTATACGCACCTGTCAGCAGGGCGTGACCATAAAGAGAGTGAAAAGGAAAACTGCGAATGAGATCTGCGGGAAGAAAACCGAAGCATGAGAGAAAAGTCGGCCCGGAAGAGAGACAGGGGCGCGGCTCTGGGTCGGCGCGTCCGCCTGAGCAGGAGAGCGCCGCTTGGGCAGAGCTGAACATCGTCGAAGAGGGCGGCGAGCCGGAAGAAGACAGCGAAGCCGAGGAGACAGAAGCTCCCCGGGAAAAGCGAGGACGCTTCCGCAGACATTGGAAGCACCGCCTGAAGAGGAGACCGGCCTTTTCGTCCGTTCACGACTTCCTCAACAGCCTTCTCTCCTTCCGCCTTCTGTTCGAGGTCTTCGTGCAGAAGGTGCGCTGGCTCTTTGCCGTGGGCGTGGTGTGCACGCTGGGGTTCATGTTCGTACTTACCACCGTCAAGAGCTTTGGGGCCAGCACCACCATGTCCCTGAACTATGAGGAGAGTGTCACCGGCAAGACGCCCAACGGCGCACGCTTCAGCGAGTCGGAGTTCCTGACGCAGGAGTATCTCGAGGCCATCTTACAGGCCACCGGCCTGCAGGACGACCTGACGACCGCCGACCTCGCGGACTGCATCTCCATCAGCCCCACCACCAGCCGGATCGTGACCAAGGAGGACGATTATTACATCAGCTCGTCCTATTATCTCTCGGTCAAGCTGCCGTGGACGCTCTGGGGGAAGATCACGGTGCAGGACTTCCTCGACGAGATATGTCGGGTATACCTCAAGCGGTTCACCGCAGATTACCGGGTCAACGCCACCTCGCTGGACATCGACGATGACTACAGCGACATGGACTACGAGGAGATCGGCTCCTACTTCAGCATGATGATCGACCGGGTCAACAACTACCTCACGGTGCGCAACGATCAGGATGGCTCCTATCTCTCCGCCAGCGGCCAGAGCTACAGTGCCATCAAGAAGCAGGTACAGAACCTGCAGGGCTATACCCTCCGGGAATACCAGAGCTACATCTGGGAAAAAGGCGTGGCCAAGAACAATTTCCGCTGCATCGACGACCTCAACGAGCTGAACCGCACCCTGCGGTGGGACGAGATGAGCGACTCCCAGAAGAGCGCGATCTACATGACCATTCTGGACAACTACAACAACAAGATGGTCTCCTCGGTGCTCATCCCCACCTATGACAACGACGGTGCGTTCTATATGTCCCGCACCAAGATCGGCATCGACGATCTGGCCCTGCAGGCCAACGATCTGCTCAGCTCGGCGGTGGAGGCCCAGAAGAGCATCGCCACCAACAACACCAAGGTCACGGAGCTGGAACAGTCTACCGCCGCAAGGCCCTTGCGGTCGATGGTGGGCACCCGCTTGAGCCGGATGCCACGGTATTCGTCGAGGTGCTCGATGTCGTATTCTTTTCCGCTGACGTGATGGCCGGTGCGGTTGTAGCAGGTGACGCTGTGGCCGTGCATCACCATCCGCGCGGCCAGCTCCTCTACAACGACCTCGATCCCTCCTTCCCGTGAGGGCACCCGCTTGTGCCCTACCATAGCGATCCGCATAGTTGCATCAACTCTTTCTTGTTTCATGTATGATTCTAGGAATACAAAGTGGAAATATTTGACTACAAGTGACAGAAAATGACAATTTGTTTCAATGTTATGTATATTTTACACAATTTTGATGCAAAGGTCAATACTCGGGGATAAGAATCTTAGCCAAGCCGTCAAAAAAATCCCCTCCGGATGGGAGGGGAAGGGTGTGCGGATCAATCGTCGTCGCTGTCGAGCTTGAGGACTGCGGTGAAAGCCTCGCTGGGCAGGGAGACAGAGCCGAGCTGGCGCATCTTCTTCTTGCCTTCCTTCTGCTTTTCCAGCAGCTTCTTTTTGCGGGAGATGTCGCCGCCGTAGCACTTGGCCAGCACGTCCTTGCGCATGGCCTTGACCGTCTCGCGGGCGATGATCTTGCCGCCGATGGCTGCCTGAACGGGGATCTCGAAGAGGTTGCGGGGGATGTTGTCCCGCAGCTTCTCGCAGATGCGGCGTCCCTTGGCGTAGGCGTTGTCCCGGAAGACGATCATGGACAGGGCATCCACAGGGTCGCCGTTGAGCAGGAAGTCCAGCTTGACCAGATCGCTCTCGCGGTACTCCTTGAACTCGTAATCGTAGCTGGCGTAGCCGCGGCTCCGGCTCTTGATGGCGTCGAAGAAGTCGTAGACGATCTCGCCCAGCGGCAGGGCGTAGTGCAGGTCCACGCGGACGTCGTCCAGATACTTCATGTCGATGAGGACGCCGCGCTTGTTCTGGCACAGGTCCATCAGGCTGCCCACATATTCGTTGGGGGTGTAGAGGTGGACGTCCACGAACGGCTCCTCCTGCTTGACGATGTTGGAGGGGTCGGGGTAGCTGGAGGGGTTGTCGATCAGCTCCACTGTGCCGTCGGTGAGGGTCAGACGGTAGCGGACGCTGGGGGTGGTGGTGATGAGGTCGAGGTCAAATTCCCGCTCAAGACGCTCGGTGATGATTTCCATGTGGAGCAGACCGAGGAAGCCGCAGCGGAAGCCGAAGCCCAGCGCGGCGCTGGTCTCCAGCTCGAAGGTCAGGGAGGCGTCGTTGAGCTGCAGCTTTTCCAGCGCGTCCTTCAGGTCGGGGTACTTTGCGCCGTCGGCGGGGTAGATGCCGCAGAAGACCATCGGCTTGACCTGACGGTAGCCGGGCAGGGCCTCGGCGGTGGGGTTGTCGGCCAGCGTGACGGTGTCGCCCACGCGGGTGTCCTGCACAGTCTTGATGCTGGCGGTCAGGTAGCCGACCTCGCCGGCCTGCAGCTGGGCGCAGGGGGTCAGGCTGGTGGCACCCATGTGGCCCACCTCCACCAGCGTGAACTGTGCGCCGGTGGCCATCAGACGGATGGTGTCGCCGGGCTTCACCGTGCCCTCAAAGACGCGGATATAGACGATGACGCCCTTGTAGCTGTCATAGATGCTGTCGAAGATGAGGGCCTTGAGGGGGGCGTCGGGGTCGCCGGTGGGGGCGGGGATGTCGCTGCTGACCACCCGCTCCAGCACCTGATCGATGTTCAGACCGGTCTTGGCCGAGACGCGGGGGGCGTCGAGGCAGGGCAGGCCGATGACATCCTCCACCTCCTGCGCCACCTCGTCTGGATGGGCCGAGGGCAGGTCGATCTTGTTCAGGATGGGCACCAGCTCGAGGTCGTGCTCCAGCGCCATATAGGTGTTGGCGAGGGTCTGGGCCTCCACGCCCTGCGTGGCGTCCACCACGAGGATGGCACCTTCACAGGCGGCGAGGCTGCGGCTGACCTCGTAGGCGAAGTCCACATGGCCCGGGGTGTCGATGAGGTTGAACTCGTACACCTTGCCGTCCTTGGCGGTGTAGTTCATGGTGACGGCGCGGGCCTTGATGGTGATGCCGCGTTCCCGCTCAATGTCCATGTTGTCGAGGATCTGGTCCTCCATCGTCCGCTCGTCTACGCTCTTGGTCAGCTCGAGGATGCGGTCGGACAGGGTGGATTTGCCGTGGTCGATGTGCGCGATGATGCAGAAGTTGCGGATGTTGTCTCTTGCCATGTAGTTCCTCCGAAATTTATAGGATCCAGTCTTCGACGGCCTTGACGCCGCCGTTTTCCAGATAAACGCGGGGCACCCGGCGGGAAACGCCGCAGAGCACCTCGTAAGAAATGGTATCGGTCTTGCGGGCGATGGTCTCGGCGCTGTCGCTTACCGTGCCGCCCCAGAGGATGGCCTCATCCCCCTCCCGCACGTCGGGCAGGGCGGAAACGTCCACCATCAGCTGGTCCATGCAGACCCGGCCCAGCACCGGGCAGGGTCTGCCCTTGATCTCCACGATGCCCTTGCCGCAGCTCAGCAGGCGGGGGTAGCCGTCGGCGTACCCGGCGCAGAGGGTGGCGACCTTGGTGGGCTTTTCGGCGGTGAAGCGGCGTCCGTAGCTGGCCGACTGGCCGGGCTGCATTTCCTTTACCATGCTGACGATGGTCTTCAGCTTCATCACCGGGCGGAAAACGCCGAAGCGCACCTCGTCGCTGGGGTCGAAGCCGTAGAGGATGATGCCGGGACGGGCCATGCAGCGGGTGCGGGGCAGACCGGCGGGCCAGTCGGGGTGGAGCATCACCCCGGCGGAGTTGTCGCAGTGGACGATGGCAGGTTCGGACCCGGCCTCGGCGAGGCCCTGACAGGCCCGGACGAAGAGGGCGTGCTGCCCGCTGGTGTAGGCGATGCTGTCGGCGGTGTCGTCGTCGGCAACGGCAAAGTGCTGGAACAGGCCCGTGACCCGGAGACCGGGCAGGCGGCAGACTTCCAGCATCCCGGCCAGCGCGGCGTCAAAGTCGGTGCGGAGCGCAAAGCCGATGCGGCCCATGCCGGTGTCGGCCTTGAGGTGGACATCCACCGTCCCGCCTGCGGCGGAGGCTGCCTCGCTGAGGGCCTTGGCCTGCGACAGGGAGTAGCAGGCGGCGGTGATGTTCTGCTCCATCAGGACCGCTGCGCAGCCCGGCTCCACATGGCCCAGAATGAGGATGGGCAGGCGCAGCCCGGCCTGACGGAGCTGACGGGCCTCGGCCAGACAGCTCACGGCCAACCATGCGGCCCCTTCCTCGGCGAAGACCTTGGCGCATTCCACTGCGCCGTGGCCGTAGCTGTCCGCCTTGACGACGGCACACAGCGGCATCTCGCCGGCCCGGGACTTCACGATACGGAAATTGTGGCGCAGGGCATCCAGATCGATCTCGGCCCAGACGTGTTTTTCAAAGAGTGGTGTCTGCATGGGCAGGGTCCTCCTTATTTGATGTGCGGGCCGGGTGCAGGGGACGCCAGCCGTCGATGCCGCTTTCCTGCAAGGCGTGGAGCGTCTTCTGCCGGAAAGCCCGGTCGGTGCGGCAGCGCTCCCGGACGAAGTCCTTTGTGTCCTCCCGGGTGGTCACGCCGTCGGCGGGGCAGCGGCTTTTCACGATGGGGAAGCCCGACTCCTTCACGGCAGTGCGCACCTCCTGCTCGGTGGCGAGGAGGAGCGGCCGGATGAGGGTCAGGCCCCGGTCGGACAGCTCCGTCACCGGCGAAAAACAGCCGATGCGGCCCTCCCGCCAGAGGTTCATGTAAAAGGTCTCGATGGCGTCGTCGAGGTGATGGCCCAGCGCCACCTTGTTGCAGCCCAGCTCTTCGGCGGCGGCATGGAGAGCGCCCCGGCGCAGATTGGCGCAGAGAGAGCAGGGATTTTTCTCCTTCCGGTAGTCGAAGACGATGGGGCCGATGAGGGTGCGGCGCACCTCGTAGGACACACCGTACTGCCGGAAAAGGGCTTCCAGCGCGGAGTAGTCCACCGGCTGGCCCCCAAACTGGGGGTCGAGGGTGACGGCTGTCACCTCAAAGGGAAAGCCGAGGTACTGCCGCAGCTGCGCAAGGCCCACCGTCAGGGCCACGCTGTCCTTGCCGCCCGAAACGCCCACGAGGACGCGGTCGTCGGGGGAAAGCATCTCATATTGCTGGACGGCTTTGCGCATCAGGCCGCAGAGCCGCTGCATCGCTTTCGTGCCGCTCATGACAGGCTCACGCTCTCCACGAGGTTCACGATGTCGCTGATGGAGGCCAGCTTGGTCAGCGCAGAGACGTAGATGACATCGCCGGTGTCGTATTCGATGGTGGCCAGCACGGCGTAGTAAGCCTGAATGTCACAGCGCACGGCGGTGACGGCTGCACCGTCGATGTTCAGGTTGACCTTCCGGGGGCTGATGACGCCGTAGGCCTGCTTGAGGTCGCGCTCCGACTGGCCGATGAAGTCCTCGTAGGAGTCCTTCGTGCCCCTCTGGAGCAGCACGACCTGATAGTTGGCGTCGTCGCTGCTCTGGGCGGAGGCCAGCTCCAGCGCACGGCCAAGGGTGGCGTCCTCGGTCATCTCGCAGACCGGCCAGACGGCGGACTCATAATAGACCGAGATGCCGTTTTCGGCGGTATAGCGGGTGTCGGGAGAAGCGGGGGTGCGGCGGTTGACCGCGAGGGTCAGAACAAAATAGGCCAGTGCGCCCAGCAGGACGATGATGCCCATGGCGAGCAGCAGGCGGAAAGAGCGCTGCTGTGCGCTGTCGCGCTGGTGGATGTCTTTCGGCATGAGGGGGTATCCTCCTTATAAAAGTAGGGGTCGGCCCCGGGGTGGGGCTGTATCCTTTTTAGTATAACATACTCAGCGCCAAAATTGTAGCGCCGTGCCGCAAAAAGCAGACCGAAAATACGATTCGAGAAAACATTAGATTTCGAGAGAAAACAAGAGAAAACAAGAGATTCAAAAAACTGAGCCGAAAAAATCGAAAAATGCTGTTGACAGGCGGCTCCCGGGGATGTATACTAACACTCGCGCCCCCAAAAGGCGCATTGAACCGTTGAAACACTTATCAGGAGGAAATAGATATGAGCACTACTCTCGTCAAGCCCGCTGAAGTCGAGCGCAAGTGGTATCTGCTCGACGCTGCCGGCAAGAGCCTGGGCCACGTCGCTGCTGAGGCTGCTGTTCTGCTGCGCGGCAAGCAGAAGGTCGATTATACCCCCAATGTTGACTGCGGCGATTACGTCGTCGTCATCAACTGCGACAAGGCTGTCCTGACCGGCAAGAAGGCCGAGCAGAAGTTCCACATCACCCACAGCAAGTTCATTGGCGGCCTGAAGAAGGTCCAGTACAGCAAGCTGATGGCTGAGAACAGCGATCTGGCTATGACCTACGCTGTCAAGGGCATGATCCCTTCCAACACCATCGGTGCTAAGGCCCTGACCCGCCTGCACTGCTACCAGGGTGCCGAGCACGCTCACGCAGCTCAGAAGCCCGAGAAGATCGAGTTCTAAGAAGGAGGCAATCGAACATGTACGAAACCAAACCTTATTTCTACGGCACTGGTCGTCGTAAGGATTCCGTTGCCCGCGTTCGCGTTTATCAGGGCACTGGCAAGGTCACCATCAATGACCGTGACATCGACAACTACTTCGGTCTGGAGACCCTGAAGCTGATCGTCCGCTCTCCGCTGGTCCTGCTGGGCCTCGAGGGCAAGTATGACGTCGTCGTCCGCGTTTCCGGCGGCGGTGTTTCCGGTCAGGCTGGCGCTATCCGCCACGGCCTGAGCCGCGCCCTGCTGCAGCAGAGCGATGAGAACCGCTCTGTCCTGAAGAAGGCTGGCTTCCTGACCCGCGATCCTCGTATGAAGGAGCGCAAGAAGTACGGTCTGAAGGCTGCACGTCGTGCACCCCAGTTCAGCAAGCGCTGATTTTACCGGTACTGCGATTTTACGGCTCTGCTTCAGCAGAGCCGTTTTTGTTTGTCATACGCTTTTCCTGCTGGACTGGGGGGCACGACTGCGCAGGTCTGTCGGTTGCCCCGAAGGGGCGAGACAGACGCGCGTTTCAAATCGTTGCTCAAGCATCGCGTGGGCGGCGGGGCTGCCCCAGCGATGCACCCCAGTTCAGCAAGTGCAACAGCGACGACCGCCGCCAGCGGCGGAAACAGGGAGGAGCTGTTGGGGCTGCGGCCAGCAGGATATGAGGCCCGCTCAAGGGCCGAAATAGACGCTGGGAACCGCAACCCGGGGAAGACTGCCCGGAGATGCGGTTTTAGTAGGGCTATCATGTCCGTAAAAGTAAACTTTTTTCCAGATGGCTTGACATTTTTGCTGTTTGGCATATAATGAAAGTAGCCAAAGGAAACTGGCTGGAGAGTTCATTTGCGCACCAAAAGCGAACCCCCTCGGAGTGTGAGTCCGAGGGGGTTCTTTTTGGGCTTACTTACCCTTGCGGTGGCTGTCAAGCCACTTGCAGATGTAGTACGAAACTACATTCGCTGCGACAGTCACGAGGAAACTGTTGAACAGAGAGTCCATTTTGCACACCCCCTCCCTGTTGCCAGAGTAGGTAAGGGCAGCGATACCAGTATAACACAGCAGCAAAAGGAACGCAAACTTTGTCGAAGCGGGGCAAAAGAGAAAAATCGAACTTCCTTTCTCCCCCTCTTGACAAAAGCGAAAAAAGAGGCTATTATAACCTGTAGACAGACAATGGAGCCTGGGGTGTGTTCGCCCTAGGCTTTTTTCTTTGGAATGTCTTGGGAAATGCCTCACTGCGGGCCGATAGAGGGGGTCCGCAGCGAAGAAAACTGGAATGTGGGACCGCGGCAGAAAGGTGTCTGCCGGGCCGCAAAAGAGGAAAAGGAGAAGGTATTATGAACGAGAATGTTGATAGTCTGATGATTCGTCTGGTCGGTCTTGCACTGGCTGTTCTGATGATGGCAGGTATGACCATCTATACGGGCCTTTTCCCGAAGGCATCTGCAAAGGCCGCTGACACCCACGCCGCTGTCATCAGCGTGCAGGAGGGCTATGTGGCAGCAGAGGACGTTCAGCAGAACGTCTGAGCGGTTCATTCTTCAAAGATAAGAGAGGCGCACCCCGGAGCAGTTTGCTCCGGGGTGCGCCTTTTTGGCGGCAAAGAAGGCGGCGGTACTGTGCTGTAAAGCATCTCACAGTTGCGATGAATAGAGTCGAAAAGCTTCTGTTTTCGTTAAAACGCCAAAGAAAATCTTGGAGAACTGTGCGCAACTCCGAATCTGCGGAAAAATATTGACAGTGTTTGGTCAGAAAGTGTAGAATGCGGACAAGAGAGACTGCTCGAAAACGGCAGTCTACAACGGACGAAAACGCAGATAAAGGAGGAATTTTCCATGAAACTGTTCAGGAAGCTCGCGGCCGCCGCACTGGCTGGTGTGATGGCACTGTCCATGCTGACCGGCTGTGCCCTCGGGGACGCCGCGAAGGAGAATGCGATGCTGAAGGCATTGCAGACGATTGGCAATTCGTATCAAGTCAAGGTCTCTGAGAGCGACAGCTTGAGCAAAAAGGCCAGTGGCATTTTTGCTAAATTCAAAGAAGCAGGAGAAGAAGCTTGGGATGTTGAGAATCTTCCTGATGACTTTAGCCCAACTGGTAAAAAGGTAACATATAACGACGTTGAGTATATGATTGTTGTTCTCAAGATGCCCAAAAATGCAAAGGATTCCACAAAATGGGGCTATCCGGCCAATTTGATTTATAGTGGCCTTTGGGACTGCGTCGAATGGGATGATGAAGACGAAACGAGCGGCAAACTGAAAGTCGGCTTTGATGTCATGAACGATACCAAGCTGACCGACACGCAGGAAAAGGCCGAAGACTACATGATCGTCTTTGCAAAGCTCCCGGACAGCGGCACGGGCAGCGGCTCCCGAACCTGATCGTTTTCGGATGCGATAACTTTCTCCAATAAAGAGGCAGCGCCCCGGGGCCGACCGCTCCGGGGCGCTGCTGCGTTTTCAGCGTTTCTGCTGCTTGAGGCGGGTCATGAAGTCGTCGGCTTCGATGGCCTCGGGGGTAAAGCTGTTGTTGTTCCACCAGCTGGCGAGGGCGGCGGCGACGGTGAGGCCGCTGGAAATGAGCTGTTCCAGCTGGGCGCTCTCGATGGGCAGGATGGGCTTGCCCACGGCGCTGAGGACCTGATTGGTCAGGGCCAGAGCCAGCGCAGCGGTGCGGGCCAGAGTGGATGCAGAGATGTTGTGATGAGTCATAGGGAGTACCTCTCTTTCTGATTTCATGATATGTGTGTTGTTGTCAGTCGGCTTCCCGCAGCACGACAGTGCCCGCGAAGATGAGGGTGGCGTCGCCGTCGTAGTAGGCGCTGCCGTGGGCGATGTCGATGAAGCCATTCTCCTCCACCCACCCGGCCTCCACCGAGGGCGGATAGAAGTTGTTGACGGCGGACAGGTACAGCTGATACTCCACGCCTTTTTCCAGCGGAAAACCGCCCATGTCGAGGACGACATCGTTGTAGCCTCGGATGAGTTCCAGCGAGAGGTCCACCAGCGGGGTGGTGGAGCCGTACCGGCGCAGGATGGCCCGCATCTTTCCGGCCACAAAGCCTTTGATGCGGAATTCCAGCGCGCGGAGCAGGAGGCCGGACTTTTTGGCGGTCAGGGGCATGGAAAACTCGGCGTGGGAGGGAGCGGCGTCCCACGCGGGGATGCTGCCGCTGGCGTCGTGGGCCGTCTCGATGCGGTAGACGGCGGGGGTCACGGTGACGGTGCAGCCGTCGCTTTTGGTGTCAGAGACGGCGGTGACGACGGCGGTGCCCTTCTTGAGGCCGGTGACGCGGCCTGCCTCCACCGAGACGACGTCCTCCGGCGAAGCGCTCCAAAGCACCGTCTGGTCGGTGGCGTCCGGGGGCGTGATGGAGACGCTGAGGTCGGCGGAGCTGAGCCGGGGCAGCTCCAGAGTGTGCTGGCTCAGAGCCACCTTCTGGACGGGGATGATGTCCGGCTCAGGCAGGGGCGTGGGCGGCGTGGTGTCCCACAGCTTTTTCAAGGCGGTCAGGTCGTCCTGTGCGCTGCTGCCGGTGTAGTTGGCGGCGTCCAGCAGCTTGAGCAGAAGGGCTTTTTCCTCGCTGCCCAGCCCACTGAGGCGGTCGGCGCTCACGGTGTCGGTGGTCAGTGCGCCGGTGGCGGCATCCACCTTCACCACCCGCACCAGCTGGCCCGCCTGCGGCAGGACGGGGCGGGGCGTCGCCCAGACGTCCAGCGCGTTCAGCCGGACCGCGCCGCTCCTGCCGTTGACGCTCAGGACAGCGCCCTCGCCGGGCGCGTAGGAGGCCGCACGCTCGGCAGCGGCCTCTGCCTGTTCGGCATAGCCTGCGGCCAGCGTGGCGCTGGCGGCGGTCTGCTGGGCCGAGGCTGCCGCCTCGCGGGCGCTCTGCTTGGCGTTCTCCTCGCCGGAGGCCGCCCGCTTGGCGGCCTCGGCGGCGGCGTTGGCGCTGGCGACCACCCGGGCGATGAACTGCTCGTAGACCGAGGGCGTCAGCTCCTCGCCCCCGCCCTCGGTGGGGAGGATGTCGTGGACGTCATATTGGCCGGGCCGGGTGTAGGCGGTGTAGCCCTCGCCGTTGGCGGCGGCCAGCATCCACTCGCCGCTGGCCCAGCCGGTGAAGCTGCGGCCCACCCGGACGCGGCCCGCTTCGTCCAGCTCCAAAGGCTCGGCCAGTGTGCCGTCGGCGTGGCGGATGTGGAGGGTGACGATGCACCCGGCCCACTGCCGGGGCAGGGCAAATTCCAGCCAGTCCACGCCTTCGGCCTTCTGTGCGCCCAGATGCAGCCGGTGGGGCTGGGCGAGAAATTCGGTGCCGCCGAAGTCCCGGGCGGTAATGTTGATCTGCATGGTGAAAACTCCTTTCGTTTGGTTTTGCATCTGGCCTGATTGTAGCGCAGAGCGGCAAGGCGTGGGAGAGTACACTTTTTTATTTGGAATTTGGTGGGTTCGGCATTTTGCCAAACGGCATTTTCGGGGAGAAATTACTCCCTGTTTTTGGCCGGAAAATAAGGGGAAAACAGCCCGTGATTTGTGTCGGAAATGGGCCTGTCAAGGCCGGTTTGACGCCGCAAAGATGCTCTGCGATACTGCAAAAAACGGCCCGGAAAGCGCGGCGGAAATGTTAAAAATATATGAACGGATAAGAGCCGAAAATTGCGAAAAAATCGGAGAGAAACCATTGAATTTCATGAAATCGAGTGAAAACTATGTACAGATTGCACAAAAAACTATGTGAAGCAATTATCAAACCCGAAGCCCTCGATTTGACAAAACGGCTCCGGTCTGCTAAAATAACGTCCGCTCAACACACGTTGCAGCGCATAAAATTCATCACGGTGAAGTGAAAAGCCGCATTTGCGGCGCCCGCTGTGCGGGGTAACTGCGCACAGTTTGGCGGGCCTTGAGATACAGGCCCGCTGTCCATTCCAAAATCTGAAAAGAGAGGAGTTGTCTCGTATCGCTTCCGTCAAATTTAAAAAAGCATTGTCTGGCTGCACCCGTGCAGCCTCGTCCCGTGTGCTGGCGTTCTGCGTCATGGCTGTGTGCCTTCTGTTCACGCTGGCCGTGACCGCCGCAAATCTGCGGCTGACCTACGTCACAGACTCCCACGGTGCGCGGCAGGTGGTCCTCACCTCTGAGAGCGACCCCGCCCGCGTTATGAGCCTTTCCGGCATCGAGGCCGAGGAGGGAGACGAAGTCTACTACACTGCCTTCGCCGGCAGTCTGGCATCCCTGAACATCGAGCGTGCCTTCAGCGTCACCATCGAGGCAGACGGGCAGGAATACCCCGTCCGGATGGTGATGGGCACGGTGGCCGACGCGCTGGAACGCGCCGGCATCACGCTGGATGCGGATGACTACACCGAGCCGGCGCTGAGTGCGCGCGTCACGGCGGGCAGCAAGATCGAAGTCCACCGTGTCGAGTATCAGGATAAGGTGGAGACGCAGGCCGTCCCCTATGACACCGAATATGTCTACACCAGCCTCTACTTCCGCAACACCGGCCGCGCCACTACGATGCAGCACGGCGCGGAGGGCCAGCAGACCGTCACTACCCGCGAGCGCTGGGTGGACGGTGAGCTGGAGAACAGCGTCGTCACCGATGTGACCACCACCGTGGAGCCGACCGACCATGTGGTCAAGACCTACGGCGCAGGTGCGCCTGTCTCGCCCCTGAC
This sequence comes from Faecalibacterium sp. I3-3-89, assembly GCF_023347275.1. Taxonomy (NCBI): domain Bacteria; kingdom Bacillati; phylum Bacillota; class Clostridia; order Eubacteriales; family Oscillospiraceae; genus Faecalibacterium; species Faecalibacterium sp. I3-3-89. Next base: position 2,461,756 of record NZ_CP094468.1, on the reverse strand, counting down.
CGGCCCGGACGGCACCACCAACGCCCCCGCCAGCTACAGCAAAGTCCTCACCGGCAAGGCCACCGGCTACTATTCCAAGTCCGGCAAAGGCTCCTCCGGTCTGGGTCTGGGGTACGGCACCGTGGCCGTTGACCCCAGCGTCATCCCCTACGGCACCCTGCTGTATATCACTTCCACCGACGGCAGCTTCGTCTATGGTTACGCTGTGGCCACGGACACCGGCATCGCCGTGCAGGATGGCCGCATCCTCGTGGACCTGTTCTACGAGACCTACGCGGAGTCGGTCATCAACGGCGCCATCAACGTCAACGTCTATGTCGTGGGCTGATGGGCCTAGAGAAAAACTGAAGCAAAAGAATGGAAAAGCATCCGCTCTGTTTTTGTGCCAAATGCGCGAAAACCGGGGCGGATGCTTCTTTTTTGCCCGGAATCTGTCATGTTTGCTGATAATTCTTGTCTAAAATTGGAGATGTTGTATATATAAGAAAAATATCAACGAAAAGATTATGGTATATTTTCCAAGAAAACCCTTGAAAAATCCGACGAAATTCTTTAATATAAGAGAGTAAAAGGCACAGCGCTGCCCATGCGGCCTGTGCGGGGAGGAGCTGTTTATGAAACCGACTGAGGAAAAGACCCACAGCAATCCATCGGATCTTCCGGTGTATTTGTTCAAGCAGGGCAACAACTGTGAAGCATACCGCTATTTTGGCGCACACATCGAGCAGCGGGCCGGGGAGACGGGCGTGGTGTTCCGCGTCTGGGCACCGCACGCGACGGCCATCAGCGTGGTAGGCGATTTCAATAGTTGGAAACCGGGCAGCCACCCGATGCGCAAGGTGGACGGCGATTCCGTATGGGAGCTGTTCATCCCGGGCATGAAGGAATATGACGTATACAAATACTGCGTGACCACCCGTTCGGGCGACCTCGTCTACAAGGCCGACCCCTATGCGTTCCACGCCGAGACCCGCCCCTCGAACGGCAGCAAGGTCTATGACCTGAACGGTTTTGTCTGGCACGATACGGCATGGCAGAGCGCCCAGAAGAAGGCGGACGTCATCAACGGGCCGATGAACATTTACGAGATGCACGCCGGCAGCTGGAAGATGAAGGAGGGCGGCCTGCCCTACAACTACTCCGAGCTGGCCGACGAGCTGATCCCCTACATCACCGAGATGGGCTACACCCACGTCGAGCTGCTGCCCGTCATGGAGTACCCCTTCGACGGCAGCTGGGGCTATCAGGTGACAGGCTACTTTGCCCCCACCAGCCGCTACGGCACCCCGAAGGACCTGATGGCCTTCGTGGACAAGATGCACGAGGCGGGCATCGGCGTCATCATGGACTGGGTGCCGGCCCACTTCCCGAAAGACCAGTTCGGCCTGTACAACTTCGACGGCGAGGCCTGCTATGAGGACCCGAACCCCAAGCGCGGCGAGCACAAGGAGTGGGGCACGATGGTGTTCGACTTCGGCCGCAGCGAGGTGCAGAGCTTCCTCATCTCCAGCGCCCTCTACTGGCTGGAGCAGTACCACATCGACGGCCTGCGGGTGGATGCCGTGGCCTCCATGCTCTATCTGGACTACAACCGCAAGCAGGGCGAGTGGGAGCCGAACAAGAACGGCGGCAAGGAGAACCTTGAGGCCGTGGCCTTCCTGCAGAAGCTCAACAACACGGTTCTGGGCCGCCACCCCCACAAATACATGATCGCGGAGGAGTCCACCGCATGGCCGATGGTCACAAAGCCTGCTTCGGACGGCGGCCTCGGCTTCAACTTCAAGTGGAACATGGGCTGGATGAACGATATGCTCAGCTACATGAAGACCGACCCGCTCTTCCGCGCAGGCAACCACAACAAAGTCACCTTCAGCTTCTTCTATGCCTTCAGCGAGAACTTCGTGCTGCCCATCAGCCACGACGAGGTCGTCCACGGCAAGGGGAGCCTCATCAACAAGATGCCCGGAGATTATGAGGCCAAGTTCGCAAACCTGCGCACCTTCTTCGGCTACATGATGGCACACCCCGGCAAGAAGCTGCTGTTCATGGGTCAGGAGTTCGGCCAGTTCACCGAGTGGAACGAGGCCAAGCCGCTGGACTGGATGCTGCTGGGCTACGACAAGCACACCGAGCTGCAGACCTACGTCAAGACCCTGAATAAATTCTACAAGGACAATCCCGCCTTCTGGCAGATCGATTACAGCTGGGAGGGCTTCCAGTGGATCGTCCCCGACGACTCACGGCAGAGCGTCGTGGCCTTCCTGCGCAAGGACGCCAGCGGCAAGCAGATCCTCGTGGTCTGCAACTTCAACCCCGTCCTGCGCGAGGGCTATACGCTGGGCGCACCGAACTCCGGCACCTACAAGGAGATCCTGAACAGCGACGACGAGGCGTTCGGCGGCTCCGGCAGCGTCCACAACAAGGCTGTCCGCACCAAGAAGAAGCCGCTCCACGGCTTCGAGCAGAGCATCACCATCACGCTGCCCCCCATGAGCGTGCTCTACTTCGAGGTGCCTGCAAAGCGCACCCGCAAGACGGCGGAGGACAAGGCTGAGGCCAAGACCGAAAAGGCCGCATCCAAGAAGACCGCAAAGACCGCCAAGGCCGAAAAGGCAGAGGAGAAGACCCCTGCAAAGCGCACCCGCAAGCCCAAGGCAGCCCCGGCGGCGGAAGAGAAAGCTCCTGCCAAGCGGGGCCGCAAGCCCAAGACCGAGGCCGCCCCGGCAGAGGAAAAGGCTCCGGCAAAGCGGGGCCGGAAGCCCAAGGCCGAGAAGGCGGAGGAGGCAAAGCCTGCCCGCAAGCCCCGCGCCAAAAAGGCGGATAAGGCCGAAAAATAAGGCAGACGGACCGACCAACATTGTTGAACCATTTCCACCAAATATCAGGAAATGTTTAAAGGGGAGAATAAAGCTATGGCTAAAGAAATCGTGGCAATGATCCTTGCCGGCGGACGTGGCTCGCGCTTGTACGCGCTGACACAGAAAACGGCAAAACCGGCGGTGTCCTTCGGCGGCAAATACCGCATCGTGGACTTCCCGCTGTCCAACTGCGTAAACTCCAGCATCGATACCGTTGGTATTGCGACCCAGTATCAGCCCCAGAAGCTGAACGAGTACATCGGCAACGGCCAGCCTTGGGACCTCGACCGTCTGTACGGCGGCGTCCACACCCTGCCTCCTTATGAGCAGGCAAAGGGCACCGACTGGTACAAGGGCACCGCAAACGCCATCTACCAGAATATCAGCTTCATCGACAGCTATGACCCGGAGTACGTCATCATCCTGTCCGGCGACCAGATCTGCAAGCAGGACTACGCCGACTTCCTCCGTTTCCACAAGGAGAAGGGCGCAGAGTTCTCTGTGGCCGTCATGGAGGTCGATTGGAAGGAAGCATCCCGCTTCGGCCTGATGGTCGCAGACGAGGACGACAAGATCACCGAGTTCCAGGAGAAGCCTCCTGTCCCGAAGTCCAATCTGGCTTCCATGGGCATCTACATCTTCAACTGGGACGTCCTCAAGAAGTATCTGGAAGAGGACGAGGCAGACCCCAACTCCAAGAACGACTTCGGCATGAACATCATCCCCGCGCTGCTGCGGGACGGCCGCAAGATGTATGCATACCACTTCAACGGCTACTGGCGTGACGTGGGCACCATCGACAGCCTGTGGGAAGCCAACATGGAGGTCCTCGACCCCGAGAACTCCGGCATCGACATCTTCGACGAGAAGTGGAAGATCTACAGCCGCAACCCCGTGCTGCCCGCCCAGAAGATCGGCCCCCGCGCCGTGGTGCAGGACTCCCTCATCACCGAGGGCTGCCAGATCTACGGCCGCGTCGAGCACTCTGTCCTGAGCGCCGGCGTCGTGGTGGAAGAGGGCGCAACGGTGAAGGATGCCGTCCTGATGGATGGCGTCGTGGTCAAGGCAGGCGCAGTGGTCAAGCGCTGCATCCTCGCTGAGAACGTCGTGGTGGGCGCAGGTGCCAAGGTCGGCGGCGACGGCCCCATCGCACATGTCGGCACCGGTCTGACCATCGGCGCAGGCGCTACCGTCAAAGAGGGCGCCAAAGTATTTGATTCCGTCAAGGAGGGCGAGGAAGTATGCTGAGCCAGAACAACAATGCGTTGGGCATCATTTTCCCCAACAGCTATGATAATACCGTCCCTGAGCTTGTGACCGAGCGCGCAATGGCCTCGATCCCCTTCGCAGGCCGTTACCGCATGGTGGACTTTGTCCTGTCCAGCATGGCCAACTGCGGCATCTCCAACGTGTCCATCGTGGTGCGTAAGAATTACCACTCTCTGATGGACCATCTGGGCACCGGCCGCGAGTGGGATATGGCCCGCCGCCATGGCGGCCTGAACATCGTCCCGCCCTTTGCAGAGAAGGGCGTGCGCATCTACTCGGGCCGCGTCGAGGCTCTTGGCTCCATCCTGAGCTTCCTCGAGAACCAGAAGGAGCGCTATGTGGTCATGAGCGATGCCAACATCGCCATCAACTATGATTTCAACGCCCTGCTGGCTGCCCATCAGGCCAGCGGCGCAGACGTCACCGTGGCCTACCAGAAGACCGAGATCCCCGAGGGCCGCAAGAACGACAACTACACCCTGACCGTCGATGCCGACGGCCGCGTGACTGAGCTGCTGTTCAACGACTACCGCCCCGGCAAGCAGAACCTCGACCTGAACATCTACGTCATGGAGCGCCAGACCCTCATCAAGCTGGTCAAGGACGCTGCCGCCCGCGGCCTCATCTACTTTGAGCGCGACATTCTGGCCCACAACGTCAACATCCTGAACATCCACGCTCTGGAATACACCGGCTATGTGGCCCATGTCTGCGACATGAAGAGCTACTTCGACGAGAACCTGAAGCTCATCGACGAGAAGAACCTGAACGCCCTCTTCCCCAAGAAGAACCCTGTCTACACCAAGATCCGCGACGACAACCCCACCCGCTATGTCACCGGCTCCAACGTCAGCAACTCCCTGCTGGCCGACGGCTGCGTCATCGAGGGCACCGTCGAGAACTGTGTGCTGTTCCGCGGTGTCAAGGTCAAGAAGGGTGCCGTCGTCAAGAACTGCGTCCTGATGCAGGACACCGTGGTGGAGGCTGGCGTCGAGCTTGACTGCGTCGTGACGGACAAGAACGTCCGCATCACCGCCGACAAGAAGCTGAGCGGCACCAAGAGCTTCCCCGTCTACGTTCAGAAGAGCCACATCGTCTGATCGACCTTGAATCTCCCATAGGGGCGGCTCCCTCCCCGGTAGCCCCTCTTAAAGAGGGGCGGGGGCACTGTGTGCCCCCGCCCGCTCTTTTTGCCGCAGCGGGAGGAGATACGACATCTGTTTTATCAGGAAGGAGCGAATCTTATGAAGATCCTGTATGCTGCTTCGGAAGCAACCCCCTTTGCGAAGTCCGGCGGTCTGGCCGACGTGGCTGGCTCTCTGCCCAAGGCTCTGGTCAAGGACGGCGTGGACGCCCGCGTCATCATGCCCCTGTACGGCGACCTGAAGTTCCGCGACAAGCTGGAATATGTGACCAACTACTCCGTCCCTGTGGGCTGGCGCAGCCAGTACTGCGGCCTGTTCAAGGCTGAGGTCAACGGCGTGACCTACTACTTCCTCGACAACGAGTATTACTTCAAGCGCCGTGGTCTCTACGGCTTCTACGACGACGGCGAGCGTTTCGCCTTCTTCTCCCGCGCCGTGCTGGAGACCCTGTTTTACATCGACTTCACCCCCGACATCATCAACTGCAACGACTGGCAGACCGCTCTGGTGCCGGTGTACCTGAACCTGTACTATCGCCATCTGGACAAGTTCAACCGCATCAAGACCATCTTTACCATCCATAACATCGCCTATCAGGGCAAGTACGGCACCGAGATCCTGGAAGACACCTGCGGCATCGGCCGCCGCGACCAGCATATCGTGGAGTACGATGGCTGCGCCAACTTCATGAAGGGCGCCATCGAGACGGCGGATAAGATCACCACCGTCAGCCCCACCTATGCACAGGAGATCCTCGACCCGTGGTTCAGCTACGGTCTGGACGCCCTGCTGCGGGAGAAGCAGTACAAGCTCTGCGGCATCCTGAACGGCATCGACATGGAGGCCAACGACCCTGCCACCGACCCCCACATCGCCTGCAACTACGACATCAACAGCTTCGAAACGGGCAAGGCAAAGTGCAAGGAGGCCCTGCAGGATAAGTTCGGCCTCCACAAGGACGGCAGCCCCGTCTTTGCGATGGTCAGCCGCATGGTCGGCATGAAGGGCTTCGACCTCGTCCAGAGCGTGGCTGACGGCCTCGTGGACCGCGGCATCGAGCTGGTCATTCTGGGCAGCGGCGAGAGCCAGTACGAGAACTTCTTCTCGGACCTGTGCGGCCGTCACCCGGGCCGTGTGGGTACCTACATCGGTTTCGAGCCGACCCTGTCTCAGGAGATCTACGCTGGTGCAGACGCCTTTATCATGCCGTCCAAGAGCGAGCCTTGCGGTCTGGCCCAGATGGTCGCCTGCCGTTACGGCACGCCTCCTATCATCCGCGAGACCGGCGGCCTGCGGGACTCCATCCACGACTGCACCCTCGGCGAGGGCAACGGCTTCACCTTCGCGGGCTACAGCGCCCACGAGCTGTACGACGCCTGCTGCCGTGCACAGGATCGCTACTACAGCAAGGAAGACTGGCATAACCTCGTCAAGTACGATATGGAGTGCGACTTCAGCTGGGATGTCTCCGCCAAGAGCTATGAAGGCCTCTACAACGAGACCGCAAACCTCTGGTAAGGGATAGACCAAAGACTCATTTCCGCCCCGGCGGGTACTGCAATGCGCAGCGCCCGCCGGGGCTTTTTGCATCTATCGGCGATTTGACGAATCGGGGCGGTGAAATTTGTCAAATCGACAAATTTTCTCTGGGAACTTGACAAAAGTGCAGGGGGGGGGGTAAACTGCGGATAGAACATCCGTCCGAAACGATGGATGAAAAAATGGGGAGGAATTTTTTATGAAACTGTGGAAAAAAGCTGCTGCTGCCGTTCTGGCCGCAGTCATGTCTCTCACCCTTCTGACGGGCTGCTCTGGCGGCGGTGGTGGTGCAAGCGTGACTTATACCCGTGATACGGAAAAAGAGAAACAGGTCACGGAGTGGATTCAGAACTATGCAAAGTCTGCCGCAGGGATTACATTGGTAGAGGATGCAGATGTGGTGGATGCGTCTGACAAAGTAGTGGCGGATGCTATCAACGCTGTAAATCTGAATAGGACAAAACCGAACAGCCCGGAAGCGAAACAGGCTCAGATTAAAATGTATGCAAATGTAGCGAATGTATTAGGACCGAAGAAAAAAGCTGGTATGCCGATGGCTGCTGCGTTTGCTGCAAAAGTGACCCCAGAGGGAATGAAAAATTTACTTGATGAATATGGCAAGCAGGTATGGAAGTCGTTTAAGGACGCAGGTATAAAGCCTTCTATGATTGGAGTGGTTGTAACATCTGTAAATGATGACGGTTTGGTTTATGTGATTGTTACGATTGCGGGGAATACTACAACGTAAGAGTCCTAAGAGCAAAGTGTGAAAAATCTGGCGTACTGAAGTGTGCGCCAGATTTTTTGTGTTTTCAACAAATCGAATTTAAAAAGCGCTTTTTCTGCCTCAAATGGGGAAGAATGATGGAAGAGGCGGAGAAGATGAGGGCCGGGGCGGAAAAACTTTTGGTTAGAAGTGACGAACTTCTCCGCATTTATAGAATTTTGCTAAAAATAGGTGGAAAATTGATTGAATTTTACAGCCGGTTTGAGTATAATGGGGAGTAAAGAATCTTCGTTCAATGCTTAACATCCCGGTCCGGAGAAAAAACAGAGCGTGCCGGGAAGCGCACACAGAGGGGGGCCGGACGGTGAAGGGCTGGTATAAAGCGCTGGAAGATCTGGTCTGGCTGACCCAGCTGGGGCTGAATATGCTGCTGCCGCTGGTGATGTGTCTGGGCGGCTGCTGGTGGGCCGTCAGCCGCTGGGGCTGGCCTATGTGGGTGTATCTGCCCGCTGTGCTGCTGGGGCTTGCCGCCGGGGCGCAGAACTTCTGGGTCTTCGTCAAAGAGCGGCTCGACCGCACCAAAAAGGACAAGCCCCGCCGGACGGGCTTCAACTCGCATCTATGAGATAAGGGAGACATCGATCTATGAAATTACAGCCGGAATCCAAAAAGGAGCTGCTCCGCATCGCGGGCGGCACGGCATTCTGCACCGTCGTTTTGTGGGTGCTTTTCGCGGCGCTGCATCTGGTGGGCTGGGTGAGGTTCGACTACACCGTCATCCTCGGCAGCCTCGTGGGCGCGGCCGTCGCCGTCGGCAACTTTGCGGGCATCTGCTTCGTGGTCCAGAAGATCATCGACGAGCCGGACGAGAAGCGCCGCAAGGCAACATTACAGCTTTCCTACAACAGCCGGATGCTCCTGCAGGCGCTGTGGGTGGTGGTGGCCATCGCGGCCCCCTGCTTCCAGCCCTTTGCCGGTGTGCTGCCGCTGTTTTTCCCTCGTGTCACCATTTATTACCTGCAAATAACGGGTAAGTACAAACCGCTCGCGCCGAAGGCAGAGCCGGTGGACGTCTCGGTGGAGGACGACCCCGCGCCTGCCGACGCACAGCAGTCCGCACCCGATGAAAAAGGGGGTGAAACGTAACAAATGGAACTGAACGGCGCAAAGATCCTGTATACCATCCATACCAATATCCCTGTGCTGGGCGATTTTAAGATCACCCAGACCCTTGTGAGCACATGGATCGTCATGGCGCTGCTCTCGGCTCTGGCTTTCTGGCTGGGGCGTGACCTCAAGCTGGAAAACGTCTCCAAACGGCAGGCCGCCGCCGAGTTCATCGTGGAACGGCTGGACCAGTTCGTCCACGACAACATGGGCTATCACTTCGATAAGTTCATCCCGCTGGTGGGTGCTATCTTTGCACTCAGCATCGGCTGCAACCTCATCAGCGTGGTGGGCCTGTGGAGCCCCACGGCAGACCTGAACACCGAGGCGGCATGGGCCATCGTGGTGTTCATCATCATCATGTACTACAAGATCAAGACCAACGGCATCCTCGCCTACCTGAAGGGCCTGCTGGACCCCATCTTCCTGATGGCGCCCATCAATGTGCTGTCGGAGGTATCCACCCCCGTCAGCATGGCCTTCCGTCACTTCGGCAACATCCTGTCCGGTACCGTTATCTCCACCCTGCTGTACTGGGCACTGGCGAGCCTGAGCCATGTCATTTTTGGCTGGCTGCCCGGCTTCCTGAGCCAGCTTCAGCTGTTCCAGATCGGCATCCCGGCCTTTACGGGCCTCTATTTCGACTGGTTCGGCGGCTGCATTCAGGCGTTCATCTTCTGTACCCTGACCACCATCTTCATCAAACGTGCTGCCGGTGAGGAGTAAGCCTCCCGCCCGGCATCCCCCAAAAACAAACATTTTCAGGAGGACACAAACTATGACTGACTTTCAATTCCTTGCTCGTGGTATCGCTCTGGCTGGCTGCGGCATCGGCGCAGGCTGCGCACTGATCGCAGGTATCGGCCCCGGCATCGGCGAAGGCAACGCTGCCGCTGCTGCCTGTGAGGCTGTCGGTCGTCAGCCCGAGTGCAAGAGCGACGTGACCAGCACCCTGATCCTCGGCGTCGCACTGTCTGAGACCACCGGTATCTACGGCTTCGTCACCGGCCTGCTGCTCATCTTCCTCGCACCCGGTATGTTCATGAACTACCTGCAGTAAGCGCTCCTTTCTGAGCTTGATTTCAAGAGAAAGGGGAGACGCTTATGCAACTTTATCAGGCACTGATCACGCTGGATGGCTGGACGTTTCTGGCTCAGGTCTGCAACCTGATGATCCAGCTCGTGATCTTCAAAAAGCTGCTGCTGAACCCGGTCAAAAAAGTCATCGCGGAGCGCAAGGCCAAGGCGGACAGCCAGATCGCAGACGCCGAAAAGCTGCGCGCCGAGGCTGAGGCCATGAAGGCGGAGTATGAGCAGAACCTGCAGAATGCCCGCGCCGAGGCCGGCCAGATCGTAGCTTCCGCCCAGAAGACGGCTGCCGCCCGCGGCGAGGAGCTGCTGGGCGAGGCCCGTGCTCAGGCCGCTGCCCTCAAGCAGAAGGCCGAGGCCGACATTGCGCAGGAGCGCAAGAAGGCCGTCAACGAGGTAAAGGACGAGATCGGCGGCATGGCGATGGAGATCGCCTCCAAAGTGGTCGAGCGCGAGATCAAGGAAGCCGACCATCAGGATCTGATCGACGAATTTATCAAAAACGTGGGTGAAGCATCATGACCGAGACTGCAAGGATGTACGGCGGGAGCCTGTACGACCTGGCCGCGGAGGAAGGGCTGGACGAGCGCATTCTGGGTGAACTGGAAGGCGTGACCGCCCTGCTGAACGGGGACGCTGAGTATCTGCATCTGCTCAGCATCCCCAGCATCCCCAAGAAAGAGCGCTGTGCGCTGTTGGACGAGGCCTTCCGCGGGCAGGTCCACCTCTATGTGCTCAACTTTATGAAGCTGCTGTGCGAAAAGGGCGCTCTGCGGGAGCTGCCGGGCTGTGCCCGGGCCTACCGTCTGCGCTACAATGAGGCCCACGGCATTCTGGAGGCCACCGCCGTCTCCGCTGTGCCCCTCACGGCAGAGCAGACCACCCGCCTCCACGAAAAGCTGGAAAAAGTCACCGGTAAGCACATCGACCTCAAAACGAAGGTCGAGCCTGCCGTGCTGGGAGGCATCCGGCTGGACATCGAAGGCACCGAGCTGGACGGCACCGTCCGCAATCGTCTCGCCGGCCTGCGCAGCAGCATCGCGGCGGCAACGCTGTAAAATCAATACGAAGCTCTCCGGCGAAAGCGAGGCCCGGCTGCTCTCAGAGCCGCAAGGCGATGAGATGCAGCAAGACCGGCTTTGGCTGAGAGGGCATCCACCCGAAAGTTTACAAAGAATTGAGTGGTGAAGACACAACAATGCAACTGAAACCTGAAGAGATCTCCAAGATCATCCGTGCTCAGATCAAGCATTACGAAAATGTCATCGAGCAGAGCGAGGTCGGCACGGTCATTCTGGTGGGCGACGGCATCGCCCGCGCCAGCGGTCTGGAAAAGTGCATGGCAGGCGAGCTGCTCCAGTTTGAGAACGGCGAGTACGGCATGGCGCAGAACCTCGAGGAGAACACCGTCTCCATCGTTCTGCTGGGTTCCGACGTCGGCATCAAGGAGGGCAGCACCGTCAAGCGCACCGGCAAGGTCGTGTCCGTCCCGGTGGGCGAGGCACTGATCGGCCGCGTCGTCAACGCACTGGGCCAGCCCATCGACGGCGCCGGCCCCATCGAGACGACGGAGTTCCGCCCCATCGAAAGCCCGGCCCCCGGCATCATCGAGCGCCAGCCCGTCAAGGAGCCGCTCCAGACCGGCATCAAGGCCATCGACTCCATGATCCCCATCGGCCGCGGCCAGCGTGAGCTGATCATCGGCGACCGCCAGACCGGCAAGACCACCATCGCGTCCGATACCATCATCAACCAGAAGGGCAAGGACGTCATCTGCATCTACGTCGCCATCGGCCAGAAGCGCTCTACCGTGGCAAACCTCGTCCAGAGCCTCACCGAGGCCGGGGCCATGAGCTACACCATCGTGGTGTCGGCCACGGCCTCCGAGCTGTCGCCGCTGCAGTATATCGCGCCCTACTCCGGCTGTGCCATGGGCGAGTATTTCATGCACAAGGGCAAGCACGTCCTCATCATCTACGATGACCTGTCCAAGCACGCCGTCGCTTACCGTGCCCTGTCGCTGCTGATCCGCCGTCCCCCGGGACGTGAGGCCTACCCCGGCGACGTTTTCTATCTGCACTCCCGTCTGCTGGAGCGCGCGGCCAAGCTCTCCGACGAGCTGGGCGGCGGCAGCCTGACGGCTCTGCCCATCATCGAGACGCAGGCGGGCGATGTGTCCGCCTACATCCCCACCAACGTCATCTCCATCACCGACGGCCAGATCTTCCTTGAGACGGAGCTGTTCCACTCGGGCGTCATGCCGGCCGTCAACCCCGGCATCTCGGTCTCCCGTGTCGGCGGCAACGCCCAGATCAAGGCCATGAAAAAGGTGGCCGGCACCCTGAAGCTCATCTACTCCCAGTACCGCGAGCTGCAGTCCTTCGCACAGTTCGGCTCCGATCTGGACGCCGACACCAAGGCCCGTCTGGCACAGGGCGAGCGCATCGTGGAGGTGCTGAAGCAGAACCGCTCGGCCCCCGTTGCGGTGGAAAAGCAGGTGGCCATCCTCTACGCGACCATCCACGACTACCTTGTGAACATCAAGGTGCCCGCCGTGGCAGAGTACGAGAAGGGCCTGTACGAGTATCTGGATGCCGATGCTGCCGGTGCCTCTGTGATGGAGACCATCCGCACCACCGGCAAGCTGGAAAAGGACGCCGAGGAAGCTCTGAAAGGCGTGCTGTCCGCTTACACTGAGAGCTTTATCAAGGCGCACTGACAGGAAGGAGGCGTAACGCATGGCAGGTTCCATGAAGGACATCAAGCTGCGCATCAAAAGCGTAGAGAGTACCATGCAGATCACCAAGGCTATGGAGCTGGTGGCTTCCTCCAAAATGCGCCGTGCCAAGGAGCGGGTGGAGCACAGCCGCCCCTACTTTGAAACGCTGTATGAATCGCTGACCAAGATCGCGGCGGCGGACCCCCGTGCCCGCAACCCCTATCTGCGCCGGGACGAGATCAAGCGCACCCTGCTGGTGGTCATCGCGGGCGACCGCGGACTGGCGGGCGGCTATAACGCCAATGTGTTCAAGCAGGCCGACGCTGCCGGAGGTCCCGCCATCGTCCTGCCCATCGGTAAGCGCTCGGCGGAGTATTTCGCCCACCACGAGGCCGACCTGTTCACCCACGAGGTGCTGCTGGCGGCGGACGTGTCCGTGAGCGAGTGCTTCACCCTGTCCCACCAGATAACGGAGGGCTTCCTCAAGGGCGAGTACGACGCGGTGAAGCTCTGCTATACCCGCTTCGACTCCATGATGACCCAGACGGCCATCACCCTTGAGGTGCTGCCCCTGACCATCGAGCCTACAGAGGCCCAGAAGGCCGAGGCACGCCGGAGCCAGATCCTGTACAAGCCCAGCAGCGAGGAAGTGTTCGGCGCGATCATCCCCGAGTATGTGGCCGGTGTCCTCTACGGCGCAGTGTGCGAGAGCGTAGCCAGCGAGCTGGCCGCCCGCCGCACGGCCATGGATGCCGCCACCAAGAACGCCGGTGAGATGATAGAGCATCTGAATCTGTATTACAACCGCGCCCGTCAGGCCGCCATCACGCAGGAGATCACCGAGATCGTGGCTGGTGCGGAGAATTAACAAATGAATCAACCTCTCAGTCTCGCTATCGCTCGACAGCTCCCCTACCGAGGGGAGCCTCTGGCGAAGAGGTAAGGCTTTGCGGAATGCCAAGGCCTCCCCTCGGTAGGGGAGGTGGCAGCGCGTCAGCGCTGACGGAGAGGTTTAAGAGAAGGAGTTGTAGCCTATGTCCGAAAAACACATCGGCAAGGTGATCCAGGTCATCGGCCCGGTGCTGGACATCCAGTTCAAGGATGGCGAGCTGCCGGATCTGCTCAACGCCATCGAGATCGACAACCACGGCCAGAAGCTGGTGGTCGAGGTGGCGCAGCTGACCGGTGACAATGTCGCCCGCTGCATCGCCATGAGCAGCACCGACGGTCTGGTGCGCGGCACCGAGGCCGTGGACACCGGCGAGTCCATCAAGGTGCCCGTCGGCGACCAGTGTCTGGGCCGCGTGTTCAACCTGCTGGGCGAGCCGGTGGACAACAAGCCCGCCCCCACCCCGGAGGCCTACTGGCCCATCCACCGCCCCGCTCCCAGTTATGAGGAGCAGCAGTCCACCACCGAGATCCTCGAGACCGGCATCAAGGTCGTTGACCTCATCTGCCCCTACGCCAAGGGCGGCAAGATCGGCCTGTTCGGCGGTGCCGGTGTCGGCAAGACCGTCCTCATTCAGGAGCTGATCTATAACATCGCCACCGAGCACAACGGCTACTCGGTGTTCACCGGTGTCGGCGAGCGCACCCGTGAGGGCAACGACCTTTACGGCGAGATGACCGAGAGCGGCGTCATCAACAAGACGGCGCTGGTCTACGGCCAGATGAACGAGCCTCCCGGAGCGCGTATGCGTGTGGCACTGTCCGGCCTGACCATGGCGGAGTACTTCCGCGATGTCAAGAATCAGGACGTGCTGCTCTTCATCGACAACATCTTCCGCTTCACGCAGGCTGGCTCTGAGGTGTCGGCTCTGCTGGGCCGTATGCCCTCCGCCGTCGGCTACCAGCCCACGCTGGCCACCGAGATGGGCGCGCTGCAGGAGCGCATCACCTCCACCCGCAAGGGTTCCATCACCTCGGTGCAGGCCGTCTACGTCCCCGCCGACGACCTGACCGACCCGGCCCCTGCCACCACCTTCACCCATCTGGATGCCACCACCGTTCTGAGCCGCGACATCGCCTCTCAGGGCATCTACCCCGCTGTGGACCCGCTGGACTCCACCAGCCGCATCCTCAGCCCGGAGGTCGTGGGTCAGGAGCATTATGAGATCGCCCGCGCCGTCCAGAAGGTGCTGCAGCGCTACAAAGAGCTGCAGGACATCATCGCCATCATGGGCATGGACGAGCTGAGCGAGGAAGACAAGCGCACGGTCAGCCGCGCCCGCAAGGTGCAGCGCTTCCTGAGCCAGAGCTTCCACGTTGCAGAGCAGTTTACCGGTATGCCCGGCCAGTACGTCCCGCTGAAGGAGACGCTGCGCGGCTTCCGCATGATCCTGAACGGCGAGTGCGACGACCTGCCCGAGAGCGCCTTCCTGTTCGCGGGCACCATCGACGATGTGTTCGCTAAGGCGAAGAAGGGGTAAACCATGACGACCTTTCATCTGACGGTGGTCACACCGGACGGCTGCGCCTTTGAGGGGCAGGCCGAGCGTGTGGTCTGCCGCGCCATCGACGGCGACCTCGCCATTCTGGCCAAGCACGGCGACTACTGCACCGCGCTGGGCATGGGTGAGGCGCACATCGTCGATGCCGACGGCCAGCGCCGCTGTGCCGCCTGCATGGGCGGGATGCTCACCGTGCTGGACGGGGAGGTGCGTCTGGTGGCCACCACATGGGAGTGGGCCGAGCAGATCGACCACGCCCGCGCCGAGGCGGCGAAAAAGCGTGCCGAAGAGCTTCTGGCCCGCAAGGATCTCGACCGCCGCGAGTACGAGATGGCACAGGCCCGCCTCAAGCGTGCGCTGGTGCGTACCTCCATCAAGAATTGACCACAGGAACGAAAAAACCGGGGTCCCGTCAGGGATCCCGGTTTTTTGCGGTAGAGCAGCTCAGAGCATATTTGCTTTCTCGATGAGGCTGCGGATGTGGTGGGCCAGCATCTCGATGGCGGTGGTGTTCTCGCCGCCATTGGGGACGATGATGTCGGCGTTCCGCTTGCTCGGCTCGACGAAAGCCTCGTGCATGGGCTTGACGGTGGTGAGATACTGATGGATGACGCTGTCGAGGGAGCGGCCGCGCTCCTTGACGTCCCGCACCAGACGGCGCAGGATGCGCTCGTCGGCGTCGGTGTCCACGAAGATCTTATAGTCGAACATGGCGCACAGCTCCGGCTCCACGAAGGGCAGGATGCCCTCCACGATGAGGACGGGGGCCGGCTCGATGTGCTGCACCTCGTTGCTGCGGTTGTGGTCGGCGTAGTCGTACACCGGGCAGTCGATGGCGCGGCCGGCCTTCAGCTCCTGTAAGTGGTAGATGAGCAGGGCGTTGTCGAAGGCGTCCGGGTGGTCATAGTTCAGCTTGCAGCGCTCCTCAAAGGGCAGCTCGTCGTGGCGCTTGTAGTAGCTGTCGTGGGAGATGAGGCGCACTTCGTCCTCCCCGAAAAGGGCCTTGAGCCGACAGGCCAGAGTGGTCTTGCCGCTGCCGGAGCCGCCTGCGATGCCGATGATGAGATTGTTCATGTTCCAAAAACCTCCGCGTGCCGATTGTGGTAGAAAAAATCCCCCAAATGGGGTATAATATCCTTACCCTACATAATAACACATTTCGCTCTGTTTTGACAGGGCCGAATACCTGCTGGGAGGCATTTTGATGAAAAAAATCGTTCCTGCCCCGTACATCGACCAGACCGAGCGCTGGGTCAACGGCTGCGAGAGCATCAGCAGTGTCATGCTGCTGCAGGCTGTGGGCATCGGCATCGACCCCGATACCTTCATCGCCCGCGACCTGCCCCACGCCCCCTACTGGGAGCAGGACGGCAGGCTCTACGGCCCCGACCCGTGGCAGGTCTACCCCGGAGACCCCCACGACCACACCGGCTACGGCTGCTACGCGCCCTGCATCGTGAAAGCGCTGAACAGCGCCTTGGAGCACGAGGGCGCAGCCGACCGGTTCGAGGTCGTGGACGAGAGCGGCAAGACGGCGGCCCAGCTGTGCAGCTACCTCGACGCAGGGATGCCGGTGGTGTTCTGGGCCACGCTGGACTTCCAGCCTGTGCCCGAGAAGCGGGACCACTGGCTGCTGGCCGACGGCACCGACTTTGCATGGAAGTGCAACGAGCACTGTCTGCTGCTGGTGGGCTATGACGAGGAAAATTACTGGTTCAACGACCCATGGCACGACCACGGCGTCTGCCCCCAGCCCAAGCAGCTGGTGGAGGACTGCCACGCGGCGCAGGGGATGTTTGCCGTCACCCTCCGCCCGAAAGGAGAAGCATGAAGAAGGAAAACTTTTCGCAGAACATGAAAGACCGGATGCAGCAGTTTGAGGACGGCGGCCTCCGGCTCCTGAAAAAGGGCCAGAAGGGGATCGTCCACGCCATCTTCAGCCGCTTCGGGCTGGTGCTGCTGCTGATGCTGCTGCAGGTCGGGGTGCTGTGGGGCGTCTTCCGGTGGTTCGGCACCCTGCTGCCCCATTACTTCGGCGGCAGCGTTGCGGTATCGGTCTTCATGGTGGTCTACATCCTCAACAGCCGGATGGACAACAGCGCCAAGATCACATGGATGGTCACCATCGCCATCCTGCCCGTGGTGGGCGTGCCCCTGTTTTTCTACGTCAAGAGCAACTTTGGCCACAACGCCCTTCAGAAGCGGGCGGCCAGCCTCACCGAGGAGGCCCGGGGCTTGCAGCCCCAGCCCCTCGCCGCAGCAGAGGCGCTGGAAGAGGCCGACCCCGGCGCGGCCTCGCTGGCACGGTATCTCCACGGCAGGGGCGGCGGCTTCCCGGTCTACCAGAACACGGAGGTGACCTACTTCCCCGGCGGCGAAGCCAAGTTCGCAGAGCTGCTGCGCCAGCTGGAAAAGGCAGAGCGATACATCTTTCTCGAGTACTTCATCATCGACGAGGGCCTTATGTGGGGCAGGATCCTCGAGGTGCTGGCCCGGAAAGCCGCCGAGGGCGTGGACGTCCGGGTCATGTACGACGGCACCTGTGAGTTTTCGACCCTGCCCCGGGACTATCCCCGCCGCCTTGAGAAGCTGGGCATCCAGTGCCGGGTGTTTGCGCCCGTCCAGCCCTTCGTCTCCACCCATTACAACTACCGCGACCACCGGAAGATCCTCGTCATCGACGGGAAGGTAGGCTTCACCGGCGGCGTGAACCTCGCCGATGAGTACATCAACCACATCGAGAAGTATGGCTGCTGGAAGGACGCCGCCGTCATGCTGGAGGGGGAGGGCGTCCGGACGCTGACCATCCTCTTCCTTGAGATGTGGAGCATCCGCCGGGAGTCGGAGTTCGATAAATTCCTCTCCGCGCCGCCCTATTCCGTCCCGGCAAAGGGCTTCGCCGCCCCCTACGGCGACTGTCCGCTGGACGGGGAGCGAGTGGGCGAGATGGTCTACATCGACCTGCTCAACCGCGCCAAGCGCTACATCCATATCATGACGCCCTACCTCATCCTCGACGGCGAGCTGGAAACGGCCCTCAAGTTCGCGGCAGAGCGGGGCGTAGACGTCCACCTCATCCTGCCCCATGTGCCGGATAAAAAATTCGCCTACGCGCTGGCAAAGACCCATTATGCCTCCCTGCTGGACTCGGGGGTCAGGATCAGCGAGTGGCTGCCCGGCTTTGTCCATGCGAAGGTCTTTGTAGTGGACGACTGCGAGGCCGTGGTGGGTACCATCAACCTCGACTACCGCAGCCTCTACCATCATTTTGAGGATGCAGTCTGGATGAAGGACACCGCCTGCATCCCCGCCATCGAGAAGGATTTCCAGAAAACGCTGGAATTCTGCCGCGATGTCGAGCCGACCCGGGAGAGCATCTGGGAGGGCAAGACCCTGCTCCATCTGGCGGGTGTGCTGCTCAAAGTCATCGCGCCGCTGCTATAAAGAAACCTCTCAGGCAAAGCCGAAGGCTTTGACTGAGAGGTTTCTCTTATGACAAATAATCCTTATCCAGCGAGAAGCCCCGGCCGCTGACCTCGGTGACATGGCTCACGATGAGGAAGCAGGTGGGGTCGATGCTGTGGGCCAGCTTTTCCAGCCGGGGCAGTTCCCGGTTGGACACGATGCTCAGCAGCACCGCGCTGGGTTCGCGGGTGTAGCCGCCCTCGCCGTGGAGGATGGTCACGCCGCGGTCCAGCTGGGCGAGGATGGCCGCACAAATGGCGTCGGACTGGCTGCTGACGATCTTCACTTCGGTGCGGCTGGCACCCAGCATCAGCATCTTGTCCATGACGATGGTGTGGATGAGCACCATCACGACGCCGTAGAGCACCTGCTGCACCGGGCTGAACACGGCCTGCATCAGCAGCACCGCGATGTCGAAGGTCAGCATGGTGGCCGACACCGGCAGCTTGAACCACTTGTTGAGCACCAGCGGTGGGATGTCAAGGCCGCCGGTGGATGCGCCGGAGCGGATGACAAGGCCCAGCGCCACACCGATGCCGAGGCCCGAAAAAACGGTGCAGAGGAAGATGTCCTCCGTCAGCACCCGGCCTGCCAGCAGCCCTTCAAAGAGGCCGAGAAAGGCCGGGCTGAGGACGCTGCTGGCCAGCGTGTTGAGGGCAAAGGCCCGGCCAAGGACCGCCCAGCCCCAGACCAGCATAGCAAGGTTGATGAAGAGCAGCAGCCCCGAGACGGGCAGCCCCGTCAGCCGCCCGATGGCCAGCGCGATGCCGGTGGCACCGCCGGTGATGAGGCCCGAAGGCTCGAGGAAGAGGGCCACCGCCAGCGAGTAGAGCGCATTGCCTAAGAGGATGGAGGCCCAGTTCCGGGCCAGCTGTTTCCAGTGCGTATTCTGAATCATATCATTTACCTCCCGTATCATCCCTTCTATCATACCGGAAACCGGCAAAAAAATCCACGCCCGGCGGCCTGCCGCGGCGTGGATTTTTGTTCATCCGACAGATGAAAGCCCCATCGGCTCAGTCTTCGTCCAGCAGACGCAGACCGGCGGTGTCGGTGACGGGCAGGGAGAAGACGATGGCACCGGCCTTCTTGTCTGCCCCGTCCATGATGGACTTCATGATCTGGTTCTTTTCGCTGGTGCGGGCGACGATGAGCACCAGCTCCTTCTCGTTCACGAGGTCGATGCCCATGAACTTGGCTGCACCCTCCATGCCGGTGCCCTTGGCGTGGATGACGGTGCCGCCGCCGGCCCCTGCGGCGCGGGCTGCGTCCATGATGGAGCCGGTGTAGCCCTGATTGGCGATGACGAGAAGCAGGTCGTAACGGGTATCTTTCAAGGTGCTTTCCTCCTTCAGCTCAAGGGTCTGGTGCTCGGTAAGGAACAGCAGGGCGCGCTTGCCGCCGATGCTGCTCACCGGGACGATGAATGCGATGCCGGTGCCCGGCACATCGATGCGCATCTGACGGCGCAGGGCTTTCTGGATGCGGGGCCAGCTGTCCGCCGTAATGACGGCAAAAAGGACGGCCTTTTCGCTCTTTTCCAGCCCGAGGGTGGAAAGCGTCTCCTGAATGGCGGTGCCTGCGCCCACGGTGCGCAGGCTGACATTGACGCCAAAGCTCTGATAAAGCTTTAAAAAGGCGTCTGTCGTGGGGCGGTCGGTGATGGTGACCAGCCAGTAGAGCGTATTCACGGCAAGACCTCCTTACAGCTCGATGATGGCGTCGTCCGGCAGGTCAGCCAGCAGGGCGGCAGTGTCCAGCAGGGGCTGGGCGCTGCGGGCCTTGCGGGTCTTGAGCTGGGCCACAAGGCCCATGAGCTGGACGGTGATGAGGGGGGTCATGGCGACCATGGCCACCACGCCGAACGCGTCGGTGACGATGTTGCCGCCCACGGCGATGCAGGCCCCCTGCGCCAGCGGCAGCAGGAAGGTGGCCGTCATGGGGCCGGAGGCCACGCCGCCGGCGTCGAAGGCGATGGCAGTGTAGAGCTTCGGCACCACAAAAGAGATGCTGATGGCGAAGAGGTAGCCCGGGATGAGGAACCAGAGGATGGAGATGCCGGTCAGCACCCGCACCATCGCAAGGCCCACCGAGAGGGAGACGCCTGCCGAGAGGGCCGCGCCCATGGTCCCGGCGGAGATGGCTCCGTCGGTGACTTCCTCCACCTGCTTGTTGAGGACATAGACCGCAGGCTCGGCCCGGACGATGAAGTAGCCGATGAGCATCCCGATGGGGATGAGGAGCCAGCGGCTGCTCTGGCCGCCCAGCACCTGACCGAGGTAGTTGCCGGCGGGCATGAAACCGATGTTCGCGCCGGTGAGGAAGAGCACGAGGCCGATGTAAGTGTAGACGAGGCCCACCCCGATGCGGCCCAGCGTCCGCCGGTCGATGCGGAGCGCCACCAGCTGGAAGATGCCGAACATCACGATGATGGGCAGCAGGGAGAGGGCGATCTCGTGCAGATAGGTGGGCAGTCCCTCGCCGAACAGCTGCCACAGCTCCACCGAGTCGCCCACTTCGGGGATGACGGGCGGGATGTAGCTGCTCTCGCTGGCGTTGAAGACGATGCCGAGAATGAGGACGGCGAGGATGGGGCCGACGGAGCAGAGGGCCACAAGGCCGAAGCTGTCGTCCGCTGCGTGGCGGTCAGAACGGATGGCCGAGACACCGACGCCCAGAGCCATGATGAAGGGAACGGTCATGGGACCCGTGGTGACGCCGCCGGAGTCAAAGGCTACGGCGAGGAACTCCTTCGGCACGAAGGCGGCCAGAAGGAAGATGGCTGCATAGAAGATCACCAGCAGCCGGGGGAGCGGGATGCTCAGCAGCATACGCAGGAAGGCCATGACGAGGAAGAGGCCCACGCCCACGGCCACCGAGAGGATGAGGGTCATGTTGGGGATGGAGGGCACTTGGTTTGCAAGCACCTGCAGGTCCGGCTCCGAGATGGTGATGAGGAAGCCCAGCAGGAAGCCTGCCCCGATGATGAGGAAGATGTTCTGGCTGCGGGTGAGCATGGCGCCGACCCGTTCGCCCATCGGCGTCATGCTCATCTCCGCGCCCAGCGTGAAGAACATGATGCCGACGACGATCATGGCCGCACCCAGCAGAAAGCAGAGCAGGATGCTCGGGGAAACGGGGGCAATGCTGAAACAGAGGATCAGCACGATGGCCGCGATGGGCAGAACGGCCTGAAGCGCCTCCAGCAGCTTTTCCCGGAGCTTGGGGAGGGATGATCTGATAATGGTGTCCACCAGCCTTTCTCACCCGGCAGCAGGGCCGCCGGGCGTTCAAAATGAGAAATGTATCCTTTATAAGTATACAAAAACAGACAAAAGTTCGTCAACGGGAGAACGGCTAAGATTGGCAAAGACATATAAATGTTACAAAAAGAAAAGGCTGCTTGACAGGCAATCTCTCCGTTACGCCTGCGGCGTGCCGAAGCCCGGCCTTGCTGAGCGAAGCGGGACGGAGAGGTTTATGACAAACAGCCTTTTCAATATACAATGTTAGATGCCCTGCTTCGTCAGAACGTCGGAAGTCGGGGTGGAGAACACCGGGATGTCGGCGTAGGGGTCGGGGGCGGTGTCGGCGGGCAGGGACTTCATGTAAGCGTCCATCGACTCGGCCACCTTCTTGGCGATGGCTACGGCTTCGACGACGGTGCGCGCGCCCATGACGGCGTCACCGCCGGCGAACACGCCCTCACGGGTGGTGCTGCCATCTTCGTTGACGGTGAGCAGACCGCGCTGGTTGGTCTCGATGCCGGTGGTGGTCTTGACGAGGGTGCTTTCGGAACCCTGACTGACCGAGACGATCACGCCGGTATGGGGGTAGAAGGTCTCGCTGCCCTCCACCTGCGTGAATCTGCCGTCCTCGCCCTTTACGGTGTCGCGGCAGATGATGCCGTTCTTCCGGATCTCGACGGGGGCCTTGCAGAAGCGGAAGCCCACGCCCTCGAGCTTTGCGTACCGCACCTCATGCTCGGAGGCGCTGATGCACTCCTCGTCGCGGCGGGCGTAGCAGGTGACGTGGCGTGCGCCGTTGCGGATGGCGGTGCGGGCACAGTCCATGGCGGAGTTGCCCACGCCGATGACGGCGATGTCATCGCCCAGCTGGAAGGCCTTGGAGTTGGCGAGGTAGTCGATGCCGAAGGCCACGTTGCCCAGCGTCTCGCCCTTGATGTGCATGGCGTTGGCCTTCCAGAGGCCCGCGCCGATGAAGACGCTCTTGTAGCCGTCCCGGAACAGGTCGTCAATGGTGATGGTCTTGCCGATGGCGGTGTTGGGGCGGACATGGATGCCCTTCAGCTCGAGGTGACGGTACTGGAAATCGTCCAGCACGCTGTCGGGCAGGCGGTAGTTGGGGATGCCGTACCGCATGACGCCGCCGATCTTGTCCCGGGCGTCGAAGATGGTGATGTCATAGCCCCAGCGCGCCAGCAGGACGGCGACGGTCAGGCCCGCAGGCCCCGAGCCGACCACAGCGGCCTTCATCCCGTTCTTGGGGGCGGGGCCGGAGGTCATCTTGTTGGCGTAGGTGGTGGAGATGTAGTCCTCGATGATGGAGAAGTGGACGGGGTCGTGGCTGGGCATCCGGTTGCGGACGCAGTGGCCCTCGCACTGGTTCTCATGGTTGCACACGAGGCTGCACACAGTGGTCAGGGGGTTGTTTTCGAAGAGCATCCTGCCGGCGTCGTCCAGATGATTGTCCTTGAGCAGACGGATGACCTCGGGGATGTTGGTGTGGATGGGGCAGCCCTGCTGGCACAGCGGCTTTTTGCAGCCGAGGCAGCGGTTGGCTTCGTCCAGAACGTGAAGTGCCATGGTTCCTCCTTGTGCCTGTTGTGCAGGCGGCGTGTTGTATCCAAGTTTCTTTACTATAATACACCGAAACCGCCTCGGCATACAAGTGCCGAAATGACAAATTTTGCAGAAAATTTTCTGTCATTACGTCAAAAAGATATTTTTTTGACGAAGTAAGCTGCCCATCGCCTCGGGCGAGACACGGCAGAGCGCGCCGAAATCGGCGGCGGCAAGCTGAGCTTCGGCCATCCGGGCGCAGGCCTCGCCGGACTCCCGCAGGCGGGCCAGCGAGTGGGAGACGGGGAGGGAGCAGCCCTTTAAAAAAGGAAGTGCGTCCTTCCGCCCGCCCAGCAGGTGGAGATAGGGCGGAAGAGAAGGGAAGCTGTCGGCGGCGTAGCCCAGCGCGGCGTCCATAGCGAGGCGGCGCATCCGCGCCCGGGGATAGCGGACGGTGGTGAGGGCGTCCAGAAGGCCGTCGTAGGTGGTGCTGGCCCGGACGGCGGCTTCCAAGCGGTGCTCCAACCCCTCGGAGATGCCGCGCACCTGCCCGAAGGGCGTCTCGCCCCGGCAGGCAGACCGGAGAAGGGCCAGCTCGCACCGCCCGGCGGCGGAAAAGTCGGTGTACTGCCCGGCGGCGTGAGCCTCCCGGTAGAGGGGGAAGACCGCCTCGGGCACATAGGGTGCGATGGCCTCCGCTCCCTCCTCAGCCCAGAGGTGGCGGAGGGCGCTGGCACTGGCGAAGGAGCCGTGGGCGGCGTGGATGGCCTCGCCATGGTCCGCGCCCTGCCGGGGCAGGGGATGGACCTCCATCTGAGGCGCAAGACAGCGGATGGCCCGGCAGTACTCGACGGCGAGGTTGTTGTTGGGCTTGTCGAGGAGGGCGGCCACCCGTCCGTCGGGAGCAAGCTGAGCCGCTGCGGCCTGCCGCGCGGCGGCGAAGCTTTTCGCCCCGCCAGAGAGCTGGGCTTTGAGGGCGGCGCGGTAGGCGTCGCTGTCCAGAAGGGCGGCGGCTTCCATCAGGAGGGCAGCGTCGGGGGTCTCGGCCCCGAAAATCAGCCCATCGCACCCGGCAGCGGACAGCAGGGCTACACCCGCCCGGGCGAAGGCCTCCGCCCCCGCGCAGGCGCAGGGGGCAGGCAGGGCGAACACAAGGTCGGCTCCGCAGGTGAGCGCGGCCCGGGTGCGGACGGCCTCGGGCAGGAGGGGCAGTGCGCCCCGCTGCACAAGAGAGCAACTCATGGCGACGGCGATGTGCTCTGCGCCCAGCAGCTTTGCCTGAGCCAGCTGCCACGCGTGGCCGTTGTGGAAGGGGTCGTATTCGGCGATGATACCGGCAAATTTCATGGCGTGACCTCAAAAGTTTGTGAAATATCTGTCATACTGCATGGAGAAACGGGCCTGAAGAACGGGATTCTGGG
Organism: Faecalibacterium sp. I3-3-89; assembly: GCF_023347275.1. NCBI lineage: Bacteria > Bacillati > Bacillota > Clostridia > Eubacteriales > Oscillospiraceae > Faecalibacterium > Faecalibacterium sp. I3-3-89. The sequence goes on along the minus strand of NZ_CP094468.1, from coordinate 2,437,105 downwards.
CAGGATGTACAAAAAGCCCGGAGACATTGTAGCAGGCTTTGCCGCCATTGCGGCTTGAAAACCGGCTGACCCTATTATATAATAATTCTAGGAATCTGTAAAATTCTGCTCTTTCGGGGGCGGACAAAAACATATCTGGAGGAAACAAGAAGATGAAAATTCTGGTTATCAACTGTGGCTCTTCTTCCCTGAAATATCAGCTCATCGATATGGACGGTGAGAAAGTGCTGTGCAAGGGCCTGTGCGAGCGCATCGGCATGGAGAGCAGCATGATCACCCATGAGGCCAACGGCCACAAGGCTACCACGCCCGCCATCTTCCCCACCCACACCGAGGCTTTTGCTGAGGTCGTGAAGAAGATGACCACCGGCGAGGGCAAGTGCATCGACGATGTCAGCGAGATCAGCGCCATCGGCCACCGCGTCGTCCATGGCGGCGAGAAGTTCAAGGCAAGCTGCCTGATCACCGACGAGGTCGTCAACACCATCCGCGAGCTCAGCCCTCTGGCTCCTCTGCACAACCCCGCAGGCATCCTCGGCATCGAGGCAGCCCGCAAGGTGTTCGGCAACGTCCCGATGGTCGCTGTCTTCGACACCGCTTTCCACAGCACCATGCCCCCGAAGGCTTATATGTACGCCATCCCCTACGAGTACTATGAGAAGTACGGCGTCCGCCGCTACGGCTTCCACGGCACCAGCCACAAGTACGTCGCGCACAAGGCTGCTGAGTATCTGGAGGAGCCGATCGAGCGTCTGAAGCTCATCACCTGCCATCTGGGCAACGGCTCTTCCATCGCCGCTGTCGATCAGGGCAAGGTCGTGGATACCTCCATGGGCATGACCCCGCTGGCCGGCCTGATGATGGGCACCCGCTGCGGCGACCTCGACCCCTCTGTGGTCAACTACCTGAAGTACACCCTGAACATCACCGGCCACGAGCTGGACGAGATCCTGAACAAGAAGTCCGGCCTGCTGGGTATCTCCGGTGTTTCCAGTGACAAGCGCGACGTCGAGGAGGCTGCTCTCCACGGCAACAAGCGCGCTCAGCTGGCTTCTGATATGCTGAACTACCAGATCAAGAAGATCGTCGGCAGCTACATCGCCGCTATGGGCGGTGTGGACGCGATCGTCTTCACCGGTGGTATCGGCGAGCACGACGAGATCGCCCGTGCAAAGGTCTGCCACCACATGGATTGGCTGGGCATCCGCATCGATACCGAAAAGAACGAGCATCCCGTGGGCGATGTCTGCGACATCACCGCATGGGGCGCCAAGGTCCGCACTCTGGTCATCGCCACCGACGAGGAGCTGATGATCGCCCGCGACACCAAGGAAGTCATCGAGAAGTAATTTCCGCCTGTAATATTACAGTGCGCTAAGGCCGCACCGCTCCCGCAAAGGGGTGGTGCGGCCTTTTTGCGGTTTTGCACGAGTAAAATCCGTCTTATTATGCTGAATGCACAAAAAAGGGGACGAGGGTGTGTTTTTTGGTTGACAAATCAAAAAAAGAACGGTACAATAGGAGAGTCCTCAGTCCGAGGACGTTTACTCATTCAAGCCCCTGGTAAGCTTACGATCAGCGCTATGGTCCCTAAAAACCAAAGGTATGGTTACAATCCTTCCGTGGGCAAGAACTAAACAAAGAGGAGATACTACTATGTTCGAAGACAAGACTTTAGTTTGCAAGGACTGCGGCAAGGAGTTTGTTTGGACTGCTGGTGAGCAGGAGTTCTACGCATCCCGTGGCTTTGAGAACCAGCCCCAGCGCTGCAAGCCCTGCCGTGATGCCCGCAAGAACGGCGGCGCACGCAGCAACGGCGGCGAGCGTCAGATGTTCGACGCTACCTGCGCAGCTTGCGGCAAGGCTTGCAAGGTTCCCTTCCAGCCCCGTGAGGACCGCCCGGTCTACTGCTCTGACTGCTTCGCTCGCATGAAGCAGAACTAAGCGCTGATTCTATAATCTGAAGCTTAACGGCCCCCGCACTGTGCGCAGTGTGGGGGCTTTTGCTTTCTCTGGGGAGGAAAAGTGCTATTGCGCGCTTGTTGCGCGGGGTAAAACGCTGTTTCGGTAAGGCTAAGTTCTCTTTTGCGTGCCAAAAGAGAACCAGAAAAGCACCAGCGATTTCGACGCGCTGGATCCACGAGAAAGGGGCTGCTCGCCCCTTTCAGACCCCGAAGGAGTTGTCGAAACGGAAAAAAGCTAGCCGCTGCGCTAAACGCTTTTTTCTCGTTTCTCCGATTTGCTGCTTCGCAGCTGGTGTTACCTCTCTGCTGACGGTAACGTCCAGCAGAAACGTGAAATCTTCGGCGGAGTCGTAAATAGGAGAAGCACAAAAAAATGCGTTTAGCGCAGCGGCTAGCATTTTTGGGCTTCGACTTCCACATTGGAATTGTTAAGGGCGAGAAGCCCTTAACTCGTTGCGGGGAGAGTGGAGTCCAGAGGTAGGGAGGGGGGAGTCGAAACACCCCTCCCTGCCTCTGGCCCGCGCGGAGCGCAAGCCACTTGACCGCAAGAAAAAACTTAATCCGCGCTACCAGCGCGAGAACCATTTCTGGTTCTCTTTTGGCACGCAAAAGAGAACATTAGCCTTAATGAAAAAGTGCTTTACCCGCGCACAGGCGCGTGAAGCGTTTTGGGTTCTCTTTTGTGGGCTAAAAGAGAACACCAGCACCCGAAAAACCACACTTCTTTGCGGAAGAAACAAGAAGCTTTTCAATTTCTACTTGAAAAATAGGATATGATTGGGGTATATTATAGCTGAGCGCTGCAAGGCGCATCGTGAAAGACAGAAAGGGATACTACCATGTTTGATATTTTCAATATGCTCAAGAAGGACGAGAACCACCCTGTGAAGCAGGTGACTCGTGAGACCATCATCGGCGACATTCTGGATATGGACCAGAGCACCGCTCCCTACTTTATGGAGATCGGGATGCACTGCCTCGGCTGCCCCGCCTCCCGCGGCGAGAGCATCGAGGAGGCCTGCGAGGTCCACGGTGTGGACTGCGACGAGCTGCTGGAGAAGCTGAACGCTCATCTGGCCTCCAAGAAGTCCTGAGTGTTGCCGACACTGGATGCGCGTCTGAGCGCTGCCGCTGAGCTGGTGCGCCCCGGTCAGCCGGTGGCCGACATCGGCTGCGACCACGGCAAGCTGACGGCGGTGCTGGCTGCTTCGGGGAAGTACCCCAAGGTCATCGGGGCCGATTTGCGCCCCGGCCCGCTGGCGAAGGCCGCACAGACGCTGGAATATGCCGGATGCAAAGACCGCGCTGAGCTGAGGCTCGGCGACGGTCTTTCTGTGTTGTCCCCGGGCGAGGCAGGCACCATCGTGCTGGCGGGCGTCTCGGCCCAGACGACATGGGAAATCATCGAGAAAGCTCCGTGGGTGTCTGCGCCGGGCGGGCCGCGCCTCGTGATGGTGCCGGCCACCCGCCACAGCGACCTCCGCCGCTGGCTGTGGGAGCACGGTTTTGCCCTCATAGCCGACCGGCCGGTGCAGGCGGCGGGCCGCTGGTATGCCGTCATGGCAGCGGAGTACACCGGCGAGGTGAGGACGCCCACCTTCCAAGAGTGCCTGTTCGGCCTCACCGGCCAGTGGCCGGAGGGTGAGGGCTACGCCGCATGGCAGAAAGCAAAGCTGCCCCGCCTCCGCCTCGGCGTGCCGGACGGCAGCGAGATGGCGAGGGAGATGGACGCATTGGTCGCGTCTCTGCCCTCTCAGGCCGCTTCTTTGAAGGAAAAGGAAACGTATCGGTAAGGCAGGTAAAGCTATGACAACGATCGATTCGATTTATCAGGAGATGCAGCACATCGCGCCGCTGGCGCTGGCGGAGAGCTGGGACAACCCCGGCCTGCTGGTGGACTGCGGCGGCGGAGCGTCCCGGGTCCTGGTGACGCTGGACATCACCCCCGAGGTGGTGGAGGAAGCGGCCCGGAAGGGCTGTCAGCTCATCGTGTCCCACCACCCGGTCATCTTCTCCCCCCTCAAGAAGCTGGGCGGGCAGGACGTGGCCTTTCAGCTGGTGAAAAACGGCATCTCGGCCATCTGTATGCACACGAATCTGGATGCCGCCGAGGGCGGCGTCAATGAGGTGCTGGCCGGGTTCTTCGGGATGCGGGAGATGGAGGCCTTCGCCGAGGGTTGCGGCCGGGTGGGCAGCATCGACTCCATCACGGTGCCTGAGCTGGCGAAAAAGGCGCAGCAGGCGCTTGCCTCCCGCTGCAACCAGCCCCTCGACGGCCCTGCGGTGCAGGTGAAATTCGCCGACACCGGCAAGACCGTGCAGCGGCTGGCCGTCATCAGCGGCGCGGGCGGCAGCCTCTTTGAGGACGCGCTGGCACAGGGGGCGGACTGCCTGCTGACCGGCGAGGCCAATCACCACCACGCCATCGACGCCAAGCGGCTGGGGCTTTCCCTCATCGCGGCGGGCCACTACGCCACCGAATTTCCGGTGACGGCGGCGGTGGCCGAAAAGCTGCGCAGAGCCTTCCCGGCGCTGGAGGTCCTCGTGAGCGAGGACGCCCGCGACCCTTATACTTATTTATAATAAAACGAGGTAATACAAATGGCATTGGATGCCGCGACACTGGCGCTGACGGCGGCGGAACTGAAGACCACGCTGGCCGACGCCAAGATCGCAAAACTGTTTGAGCCGACCCGCGATGAGCTGGTCATCACCCTGCGCACCCGCACCGATACCTACAGCCTGCTGCTGTCGGCCCGGAGCGGCTCGGCAAGAGTCTGCCTGACCGAGGAGAGCTTCGAGAACCCCGAAACGCCGCCCTCCTTCTGTATGCTGATGCGGAAGCATCTCACCGGCGGACGTCTGTTGGACGTCCGGATGGAGCCGGGCGACCGCATCGTCTACTTCGAGTTCCAGTGCACCAACGAGATGGGCGACCTTGTGAGGAACATCCTCTGCGCGGAGCTGATGGGCCGCTACTCCAATCTGGTGCTGGTGCAGAACGGAAAGATCATCGACGCCCTTAAGAGGGTGGATTTTGAGGACAGCGATGTCCGTCAGCTCCTGCCCGGTCTGGCCTATACCACGCCCCCCAAGCCTGCCCGGCCCGATTTTCTGGCGGTCAGTGCGGCGTCCATCGTGGCGGCGGCCTGTGAGCGGGACCTGCCGGTGGCGGACGCCCTGAACAAGACGGTGGCAGGCGTCGGCCCGGTGGTCTGCCGGGAAGCTGCATGGCGTGCCTTCGACGGGGAGCATCTGCTGGCCAACGAGCTGACCGAGGCCCAGAAGCACCAGCTGATGGCAGCCATCGACGAGCTGAAGGAGATCTACGACGAGGGCGGCTGTCCGTGCAGCGTCACCGCCCCGGACGGAAAGCCGGTGGAGTACACCTTCTTCCGCCCTCAGCAGTACGGCGACAAGTATCTCATCAAGGAATGGCCCTCCTTCAACGCCATGCTCGAGGGCTACTACGCCGAGAAGGACCGCGCCGAGCGCCTGCGCACCAAGAGCAAGGAGCTGCACAAGGCCGTCCATAATATGTATGAGCGCGCCGTCCGCAAGCAGGCCGCGCGGCAGGAAGAGCTTGCCGCCAGCGGCAAGAGCGAGAAGCTCCGCCTCTACGGCGAGCTGCTGTCGGCCAACCTTTACCTCGCTGAAAAGGGGATGAAGAGCATCACGGTGCCCAACTGGTACGATGAGGGCCGGGAAGTCACTATCCCGCTGGACCTCCGCTTCAGCCCCAGCCAGAACGCCCAGAACTTCTTCAAGAACTATAAGAAGAAGCAGACGGCTGCCCGGATGCTGGTGGACCTGCTGGCCGAGGGCGAGAAGGAAATCGCCTATCTGGAAACGGTGCTCTACGAGGTGGAGACGGCCTCCGGCGAGGCGGCGCTGAATGAGATTCGCGCCGAGCTGAAGAGTCAGGGCTATCTGAAATACTACAAGCAGCGCGACAAGCGCCAGAAGCCCGCCGACTTCCTCCGGTTCACCTCCAGCGACGGCTTCGAGATCCTTGTGGGCCGCAACAACGCCCAGAACGACAGGCTCACCCTCCACACCGCCCGGGGCAAGGACCTCTGGTTCCACGTCCAGAAGGCCCCGGGCAGCCATGTCGTGGTCATGAGCCGGGGCGAGGACATCCCCGACGCCACCAAGCAGGAGGCCGCAGAGCTGGCCGTGGTCTATTCCAGCGCCTTCAAGGCCGGTGCCGCCGCCAAGGTGGCCGTGGACACCACCGAAGTGAAGAACATCTGGAAAGCCAACGGCGCAAAGCCCGGCATGGTGCTCTACGAGGTCTACACCACCGTGTACGTTACCCCGCGGGAAAAGCTGCTGGATGAGCTGAAGGTCAACGCGAAAAAGTAGATCCGATTTGAGACTCTGGCCGCTGTGCATCTGCACGGCGGCTTTTTTGCAAGAGGCAGTGGATAAAAAACGGAAGGACGATGGTATAAGAGGGCCGGTGAGCGGGCATCCTAAGAGTCAGCGGGGTTTTCCACAGAAAAAGCTGCCATGGCATTGTGCATTCTGCACAGAAAATCAGCTGGAAGAGAAAACAGAGGAAATAAAAAAAATAAAATCTGCGTTTTTTCGAAAAAACACTTGCCAAATGCACGAAGATGTGATAGAATATCTCTCGGCTGCAAAGGGCTTGTGCGATACAAGTCGTGCAGGCCAGCGATATGCGTAGATGCGGGAGGTTGTCATCCGGCGATAGCTGAGATGGGTTATTTCCGCGGAGTATGTCCGATCTTAGAACCGGGCGAAAGAATTACTGACAGCGATGGAATACGTTCCCTCGGCAGGGCGACCTGCGAAACGGGAGGAACCAATGTTCGGATTTGATTTGCTAATATATCTCCGGGAGAACTGCCAAGCGGTTCACCGGTTTTTCTAGTGCCAAATCGAGGAACACCCGGAACTGTGTAGAGCAATTTATCGGCTCGCCTAGGGCAAAACAATTTTTCAGGAGGCGTAAGCAATGGCAGTCAAAGAGAAAATCAGAATCCGTCTGCAGAGCTATGATGCTCAGCTGATCGATGCCGCAGCAGAGAAGATCGTGGAGACCGCAAAGCACACTGGTGCCCGCGTGTCCGGCCCCATCCCCCTGCCCACCGATCGTGAGATCGTCACCGTTCTGCGCGCTACCCACAAGTACAAGGATAGCCGCGAGCAGTTCGAGAGCCGCACTCATAAGCGTCTGATCGACATTCTGAAGCCGTCCAACAAGACGGTCGAGGCTCTGATGAGCCTCCAGCTCCCCGCTGGCGTGGACATCGAGATCAAGCTGTAAAAGACACTCGATCAAATTCGATGCCCTCGTTTCCCGAGGGGTCATGTTGGCAGTGACGTGCGCTGCCAACCAATAACCTTTACAGGAGGAAAAGAAAATGGTTAAAGGCATTATCGGCAAGAAAGTCGGTATGACCCAGCTGTTCGATGAGAATGGCAAGGTCATTCCCGTGACCGTCATCGAGGCTGGTCCCTGCACCGTCGTGCAGAAGAAGACCGTCGAGAGCGATGGTTATCAGGCTGTCCAGCTGGGCTTCGGCGAGGTTTCCGCCAAGAAGGTCAACAAGGCAGCTGCAGGCCACTTCAAGAAGGCAAATGTTGCCCCCAAGAAGACCCTGCGCGAGTTCCGTCTGGAGGATGTCTCCGCAATGAACGTCGGCGATGTGCTGAAGGCTGATGTCTTCGCAGCTGGCGACAAGGTTGACGTCGTGGGCGTCTCCAAGGGCAAGGGCTACCAGGGCGTTATCAAGCGCTACGGCCAGCACCGTCTGCGTGAGAGCCACGGCACCGGCCCGGTGGCACGCCACGCCGGTTCCAACGGCTCCACTTCTACCCCGTCTCGCGTGTTCCCCGGCAAGCGCCTGCCCGGCCACATGGGCTTTGTGCGCGTCACCGTGCAGAACCTGACCGTTGTCAAGGTTGACACCGAGAACAATCTGATCGCTGTCAAGGGTGCGGTTCCCGGCTCCAAGGGCACCATCGTCACTCTGGCCAACAGCGTGAAGGCGTAAGGAGGAAAGCTACAATGGCAAAGTTTAACGTAGTCGATATGAACGGTCAGCATGTTAGCGAGATCGAGCTTTCCGACGCCGTGTTCGGTATCACCCCGAACGAGAAGGCAGTCCACATTGCTGTGGTGAACTTCCTGGCCAACCAGCGTCAGGGCACCCAGAACACCAAGATCCGCATGGAAGTCTCCGGCGGCGGCAAGAAGCCCTGGCGTCAGAAGGGCACCGGCCACGCTCGTCAGGGTTCCATCCGTGCACCGCAGTGGACTCACGGCGGCGTCGCTCTGGGCCCCAAGCCCCGCAGCTACAACTACCACATCAACAACAAGGTCAAGCGTCTGGCTCTGCTGAGCGTCCTGTCCGACAAGGCTGCCAATGGCAACATGGTCGTTGTTGATAAGTTCGCCTGCGACGAGTACAAGACCAAGGCTGTCGTCTCCATGCTGAACGCCGTCGGCGCTGGCAAGAAGAACCTGCTGGTCAATGAGACTGTCGATGCAAAGTTCGTCAAGAGCGCTGGCAACATCGCTGGCGTCAAGACCACCTTCGCTGGCAGCGTGAACACCTACGATGTGCTGAACGCCGACAAGCTGATCATCAGCGTCGACGCAGCGAAGAAGCTCGAGGAGGTGCTTGGCTAATGAAAACCGCACATGATATTATCCTGAAGCCGGTCATTACCGAGAACTCCATGGCCGGTATCGCCGACAAGAAGTACACCTTCAAGGTCGCTACCGATGCTACCAAGGTCGAGATCGCTCAGGCTGTCGAGGTCCTGTTCCCCGGCGTCAAGGTCTCCAAGGTCAACACCATCTCTGTCCGCGGCCGTTTCCGCCGTCAGGGTATGCATGCTGGTTACACTGCCGCCTCCAAGAAGGCGATCGTGACCCTGACCAAGGACTCCAAGGAGATCGAGTTCTTCAACAGCATGGTCTGATCGAACCCACCGAGGGTTCCTCTATGGGGATATGACCCCGATAATAATTCATAAGATAAACAAAGGAGAATAGCACAATGGCTATCAAAAAGTATGGCCCCACTACTCCGGGCCGCCGCGGCATGACCGTCACGGATTACAGCGTCCTGTCCAAGGTCGCTCCCGAGCGCAGCCTGCTGGAGCCTATGAAGAAGCACAGCGGCCGCAACAACACCGGTCGTATCACCGTCCGCCATCAGGGCGGCGGCAACCGCACCAAGTATCGTGTCATCGACTTCAAGCGTCAGAAGACCGATATGCCCGCTACCGTCAAGACTCTGGAGTACGATCCGAACCGCAGCGCATTCATCGCTCTGGTCGAGTACACTGACGGTGTCAAGAGCTACATCATCGCTCCCGACGGCCTGAAGGTCGGCGATGTTGTCGTCAGCGGCAAGGGCGCCGACATCAAGCCCGGCAACTGCCTGCCCTTCGAGAACATCCCCGTCGGTACCATCATCCACAACATCGAGCTGTACCCCGGCCGCGGCGCTCAGCTGGTCCGTTCCGCTGGCAACATGGCTCAGCTGATGGCTAAGGAGAACGGCTACGCTCTGGTCCGTCTGCCCTCTGGTGAGATGCGCAACGTGCCCGTCAACTGCACCGCAGTCGTCGGTCAGGTCTCCAACATCGACCACGAGAACGTCAACCTCGGCAAGGCTGGCCGTAAGCGCCACATGGGCGTCCGTCCCGGCAGCCGTGGTACCGTCATGAACCCCTGCGACCACCCCCACGGCGGTGGCGAGGGCCGTGCACCTGTTGGCCACTCCGGTCCTATGACTCCCTGGGGCAAGCCTGCTCTGGGTCTCAAGACTCGCAAGCATCATAAGCGCTCCGATAAGCTCATCGTGAAGCGTGCAGGTAAGTAAGAGAGGAGTTTAAGACAATGGGTAGAAGCATTAAAAAAGGACCTTTCGTCCAGGCTGCTCTTCTGAAGCACGTTGAAGCAATGAACGCTTCCGGCAAGAAGCAGGTCATCAAGACCTGGAGCCGCGCCTCCACGATCTTCCCCGAATTCGTTGGTCACACCTTTGCCGTCCACGACGGCCGCAAGCATGTGCCTGTGTACGTGACCGAGGACATGGTTGGCCACAAGCTGGGTGAGTTCGTTCCCACCCGCACCTTTAAGGGCCACACCGGTAATTCGAAGTAAGAGAAGGAGGAACACAACATGGAAGCTCGGGCAATTCTTCGTTATGCCCGCATTAGTCCTCGTAAGGTGTCCATCGTTATGGATCTGATCCGTAACAAGCCCCTGGACGAAGCGCTGGCAATCCTGCAGTACACCCCGAAGGCCGCTTGTGAGCCCCTTCTGAAGCTGGTGAAGTCTGCAGCCGCAAATGCGGAAAACAACTTCAATATGGACAAGAACAACCTCTACGTCGCCGAGTGCTATGTCTGCCCCGGCCCGACGCTGAAGCGCATGATGCCTCGTGCACAGGGCCGCGGCTACCGCATCCTGAAGCGCACCAGCCACATGACCGTTGTTCTGAAAGAGAAAGAGTAAGGAGGGAAAACAATGGGCCAGAAAGTAAATCCGCACGGCATTCGTGTCGGCGTTATTAAAGACTGGGACAGCCGCTGGTTTGCCTCCAAGAAGGATTTCAGCGATAACCTCGTCGAGGATCACAAGATCCGCACTGAGCTGAAGGCTCAGCTGAAGGACGCTGGCGTCCCCAAGATCGAGATCGAGCGCACTGTGGATCCTTCCACTTCCGCTCCCCGCGTTACCGTCAACATCTACTGCGCAAAGCCCGGTATGGTGATCGGTAAGGGCGGCGAAGAGCGCGTTGCTCTGCAGAACAAGCTGACCAAGGAGTATGGCAAGACCGTCATCGTCAACGTCATCGAGGTCAAGAGCGCTGCTACCAACGCTCAGCTGGTTGCCGAGGACATCGCTCGTCAGCTGGAGAACCGCGTTACCTTCCGCCGTGCTATGAAGCAGTGCATGCGTAACGCTATGAGCCCCCGCGATCGTGCAACTGTCCCTGCAAAGGGCATCAAGGCAATGTGCTCCGGCCGTCTGGGCGGCGCCGACATCGCCCGCACTGAGAGCTACCACGAGGGCACCATCCCCCTGCAGACCCTGCGTGCCGACATCGACTACGGCTTCGCTGAGGCTGCTACCACCTACGGCCGCATCGGCGTCAAGGTCTGGGTCTACAAGGGCGAGGTCCTCAAGAGCGCTAAGACCGCTCAGAAGAAGGAAGGAGGCAACAAGTAATGTTACTGCCTAAGCGTGTTAAGTACCGCCGCGTCCAGCGCGGCCGCATGACCGGCAAGGCTACCCGCGGCAATGTGGTGTGCCAGGGCCAGTACGGCCTTGTTGCTCTGGAGCCGGCATGGATCTCCTCCACTCAGATCGAGGCTGCTCGTGTCGCCATGACTCGTTACATCAAGCGTGGCGGCAAGGTCTGGATCAAGATCTTCCCCGATAAGCCCGTTACTGAGAAGCCCGCTGAGACCCGCATGGGTTCCGGTAAAGGCTCTCCCGAGTACTGGGTCGCTGTTGTCAAGCCCGGCCGCGTGCTGTTCGAGCTGGCAGATGTCGATGAGGCAACTGCTCGTGAGGCTCTGCGTCTGGCAATGCACAAGCTGCCCATCAAGTGCAAATTTGTTGTCCGTGAGGACTCCGTGAAGGAGGATGGCACCAATGAAGGCTAATGAACTCCGCGAAATGCAGACCGCAGAGCTGACCAGCAAGCTGGCAGACCTGAAGGCTGAGCTGTTTAACCTGCGCTTCCAGCATGCCATCAACCAGCTGGAGAACCCCGGCCGCATCGAAGCAGTCAAGAAGGACATCGCTCGCGTGATGACCATTCTGGCTGAGAAGCAGTAAGGAGGTTAAACGATGGAAGAACGTAATCTGAGAAAGACCCGCGTCGGCGTCGTCGTGTCCGACAAGATGGATAAGACCATCGTGGTTGCCGTTAAGGATAGCGTGCAGCACCCCCTGTACAAGAAGATCCTGAAGCGTACCGCCAAGTTCAAGGCTCGTGACGAGCAGAACGAGTGCGGCATCGGTGACCGTGTTGAGATCATGGAGTGCCGCCCCCTGTCCAAGGATGTGCGCTGGCGCCTGGTCCGTATCGTTGAGAAGGCAAAGTAATCATCTTTGCCCGCTGCTTTGAACAGTTTGAAAGGAGATATCTGAAATGGTTCAGATGCAAACTTATCTCAAAGTTGCCGACAACACCGGTGCCAAGGAGCTGATGTGCTTCCGCGTGCTGGGCGGCACCCGCAAGAGATACGCAAACATTGGTGACGTCGTGGTCTGCTCTGTCAAGAAGGCAGCCCCCGGCGGCTCCGTTAAGAAGGGCGACGTCGTCAAGGCTGTCATCGTGCGCAGCAAGCATGGCGTCCGCCGCGACGACGGCTCCTACATCCGTTTCGATGAGAACGCCGCCGTTATCGTCATGGCCGACAAGAGCCCCAAGGGTACTCGTATCTTTGGACCCGTCGCTCGCGAGCTGCGCGATGCCGGCTACACCAAGATCCTGAGCCTGGCTCCGGAATCGCTGTAAGGAGGTTTTAAAAATGAATAATCTTCATGTTAAAACCGGCGACAACGTAATGATCATCAGCGGCAAGGACAAGGGCCACACTGGTAAGGTCCTGCAGGTCAGCCCCTCTGAGAACAAGGTCATCGTTGAGGGCCAGAACATGGTTACCAAGCACGTCAAGCCCCGTCGTCAGGGCGAGCAGGGCGGCATCGTCAAGGCTGAGGGTGCAATGTACGCATCCAAGGTCATGCCCATCTGCCCCAAGTGCGGCAAGGCTGTGCGCGTGGGCCACGTCGAGAAGGACGGTAAGATGGTCCGCGTCTGCAAGAAGTGCGGCGCTGAGCTGTAAGAAAGGAGTAAGGAACAATGGCTCGTTTGAAAGAACAGTATGTCAATGAAATTGCTCCTGCTCTGAACAAGAAGTTCGGTTACAAGAGCGTTATGCAGATCCCCAAGCTGGACAAGGTCGTCATCAATGTTGCCTGCGGCGAAGCTAAGGACAACGAGAAGATCCTTGAGGCTGTCATGAAGGATCTGGGCCAGATCACTGGCCAGAAGGCAGTCGTCTGCCGTGCCAAGAAGAGCGTCGCTAACTTCAAGCTGCGTCAGGGCACCCCCATCGGCTGCAAGGTCACCCTGCGTGGTGAGCGTATGTACGAGTTCGTCGATCGTTTCTTCAACATCGCACTGCCCCGTGTCCGCGACTTCCGCGGCATCAACGGCAACGGTTTTGACGGTCGCGGCAACTTTGCATGCGGCATCAAGGAGCAGATCATCTTCCCCGAGATCGACTTCGAGAAGGTCGATGCAGTCCGCGGCATGGATGTCTGCTTCGTTACCACCGCTAAGACCGACGAAGAGGGCAAGGAGCTGCTGAAGGCTCTGGGCGCTCCGTTCGCTGAGAATAACTAAGGAGGAGATTACAATGGCTAAACTGTCTATGAAGCTCAAGCAGTCTCGTCCTGCTAAGTTCTCTACCCGTGCATACACCCGCTGCCGCATCTGCGGCCGCCCCCACTCCGTGCTGCGCAAGTACGGCGTGTGCCGTGTGTGCTTCCGTGAGCTGGCCTACAAGGGCGAGATCCCGGGCGTGAAGAAGGCTTCTTGGTAATTCATCCAAGGGCTGGATAACAAGTCGGATTCCGCCCCGGGGCAACGATGTTTCGGGGCGGTATCATTATAAAACAAATGAGAGCTAATCTAAGGAGGTTAGTGGCAAATGCAGATTACTGATCCTATCGCGGACCTGCTGACTCGCATCCGCAACGCTAGCACTGCCAAACACCCTTCTGTGGAGATCCCCGCTTCCAACATGAAGAAGGCTATCTGCCAGATTCTGGTTGACGAGGGCTACATCAAGGGCATGCAGGTGAAGAACGACACTGTTCAGGGCACCATCGTTGTCACCCTGAAGTATCAGGCAAACGGCGAGCCTGTTATCGCCGGCCTGCGCCGTGTGTCCAAGCCCGGCCTGCGCATCTACACCAACTGCGAGGATATGCCGAAGGTCATGAAGGGCCTGGGCACCGCAATCATTTCCACCTCTAAGGGCATCATGACCGATAAGGCTGCTCGTGCTGCGCACGTTGGCGGCGAGGTCCTGGCCTTTGTGTGGTAAGAAAGGGGTAAAAGACAATGTCGAGAATTGGAAGAAAACCCATCGTCATTCCTGCCGGCGTTACGGTCACTGTCGATGAGGCAGCACACACCGTCGCCGTCAAGGGCCCCAAGGGCAGCCTGAATTCCAACTATCATCCCCTCATGACCGTCAAGGTCGAGGGCAATGAGGTTTTGGTTACCCGCCCCAATGACGAACCCGAGGCCCGCAGCCTGCACGGCCTGACCCGCAGCAACATCGCCAACATGGTGAACGGTGTTGTCCACGGCTACGAGAAGAAGCTGGAGATCGTGGGCGTCGGCCTGCGCTGCCAGAAGCAGGGCTCCAACCTTGTGATGAACCTGGGCTTCTCTCATCAGGTGAACATCCCCGATACTGAGGATTGCACCATCGTGTGGCAGGACCCCAACCACTTCACTGTTACCGGTATCGATAAGCAGAAGGTCGGCCAGTATGCTGCCGAGATCCGCGCCAAGAAGCCGCCCGAGCCTTACAAGGGCAAGGGCATCCGCTACGAGGGCGAGGTTGTCAAGCACAAAGAAGGCAAGGCCGGCAAGGGCAAGAAATAAGGTAAGGAGTGAAAGACAATGGTTAAGCAGATCGACAAGAACGAAGCTCGTCTTCGTCGTCATCGCCGCGTTCGTAACAAGATCAGCGGCACCGCAGCACGTCCTCGCCTGGATGTTTTCCGCTCCGCCAAGCACATCTACGCTCAGATCATCGACGATGAGCAGGGCGTTACTCTGGTGTCGGCGTCCACTATGGACAAGGACTTCAACGGTTTCGGCGGCAACGTCGAGGCCGCTGCTGAGATCGGCAAGAAGGTCGCAGCAAAGGCTCTGGAAAAGGGCATCACCGAGGTCGTTTTCGACCGTGGCGGTTACGTTTATCATGGCCGTGTTAAGGCCCTGGCTGATGGCGCCCGTGAGGGCGGCCTGAAGCTGTAATGAGAGGAGGAAACACATTATGGCTATGAGAAACCGTGAAGACGACGGCATGATCACCAAGGTTGTCTCCATCAACCGCGTTTCCAAGACTGTCAAGGGCGGCCGCATCATGAAGTTTGCCGCTCTGGTCGTTGTGGGCGACGGCAAGGGCACCATCGGTTACGGCATCGGCAAGTCCGGCGAAGTGCCTGAGGCAATCCGCAAGGGCGAGGCTGCTGCCAAGAAGAACATGCGCAAGGTTGCCCTGAAGGGCACCACCATCCCCCATGAGATCGTCGGTAAGTACGGCGCAGGTGCAGTCCTGCTGAAGCCGGCTGCCGCTGGTACCGGCATGATCGCTGGCGGCCCCGTGCGTGCCGTCATCGAGGCTGCCGGCATCAAGGACATTCGTGCGAAGTCTATGCGTTCCAACAACCCCATCAATGTTGTGTCTGCTACCTTCGCAGGTCTGTGCGGCCTGGTCAGCGCAGAGTCTGTTGCTGAGAAGCGCGGCAAGACCGTGAAAGAAATTCTGGGTTAAGGAGGTAACAAACCATGGCAGATAAGATGCTCAAGATCGAGCTGAAGAAGAGCCTGATCGGCCGCGGCGCGAAGCAGATCGCTACCGCTGAGGCTCTGGGCCTGAAGAAGCCGGGCGACGTTACCGTTCAGCCTGACAATGCCGCTACGCAGGGCAAGATCGCTAAGATCGGCTTCCTGCTCAGCGTCACCGAAGCCTAATCAGGGGGGATACGCATAATGAAACTTCATGAACTGCACGCGATTCCCGGCGCAAACAAGGCTGTGACCCGCAAGGGCCGCGGCATTGGCTCCGGCAATGGCAAGACTGCCGGTTTTGGCAGCAAGGGCCAGAAGGCCCGTTCCGGCGTGAAGCACGCTGGTTTCGAGGGCGGCCAGATGCCTCTGGCACGCCGTCTGCCGAAGGTCGGCTTTAACAACATCTTTGCCACCCAGTACGCCATCGTCAACGTGGCCGATCTGGAGGCAGCTTTCGAGGCCGGCGAAGTCGTCGACACCGAGGCTCTGAAGGCAAAGGGTCTGGTCAAGAAGACCCTGGACGGCGTTAAGGTCCTGGGCAACGGCGAGCTGACCAAGGCTCTGACCGTCAAGGCCGCAGCCTATTCCGCTTCTGCCAAAGAGAAAATCGAGAAGGCAGGCGGAAAGGCTGAGGTGATGTAAGGTGTTCCAGACATTCCGTAACGCATGGAAGATCCCCGAGCTTAAAAATCGTCTCCTGTTCACGCTGGCGATCCTCGTGGTGTATCGTTTGGGCTGTGCTATCCCGGTGCCCTTCGTGACCGGCTCTGCGCTGACGCAGATGTTCTCGAACGGCAATATGCTCGCATATCTTGATATGATGAGCGGCGGCGCACTGTCCCGGTGCACGCTCTTCGCGTTAGGTGTGACACCCTATATCAACGCATCCATCATCGTGCAGCTGCTCACGGTGGCCATCCCCTCGCTGGAAAACATTGCGAAGGAACCGGACGGCCAGCAGAAGCTGCAGCAGATCACCCGGTACGCCGGCGGCATCATCGCTCTGATCATGAGCCTCGGCTACTACTTTGTGGTCCGTAACATGGGCGCACTGAAGTACACTTCCGGCGCGGCTGGTATCTTTACCGCCGTGGTCATCATCGCCACCTTCACCGCAGGTGCTCAGCTGATCACCTGGTGCGGCGAGCAGATCGATGACAAGGGCATCGGCAACGGCCTGTCCCTTCTGATCTTCTCTTCGATCGTTTCCAACTGGTCCTCTCTCTACACCACGGTGGCGGGTCTCCTGACCCGTGCTGCCGCAGGCGAGAGCCAGTTCTACATCTTCCTGCCCCTGCTGCTCGTTCTGGCACTGGTCGTGATCGTGTTCATCGTCATTATGACGAACGCTGAGCGCCGCATCACCATCCAGTACGCCAAGCGCGTGGTGGGCCGCAAGCAGATGGGCGGGCAGAACAGCTACCTGCCGCTGAAGCTGAACATGAGCGGCGTCATGCCCATCATCTTCGCTTCCGCTCTGGTCTCGATCCCGGGCACGATCGGCAGCTTCCTGCAGGTCGACCAGGCTGCGCATCCGTTCTGGTACGCATTCTTCCGTACCTTCAACTATACGTCGCCGCTTTACGTCGTCATCTACCTGCTGCTGATCCTGGCCTTCAACTACTTCTATGTGGCCATCCAGTACAACCCCGTTGAGATCGCCAACAATCTGCGCCGCAACAACGGCTCGATCCCCGGCTTCCGTCCCGGCAAGCCGACCAGCGATTTCATCACCCGCACGCTGAACAAGATCACCCTCATCGGCGCGATCTTCCTCGCTGTGGTGGCTGTACTGCCGATCGTTCTGGGCAACCTGACCGGTATGAGCATCCAGCTGGGCGGTACCAGCCTGCTGATCGTGGTCGGTGTGGCACTCGATACCACCCGCAGCCTCGACAGCTTCATGACGATGCGCAGCCACAAGGGCTTCCTCGGCTGATCTGTAAAGAATAAGCACTGATGTAAGAAAGCACTGGAAAGGAGAGCATGCTCGGACTTTTCAGTGCTTTTTTGCTTTGGTGAGCCGTTAGCGGCTCCAAACCGCGGCGGACTCGAAGAAAAAACCATCCTTTAAATAAGGAGAGGAGAAATTTCTATGAATCTGATTCTGTTGGGCGCTCCCGGCGCAGGCAAAGGTACGCAGGCTGAGATTATCTGCGCAAAACTGAACATCCCCGCCATCAGCACGGGCAACATCCTCCGCGCCGCCGTCAAGGACGGCACTGAGATGGGCCTGAAGGCCAAGAGCTTTATGGATGCCGGCGCACTGGTCCCCGATGAGGTCATCATCGGCATCCTGAAGGAGCGCCTGTCCGAGGCTGACTGCGCCAACGGCTTCATTCTGGACGGTGTGCCCCGCACCATCGCGCAGGCAGAGGCCATCGAGAAGATGGGCATCCGCATCGACAAGGTGCTGGAGCTGTCCGTTGCCGACAATGTCATCGTTGAGCGGATGGGCGGCCGCCGCGTCTGCGAGAAGTGCGGCGCAAGCTACCACATCGTCAACAAGAAGAGCAAGGTCGAGGGCGTGTGCGATTGCTGCGGCGGCAAGCTCGTCATCCGCAAGGACGATCAGCCCGCCACCGTGCTGGATCGACTGAAGGCATACCACGAGCAGACCGAGCCGCTGGTGGACTTCTACCGTCAGCGCGGCAAGCTGGCTGTCATCCCCTTCAGTGACTCCATCGAGGCGACCACGGCAGAGATCATGAAGGCTTTGGAGGCATAAAAAGTGATTCAGATCAAGAATGCGAAAGAGCTGGACGGTATGCGCAGGGCAAATGCTCTGAGCGCAGCTGCCCTGAAATACGGTGGTGAGCATATCGAGGCAGGCATGACCACTTGGGAGCTGGATAAGCTGATCTATGACTTCATCGTGAAGCATGGCGGCATCCCCAACTTCAAGGGTCTGTACGGCTTCCCCGGAACGGCCTGCATCAGTTTGAACGATACCATCATCCATGGTATCCCTTCGCATGACATCGTCATCCGTCCGGGTGACATCGTGAGCATCGACACCGGCGCAAAGGTGGACGGCTTCAACGGCGATAACGCCTGCACCTATGGGGTGGGCAAGATCGACCTCGAGGCCCAGCGCCTGCTGGACGTCACCAAGGCTGCTCTGTACAAGGGCATCGAACAGGCCGTGGCCGGCAACCGCATCGGTGACATCGGCTATGCCGTCCAGAGCTACTGCGAGGACGCAGGCTTCTCCGTGGTCCGCGAGTTCGTGGGCCACGGCACCGGCCGGGAGCTGCACGAGGACCCCGAGGTGCCGAACTACGGCCATCAGGGCCGCGGCCCCCGCCTCGTGCCCGGCATGACCATCGCCATCGAGCCGATGATCTGCCAGTACGACTACAAGATCAAGCAGCTGAGCGACGGCTGGACGGTCAAGACCAAGGACGGCGGTCTGGCGGCTCACTTCGAGCATTCCATTGCCATCCTGAAGGACCACACCGAGATCATGACCAAGAGCTGGGATGATCCCGATTTTGACCCGAGCACCTTCAGCTTCAAGTAAGCACTGAGGCCGAGACCTCCCTGAAAGGGGAGGTCTTTTTTGGTTTTGCAGGACGTCATTTATGCAATTCTGACAACTTTTGGTGAAAAAGATTCATCTTCACGGTGGAAATGGCAATGCAGGGGGCGGAAAAAGACTGTTTTGAAAAAGCAAGAAATTTTTATCGGAAATACGGAAAAAACCACTTGCAAAATGGATGCAAAAGGTGTATAATCTATAAATGGCCGTGGCAGCCAGATGCTTTCTCGGTGGACAGGGATTTTCTGCCCACTTTGCGGATTTTGTGCCGCAGGAGAAGAAGTATGTGGCTTTCATCGCCGCCTGTCCGTCCCAACACGACAAACTGAGCAGATCCAAATGAGGAGGCAATTAGCTTGTCTAAAGAAGACGTCATCGAGATCGAAGGCATCGTGCGTGAAGCCATGCCCAACGCCATCTTCAAGGTGGAAATGTTGAGCGAGGACAAGAACACCGGGAAGCTTGCTCCCAGTGGTCACATCCTCTTAGCGCACATCTCCGGCAAGCTGCGGACCAATTTCATCCGTATCCTGCCCGGGGACAAGGTAACCGTGGAAATGTCGCCCTACGACCTGTCGAAGGGCCGCATCACCTGGCGCTCCAAATAAGCGTCAGGGTATCAACCAAAAGGAGGTTCAACATCATGAAGGTCAAGCCTTCCGTGAAACCCATCTGCGAAAAGTGCAAGGTCATCCGCCGCAAAGGCCGCGTGATGGTCATCTGCCAGAACCCCAAGCATAAGCAGCGCCAGGGCTAATTCGGGCGCCTGGGGGTCAAGTGCGTAGAGTCCCGGCGCAGACCCCGACACCGACATGGGATGATTTTGGAGGAAAACTACTATGGCACGTATTGCCGGCGTTGACCTGCCCCGCGAGAAGCGCGTTCAGGTGGGTCTCACCTACGTTTACGGTATCGGTCAGACCACTGCCAACAAGATCCTGGCAGCTACTGGTATCAACCCCGATACCCGCGTCAAGGACCTGACTCTGGAAGAAGAGGCCAAGATCCGTGACTACATCGATCAGGCTAACATCATCGTCGAGGGCGACCTGCGTCGTAACGTCGCTCTGGACATCAAGCGCCTGGTTGAGATCCAGTCCTTCCGTGGCACCCGCCATCGTAAGAATCTGCCCTGCCGTGGCCAGCGTACCAAGACCAATGCACGTACCTGCAAGGGCCCGAAGCGCACGGTCGCTAACAAGAAGAAGTAAGGAGGTTCTGAGAAATGGCAAGTGCAAATAACGCCAAGAAGGGCGCAAACGTCCGCATGAAGCGGAAAGAGCGTAAGAACATTGCAGCCGGTCAGGCTCATATCCAGTCTACGTTCAACAATACTGTCGTCACCATCACCGACCTGCAGGGCAATGCAGTGTCTTGGTGCTCCTCTGGCTCCCTGAACTTCCGCGGCAGCCGCAAGAGCACTCCGTTTGCAGCTCAGTCTGCAGCCGAGACTGCTGCCAAGGTCGCTATCGAGCATGGCATGAAGACCGTTGAGGTCTACGTCAAGGGCCCCGGCGCTGGCCGTGAGTCCGCTATCCGTGCGCTTCAGGCCACCGGTCTGGAAGTCACCCTCATCAAGGACGTGACTCCCATCCCCCACAACGGCTGCCGTCCCCCGAAGCGCCGTCGTGTCTGATCGAAGGAGGAAACTGAATTATGGCAAAGAATACGCAGCCTATCGCAAAGCGTTGCAAGGCCCTGGGCATTTCTCCTGCGGTCATGGGCTATGCAAAGAAGAATACTACCCGCAACTCCAATGGCAATATGCGCAAGAAGCAGTCTGAGTACGCTACTCAGCTGAAGGAGAAGCAGAAGGTCAAGTTCATCTACGGCGTGCTGGAGAAGCAGTTCCACAACGCCTACCTGAAGGCTGAGGCTATGCCCGGCAAGACCGGCGAGAACCTGCTCCAGCTCATGGAGCGCCGTCTGGACAACGTCGTGTTCCGTCTGGGCTTTGCTCAGACCCGCCGCGACGCTCGTCAGCTGGTCTCTCACGCTCACTTCACCGTCAACGGCAAGAAGGTCAACATCCCCTCTTACCTGATCAAGGCCGGTGATGTCATCGAGGTCCGTGAGTCCAGCCGCAGCTCTGCTAAGTTCGCTAAGCTGACTGGCCCTGAGGCTCCCGTCGTGGCTCTGCCCTCTTGGCTGGACCGTGAGGCCGGCACCCTGAAGGGCGTCGTCAACAAGCTCCCCGAGCGCAGCGACATCGACTACGAAGTTGCAGAGCACCTCATCGTCGAGCTGTACTCCAAGTAATCCATTAAGAAGGCCTGGCCTTTCATGTGGATGGCCGGTTTTCGCATTCTTTTCTTTGAAAGAATTTAATAATGGGCCGATGGCAACATCGGTTTGACAAGGAGGGCATAGATATGATGGAGATTGAACGTCCCAAAATCGAAACGGCAAGCCTGTCTCCCGACGGCCGCTACGGCAAGTTCGTGGCAGAGCCGCTGGAGCGTGGTTTTGGCATCACACTGGGCAACAGCCTGCGTCGTGTGCTTCTTTCCTCTCTGCCCGGTGTCGCCGTGACCAGCGTCAAGATCGACGGCGTGGTTCACGAGTTCTCCACCATTGAGGGCGTCAAGGAAGACGTTACCGAGATTGTCCTGAACCTGAAGGGTATCGCTGCAAAGCTGTACACCGATGGTCCGAAGACAGTGCGTGTTGAAGCGGTCGGCCCCTGTGAGGTCACTGCAGACAACATCAAACAGGGCGATGATATTGAGATCCTGAACCCTGAGTGGCACATTGCAACCCTCGGCGAGGGCGGCAAGCTCGTCATGGAGCTGACCTTCGATAAGGGTCGCGGCTATGTGCCCGCTGAGCGCAACAAACAGGCCATCATCGAGAAGAATGACATCAACACTCTTCCCGTTGATAGCATTTACACCCCCGTGCTCAAGGTGAATTATAATGTCGAGAGCACCCGTGTGGGCCAGGCGATCGATTATGACAAGCTGACCATCGAGGTTTGGACCGATGGCACGATCAATGCGCAGGAGGCCGTTTCTCTGGCAGCCCGCGTGCTGACCGAGCACCTGAACCTGTTCGTCAACCTGTCCGACGAGGCCGCTGGCGCTGAGATCATGGTGGAGAAGACCAACGACGACAAGGAGAAGGCTCTGGAGATGACCATCGAAGAGCTGGATCTGAGCGTCCGTTCCTTCAACTGCCTCAAGCGCGCCGGTATCAACACGGTGGAGGATCTGGTCAGCAAGAGCGAGGACGAAATGATGAAGGTTCGCAACCTCGGCCGCAAGAGCCTCGAGGAAGTCATGGCAAAGCTGGACTCCCTCGGCTTCAAGCTGAACACAGACGATGAGTAAATAATTAAGTTAAGGAGTGAAACGGGATGCCCGGTACCAGAAAGCTCGGTAGAACCAGCGACAGCCGCAACGCTATGATGCGCGCTATGGTTACCTACCTGTTAGAGAATGGCAAGATTGAGACCACTGTCACTCGCGCTAAGGACGTTCGTTCCATGGCCGAGAAGATGATCACCCTGGGTAAGGCCAGCGACCTGCACACCAAGCGTCAGGTCTACGCCTACATCACCAAGGAAGATGTTGCAAAGAAGCTGTTTGACGAGATCAGCCCCAAGTACGCTGACCGCAACGGCGGCTACACCCGCATCATCAAGATCGGCGCTCGCCGCGGCGACGCTGCTGAGATGGCAGTTCTGGAGCTTGTCTAAGCTTCTCTGACTGAATAGGATCAGTATCAAAAAGCCCTTTCCCGTCCGGGAGAGGGCTTTTTTCTGTTTTCGCCGCTTGGCATCGTCCCCCTTGCGTGATATACTGATACTGTTATGGTATGCAGATTTCCACAGGCAGGAGGGGATATGTTGAAAATCAGAGGATGGCTGCGGGCTGCGGCGCTGACGCTGGCGCTCTGCCTGCTGCTGACCGGGTGCAGCTTCCCCATGCAGGAGACGATACAGGTGGAGGAGCTGCTGCGCGCGCCCCGCCTTGCGGGCGATTACGGTGCGCTGCAAGCGGCCCTGAACGACTGGCTGGGGGAGAGCGCCCAGCTGAAATACCCGATGCAGGGCGACCTGCTTTCCCCCTTCGTCCTACAGGATTTTGACGGTGACGGCCAGCAGGATGCGGCGGTGTTCTATACCACGGCCCTTACCTCCAATGTATGCGTCGCCTTTCTGCGCAAGAACAGCGAGGGCAGCTGGCAGGTGAGCCAGACGGTAGAGGGCCTCGCCGACACGGTGGACAATGTCCGGCTGGCGCAGCTTCAGGCGGGCGGCACGGCCCAGCTGGTGGTGGGTTATACGGCTTCGCAGGAGGATCGTTATCTGGCGGTCTATTCCTATGAGAACGGCGAGGTGTCGGCCATCCTCGAGCAGGCCTATGAGCAGTACCTTGTGGAGGACATCACCGGCGGCGGCAACGAAGACCTGATCCTGATGTCCACGCAGGAGGGCAGCGGCGTCCAGATCGAGCTGCTGACCGTGGACAAGGACGGACGTTTCCAGCAGGTGGCCGTGATGGCGCTGTCGGGGGATAAATTCTCGGGCTGCGCCTCGGTGGCGGCAGGACTCGGTGCGGACGGCAGGCACTATCTGGTGCTGGACGGCTGGACGGGCATCTCGGGCAACAATCTGGCCTCGGTGCTGCTGCGGTTCGATGAGGAGAGCCAGCAGATGGTGCCTGCATCTCAGATCAGCAGCGAGGAGCTGTACAACGCCTCCCTGCGCAACGTACCCAACCTCGTGAGCCGGGATCTGGACGGCGACGGCACGGTGGAGATCCCCACCCAGCCCGACGAGGCAGGCCTGCTGAACATGAGCCAGAGCCGACGGATGGACTTCATCGTCTGGATGGATTACACTGCCGCCGCGCCGGAGAAGAGCTTCGGCCTTCTGGACGAGGAGACGGGCTGTTATATCGCCCTGCCCATCGAGTGGGAGGGCAACCTGATGCTGACCGACAGCGCGGAGGTGGAAGGTGCCGTGGAGCTGCGGACAGTGGACGAGAATAAGCTGGTGCTGACCATCCGGATGGCCTCTTCCAGCGAGAGCGCGGTGGGCTGGGTCCGCCTCGGCGTGGTGGCGTCCCGCCAGATGCAGGCAAAGCTCGGCCCGGATGTGACCATCGAGGACCCGGATTACCGGCTCTCCCGGTCGCTGTATCGGCTGAATTAGCCCTCTCAGGCCGGGCAGTTCTAAGCTGACGGAGTAAAAATGATTTTTCGTAAAATGCCGGGCCTTGCGCACAGGGCAAGCAGGCGAGAAACGGAGGAACGATAAATGGTCAAGGTTCTGGTAGTAGAGGATGAAGCCAGCATCCGGGAGATGATCGCGCTGAACCTGCGTCTGGCCGGGATGGAGGCTGTGGAGGCGGACAGCGCCGAAGCGGCTCTGCCGCTGTTGGAGCAGCGCCCGGGCTGCGATGCGGCCATTCTGGACGTGATGCTGCCGGGCATGAACGGCTTCTCGCTCTGCGAGACCATCCGCCGCACCGACCAGAAGATCGGCATCATCATCCTGAGCGCCAAGGGGCAGGAGCAGGACAAGATCCGCGGCCTGTCCATCGGCGCCGACGACTATATGACCAAGCCCTTCAGCGTCAGCGAGCTGCTGGCCCGGGTGGAGGCCCTCTGCCGCCGCGTAGGCCGTTCGGCCAGCACGGCGGCGGGGGAGCAGGCTCCGGTCTCGCTGGTAAGCGGCAGCTTTGTGCTGGACGAGAACCGCCGCGTCCTGCTCAAGGCGGGCAAGCCCATCGAGCTGACGCAGGTGGAGTTCCAGATCATGGAGCTGTTCTTCCGCAACCCCGGCGTTGCGCTGGTGCGGGAGCGCATCCTGAAAGGGGTCTGGGGCGAGAACTACTTCGGTGATGTCAAGATCGTGGACGTGAACATCCGCCGCCTGCGGATGAAGGTGGAGGATGAACCCAGCCACCCGGCCCATATCCTCACGGTGTGGGGATATGGGTATCGGTGGGAGGAGTAAGGACGGAAAGGGAGAAAAGGCCATGCGAAGCGGCATTACCCGGAGATGGCTGCAGGGCAGTCTGCTCATTACGGTGCTGCTGGTGCTGCTGGTGGAGGTCATGTTCCTCTACAGCACCACCCGCAGCTACTACAACGGCGTCCAGCAGACCATGTACCGCCGCTTTTCGTCCATCACCGGCCAGCTCAAGATGTACACCGGCGAGACGAGCCAGAAGACCGCCGCCAGCCGCAGCGTGGCGCTGCGCCGGATGGTGGAGCAGTTCTCCGACAAGGACAAATACGAGTTCATGCTGCTGGACAGCTACGGCGGCGTGATCGCCTCGTCCAGCGGCACCGACGCGGAGGGCATCGTGACCAGCACCGACTTTGAACAGGCGCAGGAGGCCATGGACGGGCAGGGCGTCGCCATCTACCGCACCCAGAGCGGCGAGATGGTCATGGCGGCCTGCTGCCTCGTGCCCTATGCCGCCGAGGATGTGGCCGCGATGCGCCTCGTCACCAGCCTGACGCTGGTGGGGCAGCAGCTCAAGCGGACGGCGGTGGTGGCCCTCATCATGGGCACGGCGGTGCTGGCCTTTACCATCATGTCGGGCCTCTATTTTGTGCGGAGCATCGTGGTGCCGCTGGGGCAGGTGGAGCGCACTGCCGCCAGCATCGCCCGGGGCGAGCTGGACGTCCGTCTGCCCGTCACCGGCGACGAGCGGGACGAGGTAGACCGTCTGCGGGGCACCATCAACCGGATGGCTGAGGGTCTCGAGGAGACAGAAAAGATGAAGAACGAGTTCATCAGCTCTGTCTCCCACGAGCTGCGCACCCCGCTCACCTCCATCCGGGGCTGGGTGGAGACCCTGCGCACGCTGGACGACCCCTCGGACGAGAACTACCGCAAGGGCCTCGAGATCATCAACAACGAGACGGCCCGCCTCTACAACATGGTGGAAGAGCTGCTGGATTTCAGCCGCTTGCAGAACGGACGCCTCAAGATGACCTGCCGCCCCCTCGACCTCGTGGCGGAGCTGACCGACGCGGTGCTCTTCTGCGAGGCCCGCATCCAGCGGGAGGGGCTTGTGCTGGTGTACAATGAGCCGGAGGAGATGATCCCGGTCTACGCCGACCCCGACCGACTGCGGCAGGTGTTCATCAACATCATGGACAATGCCATCAAATATTCTGCCCCCGGCGGACGGATCACCGTCAAGCTCTGGGCCGGGGAGTACAAGGCCTTCGTGGAGATCCTCGATCAGGGCCGGGGCATCCCGCCGGAAGATCTGGAAAACGTCAAGACCAAGTTCTACAAGGGCAGCAACTCGGTGCGGGGCAGCGGCATCGGTCTGGCACTGGTGGACTCCATCATGACCGCCCTCGACGGCACGATGGACATCAAGAGCACGCTGGGCCGGGGCACTGTGGTGACGCTGGGCCTGCCGCTCTACAAAAAGTAAGATTTTGTCACATTTATGTGGTAAGATAGAGGCTAAAAAACGGACAGGAGAAATCCATTTTATGAATCACGAACCCAAGAAGGAATGCTTTAAGACCAGCGTAGGCGGTCAGGCCCTGATGGAGGGCATCATGATGCGCGGCCCGAAGCAGATCTGCTGCGCCGTGCGCAAGCCGGACGGCACCATTGAGACCAAGATCGAGGATACCCCCAAACACGGCATCTGGGCAAAGATCCCCATCGTGCGGGGGGCCATCTCGATGATCGAGAGCCTCATTACCGGCTACCGATACATGATGTACTCCGCACAGGTGAGCATGGGCGACGAGTACGACGCCGAAGAGGAAGAGTCCGCCTTCGAAAAATGGGTGGGCGAGCATCTGGGCAAAAAGGCCGAAGACATCCTGATGGCCGGTGCGGCCCTTGTGGGCGGTCTGTTCGCCATCCTGCTCTTCACCGTTCTGCCCACGGTGCTGGTGGGCGGTCTCGGCAAGGTGGTCGTCCTGACCCGCTGGCCGAAGGTCATCCTCGAAGCGTTGCTCAAGGTCGCCATCTTTCTGACCTACATGGTGGCCATCTCCAAGATGAAGGAGATCCACCGCGTCTTCGAATACCACGGTGCCGAGCACAAGACCATCGCCTGCTACGAGGCCGGCGACGAGCTGACCGTGGAGAATGTCCGCAAGTATACCCGCTTCCACCCCCGCTGCGGAACCAGCTTCCTCATTCTGGTGGTCATCGTCAGCGTCTTTCTCTACAGTGTCCTGCCGTGGAGCAGCACCAGCCTCCGTGTGGTCTTCAAGCTGCTGCTTCTGCCCGTGGTCATGGGCATCAGCTACGAGCTGCTGAAATGGTGCGGCCGCTCGGATAACCTTGCGACCCGCATCATCCGCCAGCCCGGTCTCTGGGTGCAGCGGCTGACCGTCTTTGAACCCGACGACAGCATGATCGAGGTGGCCATTGCAGCCGTGACGCCCGTTTTGCCCGAAAAGCCGGAGGACGGAACATGGTGAGCGAAGGGATGCTGCCCCGGGCCGCCGTCCGGGAAGTGGAAGAGCGTTTGACGGCGGCAGGCTGTCCCGATGCGGACTTCGACGCCCGGGAGCTGTTCCGGCTGGCCACAGGCCGCGATGCCCGGCTCACAGACCGCCCGCTGGACGCCGACGAAGCGGCCAGACTGGAGGCGCTGACCCTCCGCCGCGCAGCCCGGGAGCCTTTGCAGTACCTCTGCGGCAGCTGGCCCTTCCTCGACTTTGAGCTGGCCGTGGGGCCGGGGGTGCTCTGCCCCCGCGCCGACACCGAGGTGGTGGCCGAAGCTGCTGCCGGGATGCTGGCAGGTGTGGAAACGCCGCGTGTGCTGGACCTTTGCGCCGGAACAGGCTGTCTTGGCCTCGGCGTCAAGCGGCTCTGCCCGGCGGCGGTCGTTACCTGCGTGGAAAAAAGCCCGGAGGCCTATGCCTACCTCGAAAAGAACACCCGTCTGGCCCTGAAGGGGCAGGGCGGCAGCACCGAAAATGTGCTGGATGCTTCGCCCTTTGAGGCCCCGGTCTTTGACTGGGGCTTCCGGACTGCCCGCGCTGCGGAGCCGGTGGAAGGCGACCTCTTCACCTACTGGCAGACCCTGCCCGACGGGCAGCTGGACCTCATCGTCTCCAATCCGCCCTACCTGACGGCGCAGGAGATGCGGGAGCTGCAGCCTGAGGTGGCGAAAGAGCCTGCCATGGCGCTGGAGGCCGGGGACGACGGACTCGTATTTTACAGGGCCATTGCGGAACACTACCAGAAGGCCCTCCGCCCCGGCGGTGCGCTGGCGCTGGAGATCGGCTGGCAGCAGAGGGAGGCTGTGGAGGCCCTGCTGGAAGCAAACGGCTGGGTGGACATCACCTGCCGGAAGGATTTTGGCGGAAACGACCGCTGCGTAATGGCCCGCAGAGCAAAATAAGCGTGAGAAAATAAAAAATATCTACAACTATCTGTTGTCATATCTGAAATCTGTGATATACTATAGAGGAAAGAATCGGTACAGCACAGCCTGCACCCTGCAGGTAAAGCGATAAAGGAGCAGCACGCTATGGCAAAAAATCAGAACAACAATGTCGCCCCCGCCACCCAGAAGACGGAGCCGGGCGCAAAGAAGGATGCGCTGGCAACGGCGCTGGCCCAGATCGAAAAGCAGTTTGGTAAGGGCGCGATCATGAAGCTGGGCGACAACACCGCCATGCAGGTGGACGCCATCTCTACCGGCAGCCTCGGCCTCGACCTCGCGCTGGGCGTGGGCGGTGTGCCCCGCGGTCGTATCATCGAAGTGTTCGGACCGGAATCCAGCGGTAAGACCACACTGGCCCTCCACATCCTCGCCGAGGCCCAGAAGAAGGGCGGCGAGGTGGCCTTCATCGACGTCGAGCACGCCCTTGACCCGGCCTATGCCTCAGCGCTGGGCGTCAACATCGACGAGCTGCTGGTCAGCCAGCCCGACACCGGCGAGCAGGCGATGGAGATCTGCGAGGCGCTGGTGCGTTCCGGTGCCATCGACGCCATCGTTGTGGACTCTGTGGCCGCTATGGTGCCCCGCGCCGAGATCGAGGGCGAGATGGGCGACAGCCATGTCGGCCTGCAGGCACGTCTGATGAGTCAGGCCATGCGCAAGCTCACCAGCGTCATCGGCAAGACCAACACCGTCTGCGTCTTCATCAACCAGCTGCGTGAGAAGGTGGGCATCGTCTACGGCAACCCCGAAGTCACTACCGGCGGCCGCGCACTGAAGTATTATTCCTCTGTCCGCATCGACATCCGCCGCGTCGAGGGCCTGAAGGACTCTTCCGGCCAGTTTATCGGCAACCATACCCGCGCCAAGATCGTCAAGAACAAGGTGGCGCCTCCGTTCCGTGAGGCCGAGTTCGACATCATGTTCGGCGAGGGCATCTCCAAAATGAGCGAGCTGTTGGATGTGGGCGTCAAGCTGGGCATCGTCCAGAAGAGCGGCGCGTGGTTCAACTACGGCGACATCCGTCTGGGTCAGGGCCGCGACAACGCCAAGCAGTTCCTCAAGGACAACCCCGAGATCGCCAACGACATCGAGGGCCAGATCCGCGCCAACGCGGATAAGCTCTACGCCACCCGCCGTCCGGTGGGCAAGGCTGCCGCTGCGGTGGACAAGGAGGAGGGCGGCGAGACCGCTTCCGCCTCCAAGGAGCCGGTCGTCAAGGCACCGGCCCGCAGCAGCGAGAGCGAGCTGGACATCATGGTGGAAGACTAAATGGCTTTTTCGAGAAGGGGCCGTCCGCTGGCCGAGGAGGAAAAATCCACCGACGCCGCCAAGGCCCGCGCCCGTGCGATGGAGCTTCTGGCCGGGCAGGAGCTTTCGTCCGGCCAGCTCTATGAGCGGCTGGGGCGGCGCTTCACCCAGCCCACCGCCGCCGCTGTGGTGGCCGAGATGGTGGAGCGGCAGTATGTGGACGACGAGCGCTATGCCCTGACCCGCGCCCACGGCCTGCTGGCCGCCCGCAAGAGCCGCCGCGCCGCCGCACAGAACCTGCGGCAGAAGGGGCTGGACGCGCAGCAGATCTCTGCTGCGCTGGAAGAGGTCTATGCCCCGGATGAAGCGGGCGAAGACCCGGAGCTGGAAGCTGCCGCCGCCCTCGTGGAGGGGCGGTATCGCGGCAAGCTGGCCGCAGGGCGGAAAGACCTTGTTGTGGCTGCGCTGGCCCGGCGGGGGTTTGCGTATCCGGTCATCAAAGAGGCGATAAAGAGAGCAGAGGGGGACGATTAGTTCTTTTTAAGCAGGCGTGCGCGCCTGTGCGCGGGTCAAATCGCTCTTTCATTAAGGCTAATGTTCTCTTTTGCGTGCCAAAAGAGAACCAGAAAAGCACCAGCGATTTCGACGCGCTGGATCCACGAGAAAGGGGCTGCTCGCCCCTTTCAGACCCCAAAGGAGTTGTCGAAGCACAAAAATGCTAGCCGCTTCGCTAAACGCATTTTTTGTACTTCTCCGGTTTACGGCTCCGCCGATGGTGTTACGCTTTCGCAGGACTTCACGTTCTGCAAGGGCGTAAAGTCTGCTGCGA
The DNA here is from genome assembly GCF_023347275.1 of Faecalibacterium sp. I3-3-89. Lineage (NCBI taxonomy): Bacteria > Bacillati > Bacillota > Clostridia > Eubacteriales > Oscillospiraceae > Faecalibacterium > Faecalibacterium sp. I3-3-89. The sequence continues at coordinate 2,406,527 of NZ_CP094468.1, read as the reverse complement.
AGCAGCAAATGGGAGAAACGAGAAAAAAGCGTTAAGCGCAGCGGCTAGCTTTTTTCCGTTTCGACTTCCACATTGGAATTGTTAAGGGCGAGCAGCCCTTAACTCGTTGCGGGGAGAGTGGAGTCCAGAGGTAGGGAGGGGGGAGTCGAAACACCCCTCCCTGCCTCTGGCCCGCGCGGAGCGCAAACCGCTTAACCAAAAGAAAAAACATCCCCCGCGCCACCAGCGCGCAAGCCAGCTAAAAAACAACCCCACATCAAGTCGTTATAACAGACCCTCAAGAGAGAAAGAGAGTATTATCCGAATGAAAATTGCGTGTATTTCCCTTGGATGCCCGAAAAATCAGGTCGATCTGGACGTCATGGTCCACATCCTGTTGTCTGCGGGCCACGAGACGGTGGCCGACCTCGGCGAGGCGGACGTCATCCTCGTCAACACCTGCGGATTCATCGAGAGTGCCAAGACTGAGGCCATTGAAAATATCCTCGAGGCCTGCTCCTACAAGCAGGTGAACCCGAACCTGAAGGTGGTCGTCACCGGCTGTCTGGCCGAGCGCTACCGGAGCCAAATCGAGGAGGAGATCCCCGAGGTGGACGCCGTGGTCGGCTGCGCCTCTAATAAGGCCATCGACTCCATCGTGGCCCGCCTGTTCAGCGGCGAAGAGCATCTGGAGAGCTACGGCCTCAAAAAGGACTTCCCGCTGGGCGGCAAGCGCGTCATCGGCACGCCCGCCCACTATGCGTACTTAAAGATCGCCGAGGGCTGCAACAACCGCTGCCACTACTGCGCCATCCCCGGCATCCGCGGCCCGCTGCGCAGCCGTGAGATGGCCGACTGTGTGGCAGAGGCCCGCTGGCTGGCCGGTGAGGGCGTCAAGGAGCTTATCATCGTGGCACAGGACCCCACCGCCTACGGCGAGGACTGGGGCAAGCCGGGCAGCATCTGTGAGCTGCTGGACAAGCTGAACCGGATCGACGGCATCCAGTGGATCCGCATTATGTACGCCTACCCTGAGCGCATCACCGACGAGTTCATCGCTGCCATGAAGCGGAACGAGAAGGTCCTGCCCTACCTCGACCTGCCCATCCAGCACTGCAACGACACCATCCTCAAGAACATGAACCGCCGCTCTACCCGCGCCGAGCTGCTGGAGGTCATCGGCAAGCTGCGCCGTGAGATCCCGGACATCACCCTCCGCACGACCCTCATCGCGGGCTTCCCCGGCGAGACAGAGGAGCAGTTCGAGGACTTGTGCAGCTTTGTGAAAGAGGTGCAGTTCGACCGTCTGGGCTGCTTTGCCTACTCCGCCGAGGAGAACACCGTCGCCGCCAAGATGGACGGTCAGATCGAGCAGGAGGTCAAGGACAGGCGCGCCGAGCTGGTGATGCAGATCCAGACCGGCATCATGGCCCAGAAGCAGGCCGCAAAGGTGGGCCAGACCGTCCGCGTCCTCTGCGACGGCGTGGATGACGAGAGCGGCCTCTACCTCTGCCGCACCGCCGCCGACGCCCCCGAGGTGGACGGCAATGTCTGCGTGTCCAGCGAAGAGCCGCTCTACCCCGGCGAGTTCTATGACGTGCTGGTGGAGGACAGCGACCTTTACGATTTGTATGGTACTGTCGTAAAATAACAGATTGGAGGATAATTCTGTATGAATCTGCCCAATAAGCTCACCCTGACCCGTATTCTGCTGGTGCCGGTGTTCATGATCTTCGTCTCTCTCGGCCAGTATATCACGCCGAGCTACAACCCCCGCTACTATCTCATTGCAGGCTTTGTCTTTGCCGTAGCCAGCTTCACCGATTTCCTCGACGGCCATCTGGCCCGCAAGTGGAACATGGTCACGGATTTCGGCAAGTTTGCCGACCCGCTGGCCGACAAGCTGCTGACCACAGTGGCCTTCATCTACATGATGCGGGACGGCGTATGCAGCCCCGTGGTGCTCTGCATCATTCTGGCCCGTGAGTTCGCTGTCTCCGGACTCCGCATGGTAGCCGCCGGTGCCAAGGATGGCCGGGTCATCGCCGCCAATATGTGGGGCAAGGTGAAGACCGTGCTGCAGATGCTGACCATCCTCTTCTACTACTTCACGGTCTCCCTGACCGGAAACGTGCTGGGCCAGCAGTGCGCAGGTGTGGCCTCTGTGCTGTGCTGGGGCGTGGCCGCTGTGACCGCGATCTCCGGCATCAAGTATCTGTGGGACAACCGCAGCTTCATCAATACGGCAAAATAAGCGCCTCACCGGGTGTAAAAAAGAAACGAGCGGAAAAACCGCTCGTTTCTTTGATATTGTAGCAAATAATTACAGGTAGGAGAGCGCAAGATGCTGAAAAACATCCTCATCGTCGGGCGAAAGCTGGCTTCGGCAGCCCTGAATTTCCTCATCGTGTACTTCGAGACCATTGCCCTCCCCATGAGTTGGGCGCTGGGAGGCACCATCATGTTCACCATGTACACCGAGCTGTCCAACATTTTCAACGGCGCGGTCTGCCTGCTGGTGGGGTTGTGGCAGCTGGGCTGCGTCTTCACCGGGCGGGAACTGCCCCTCTGGCTCAAGCGGCTCAAATTCATCTCCACCAGCTGCCTTGCCATGACCTTCCTGACGGTGGTCATCATTCTGGCCCCCATGTACGAGGACGGCAATGGCTGGTACATCATGCTCTTCACCGACTCGATGCTCTACCATCACTTCCTCAACCCGGTGCTGGCCATCCTGTCGCTGGTGCTCTTCGAGCGTCTGCCCCGCCTGCCGCTGGGACAGGTCTGGTGGGCGCTGGTCCCGACCGTCCTATACGGTCTGTATGATCTGCACGGGAATATTACAGGGACCATTGACGGCCCCTATCCCTTTATGCGGGTGTATGACCAGACCATCCCGGAGACGCTGACATGGTTCGCCATCATCCTTGGGACAGACCTTCTGTATGCCTTCCTGCTCTGGTGGCTGGGCGGCAACGGAAAGAAGAGCAAAGTGGGCTTGAAATTCCGGACATAAGAAAAGGCCGCTGTACCTTGTCTGTAGGTACAGCGGCCTTTTTGGCCTCTCCAGCCACAAAAGCCTTACAGCAGCGGGATCCCTGCCTTTTCGCAGGCTTCGCGGGTGGCGGCGTCCCAGACGCTGGCCTGGACCTCACCGATGTGGGCGCTGCCCAGCAGCAGCATACACAGACGGCTCTGGCCGATGCCGCCGCCGATGGTGTAGGGCAGCTCGCCGTTCAGCACAGCCTTGTGGAAGGGGAGCGTGCGGCGGTCGTCGCAGCCTGCGGCGGTGAGCTGGCGGTCCATGCTCTCGGGGCTGACGCGGATGCCCATGCTGCTCAGCTCATAGCTGCACTGCAGCGGCTCATTCCAGAACAGCAGGTCGCCGTTCAGATCCCAGTCGTCGTAGTCGGGTGCACGGCCATCGTGGGGCTTGCCGCTCTTGAGGGGGGCGCCGATCTTCATCAGGAAGGTGGTGCCGTTCTCCTTGACGAAGGCGTTCTCCCGCTCCTTCGGGGTCAGGTCGGGGTACTTATCCTCCAGCTCCTGTGAGGTGATGAAGGTGACGTTGGGGGTGTGGAGCGGCAGGTCCTGCAGCTGGGGGAACATGGCGTGCAGGTTCATCTCGGTGGCGCAGACCGCCGACACGATGGAGCGCACGACGTTCTTCAGGTACGTCTCGTTCCGGTCCTCTTCGCGGATGACCTTCTCCCAGTCCCACTGGTCCACATAAATGGAGTGGAGGTTGTCCATGTCCTCGTCGCGGCGGATGGCGTTCATGTCGCAGTAGAGGCCTTTGCCGACCCGGAAGCCGTAGTCCTTCAGGGCTTTGCGCTTCCACTTGGCCAGCGACTGGACCACCTGAACCTCGATGCCGCTGTCCTTGGTGTCGAAGGTGACTTTCCGCTCGACGCCGTTCAGGTCGTCGTTCAGGCCGGTGGAGGCCTCGACAAAGAGCGGTGCCGACACGCGGTAGAGGTTCAGCGTGGCGCACAGGGTGTCGGCGAACAGCCGCTTCACCGTGCCGATGGCGCGCTGGGTGTCGTACAGGTTCAGCGCGGGCGTGTAGTTTGCCGGAATGATGATCTTGCTCATGGCAGTTTACCCCTCTCTGCTGCCCTGCGCCGCCGAAATGCCGCGCCGGGGACAGCTTCCCTTTAATAAAGTAAATTATGGCACAAGTCGGGGGAGATGTAAAGGGGAAAGCGCTGATTTTGCAGCGCGGTCAGGCCTTTTTGCGCAGAATAAACCTCGGTCCTTCCTCGCCCATCGTTCCCGTGGGCACGAAGCCCACCCGGCGGAGGACAGCCTGCGAGGCGGTGTTGCCGGGGTCGGTCTCGGCCTCGACGGCGGTGACGCCGGGCTGGCCGAAGGCCCAGCGGCAGGCGGCGCGGACGGCCTCGGTGGCATAGCCCTGATGCTCGTACTCCGGCAGGAGGCCGTAGCCGATCTCGGGGTGGCCATTTTCGGGCAGGCCCTTGAAGCAGAGGTCGCCCACCCAGTCGCCGGAGTCATTCTGATAGAGGCCCCATGCGGTGTACCAGACCCACTGATCGGGGTGGGCGAGTGAAAGGTCCAGCATATCGGTGTAGGGCTGGACAAGCTCCGGGTCGGTGGTGCGGGCCAGAAGGGCGCGCATCCCGTCCGGACGCAGGGGGATGAGGAAAAGGCGTTCGGTGAGGAGCTGCATGACAAAAAACCTCCGGTCTGTGTTTTTGCCCAGTGTAGCACAGCCGGGAGAGGGAGTCAAACGCTTGACTTACGCCCCGGCGGCTATTATAATAAAACTGTAAAAGGATAAATGCGTTTATCCGGGCAGAGTAGCGCCGCATCGTCTGGGCAGAGAAAACGGGCCGTTGGCTGAAAGCCTGTTTGCAGACCGCTGTGTGAAGTGCGCCCGGGCAGCACGCTGCGGGAAATTTGAGTATCGCAGTGCGGATGGCCGCCGTTACCGGCCCTGAGCGACAAACCGGAGTGGAACCGCGATCTTGAAAAAGAACCGCCTTCGATGCTGTGCCTTTTGGCGCAGCGTTGGAGGCTTTTGCTTTTTCAGGCAAGAGGGCATCGCGGCTCCGGCCTGTCCCACAAGAAGGAGTATTTCAGCTATGCAGATCTTCAACACCCTGACCCGCCAGAAGGAAGAGTTCGTGCCGCAGGTGCCCGGCGAGTACCGCATCTACGTCTGCGGCCCCACCGTCTACAACTATATCCACATCGGCAACGCCCGCCCGCTCATCGTCTTCGATACCCTGCGCCGCTACCTCGAGTACCGCGGCAACAAGGTCATCTACGTCTCCAACATCACCGACATCGACGATAAGCTCATCAAAAAGGGACAGGAAGAGGGCACCTCCATGAAGGAGGTCGCCCAGCGCTTCGAGGCCGAGTACCTCAAGGACGCCGCCGGTCTCAACTGCAAAAAGCCCACCGTCCAGCCCCGCGCCACCGAGCACATCCAGCAGATTTTGGACATCGTGAAGGACCTCATCGAGAGCGGCCACGCCTACGTTGCCAAGAACGGCGACGTCTATTTCCGGGTCAAGAGCGACCCCGAGTACGGCAAGCTGAGCCACCTCAAGCTGGACGACCTCGAGAGCGGCAACCGTGAGCTGCGCAGCCAGATGGAAGACGACCTGAAGGAAGACCCCGCCGACTTTGCGGTCTGGAAGGCTGCAAAGCCCGGCGAGCCTGCGTGGGAAAGCCCTTACGGCATGGGCCGCCCGGGCTGGCACATCGAGTGCAGCGCCATGAGCCGCACCCATCTGGGCAAGACCATCGACCTCCACTGCGGCGGTCAGGACCTCATCTTCCCCCACCACGAGAATGAGATCGCCCAGAGCGAGTGCGCCAACGGCTGCACCTTCGCCCGCTACTGGATGCACAACGGCTTCATCAACGTGGACAATCAGAAGATGTCTAAGAGCCTGCACAACTTCTTCACCGTCCGCGATGTGGCAGACCTCTACGGCTACGAGCCGATCCGCTACTTCATGCTGACCGCCGGCTACCGGATGCCGCTGAACTACACGGTGGACCTCATCGAGAGCTGCAAGAACAGCCTCGAGCGCCTCTATACCTGCCGCGAGAACCTCGACTTCGCCCTCAGCAAGGCCGAGTTCGGCACCGACGAGAGCCTGAAGGAGAAGGCCGAGGAGGCCAAGCGCAAGTTCTGCACCGCGATGGACGACGACCTGAACACCCCCGATGCACTGGCCGCAGTCTTCGACCTCGTGAAGGACATCAACACCCTGTCCGCCGCTTCCAGCAAGGCCGCTCTCGAGGCCGGCGCTGCCGCCTTCGACGAGATCACCGGCGTGCTGGGCCTGATGTACAACCGCAAGAAGGACGAGGTGCCCGCCGAAGTGACGGAGCTGGTGGAGAAGCGTGCCGCCGCCAAGAAGGCGAAGGACTGGGCCTCTGCCGACGCCATCCGCGCCCAGCTGACCGAGATGGGCTGGGCCGTCAAGGATACCGCTCAGGGTCCCCAGCTGAGCAAGCTGTAAGAGAAGAACCAAATGCAGGGCAAGCCTGCGCTTTTGCCAGAAGCTGGTAGCTTTGGGCGGCGCGGGCCTGCCCTGCTTTTTTATGGAAAAGAAAGCGGGGGAGGGATGTTGTAATATTGCTGATTTTATCGAAAAATGTTTACAGGCTCTGCCGGGTAATGGTATGATAAAGGTATCTTTGGAGAAAAATACAGCTGCATGATGGAGAGAACGAAGATGATGAAACGAAACTGGATGCACCGACTGGGAGCATTCGCAGCAGCTGCAGCGCTGGTGCTCAGCCTCGCAGGCTGCGGGGCTTCGCAGAGCGGCGGACCGGCAGATGTCGAGCCGGTGCAGCTGACCGTCTGGACGTACTACAACGGCGACCAGCTGGAAAGCTTCAACAGATTGGTCGAAGAGTTCAATGCGACCGTCGGCAAGGAACAGAACATCACCGTGGAAAACTGCAGTCAGGGCAATGTCAATGACCTTGAGGCACAGGTGATGGCCTCGGCACAGGGCAAGGTGGGCGCAGAGGAGATGCCCAACATCTTCATGGCCTACGCGGACACCGCCTATGCGATGGACCAGATGAGCGAGCTGGTGGACCTTGCGCCCTACTTCACCGACGAGGAGAGGGCGGCCTACATCGGGAGCTACCTGACCGAGGGCGACTTCAACGACGACGGCAGCATCAAAATATTCCCGGTGGCAAAGTCTGTGGAGCTTTTGTTCCTGAACGACACCGACTGGCAGACCTTTGCCGATGCCACCGGCGCAGAGTACGCCGACCTTAAGACCATCGAGGGTCTGGTCGGGACTGCCGAAGCCTACTACAACTGGACGGACGCCCAGACCGAAACGCCCGACGACGGCAAGGCCCTGTTTGGCCGCGACGCGATGGCGAACTATATGCTCATCGGCGCAAAGGAGCTGGGAGACACCCTCTTCGACGTCAAGGGCGGCAGGATGACCGTGGAGCTGACCGAGGCCACCGCCCGCAGGCTGTGGGACAACTACTATGTGCCCTACGTCAAGGGCTGGTTCTCCGCCAGCGGCCGCTTCCGCAGCGACGACATTAAGATCGGCAACATTCTGGCCTACGTCGGCTCCAGCTCCAGCGCCACCTATTTTCCGTCTCGGGTAATGCTGAGCGACACCGAGAGCCACAGCATCGCCCTGAAAGTCCTGCCTGCGCCCCATTTTGCCGACGGCGAGAAATTCGCGGTCCAGCAGGGGGCCGGTATGGCCGTGGCAAAGACCACCGACGCCGAGGAGGCAGCCAGCGTGGTCTTCCTCAAGTGGCTGACCCAGCCGGAGAATAATATTGCCTTTGCGGTAGGCTCCGGCTATCTGCCCGTGACCCACGCCGCCAATGAGATGGACGCCATCCGCAGCAGCGGCCTCATCCTGACCGGAAACATGGAGAACATCCTGACGCAGGCCGTCGATACCGTGAACAGCAGCGAGATGTACACGCCCCGCGCCTTTGAGGGCGGCACCAAGGCCCGCGACACCCTGACCTACAGCATGAGCGACCTTGCGGAGGCTGACCGTGCCACCGTCGTCGCGCGCATCGCCGCAGGCGAGAGCGTGGCCGACGCTGAGGCGGAGTTTATGACCGATGAGTATTTCGAGGCATGGTATCAGAGCCTCTGCGATGCCCTGCGCCAGTACGAGGGCTGAGACGGCACAAAGACGAGTGGACAAGTGAAAGAAGGGAGAGACCATGAAGCTTCTGATGCGAGATGAAGCAAAAGGAAAAGAACACACCATCTTTGCGGCGCTGATGGTCATGCTGGTCATCATGGTCATGCTGATGGCCTCGGCCATTGGGGTCAGCGGCGTCACCCTCCGACTGGATGAGAACGCGGTGGACATCCTCGACAAGCAGGTGGAGAACCGTGCCCGGTATATTGAGACCCAGCTCCAGCAGGCACAGGACCTGACGGAGCTTTCGAGCTTTATCAACGATACGGCTCGGCAGATGCTGGACGAGGGGACGATCTCCCTCGATACGCTGGATTCTACCGGCGGTGAGAGCCTGCCCCTGCTGGAAGCGGCCGCTCCGAGGCTGCTCAAGGCGCTCCGCGCCAAGCAGGTCAGCGGCGTCTTCCTCATCCTGAACACCCACGACTTTACAGACCGCACCTCCGGCGACCGGCTGCCCTGCGTCTATCTGCGGGACCTCGACCCAGAAGCCGCCTCCTCGGCGGACAACTCCGACGTGATGTTTGAGCGCGCTCCGGCAGAGCTGGTGCAGGCCTTCGGCATCACTACGGACAAGGCGTGGACGCCTGCGCAGCAGTATCTGGAGGGGGAAGAGGATGCCTTTTATGTCCGGCCCTTCCAAGCTGCCTATGAGAGCGGGGAGCAGACCGGAGCTGCGGCGGATTATGGCCGCTGGACGACCCTGCCCTATACGCTGCTGGGCGATGACCGGGAGGCCATCGCCTACGCGCAGCCTCTGATTTTGGACGACGGCACGGTGTACGGCGTTCTGGGCATCGAGATGCTGGAAAGCTATATGGACACCAAGCTCCCGTGGGACGAATTGCAGAACGACAACCACGGAAGCTATCTGCTGGCCTCCACGACTTCCGACCTGCGGGGCGAGGAGCTGCAGATCCATGTCACCGCCAACACCGGCGAGCAGACGGCCGCGCTGCAGAAGGAAGGATGGGAGCTGACCCTCCACCGCGCCAAGGGCTACTGGCATTATCCGAGCGGCGGTGCCAATCAGGTCGCCAGCATCCGCCAGATCAGCCTCTACAACCGCAACGCCCCCTTCTCGGGCGAACGGCGGCTGCTTATCGGCGTGGTGGGAAGGAACGACCTCTTCCGCTTCTCCCAGTCGGTGACGAATCTCGTGAGCTTTGCGATCCTGCTGACGCTGGGCTTTGGTCTGGGCTGCGCATTCTTCGTCAGCATCGGTCTGGCCCAGCCGGTCGCTCAGCTCTCGAAGGAGCTGGCGGATGCGCAGGAGCGGCATCAGGCCGTCCCGGAGTTCTCCCGCACCGGCATCCGGGAGCTGGACAGGCTGGCCGACGCCATCGTGACCCTGAGCACCGACAACTACAAAGCAGCCGTAGCCGAGCGCAGCCGCATCGAGCACGAGCGCGATTACGACGCCCTTACCGGGCTGTACAGTCGTCAGGCCTTCTTCCGGGTCTGCGGCGAGCTGTTCGAGAAGCCCAGAATGATGCGCTGTGCGGCCCTGATGATGACGGACCTCGATAACCTCAAGACCATCAATGATACCTACGGCCACGACTGGGGCGACATCTATCTGCGCAAGACGGCCCACAGCCTGCAGCAGGGCGTGCCCGGCGGCACCGTGGTGGCGCGGCTCTCCGGCGATGAGTTCCTGCTGCTGTTCTACGGCTATGAGACGAAGGAGGCCGTGCGGAAGGACATCCGGAAGTTGGAAGAGGGCTTTGCCCGGAGCAGCGCCACCCTGCCGGACGGCAAGAAACTGTGCATCCGGATGTCCGGCGGCGTAGCATGGTATCCCGACGATGCAGCCGACCTCGACACCCTCAAGCGATACGCCGATTTTGCGATGTACGAGGTCAAGCACTCCACCAAGGGCGAAGTCCGGGAGTTCAACATGGAGCACTACCGCGACGGCATCTACGCAATGAAGCAGCGCAGCGACTTCGAGATCCTTGTCCGGGAGCGGCAGGTGGACTACTACTTCCAGCCCATCTTCTCGGCCCGGGACGGCCATGTGGCGGCTTATGAGGCCCTGATGCGGCCCCGGCTGCCCGCCCTGAGCTCTCCCCAGAGGGTGATGGAGCTGGCCAGCGAGATGGGGCGGCTGTATGACATCGAGAAGCTGACCCTGTTCCGCGCCTGCGAGTGCTATGAAGCGCTGGAAGCGGCGGGCAAGGTGGAGCCGGATGCCCTCGTCTTCGTCAACAGCATCGCCAGCGTCAGCCTGAACGATGAGGATTGGGCGCACTTCCGTGCGGCCCACAAAGCCATCCTCTCGAAGCTGGTGGTGGAGATCACCGAGGAGGAGGAGATGGACGAACAGGCGCTGGAGCGGAAGCGGAATGCCACCGGTGCGCCCGCCGTCTTTGCGCTGGACGACTACGGCAGCGGCTACAGCAACGGCAGCAGCCTGTTGACCATCGCGCCCCGCTATGTCAAGGTGGACATCGCCATCATCCGGGGCATTGATGCCGACCCCGACAAGCAGCAGTTCCTCAAGGCCCTCATCGACTATGCCCGCCCCCGCGGCGTGCAGGTGCTGGCCGAGGGCGTGGAGACGATGGATGACCTGCGCAGGGTGTTGGAGATGGGCGTGGACCTTCTGCAGGGCTACTGTCTGGCCCGCCCGGCCGCAGAGCCTCTGGCCATCCACGAAAAGGCGGTCAGAGTCATCGAAGAAGCGGCCCGCCAGCGGGATGCATGATAAAAAAACAAGTCCTCTGTACCACAACAGGCACAGAGGACTTGTTTTTTTTTTGCGGTTTACTGGATAAAGCTGACAAAGAAGGGGCAGAGCACAGCAGTGAGGACGCCGGCCACCGCGATGGACAGGCCGCTCATCGCGCCCTCGACCTCGCCCATCTGAAGGGCCTTGCTGGTGCCCACGGCATGGGCCGAGGTGCCGATGCCGATGCCCTTGGCGATGGGGTCGGTGATGTGGAAGGCTTTGCAGATCACCTCGGCCAGCAGGTTGCCCGCGATGCCGGTGAGGATGACGACGGCACCGGTCAGGGCCGCGATGCCGCCCAGCTCGGCGGCGACATCCATGCTGATAGCCGTCGTGACCGACTTGGGCAGGAGGGTGGCGTACTGTTCCCGGGTGAGGCCCATAGCCAGTGCCAGCGCCAGCACGCTGCCAAGGCTGACCAGCGTGCCCACCGAGATGCCCGCGATGATGGCGGCGGCATTCTCCTTCAGCAGGTCCCACTTTTCATACAGCGGGATGGCGAGGCTGATGGTGGCCGGCAGCAGCAGGTAATTCACCGGCGCGGCACTGGCCTTGTAGTCGGCGTAGGAGATGTTCAGCAGGCTCAGAAAGAGGATGACAAAGATGCTGCCCAGCAGCAGCGGATTGAAGATGGCCTTGCCGGTGGTCTTGTTGATGAGGGTGCCCAGTGCGAAGGCGGCCAGCGTCAGCAGCACGCCCCACGCGGCGGAACCGGAGAGAAATCCGTTCAGCAGTTCAGTCATGTTCGACCTCCTTTTTTGCAGCGCGGCGGCTGGTGAGGGCCTGCGTGGTGCGGCCTGCGCTCACAAGCACGAGCACCGTCACCGGCACGATGGCGATGAGGATGGGCAGCAGCATCGCGCCCATCTCGGCCCAGAGCTCCATGACGCCCGCAGCGGCGGGCACGAATAGCAGCGGGAAGATGCCGGTGAGGAACAGCCCCACCTCCTTGACCTGCTCGAGCTTCACGATGCCGAGGCGGAGCGCCGCCAGTAACAGCAGCAGGCCGTAGACGCTGGCCGGGACGGGGAGGGGCAGCAGGGCGTGACAGATCTCGCCCAGAAAACAGAACGCGAGGATGCGCGTGAATTGAAACAGATAGTTCGTAGGGATGCCTCCTTTGGCTTGAAAGAAACGAGAGATTACATCATGGAATACAAGTCAACAGTATAATCCAAAAGCCACGGCGGTGCAACGGCAATTCTGGCCAAGATTTTGCACCCCCGGCACGGAAAACTGGCGGTTTGGATAGGGCGGCTCTGACTACGAAAAAAATCCCGGGTCGAATGACTCGGGATTTTTGTGGTGGAGCATTGTCCACAGCACTCGAACCTGAATTTATTCCAGATACTGCGGCAGATTCCAAGCACCTCGCAGCACACGGTGAATCTCCACAATCTTGTTTTCATCGGTGACGCGGTAGAATACCAGATACTGGTCAACGACCATCCTGCGATAAGCAGGGTCAAGGCGGTAGACCTCGTACATTTTTGGAGTATCGCCTAATTTGGTGATCTTCTCCCGCAGCTCTTTCAGTACGCGGCGGGCCGTTTTAGGGTAAAAGCCAGACAGATACCGGGCAATCTCGTTCAAATCTTGCACAGCAAGGGGCAGATATTTAATTTTATACGTCATACTGCTTGCCTAGCGTCTCCCATACGCTCTCGTGGTCTGCCCACTGCGTGTCGGGGTCTGCCGCCTGCTGCTTTGCCTTGGCAAGTGCCTCGGCAACATACCGCTGGTGCAAAAACTCTTCGTACTTGGCGTAGTCCTCAATGTTGATGAGAACTGATTCTCCACGGCCATGATTCGTGATGATCACATGGTCGTGGTCTTTGAGCATCTCCGAAATTTCGGCGTAATGGTTGCGCAGATCCCGGGAAGGGCGAACGAATGTCTGCATCATACGAGACACCTCCTATCGGGATAATTGTATCACAAAATGACTACGAGTGCAAGGCGGATGATTCTGACGGTGAGAGCAAGAATCGTCCCGTGGCCACAAATTTTCAGTTGTTGAAAATTCTTGCTCCCTTTGGAACAGCTTCTTGTTGGGGCGTGCGGTGCCCCAAACCCTGCTTCTGAGGTTGCGATAAACTAGGAGTTATCGAACCGCACTTGTGATTTCTTCTAATGTGTCCTGGCGAAGCCACTTTCCAAATACTTGAGAATTCTTTGACGGCAGATAACCCAAATTCGTATATCCCAGCTTCTTCAAAAGGCTCATACTTGGAATGTTCTCTCTTTCAGTAAAACAGATAAAATCCCACTGAGGATAGTGCTTGTGTAAATACTCAATTAAAGAGGACAAGGCTTCATAGGCGTAACCGTTTCGGTGAACTTTATAAGAAAATGTGTACCCTAAAGAAATTGTGCCCTCGTTAGGCATAACGACGATTTCGCCAATCATGACATCCGTTTCTCTTAATGCAACACTAATCATAGTCGGCGATGCGATATTCAGGGCATTGTCTTTATTACGCTCGATCAAAGTAACAATATCCTTATAATCTTTCGTCTGGCCTCGTTGATATTTCGAGCATCGCTCGTTATTTCGATAATCAACCATCTGAATCGCATCTTTAGGACTTACATTTCTTAGTCTGAGCCGATTTGTTTCTAAAAAGGTCATCTTCTCATCCTTTCACATTCCGGCTTATGGGCCGAGTAGCCCTTTCTCAAAACCTCCTGTAAACAAAAAGCGTACCCGAACCCTTTCTCATAGAGAATCGGGTTCGAGTACGAACTGTATGGTGGACGGTACAGGACTCGAACCTGTGACCTCCTGCACGTCAAGCAGATGCTCTACCAGCTGAGCTAACCGTCCATATTCTATTTTGCTGTAGTCAGCTCAATTATGATAGCATAGGATGGAATAAAAATCAAGCCTTTTTTGCAAAAATCTCCAAAAAATCTTTCTGCCGCAGGCAGGGGAAGCGAAAAGGTTATCGTTGCCCCTTTTTTATAGCTGTGCTATAATAAGATGATTACAATAGGAAAGGTATCGCAGAATGAGAGTATTGGGCATCGACCCGGGCTACGCGATCGTGGGCTGGGGCGTGGTGGACTATGCGGGAAACCGCTTTGCACCGGTGGATTTCGGCGCGGTGTGCACGGACGCCGGTGTGCCGTTCGAGCGGCGGCTGGATGAGGTGTATGCAGGCATCCGGGAGGTCATCGAGCAGACACGGCCAGAGGCGCTGGCCATCGAAAAGCTGTTCTACCAGCACAACCAGACCACCGTCATCGGCGTGGCCGAGGCGCGCGGCGTCATCCTGCTGGCGGCGGCGCAGGCGGGGCTTCCCATCTACGAGTACACCCCCATGCAGGTCAAGCAGGCCGTTACCGGCTACGGCAAGGCCGTGAAAAAGCAGGTGCAGGAGATGACCCGCGTTCTGCTGCACCTGCCCGCCATCCCCAAGCCCGACGATACCGCCGACGCGCTGGCGATGGCCATTACCTTCTGCCACACCAACGGCAGCCAGCTCAACCGCTTCGTGCGGAGAGTGCCCGGCCCTATCTGAGCTGCCCTTGACAGCAGGGCACTATAGTTTCCGAAACAATAAAACTTTCTCGTATCCGATAGACCTGCCCGGCACGCCAGTGGCTCTCCCTATGGGAGAGCTGGCAATGCCGGCAGGCATTGACTGAGAGGGCTATTATGATATACAGCTTAACCGGAAAGATCATCAAAAAGACCCTGAACGCTGTGGTCATCTGCTGCGGCGGCGTGGGGTACTACGCCCAGTGCCCGGCCAGCGTGGCCGGTGCGCTGCCCGGCGTGGGCAAGGAGGCCACCATCTACACCGTGATGAGCGTCACGGAGAACGACGTCAGCCTCTACGGCTTTGCCAGCGAGGAGCAGCAGGCCTGCTTTGAGCTGCTCACCTCGGTGTCGGGCGTGGGCGCGAAGGTGGGTCTGGCCATCCTGAGCGTCATGGAGCCGGACCGTGTGGCGCTGGCCATCTCGGCGGGCGACCACAAGGCGTTCAAGGCTGCGTCCGGCGTCGGCCCGAAGCTGGCCCAGCGCATCGTGCTGGAGCTGAAGGATAAGGTGGCCAAGGGCTTTGCAGGCGGCATCGACCTTGAGAACGTAGCAGGCGCGGCTGCGGATACCGCCGCTGCGCAGGGGGCAGGGCAGGCCATCGCCGCGCTGGTGTCGCTGGGCTACAGCCAAAGCGAGGCCGCGCTGGCCGTCTCCAAGATCGACGGCACGCTCCCCGTGGAAGAGATCATCAAGCTGGCGCTGCGCAGCATGGCGGGCAGGAGGTAAACGATGCAGGACGAAACCGCGCTCTACGGCGCAAAAATGATGCAGCCCGGGATGACGGCGGCGGACAGCGAGGAAAACAACCTCCGCCCCCAGCACCTCGAAGACTACATCGGACAGGAAAAGGTCAAGCAGAACCTGAAGATCTATCTCGAAGCGGCCAAGCGCCGGGGCGAGCCGATGGATCACATCCTGCTCTATGGCCCGCCGGGTCTGGGCAAGACGACGCTGGCCGGCATCATCGCCAACGAGATGGGGGTGCAGATCCGCATCACCAGCGGCCCGGCCATCGAGAAGCCCGGCGACCTCGCCGCCCTGCTGACCAATCTGCAGGAGGGCGACGTCCTCTTTATCGACGAGATCCACCGCCTTTCCCGGCAGGTGGAAGAGGTGCTCTACCCGGCGCTGGAGGATTACGCGCTGGACATCATGATCGGAAAAGGCCCCAGCGCCCAGAGCATCCGCATCAATCTGCCCCGCTTCACGCTGGTGGGCGCGACCACCCGCGCGGGCCAGATCACCGGCCCGCTGCGGGACCGCTTCGGCGTGCTGCTCAAGCTGGAGCTTTACAGCCCCGATGAGTTGAGCCGCATCATCATCCGGTCGGCAGGCATCCTTGACCAGCCCATCACCCCCGAGGGCGCTTACGAGCTGGCAAAGTGCAGCCGGGGCACGCCCCGCGTGGCGAACCGCTTCCTGAAGCGGGTCCGCGACTTTGCCACGGTGCTGGGCGACGGCGTCATCGATCAGGAAGTGGCGCTGCTGAGCCTCAAGCGGATGGACGTGGACACACTGGGTCTGGACGAACTGGACCGCAGCCTGCTGCGCGCCATCATCGAGATGTACAGCGGCGGGCCGGTGGGTCTGGAAACGCTGGCCGCTGCCCTCGGCGAGGAGGCTGTGACGCTGGAAGACCTGTGCGAGCCGTATCTGATGCAGATGGGCTTCCTGACCCGGACGCCGCGGGGCCGCTGCGCCACCCGGCTTGCTTACGAACACCTCGGCCTGAAAGCGCCTGAGAGCGGCAGCGCCGAGGACAATGGACAACAGAGCTTATTTTAAGCGAGGTATTTACTATGGGAAAGTATTTTGGTACCGATGGTGTGCGCGGCGTGGCCGGTGCAGATCTGACCTGTGAGATGGCGATGCTCATCGGACGCGGCGCTGCCGCCGTGCTGACCAGCAGCACCGGCCACAAGCCCCACATCCTCATCGGCAAGGACACCCGCCAGTCCGGCGATATGCTGGAAGCTGCCCTGACGGCCGGCCTGTGCAGTGTGGGCGCGGACGTCGAGAGTCTGGGCGTCGTGCCCACCCCCGCCGTAGCCTATCTGGTGCGCAAGTACAACGCCGACGCCGGTGTCGTCATCTCGGCCTCCCACAACCCGATGGAGTTCAACGGCATCAAGATCTTCGCCGGGACCGGCTACAAGCTGCCGGACGATGTGGAAGAGGAGATCGAGGCACACATCGACGACAAGTGTGCGGGCATCCCGCTGGCCACCGGCGACGGTGTGGGCCGTGTGACCTGCCGCATCGACGGCATCAAGGACTACGTCGAGCATCTGTATGAGTCCATCGGCGGCGACCTGTCGGGCCTGAACGTCTGTATCGACTGCGCCAACGGCGCGTCCGCCGAGGTGGCCCGGCAGCTGTTCCCCCGTCTGGGCGCAAAGTGCACCTTCCTCGGCGTCAGCCCCGACGGCAGGAACATCAACGCCGGTGTGGGCAGCACCCATCTGGACAATCTGGAAAAGGCTGTCGTCGAGGGCGGCTTCGACTGCGGCATCGCCTTTGACGGCGACGCCGACCGCTGCCTCGCCTGCGACGAGAAGGGGCAGGAGCTTGACGGCGACAAGATCATCGCCCTGCTGGCGATGGCGATGAAGGATAAGGGCCGTCTGGACGGCAACACCGCTGTCGTTACGGTCATGTCCAACCTCGGCTTCGTCAAGTATATGGAGTCTCAGGGCATCAACACCGAAAAGACCGCCGTAGGCGACCGCTACGTCCTCGAGAATATGCGGGAGAACGGCTACGCCATCGGCGGCGAGCAGAGCGGCCACGTCATCCTGCTCCACCACGCCACCACCGGCGACGGCGAGCTGACCGCAGGCAAGCTGCTCAGGCTGCTGGCCGAGAGCGGCAAGAAGATGAGCGAGCTGAACGGCATCTATGCCCAGTACCCGCAGGTGCTGGTGAATGTCGTGGCCAATGCTGCCCAGAAGGCTGCCTACAAGGCGGACGAGGTGCTGGCCGGTTTCATCGAGAACGAGGAGCAGAAGCTGATGGGCATGGGCCGCGTGCTGGTGCGGGTGTCCGGCACCGAACCGAAGATCCGCGTCATGGTGGAGGGTCAGGACCTCGAGGCCATCGATTGCTGCGCCAAGCGCATCGTGGAGAAGATCAACAAGCGCATCCTCGAGGGGCTCGAGGGTTAAGCTACAGACAAAAAGCAGGAAGGAGGACGCATATGCGCCCTGCAGATACATGGAAAGACTACGAGCTGCTGGATGCCACCGACGGCAACCGGCTGGAACGCTGGGGTGAGACGCTGCTGGTCCGGCCTGACCCGCAGGTGGTGTGGAAGACGCCCCAGCAAAGTCCTCTCTGGGCCAAGGCAGACGCCGTCTACCACCGCTCCAATCAGGGCGGTGGTGAGTGGGAGTATCGCCGCCGTCTGCCCGAGAAGTGGAAGATCAGCTGCGGCGAAGGGGAGGATAAGCTGACCCTCATCGTCAGCCCCACCGGCTTCAAGCACACCGGCGTCTTCCCCGAACAGGCCGTCAACTGGGCGTGGTACGCAAAGAAGATCCGCGCCGCAGGCCGCCCCATCAAGGTGCTGAACCTCTTCGGCTACACCGGCGGTGCCACGCTGGCCTGTGCGGCTGCCGGGGCCACCGTCTGCCATGTGGACGCCTCCAAGGGCATCGTGGCATGGGGCAAGGACAACGCCGCCGCCAGCGGCCTTGCAGACCGTCCCATCCGCTGGCTGGTGGACGACTGCGCCAAATTCGTCGCCCGCGAGAAGCGGCGGGGCAACACCTACGACGGCATCATCATGGACCCGCCCAGCTATGGCCGCGGCCCCGGCGGCGAGATCTGGAAGCTGGAAGACTGCATCTACGACCTTATCAGCCAGTGCGAGGAGGTCCTGAGCGATCAGCCGCTCTTCTTTGCCGTCAACAGCTACACCACCGGTCTGTCGCCCGCCGTCATGGAATATATGCTCAAGACGACGCTGGTGCCCCGCTTCGGCGGGCAGACCTCCTGCGACGAGATCGGCCTGCCCGTCTCCGCTACCGGCGGCGTCGTGCCCTGCGGCGCGACGGCGATCTGGGAGGAATAAAATTTTCAAACCGTAAGGGCAGGGGCCTTTGGGTCAGGCTGTCCTTCCATACAACCTCTCAGGCGCTTCGCGCCAGCTCCCCTAGTAGGGGAGCCTCTGGCGAAGAGGCGGAACTTTCCGGAATGCCAAGGCCTCTCCTCGATAGGAGAGGTGGCACGGCGTCAGCCGTGACGGAGAGGTTGACCACCTTATAGTATGGGGTACAGCCCCTTTCGGAGGGGCGCACCACCAGAAAGAGAAAACAAATGAGTGAAACGATACTGACAGCAGAAAATTTAAAGTTCCGCTATGACTCGGAGCAGCCGGGCTACGCGCTCAACGGCGTCTCCATGCAGGTCCGGCGGGGCGAGTTCGTGGCCGTGCTGGGCGCGAACGGCTGCGGCAAGTCTACCCTTGCCAAGCATTTCAATGCCATCCTCCTGCCGGAGGAGGGCAAGGTGTACGTCGAGGGGATGGACACCGCCGACGAGGACAAGCTCTACGACATTCGCCAGACCGTGGGCATGGTGTTCCAAAGCCCCGACAACCAGATCGTGGCGACGGTGGTGGAAGAGGACGTGGCCTTTGCGCTGGAAAACCTCGGCGTCCCGCCGGAGGAGATGCGCCGCCGCGTCGATGACGCCATGAAGATGGCGGGCATCTACGAGTTCCGGGAGCGGGCGCCCCACAACCTCTCAGGCGGCCAGAAGCAGCGCGTGGCCATCGCAGGCGTCGTTGCCATGCGGCCCGACTGCCTCATCCTCGACGAGGCCACCGCCATGCTCGACCCCCGGGGCCGTGAGCAGGTGATGCAGACCATCCACCACCTCAACAAGGACATGGGCATTACCGTGGTGTCCATCACCCACTACATGGAGGAGGCCGCACAGGCCGACCGTGTGCTGGTGATGAGCGGGGGCAAAGTGGTGATGGAGGGCACGCCGAAAGAGGTGTTCAGCCAGACCGAGAAGGTCCGCGCCCTCCGCCTCGATGTGCCGCAGGCCGCAGAGCTGCGGGATGAGCTGGTCAAGGCCGGCATCCCCCTGCCCGAGGGCATCATCGACACCGGCGAATGCGCACAGGCTCTGTATGAGCTGCTGAAATAAGGGGGGCGGAAGCATGGCAAGCATCATCAAAGTAGAACACCTGAGCTATGTCTACAATCCCGGTATGCCGAATGCGGTCACTGCGCTGGACGACGTGAGCTTTGAGGTGGAAGAGGGCGATTTCGTGGGCATCATCGGAGCCACCGGCTCCGGCAAGAGCACCCTCATCACCCATATGAACGGACTGAACAAGCCCACCAGCGGTAAGATCATCATTGATGGCCGCGACCTCTGGGCCGAGCCGGAAAAGATAAGAGATTTCCGTTTCCTGACGGGTCTGGTGTTCCAGTACCCGGAGTACCAGCTGTTTGAGGAGACCTGCTACAAGGACATCGCCTTTGGCCCCAAGAACATGGGGCTGGACGAGGCAGAGATCGACGCGCGCGTCCATGAGGCGGCCCGGTTCGTCGGCCTCGATGAAGCGCTTTTGGAGCGCAGCCCCTTCGAGCTGTCCGGCGGTCAGAAGCGCCGTGTGGCCGTGGCCGGCGTCATGGCCATGAAGCCCCGCATCCTCGTGCTGGACGAGCCTGCGGCGGGCCTCGACCCCGAGGGCAGAGATGAGATCCTCTCGGAAGTGAAGGACTACCACAAAAAGACCGGCACCACCGTGCTTCTCGTCTCCCACAGCATGGAGGACATCGCCAAGTACGCCGACAAGGTGCTGGTGATGAGCCGGAAGAAGATCGCCATGTACGATACGGTGGAAAAGGTCTTTGCCCGTGCGCCGGAGCTGCTGGAACTGGGCCTCTCCGTCCCGCAGGTGACGAAGATCTTCCTCAAGCTGCGGGAGATGGGGGTGGATGTCCCGGCGGACGTCTACACCATCCCCTACGCCGTCAAGACCATTCTGGCGGCAAAGGCCCGGCGGGATGCGGGAGAGACTCTCGTCCTGCCCCGGAATGAAAATACGCAGGAAGGGGGTGCAGCCGGATGCTGAGAGATATTACCATCGGCCAGCACTTCCCGGGCAACAGCCTCGTCCACCGGTTTGACCCCCGGCTCAAGCTGGTGCTGACCATCCTGTATATCGTGCTGCTCTTTGCGGCGTCGAACCCGCTGGGCCTTGCGCTTTCGCTGATCTTCCTCGCTGTGATGTATGCGGTGGCAAAGATCCCCTTCCGGCTCATCGTCAAGAGCCTGAAGCCCATCTTCCCCATCATCGTCTTTACGGCGGTGCTGAACCTCTTTTTCGTTTCAGGCGAGGGCGACCCGGTGTTTCAGTTCGGTTTTCTGACCGTTTACGCGGAGGGCATCCGGTATGCTGTGCTGATGGCCGTCCGTGTCATGGCCCTTATCGCAGGCACCAGCCTGCTGACCTACACCACCAGCCCCATCGTCCTGACGGATGCCATCGAGCAGCTGCTGAAGCCCCTCGGGAAGCTCCACTTCCCGGTGCACGAGCTGGCGATGATGATGAGCATTGCGCTGCGGTTCATCCCCACCCTCATCGAGGAGACCGATAAGATCATGAACGCCCAGAAGGCCCGCGGCGCACAGCTGGACAACGGCAAGATGACGGAGCGCATCAAGGCGCTGGTGCCGGTGCTGGTGCCCCTGTTCATCTCGGCTTTCCGCCGCGCTGACGAGCTGGCCATGGCCATGGAGTGCCGCTGCTACCGCGGCGGCGATGGCCGCACCCGCCTCAAGGTGCTGCGCTGCACGAGACAGGATTACATCGACCTCGCGGTCTGCCTCGCCTGCTTTGCAGTGATCCTGGCGTCGAGGCTGGTGTTCCCGAACTTCTAAAGAGCGAGGAATTTGTTCTCTTTTGGTGTCAAAAGAGAACCAGAAAACCACCAGCGATTTCGACGCGCTGGATCCACGAGAAAGGGGCTGCTCGCCCCTTTCAGACCCCAAAGAGGAAGTCGAAACGGAAAAAAGCTAAGCCGCTCCGCTAAAAGCTTTTTTCTCGTTTCTCCGATTTTGAATGATACGAACGGGAAAGTTGTAATTTCGTAGATGAACTATCTTCTTACTTTAGCCTACGATGGCACCAACTACTGCGGGTTTCAGGTGCAGCCCAACGGGCGGAGCGTGGCCGCTGCGTTTCAGGACGCCTTGGAGGCGGTGCTGGGCAGCCGCCCCGACATCAAGGGCTGCAGCCGCACCGACGCAGGCGTCCACGCGCTGGGCTTCATGCTCAACTTCCACGCCGACACCCGCATCCCGGCGGCAAAGCTGCCGCTGGCCCTCAATCAGCATCTTCCCCCGGACATCCGGGTGTTGGAGGCGCGGGTGGTGCCCGACGACTTCCACGCCCGCTATGCGGCCCACACAAAGACCTACCTCTACCGCATCCACAACAGTCCGATCGACTCGCCCTTCGCCTCCCGCTATTACACCAAGGTGCCGGGGCGGCTGGACGCCGACCGGATGCAGCAGGCGGCACAGTATTTTGTGGGGACGCACGATTTCCTTGCCCTCTGCGCCTCGGGCAGCTCGGCAGCCGCCCACGGCGACACCGTGCGCACCATCACGGCCTGTGAGGTCGAGCGCCGGGGCGACGACATCGACATCACGGTGACGGCAGATGGCTACCTCTACAACATGGTGCGCATCCTCGCGGGCACCCTCTGCGAGGCGGGCGCAGGCCGTCTTGCGCCCGAGGCGGTGCCGGGCATCCTCGCCAGCTGCGACCGGAAAAACGCCGGCCCGACGCTGGCGGCAAAGGGGCTTTTCCTCAAGAGCGTGGACTACAATTAACACAAACACGACCGGTGCTCCCGGAGGGGGAATGCCCCCTTTGGGAGCACTGTCGTTGCAGGAAGGGGACAGGAACGTATGAGAAAGAAGCATCGAGGCTTCCGGCCCGCGTCGGACGAGCCGCTTTCGGAGGGCCGGGTCGAGTACCTCGAGCAGGCCCGCGCCCGGGTGCGGAACCGGCGCATCCGGCGCACCGCGCTCATCGTCGCGGCGCTGACGCTGGTGGTGCTGTTCGCCACTGGCTTTGTGGGCAGCTCGGTGGCAATGGCCAAGGACTGGGCCGACACTGCCCGCATCCTGCTCTTTCCGGGGACGGGCTGGCCCCAGCAGACCGGCGTCATGGAGGTAGAGCAGCTTGCCGCCCTGAACGGAAGCTTTGTGGAGCTGGGCGAAGAGGGGTGCGTGGTCTGGTCCCGCACCGGCACCCGCCTCAACGCCATCCAGAGCGGCTACGCCCGGCCAGCGTTGGCGGCGGGCAAGAACCGCTTCGTGCTCTACAACCGCTCGGGCAATGAGCTGCGGGTGGAGAGCCGCACCCAGAACCTCTACACCAAGACGATGGAGAACAGCATCACCCTCTGCGCGATGGCCGACAACGGCACGCTGGCCGTCGTCACCGAAGACCCCGGCAGCGCCGCCAGACTGCGAATCTACTCCTCCTCGATGGAGGAGCAGCTGAGCTGGAGCCTCACCACCACCGACGGCACGCCGCTGCGGATGGCCTTTTCGCCGGATGGGCGGCGGCTGGCGGTGGCGGCGGTGACGGTCAGCGGCGGGCAGATGGTGACGAATTTCTACATCGTCACGCTGGCGCAGGGCGACCCTGTCCTTGTGGGCAGCGGCAGCGGTGCGGCCCAGTGGCTGAGCTGGCCCAGCGCCCAGAGTGTACTGGCCCTCTGCGACAGCCGCGCCGTCCTCTACAACGCATCGGGCGGCGAAAAAGCTGCCTACGACTTCACCGGCCAGACCCTCCGGGACATCTCGGTGGATGCCTCGGGCAATGCCGCCCTGCTGCTGGCCTCCGGCCAGCTCTGTCAGGCGGTGATGCTGGACCGTGAGCTGAACGTGGAGGGCACAGCGCAGGTGCAGGCGGCCAACCGCATCGTCCGGGCCGGGCAGAGCTTCTATCTGCTCACCGACAGCGGCGTGGAGTGTCTCTCCACCGACGGTGCCTCCCAGTGGCAGCAGAGCCTTTCCTCCCGGCCGCAGGGCCTGCTGGCCGACCGGAAGCAGCTGCTGGTCTTCTGCGGCAACACCGTGCAGGTGCTGACTCCTCCCGAGGCGGAGACCAGTGCCTCGGGCAATCCATGATAGAATAAGGAAAATAAGGTATGTTCAAGAATCCGTCATTTCTTTTTGATATAGTATGTACCGTGGTCTGGCTGCTGCTGGCCGTGCGCTACGCCCGCAAGGGCTTCCTCGCGGCCAGCGTCCAGCTGGGTGGGAACGTCTTCAGCCTCGTGGGTGCCCGGGTCTTTTCGGGCTGGGCTGCCGTCGAGGTGTTCCAGCGGTTTCTGGCCGGGAGCTTCCGCACCCAGATCGCCGAGAGCATCTCTGCCGGAGGGGTCGTTGACCTGACCGGCATCGCGGACAAGTACGCGGGCTTTCTGCCCGAGAGCTTCCGCGCCTCCATCGTGGAGGCCTGCGAGCGCTCCATCTCAGCCGTGCTCAGCGACAACGCCGTGGTGCTGGCGGACGTCATCGTCCAGAAGGTGCTGGCCCCGCTGCTGACGCCGGTCATCTCGGTGGTGCTCTTTTTCGTGACCTTTGCCCTGCTGCGGATGCTGGTGAGTATGCTGGTCACTGTGCTGGGCCTCGTCAACCGGCTGCCGGTCATCGGCACCGTCAACCGCTGGCTGGGCTGGCTCACCGGCTGCATCGCCAGCACGATGGACATCTACCTTGTGCTGTGCGTGGTGTGGGCCATCATCGTCATCACGGGCGGCAATCTGACCGTCCTGAACGACACGGTCATGAGCAGCAGCCTTTACTATAAAGCATTCAATCTGTTCAACCCCTTCCTGTAAAGGGGAGCTTAGGAGGAACCTATATGGTCTGCAGTCGCTGTCAGAAACGTCCGGCCATCATCTTCGTCCAGCGGATGGAGAACGGCCAGATGAAAAATGAAGGCTTTTGCCTGCACTGTGCCCGTGAACTGCACATCAAGCCCGTCGAGGACCTGATGAAGCAGTTCGGGATGTCCGACGAGGACATGGACAACATGGAAAACCGGATGGAGAGCATGATGGACGAGATGGGAGACGCGAACCCCCTCTCCCTCATGATGAATATGGGCCAGCCGACGGAGGGCGAGGAGAGCGAGGGAGATGACGACCTCGTGCCCGGCTCCAGCGCGACCTTCCCGCTGGGCGTCAAGGCGGAGGGCGAAGCCGGAAACGGCAAAAAGGCCCAGAAAAACGGCAAGAAGCCGCCCCGCCGCAAATTCCTCGATACCTATTGTGAGAATCTGACCCGCAAGGCCCGGGAGGGCAGGCTGGACGACATCGTGGGCCGCGACCGCGAAATTTATCGCACGATTCAGATTCTGAGCCGCCGCCAGAAGAACAACCCCTGCCTCATCGGCGAGGCGGGCGTCGGCAAGACGGCCATCGCTGAGGGCATCGCGGAGCGGATCGCCAAGGGCGATGTTCCCGTGGGCCTGAAGGACAAGGAAATTTTCCTGCTCGATCTGACCAGCCTCGTGGCCGGCACCCAGTTCCGGGGCCAGTTCGAACAGCGGGTCAAGGGCCTGCTCAGTGAGGTCAAGGCCGCGGGCAACATCATCCTCTTTATTGATGAGATCCACACCATCACCTCGGCGGGCGAGAGCGAGGGCGCGATGAACGCGGGCAACATCCTCAAGCCTGCCCTGTCCAGAGGCGAAATTCAGGTCATCGGCGCCACCACCTTCAACGAGTACCGCAAGTATATCGAGAAGGATCAGGCCCTTGAGCGCCGCTTCCAGCCCGTCCGGGTGGAGGAACCCAGCGTGGCCGATACGCTGGCCGTCATGAACGGCATCAAGAAGTATTACGAGGAGCACCACCATGTGCAGGTGGAGGCGGATGTCCTCTCGGCCATCGTCACCCTCAGTGAGCGGTACATCACCGACCGCTACCTCCCCGATAAGGCCATCGACCTGCTGGACGAGGCCTGCGCCTGCTGCAACCTTGCCCACCCGGTCATCTCGGAATACCTCGAGATGCAGAAGGAGCTGGACGGCCTGAAGCAGGAGGAGGCGGAGATGGAGTCTGCCGACGTCAACGAGGCCATCGACTATGAGCAGGTGGCCCAGCGGAAGACCCGCATCGCAAAGCTGGAAGCTGAGCTGCCCGCAAAGCAGGCCGCAGCCAGCGAGATCAGGGTCACGATGGATGATGTGGCCAAGGTCATCGAGCTGTGGACGGGCATCCCGGCAGTAAAAATTCAGGAGACGGAGTTCGCAAAGCTGGCCGGGCTGGAAGCGGAGCTGAAAAAGAAGATCATCGGTCAGGACGAGGCTGTCCATCTCGTGGCACAGGCCGTCAAGCGGAGCCGTGCCGACCTGTCGGGACGCCGTCGCCCGGCCAGTTTCATCTTCGTCGGCCCCACCGGCGTCGGCAAGACCGAGCTGGTCAAGCAGCTGGCAAACCAGCTCTTTGACGGCCCTGATCCCCTCATCCGCCTCGATATGAGCGAGTATATGGAGAAGTATGCGGTGTCCCGCATGATCGGCTCGCCTCCGGGCTATGTGGGCTACGAGGAGGCCGGTCAGCTCACCGAAAAGGTGCGCCGCCGCCCCTACAGCGTCGTCCTCTTCGATGAGATCGAAAAGGCCCACCCCGACGTCATGAACATCCTGCTCCAAATTCTGGACGAGGGAAAGATCAACGATGCACAGGGCCGGACGGTGGATTTCTCCAACACGGTCATCTGCATGACCTCCAACGCCGGAAGCGGCGACAAGAGCACCTCCGGACTCGGCTTCAACAAGAGCGAGGAGCAGCTGAGCGAGGAAAAGACCCGCAAGGCTCTGAGCCAGTTCCTGCGGCCCGAGTTCCTTGGCCGCGTGGATGAGGTCATCGCCTTCAAGCCCCTGAGCCAGCAGACGCTGGAGGGCATCGCGGCCCTCATGCTGGACGAGTACAAGCCCAGCATGGAATCGAAGGGCATCGCCTACCGCTACACCCCGGCGGCGCTGTCCGCCCTCGTGGCCAAGAGTCAGGGCGGCAAGTTCGGTGCCCGCGACCTCCGCCGCGTCATCCGCAAGGCGGTGGAAGACCCTGCCGCCGAGCGCATCATCGACGGCACCCTGAAGGCAGGCGGGAGCCTGACCGTGGACGCCGAGAACGGCGAAGTCATCCTGAAGTAAAGCACAAACGAAAAGGCACTCCGAAGCGCTTCGGAGTGCCTTTTATAGTACGCGGAAAACTCAGTCGAGGGATACCGGAACTTCGGGCTTGTTGGCGGTGCGGGCGCTGGTGCGGCCCTCGGGGATGATCTCCCCGGCGGCGGTCAGCGCCAGCTTGGTGAGGGTGGGGCCTACCAGCTCATACACCAGCACCGAGAAGAGCACCACGTTGCGCACCATGTGGCCGTCGGAAAGCTCGGCGGCCTCGGCGGCCATGCCCAGCGCCACCTGTGTGATGAGGGAAAGGCTGTCCACCTGTTCCAGCGTGCCGAAGCCGATGCCGAACACGCTCAGGCCCAGCCGTCCCAGAAAGAAGGGGCCGAGCAGCAGGCCCGCCAGCAGGTAGGACGTGACCGCTGGCAAATGGACTGCCTTTGCCAGACGCGACATCAGCAGACCTGCGATGAGCGCCGTGGAAAGGCAGATGAGAAGCTGTTCCATACGATATTGCGGGCAGCGGACGCACCGAGGCCGCCGCCCTTTCCTCCTTTTTCTCAGTCAGGCGTGTTCCCGGGCTGCTTGCCAAAACCCCTGAAAACACAGCACAATAAAGGATTATACTATCTCATCGCTTAAAAAGCAACATCTTTTCAGGCGGAATGATTGAAGAATCCTTAACAAATGACCGAAAAAAGCGAAAAACAGGGCCGCTGCCTGCGCAGCGGCCCTGTTGTATGCAACAATTGTGAATTTAGTTGAACTTAAAGATCTTCCGTGCGATGCGGTAGCCGCCCAGCACGATATCGTCGCCTTTGGGGAAGGGCAGGTTGGTCACGCCGCCGAAACCGAAGCGGATGGAGCGGTAGACCGCAGCGCTGGTGTGCTCGCGCAGGTACTGCCACAGGCCCTTCTGCTTCTCCTTGGCCTCGGCGCTGCCGTCCAGCAGCAGGAAGATGTCGCTGACCGCCATCATCATCGAGAGGTAGTGGAGCATATAGGCCCGAAGCTTCTTTTCGCCCTTGAGGGCGTCGAGGTCCTGACAGTCGATCATGTGCCGGGTGACGCGGAGCTGCTGATCCACGCGCTTGACCATGACGCTCTCATTGACGCTCTGGTCGGAGCGGCCGATGAAGTAGCGGTAGAGGTCGAGGTCCATATAATACATGGTCTTGACGAAGGGCAGGGGCTGGTAGACGAAGATGTTGTCCACATAGAAGGTGTGCTTGGGCAGCACCATGCCGCACTGGCGCAGCACCTCGGTGCGGTACAGGACCGAGTGCATCAGCAGGTTCTGGTCGGGGCGGAAGCGGCCCACGTGCATCCATGTGAAGAGCCGCTCCTGCGGGAAGACGTTGGTGTACCGCACGGTGTGGCTGGTGCCGTCCTCGGTGTGCTCATAGACGTAGTTGCAGATCATGAGGTCGGGGGCGGTGCCGCGGGTCACGAGGGCGTGCAGGCGGGAGAGCACCTTCTTGAGGGCGTCGGTGTCCAGCCAGTCGTCGCTGTCCACGACCTTGTAGTAGAGGCCGGTGGCGTTGCGGATGCCCTGATTGACGCCCTCACCATGGCCGCCGTTCTCCTGATGGATGGCTTTGACGATAGTGGGGTACTTGGCGGCGTACTCGTCGCAGATGGCTGGGGTCTCGTCTTTCACGGAACCGTCGTCCACAAGGATGATCTCGGCCTGCTCCCCGGCGGAGAGCAGGGTCTCGATGCAATGGCGCATATAGGCCGCCGAGTTGTAGCACGGGACGGCAAAGGTAATGAGTTTCTGCTGCATAATAATAAGCTCCTTATCGTGCTTGCCCGGCCTTGCGCAGAGCAAAAAATGGCCGGAGATGGAGATATGTACTCTTATTATATCATTTTCGCGCACAAAAAGCTAGGAAGACCAGCAAATACCTTCAAAAAACGACAGCAGAAAAGCATTTTGGTACCATTTCGGGCCGGGCTGTGCTATAATAGTACAGTTACAGGAACCAAAAAGCAGGAGGAGCACATGGCAGACCCGCATTCTATCTTAAAAAAAGTTTTTGGCTACGACAGCTTCCGCCCCGGGCAGGAGGAGATCGTCCGGCGGTTGCTGGACGGGCAGGATGTGCTGGCCGTGATGCCCACCGGCGCGGGCAAATCCATCTGCTATCAGGTGCCGGCCCTGCTGCTGCCCGGCATCACCATCGTGGTGTCGCCGCTGGTCAGCCTGATGAAGGATCAGGTGGGCGCGCTGGTGCAGGCCGGTGTGGCGGCGGCCTTCCTCAACAACAGCCTCACCGACAACCAGAAAGCCCTCATGCTCCACCGCGCCCGGGAGGGCTGGTATAAGATCATCTATGTCGCCCCGGAGCGGCTGGAGATGCCGGGCTTCCAGCGGTTCGCGCAGGAAAAACTTATCAGCATGGTCACGGTGGATGAGGCCCACTGCATCAGCCAGTGGGGACAGGACTTCCGCCCCAGCTATCTGCGGATCAAGGCGTTCGTGGACAGCCTGCCCAGCCGCCCGGTGGTGGGCGCGTTCACGGCCACCGCCACGGCCCGGGTGCGGGACGACATCCGCAGCCACCTCGACCTCCATCAGCCCTACGAAGTGACTACAGGTTTTGACCGGCCCAACCTCTACTTCGAGACCCGCCGCGCCCTGCCCAGCCAGAAACCGAAGGAGCTGCTGGACCTCGTGCTGCGGGAGGGAGACAACGCGGGCATCGTCTATTGCAGCACCACCAAGCAGGTGGACGAGACGGCCCGCCTGCTTCAGAGCCGGGGCATCCGGGCGGCGGCGTATCACGCCAAGCTGGACGCCGAGGTGCGGCGGAAGAATCAGGACGACTTCCTCTACGACCGGGTCCAGATCATGGTGGCGACGAATGCCTTCGGCATGGGCATCGACAAGCCCAATGTCCGGTTCGTCATCCACTACAATATGCCCAAGGACCTTGAGAGCTACTATCAGGAGGCGGGCCGTGCAGGCCGCGATGGTCTGCCGTCCCGCTGCATCCTGCTCTACTCCGGTACGGACGTGCGGACCATCCGCTTTTTCATCGACAAGGAGATGGAGGCCGACAACGGCCTGCCCGCCGACGTCAAGGCCGAAGCTGCCCGCAAGGCGGAGGAACGGCTCAAATATATGACCTTCTACTCCACCACCTCAAAATGTCTGCGGCGGTTCATGCTGAACTACTTCGGGGAGGCTGCACCCGAGAAGTGCGGCAACTGCTCCTGCTGCCTCTTTGCCGAGCAGAATGCGCAGGAGGTGGAAGAGCGGGCCGCTGCCGCGAAGCAGCGCGCTGCGGCCAACTCCCGGCGGCTGTCTGCCCGCCGTGCTGCCGCCAACACCGACCTCAGTGAGGCCGACGAAAAGCTTCTGGCGGCGCTCTACGCTCTGCGCAAGCGTCTCGCTGCAAAGCAGAACGTCCCGGCGTATATGGTGTTCAGCGACGCCACCCTCCGGGAGATGGTCCAGAGCAAGCCTCTGAGCATGGACGAATTCCTGAACATCACCGGCGTCGGCGAGAAGAAGGCCGCGCGGTATGGCATGGCTTTCCTGCGGGTCATCGAGGAGATGGTCAACTCGCGGTGAGCAGGGCCGGAACTGTAAATTTTCTGCGTTCTGCTTGACTTTTCCGGGATTTTGCATATACTGAAGATAGTGAATGTGGTAATTCACACATAGGACTCACGAAGAAAGAACAACCCCCCTCAGAGAGCTGCAATCTCTCAAAAGGGGGGTCATTCTTTTAGTGCTTGCTGTCCTTGAACCAGCCGCCAAGCCACTTGTAGACGAAGTTTGCGACAACGCCTGCTGCGACGGACAGGATGAATGTGGTAATATCCATAGGAACTCACCTCCTTCCAACTGGACGGAGAAGGCCAGCGTCTTTAGTATATCATAAGCCTCGACAAAAAGATAGAAAAAGAGCGCGAATCTTCCACGATGAGCCACTCGGCTCATGGAAAGGTCTGCGCTCTTTTTGTCATTCCATCGTATGGGTGGAGAAGACCTTTTCGTCCTGCCACCAAACCGGCTGCCCGGCGGCGAGGGACTTGGGCACATCCAGCAGACGCTGGTTCCGGCTGCCCCGGAAACGGAGGGAGATGTCGTGCTCAGCCTCCACGAAGCGGCCATCCACCAGCACGTCCAGCAGACGCAGCAGCTCGTCGGTGACTTCACACCGTGCGTGACAGGGAACCTTGCCGGTCAGCTGTTCCCATGTGTAGCCGGAGTAGCACCAGACGGTCTTCTTCGGGTAGAGGGCCTTGAAGTTCTGGACGAAAGTCACCAGTTCCCGCTGGTTCTCCGGCTCCATCGGTTCGCCGCCCAGCAGGGAGAGGCCCGCGATATAATCCGGCTTGCAGGAGGCGAATACCTCGTTGCGGACGGGCTTGTCGAAGGGGGAACCGTAACCGAAGTCCCATGCCACCTCGTTGAAGCAGCCGGGGCAGTGGTGGCGGCACCCGGAGACGAAGACGCTGGTGCGAACCCCCGGCCCGTTGGCGATGTCATAATATTTAATGGTTGCGTAGTTCATTACAAGTGTAACACCCGATCCTTGATCTCCTGCGTCCGGCCCTGATTCCAGAACTGGGTGCCGATATAGCCGCAGGTACGGCGGGCGACATTCAGCTTGTTCTGGTCACGGTTGCCGCACTTGGGGCACTCCCACACCAGCTTGCCGTCGTCTTCGACGATCTTGATCTCGCCGTCGTAGCCGCAGCACTGGCAGTAATCCGACTTGGTATTCAACTCGGCGTACATGATGTTGTCGTAGATGAACTGCAGCACGCTCATCACGGCCTCAAGATTGTCCTGCATATTGGGGACTTCCACATAGCTGATGGCACCGCCCGGGGACAGCTTCTGGAACTCGCTCTCGAACTTCAGCTTGGTGAACGCATCGATCGTCTCCGAAACATGGACGTGATAGCTGTTGGTGATATAGTTCTTGTCGGTGATGCCGGGCACGATGCCAAACCGCTTCTGCAGGCACTTGGCGAATTTGTAGGTGGTGGATTCCAGCGGAGTGCCGTAGAGGGAATAGTCCATGTTTTCGGCCTTCTTCCACTCGTTGCACTTGTCGTTCATATGCTGCATCACACTGAGGGCGAAGGGCTTTGCACCGGCGTCAGTGTGGCTCTTGCCGGTCATATACTTCACGCACTCATACAGGCCGGCGTAGCCGAGACTGATGGTGGAGTAGCCGCCAAAGAGGAGTTTGTCGATCTTCTCGCCTTTCTTGAGGCGGGCCAGTGCGCCATACTGCCACAGAATGGGGGCGGCATCGCTGGGGGTGCCCAGCAGGCGCTTGTGGCGGGCCTGCAGAGCGCGGTGGCAGAGCGCCAGACGCTCGTCGAAGATCTTCCAGAACTTGTCGAAGTTGCCGCCGGAGCTGAGGGCCACATCCACCAGATTGATGGTCACGACGCCCTGATTGAAGCGGCCGTAATACTTGGGCTTGCCGGTCTCGGGGTCCACATAAGGGGTGAGGAAGCTGCGGCAGCCCATGCAGGTGTAGCAGTGGCCCTCGCCGTTCTTGTCTACCTTCAGCTCGAGCATCTTCTTCTCGGAGATATAGTCGGGTACCATCCGCTTGGCGGTGCACTTGGCAGCCAGCTCAGTCAGATAGTAGTAGGGGTCGCCGGGGTGGATGTTGTCCTCCTCCAGCACATAGATGAGCTTGGGGAAGGCGGGGGTGATCCAGACACCGGCCTCATTCTTCACGCCCTGATAGCGCTGGCGGATGGTCTCCTCGATGATGATGGCAAGGTCGGCCTTCTCCTGCGCGTTGCGGGCCTCACCCAGATACATGAAGACGGTGATGAAGGGAGCCTGACCGTTGGTGGTCATAAGGGTGACGACCTGATACTGGATGGTCTGGACGCCGCGGTTGATCTCATTGCGCAGGCGGCGCTCCACGATCTCGCGCTTGCGCTCGGCAGAAACATCCAGACCCTCCATCTCAGCCTCGACCTCAGCGGCGATCTTCTTGCGGGAGACGTCTACGAAGGGGGCAAGGTGGGTCAGGCTGATGCTCTGGCCGCCGTACTGGTTGGAGGCCACCTGCGCGATGATCTGGGTGGCGATGTTGCAGGCGGTGGAGAAACTGTGGGGCTTCTCGATATAGGTGCCCGAGATGACCGTGCCATTCTGGAGCATATCGTCCAGATTGATGAGGTCGCAGTTGTGCATATGCTGGGCAAAGTAGTCGGAGTCGTGGAAGTGGATGAGACCCTCCTGATGAGCCTTGACGATCTCGGGGTCCAGCAGCAGGCGGGCGGTCAGATCCTTGGAGATCTCACCGGCCATGTAGTCGCGCTGGACGCTGTTGACGGTGGGGTTCTTGTTGGCGTTCTCCTGCTTGACTTCCTCGTTCTGGCACTCGATAAGGCTCAGGATGCGCTCGTCGGTGGTGTTGGTTTGGCGCTTGAGGCTCTGGATATAGCGGTAAGTGATATAGTGGCGGGCGATGTCATGGGCCTTGATGTCCATGAGCTGGTTCTCCACCATATCCTGTATCTCTTCCACGCTGATGGCGCGGTTGAGTGCCTGACACTGATCGGTCACGGCTGCGGCGATGTCGGTGATCTGCTCCCGGGAGAGACGGGCCTTGCCGCCCACCGAATCGCTGGCTTTGGTGACAGCGGTGATGATCTTGGTAATATCGAAAGGTACTTCAGCACCGTTGCGTTTGATGATCTTCATAGCGCTCCTCCTGTGTCGCATATACAGTGTGAACGGGTGTCTCCTTGTGCAAGAGGCACCCGCAAGTCTCGTGATTCATTGATACTATCATATCACTATTTAGTGATATGTCAATGGAAGAACCACTACATTTTGTGTTTTGTAGCTTTCGCCAAAAATAACGGAGAATTTCCGGAACAAAATTTGAGACGGAACCTCTTGACAATTTGTGCAAGGGAAGCGGGCGCTTTCCTTGGCGTAATAAAGGCCGTCGTCTATACTTTGCCCTTTATATAATACATTATAACAGACA
Organism: Faecalibacterium sp. I3-3-89; assembly: GCF_023347275.1. Lineage (NCBI taxonomy): Bacteria > Bacillati > Bacillota > Clostridia > Eubacteriales > Oscillospiraceae > Faecalibacterium > Faecalibacterium sp. I3-3-89. Next base: position 2,372,896 of record NZ_CP094468.1, on the reverse strand, counting down.
AAGAGTCTCGGCCTGAAAAATACAAGGAGATGAAGCCGATTTCAGTCAGCGCGAAAAAACTTGAAAAAAAGAAGTAAAAAAGTGTTGACATCCGGGCGGTGATGTGGTATTATACTTGAGCGCCAAGCGCTGAGACAAAAGAATGACTTCTGAGTCTTAGCTAGAAGTAAAGCGAAAAGAACCAATAGATGCGAGAAAGTCCGGCAGGAATGCGAGAGACTTTCGAGATGCTCCAAGTTCGGTAAGAAACGAAAAACTTCGAAAAAATAAAGCTTGACAAAAAACCACTTCTGTGGTAAAATAATTAAGCTGTCAGCCGCTTGGCTGAGGCGCTACAGGACCTTGAAAATTGAACAATATCGAAAAACTTGTAACGGAACCTATTTTCGTGTTGGAAAAACACGTTAAACAATTCCAAACAAAGTAATTCACACAGGACGCAAGCGATTGCGTGCTGAGCGAAGAGAGATTTAACACTTTTTAAGTGATAAATATCATTTAATAAAGAGTTTGATCCTGGCTCAGGACGAACGCTGGCGGCGCGCCTAACACATGCAAGTCGAACGAGAGAGAAGGAGCTTGCTTCTTCGATCGAGTGGCGAACGGGTGAGTAACGCGTGAGGAACCTGCCTCAAAGAGGGGGACAACAGTTGGAAACGACTGCTAATACCGCATAAGCCCACGGGTCGGCATCGACCTGAGGGAAAAGGAGCAATCCGCTTTGAGATGGCCTCGCGTCCGATTAGCTAGTTGGTGAGGTAACGGCCCACCAAGGCGACGATCGGTAGCCGGACTGAGAGGTTGAACGGCCACATTGGGACTGAGACACGGCCCAGACTCCTACGGGAGGCAGCAGTGGGGAATATTGCACAATGGGGGAAACCCTGATGCAGCGACGCCGCGTGGAGGAAGAAGGTCTTCGGATTGTAAACTCCTGTTGTTGAGGAAGATAATGACGGTACTCAACAAGGAAGTGACGGCTAACTACGTGCCAGCAGCCGCGGTAAAACGTAGGTCACAAGCGTTGTCCGGAATTACTGGGTGTAAAGGGAGCGCAGGCGGGAAGACAAGTTGGAAGTGAAATCTATGGGCTCAACCCATAAACTGCTTTCAAAACTGTTTTTCTTGAGTAGTGCAGAGGTAGGCGGAATTCCCGGTGTAGCGGTGGAATGCGTAGATATCGGGAGGAACACCAGTGGCGAAGGCGGCCTACTGGGCACCAACTGACGCTGAGGCTCGAAAGTGTGGGTAGCAAACAGGATTAGATACCCTGGTAGTCCACACCGTAAACGATGATTACTAGGTGTTGGAGGATTGACCCCTTCAGTGCCGCAGTTAACACAATAAGTAATCCACCTGGGGAGTACGACCGCAAGGTTGAAACTCAAAGGAATTGACGGGGGCCCGCACAAGCAGTGGAGTATGTGGTTTAATTCGACGCAACGCGAAGAACCTTACCAAGTCTTGACATCCCTTGACGAACATAGAAATATGTTTTCTCTTCGGAGCAAGGAGACAGGTGGTGCATGGTTGTCGTCAGCTCGTGTCGTGAGATGTTGGGTTAAGTCCCGCAACGAGCGCAACCCTTATGGTCAGTTACTACGCAAGAGGACTCTGGCCAGACTGCCGTTGACAAAACGGAGGAAGGTGGGGATGACGTCAAATCATCATGCCCTTTATGACTTGGGCTACACACGTACTACAATGGCGTTAAACAAAGAGAAGCAAGACCGCGAGGTGGAGCAAAACTCAGAAACAACGTCCCAGTTCGGACTGCAGGCTGCAACTCGCCTGCACGAAGTCGGAATTGCTAGTAATCGTGGATCAGCATGCCACGGTGAATACGTTCCCGGGCCTTGTACACACCGCCCGTCACACCATGAGAGCCGGGGGGACCCGAAGTCGGTAGTCTAACCGCAAGGAGGACGCCGCCGAAGGTAAAACTGGTGATTGGGGTGAAGTCGTAACAAGGTAGCCGTAGGAGAACCTGCGGCTGGATCACCTCCTTTCTAAGGAGTCAGGCAAGAACGAAACATCGAAGATGGTTTGTTCTTGGAACAGGTGACAGAGACAAGTTGATTAGATATTGTTCGATTTTGAGGGCCCTGAAAAGGGGTTACTCAAAACCTAATGTGGGGGTTTAGCTCAGCTGGGAGAGCACCTGCTTTGCAAGCAGGGGGTCAAGGGTTCGATTCCCTTAATCTCCACCACATGGGCCAATAGCTCAGCTGGCTAGAGCACACGACTGATAATCGTGAGGTCGATGGTTCGAGTCCATTTTGGCCCACCATGTGATGAAGAGCAGAGTTTCGGGAGACCGGGCTTTGCAGGACATCACCAAGACGTACCTTGAAAACTGAATAATAACTGCGAAACAAAGATTATAGTAAGTTCTTTTTAAGAAATATTACAATTTCAAAAGGAAGGGTAACAATAATCTTCGTTGGCAAGAGAGAATCAAGAGGATACAAGCCATTCTCGAGAGAGAATAGTTTGATATGGTCAAGCGAACAAGGGCGCAGGGCGAATGCCTTGGCACTGGGAGCCGATGAAAGACGTGATAAGCTGCGATAAGCTTCGGGGAGCTGCAAATAAGCATTGATCCGGAGATTTCTGAATGAGGAAACTCACTCAGGTTCATACCTGAGTACGTTGCACTGAAATTCAAAATAGGTGCATCGGGGGAACCGCCTGAACTGAAACATCTAAGTAGGGCGAGGAAGAGACATCAAACGAGATTCCGTAAGTAGTGGCGAGCGAACGCGGAAGAGGGCAAACCGGGAGTAGAAATACTTCCGGGGTACGGACTGCTTTTAGGACTCAATCTGTTAACCGAACGGCATGGGAAGGCCGGTCAGAGAGTGTGAGAACCACGTAGGTGAAAACGGAGAGAGCTGCGCAGATTCCAGAGTACGGCCAGACACGTGAAACCTGGTCGGAAGATGGGGGGACCACCCTCCAACCCTAAATACTACCCAGTGACCGATAGCGTATAGTACTGTGAAGGAAAGGTGAAAAGCACCCCGGGAGGGGAGTGAAAAAGAACCTGAAACCCTGTGCCTACAAGCACCTAGAGCGCGTCAATGTGTGATAGGGTACTTTTTGTAGAACGGTCCGGCGAGCGATTGTATGCAGCAAGGTTAAGGACTTAAGGTCTGGAGCCGAAGCGAAAGCGAGTTTGAAAAGGGCGTTAAGTTGCATATAATGGGCCCGAAACCGGGTGACCTACCCATGGTCAGGTTGAAGTGGAAGTAAAATTCCATGGAGGACCGAACCGACCTCCGTTGAAAAGGCGGCGGATGAACTGTGGGTAGCGGAGAAATTCCAATCGAACCCGGAGATAGCTGGTTCTCCCCGAAATAGTTTTAGGACTAGCCTCAAGTTAGATACCTGGAGGTAAAGCACTGAATAGCCTAGCGGCCGAGAGGTTAGCGAAGCTTATCAAACTCAGAATGCCAGAGTATTGATGCTTGGGAGTCAGACAGTGTCAGATAAATGTCATTGTCAAAAGGGAAACAGCCCAGATCTACAGCTAAGGTCCCAAAGTCAGGTTAAGTGGAAAACGATGTGAAGATACGCAGACAACCAGGATGTTGGCTCAGAAGCAGCCACTCATTCAAAGAGTGCGTAATAGCTCACTGGTCGAGCGTCTTTGCGCGGAGAATTTAACGGGGCTAAACCTGACACCGAAGCTTAGGCAATCCAGTAATGGATTGGGTAGGGGAGCGTTGTATACGCGGAGAAACAGTAGCGTAAGCGGCTGTGGAGTGTATAGAAGTGAGAATGCCGGAATGAGTAGCGCGAATGCAGTGAGAATCTGCATGGCCGAAAGCCTCAGGTTTTTGGAGGAAGGTTCGTCCGCTCCAAGTTAGTCGGGAGCTAAGGTGAGGCCGGAAGGCGTAGCCGATGCACAGACGGTAGAGATTCCGTCACCACCAAAAGAGTTAAGCACAGGGACACATTTGAAGTCTCAGAGCCGGGTGTTGGTTCCGGTAGAGATCGAGGGAAGTTAGTACCGAAGTCTGGGATGGAAGATGGCGAGAAAAGCTGTGTGTATTTCTGAGGTGCCCGTACCGCAAACCGACACAGGTAGGTAGGAAGAAGATTCTAAGGCCAACGGGAGAAGGGTTGTTAAGGAACTCGGCAAATTGACCCCGTAACTTCGGGAGAAGGGGTGCTCCAGAGATGGAGCCGCAGAGAATCGGCCCAAGCAACTGTTTACCAAAAACACAGGTTTGTGCTAAATCGAAAGATGACGTATACGAGCTGACGCCTGCCCGGTGCTGGAAGGTTAAGAGGAGATGTGCAAGCATTGAATCGAAGCCCCAGTGAACGGCGGCCGTAACTATAACGGTCCTAAGGTAGCGAAATTCCTTGTCAGGTAAGTTCTGACCCGCATGAAAGGCGTAATGATTTGGGCACTGTCTCAACAGCCCGCCCGGCGAAATTGTAGTACCGGTGAAGATGCCGGTTACCCGCGACAAGACGGAAAGACCCCATGGAGCTTTACTGTAGCCTAATATTGGGTTTCGATGTTGCATGCACAGGATAGATGGGACACAGGGAAACAGGAGCTTTGGCTTCTGCGGAGTGGCCGTTGGGATACCATCCTTGCGATATTGGAATTCTAACCTGCGGCTCTGAATCGAGTCGGGGGACATTGTTAGGTGGGCAGTTTGACTGGGGCGGTCGCCTCCTAAAAAGTAACGGAGGCGTTCAAAGGTTCGCTCAGCTTGAACGGAAATCAAGCAAAAGAGTGCAAACGCAGAAGCGAGCCTAACTGCGAGACTGACGGGTCGAGCAGTAACGAAAGTTGGAGTTAGTGATCCGGTGGTATGTGAGTGGAAATGCCATCGCTCAACGGATAAAAGTTACCCTGGGGATAACAGGCTGATCTCCCCCAAGAGTCCACATCGACGGGGAGGTTTGGCACCTCGATGTCGGCTCATCGCATCCTGGGGCTGTATTCGGTCCCAAGGGTTTGGCTGTTCGCCAATTAAAGCGGTACGCGAGCTGGGTTCAGAACGTCGTGAGACAGTTCGGTCCCTATCTGTCGTGGGCGCAGGATATTTGATGGGAGCTGTCCCTAGTACGAGAGGACCGGGACGGACGTACCTCTGGCGCACCAGTTGTTCCGCCAGGAGCATAGCTGGGCAACTACGTACGGATCGGATAAACGCTGAAAGCATCTAAGCGTGAAGCCGACCCAAAGATAAGATATCCCATTGTTTTAAACAAGTAAGACCCCTTGAAGACTACAAGGTCGATAGGCACGATGTGTAAGTGGAGCGATCCATTCAGCAAGCGTGTACTAATAGGTCGAGGGCTTGACCACAATTCGCTTGAGACTCTTAGAGTCAACGAAAAAATGTAAGCAGTGATTATTCAGTTTTGAAGGCACGTCCTTCTAGAAATACTAGACAAAGTAGATCAGAAATGATATACTTAGCTAGTCATATGGTCGGTGACGATGACGGTGAGGTTCCACCTGTTCCCATTCCGAACACAGCAGTTAAGCTCACTCGTGCCCAAGATAGTTAGCTGGAAACGGCTTGTGAAAATAGGTAGTCGCCGACTTGAATATGCCGCTTTGAGAGTCCTCAGGGCGGTTTTTGTTGTGTCTGCGGATTATAATTTCTGTCTGAAATTGTTATAATGGATAAAATCAGAAAGGGGAAGCGCATGATGGGAAATGAGGAAAATAAAACACTTTATGATATTTATCGGGGGATACTCTGCAATAACCAGAGCTTTCAACTCGGAAAGCAGGCACAGGTAGAATATCGTTTTGACTGCCCGGAGTATGCAGAGCTGAAAGAAAAATATCATCTCAATGAAATTGCCGGAAACGGGACAGAGCTGGAGCACAGTGTGCGGCTGTTGAAGTATCTTGCCCCGAAACTGACACACAGTGCGTGGTACGATAACAGCGTTCCGTGCAATGGGCTGGCGCTGCTGGAATACAGTCTGGAGCAGCCGGAGCATGGGATCAATTGTCTGAACAAATCCAAGATACTGGAGGAATGCTGTCTGGCACTGGGGATCTACGCCCGGAGAGTGAGAATGCTGCCCTATTCGCCCTTTGACAGCGACTGTCATGTCGTGACAGAGATTTTTGACAGGACTCTGGGAAAATGGTGTATGCTCGACCCCACGACCAACGGCTATCTGGTCGATGAAACGGGCAGCGTTCTCTCTTTGCTGGAAGCCAGAGAGAGGATGGCGCAGGCAGGGTTTGTGACGTTCTGCCGAGCGGATGAGACGGTGCAGGACCTGCATGAAGTGGCTCAGAAAGAAATGGAATGGAGCGTGTATTTTGCCAAAAATCTGTTCCGGCTCCAGATCGACGCGGTTTCTCAGTTTGGAGAGACAGGGAAATGGCTGGATGTGATCCCGGAACACTTTTCGGTCCGACAGTGGAGCAAGGCAAAGGCGGAGTACCGCATCACGATGGCACCGGAGTATGCAAAAACAGAGAATGGCTTTGAGATGGCGAAGATGCTTCCGCTCTTTCAGAAAGCAGTAAAAGAAGCAGAGACGATGCAGGAGCCGGAGAGCATTTCGGTGCGATGCATAGCAGATGCCCCTCAATAAAAAGATAAAACAAGAGCGACCCCGCTGTGCTGAGTTCAACACAGCGGGGTCGCTCTTTCTATCAGGTGGAGTATTGTTCAGAAGGACAGCTTCGGCTTAGCCCTTGCCTGCGCAGCCGAACAGCTCGATCTTCTCCTTGCACTTGGCCTCGATGGCCTTTGCGCCGGGAGCCAGCAGCTTGCGGGGGTCGAAGCCCTTGCCCTGCTGATCCTTGCCCTCTTCGATGTACTTGCGGGTGGCCTCAGCGAAGACCAGCTGGCACTCGGTGTTGATGTTGATCTTGGAGACGCCGAGGCTGATGGCCTTGGCGATCATGTCGTCGGGGATGCCGGTGCCGCCATGCAGGACCAGAGGAATGTTGTTGGTAGCCTTGTGGATGCGGTCCAGAGCCTCGAAGTCCAGACCCTTCCAGTTGGCCGGGTAGACGCCGTGGATGTTGCCGATGCCGGCAGCGAGGAAATCGATGCCCAGATCGGTGATCTTTGCGCACTCTGCGGGGTCAGCGATCTCACCATTGCCCACAACGCCGTCCTCGACGCCGCCGATGGAACCGACCTCGGCCTCGATGCTCATGCCCTTGGAGTGTGCCAGAGCGACCAGCTCCGTGGTCTTGGCGACATTCTCCTCGATGGAGTAGTGGCTGCCGTCGAACATGATGGAGGAGAAGCCAGCCTCAACGCAGGCCTTGCAGCCCTCGTAGGTGCCGTGATCCAGATGCAGAGCGACCGGAACGGTGATGCCCATCGAATCGACCATTGCGTCCACCATTGCGGCGACGGTCTTGAAGCCGGTCATGTACTTGCCGGCACCCTCGGAGACGCCCAGAATGACGGGACTCTTCATCTCCTCGCAGGCGGTCAGGACAGCCTTGGTCCACTCCAGATTGTTGATGTTGAACTGAGGCACACCGTAGTGGCCGTCACGGGCTTTGATGAGCATTTCGGTTGCATTTACCAACATATTATTTACCTCCAAAATTTATCGGGGTCTCTTCGTACCCACACAGCACTTCGTGTATGGTTTAACGAAGTTACAACCTAAGTATACCCCAAACAGAGGGCAAAATCAATCCACTAGAGAGTTTTTGTAATCAAACCGAAGCTTTCTTGGCCGGAAATGCAGTCGAAAAATGGAAAAACGAGTGAAATGCAACATTTTTACAAGCGACGACAACATCTGAGCAGAGGAACGAGAGAGGGACAAAAGGGGACGATTTTCAACAGAAGACTGCATTCGTCAAAATGATATTGGATAAAAAGGCAAAAGAATGGCTGCTTCGATTCAAAAATTTGTCATAATTCTGACTTGAAAATTACAAAATGTATGCAAGGTTCTGAGCTTGTCGAGATGAGAATGTGGAAAACCTCGTGGAAAGTGTGGAATTCAACCTGAAAAACAGGCATGAGTGCTTGAGTTTTGAACTCTTTCCACAGGGTTTTCAACTTGTGGAAAAAACAGGGCCGATATACGATGGGTAAAGCGCTTTGGATGTGGAAAACTTTTGCCTCCGGCAAAAAGACGGATGCTCGGTGTGCAGAGAGACGACACTTACCCCATGCGGTGCTGTCCGGACCGTAGCACAGAAATTTCACGGGAGAAAAATCACAATTCTATGGCGAACACCGGCTTCTTATGTTATACTTCAAGATGAGTCATCATCGCCTGCCGCACTGCGGCATGGAAAGATTTGCTGAATGAAACACAACGGCGCCGGGCCGGAAGAGCCACGGCGTCCTGCGATAGAAATGGAAGGAGCACTTCATGGAAGAACGCAATACGTCCCGCCGCCCCCGCCGCGAAAAGGCCGAGGAGCAGCCCCGGAACGAGAGCCTTGTTTACGGAAAGAACCCGGTCACGGAGCTGCTGAAGAGCGGCTCCGGCGTGGATACCGTGCTGCTGGCAGAGGGCATGGCCCCCGCTGTGGCGGCCTACTACACCGCAATGGCTAAGGAGGCCGGTGCCACCGTCAAGCGGGTGCACCCCAATAAGTTGCGCCTCATGACCGGCACCGAGAGCCATCAGGGCGTAGCTGCCTTTGCCAGCGAGATCGAATACGCAACGGTGGAGGACCTGCTGGCCGCAGCCAAGGAGAAGGGCGAACCGCCCTTCCTCGTGCTGAGTGACGGCATCGAGGACCCACACAATCTGGGCGCAGTCATGCGCTCGGCCCTGCTGTGCGGCGCACACGGCATCGTCATCCCCAAGCGGGGCGGCGCATCCGTGACCCCCACCGTCATCAAGTCCAGCGCCGGTGCTGCGGAGCGACTGCCCGTGGCCCGGGTGGCCAACATCGGCGAGACCATCCGCCGCCTTAAGGAGCAGGGCGTTTTCGTCTACTGCGCCGATATGGATGGCGTGTCCCTGCGCCGGAACAACCTCACCGGCCCCATCGCGCTGGTGCTGGGCAGTGAGGGCAGCGGCGTGTCGCAGCTGGTGAAGAAGCTCTGCGACGGCGTGGTGAGCCTCGATATGGCTGCACGAGGCACCGGTGTGGACAGCTTCAACGTCTCGGTGGCGGCTGGCATCATCCTGTATGAGATCCAGAGCCAGCGTGCCGCACAGGGCTGAGACGCCCTCAATAAGAGATCAGGGAGGGAAGACAGCAGATGCCAAAGGATGAAGAGCGGAAGGAACTGACGCAGGAAGAGATCGACGCCCGCGACGAGAAATTCCGTACCTTTTTTACGACCAGTGTGGCGCAGGTTCCGGAGGAGATGACCCGACGGGACGATGGAGCGGCCGAAAAGCCTAATAAAGGCCTGTTCGGTCGGCTGTTCCGCCGCGAGAAAACGGAGCCGCAGGCCGACGGTGCAGTGGAAGAGAGCAGCACCGGCGAGATCCGGCTGGGCGGTGAGGAGCAGGAGAAACCCTCCGAGCTGGAGCTTGTCCTGAAGCTGGAAGAGGAGACAGAGCCTTCGAAGCCTGAGACGCCGGAGCCGGCGGGAGTGGCGAGTGCGCCCCGGCCGGAACCGGAAAAGCCCCAAGTGTCCCAGCCCAAAGCGCCGGAGACGCCTGCCCCCCAGCCGGACAAAAAGCCAACGGAAAAACAGTCCGCCTCCCGGAAAAAGGCCGTCCAGTACGGCCCGCGCACCCCGCAGGAGCAGTACGAGGACCGGGAGATGCAGGCGCTGAAGGCCATGCTCTTCGGCCCGAAGCCTCAGCCGGAGGCCGAAAAGCCGGAGAAGAGCGTCCCGGAAGCCCCGGCTGTCCAGAAGCCGGGACCAGAAAAAGAGCCGGATGCCAAGCCGGAGAGGCCTGCTGCGCCGCTGCCCGAGCTGGTATTTGCGGAGGACAAGACGGCGAAGCCCCATGCAGCCCCGGCCATGCACTTCTTCGGCAAGGGGGAGGACGAGGAAACGCCCTCGGCCCCCACCCGCACGACGCCGCCCAGCAGCGACGACAGCATGAGCCTGCCGCTCATTGACCTGAACGACGACGGGCCTGCTCCCGCAGAGACGCTGGACGCCGAAGCGCCTGCGCAGCCTGCCGCAGAGGAAGCCGCCCCCGCAGAAGAGGCGGCCACCGAGGCGGAAAAGACCCCCGAAGCGCCTGAGCAGATGGGCGACCGGCTGCGCCGGATGAGCGCAGCCCTTACCCTGCGCTGTGCGCTGGGCGGCATCCTCGCGCTGGTGCTGCTCCACTTCGGCCTTGCCGCAGAGGGCCTTGTCGGCCCGCTGGCCGGGCTGGACCCCGTGACTGCCCCGGCGGCGTTCTACGCTGCCAACCTGCTCTTCTACGCCTTGGCACTGGCCGTGGGCTGGCCCGTCCTGCGGGACGGCCTGCAGGGCCTGCGGGGCCGTCCCAGCATGGAGACGATGCCCGCGCTGGCCGCTTGTGCCGCCCTGCTGCAGGCCGCTGTGGCCCTGCTGAACGCCAAGAGCTATCAGCCGTCCAGCTTCACCCTCCTGTCCGGCATCGCGGCGCTGGGACTCTTCCTTGCGCTGCTGGGCGACCGGGTGCTGCTGGCCTCGGTGCAGGGCGGATTTGCGCTGGCGCAGGCCGCACCGGAGCGGCGCGGCGCGTTCCGCGCCAAGGACAAGGAGCTTGTCCGGGTGCTGGCTAAGAATATGGAAGAAAAAGACCCGTGGGTGCTGCTCAGCCGCCCCACCGAGTGGGACGACGCGATGGTGGAACAGGGCTTTGGCCCCCGTGCCTGTGAGCGCCGCGCCCGCAAAACGAACTATATCCTGCTGGGCGTGGCCCTTCTGGCCGGATTCGTATTCCTCGTCATGGGCGGCGGCGTCAACGGCAGCGCGGCGGCCCTGACCGCCGTGCTCTGCATGGGGTCGCCCCTGTCCTCCACCCTCATCTCCGGCCTTGCGTCTCTGCGGCTGCAGCAGACCGCAGCTGCCTCGGGCGCTGTGGTGCCCGGCTGGGCGGCCATCGAGGAGCTGGGCGGTGTGGACACGGTGCAGGCCGACGCCGACGAGCTGTTCACGCCGGACAGCGCCCTGCTGGAGGACATCCGCATCTTCAAGGGCGGCCGCATCGACCGGGCCATCCTCTATTCGGCCAGCGTCCTCAGCCAGTGCTGCAATACCCTGAGCGGCCTGTTCCGCCAGATCATCGAGGACCGCACCGACATCCTCTACCCCGTCAAGGATCTGGAAGTCCATCGGGGCCTCGGCTTCTCCGCGTGGTGCGACAACAACCGTGTCCTCATCGGCTCCCGCGCATACATGGAAAAGGAAGATGTGCCCCTGCCCGACGAGGAGTATGAGGCCAAGCACTCGAAAAACGGCGAGCTGCAGATCCTGTATCTGGCCGTCTCCGGCAGTCTGCACGCCATGTTCGTGCTCCGGTATGTGGGCGGGCGGAATGCGGCCCGTGGGCTGGAACAGCTCCAGAAGGAGAACATCCAGCTGCTGGTGTCCTGTCAGGACCCCAGCCTGACGGCACGGCAGATCACCGACGCCTACCACCTGCCCGAGGGGATGGTCGTCCTGCTGGATCAGGAGCAGTGTGCCGCGCTGGATGCCGCCACCGCCCAGAACACCGGCTCCGAGGACTGCTGCATCCTCTGCACCAATGGCTTTGCCAGCCTGACCGGCGGTCTGCGGGCCGCAGAGCAGGCCCAGAACGCCGAGACGACTGCCACCACGGTACAGCTGGTGTCGGTGTGGTTCTCGGTGGCCATTGCCGTCCTGCTGACCTATGCGGGCAGCGTGGGGATGCTGAGCGTGGCCGCAGTGCTGATGTATCAGGCCGCGTGGAGCGCCCTCAGCATCGCCGTCTGTGCCCTCAAGCAGCACAGTTGAAAAAATAAATAGGAATTATTCTTGATTTCTGCCCCAAATTCTGTTATACTATCCTCAGAGAGAAACAAGACCTAGCGCACACCCGGTACCGAACAAAGCGGGCTGCGCGTAGAATAAACCAAACCCGACATGGCCTATACTGGCAGTGTCAACACATCAGAGAGGAGAACAGAATATGGAACTCAAGGGCACCAAGACCGAGAAAAACCTGATGGAAGCCTTCGCCGGTGAGAGCATGGCCCGCAACAAGTACACCTTCTTTGCAAGCGTCGCAAGGAAAGAGGGCTACGAGCAGCTGGCCGCTATCTTTGAGGAGACCGCCGGCAACGAGAAAGAGCACGCCAAGCTGTGGTTCAAGGCCCTGTGCGGCGGCGCGCTCCCCGACACCATGACCTGCCTTGAGATGGCTGCAAGCGGTGAGAACGACGAGTGGACCGAGATGTACCCCCGGATGGCCGCGGAGGCCAAGGAGGAGGGCTTTGCCCAGCTGGCTGCCCTCTTCACGATGGTGGGACAGATCGAGAAGGAGCACGAGGAGCGCTACCGCGCCCTCGCTGCCAACCTCAAGGAGGGCAAGGTCTTTGCCCGGGAAGAGCAGCAGGTGTGGGTCTGCCGGAACTGCGGCTACACCCATATCGGCAAGTCTGCACCCCTCAAGTGCCCGGTCTGCGCCCATCCCCAGAGCTATTTTGAGCTGAAGGCCAAGAACTACTGATTTTTACGGTATCTGAGAGCCGCCGCACCTTTCTGAGGGTGCGGCGGCTCTTTCGTCCGGCGGCAAAATGCAGTCTGCACGTTTTGTATAAATTTGAGGGTGGTGTTTTAGTGCCTTTCACGAAAAGATGCGCGAAATTGTGACACTTCTGGCGAAGAACTTGACCCTTCTTTGGGGGACGTGTACAATAAACGAGTAGTGAGTGGAATTATGTGCAGTGCACATTGCGATAGACGGAATGATACGAAGGAGGGAAGTGCTACCCTATGAACAAGATCACACGGCTTGCGGCTGCCCTCGTGCTGAGCGGGCTGCTTCTGGCGGCTCCCGCCGCACAGGCTGCGCCGTCGCTTCTGGGACAGTCTTCGAACTTTGAGCTGGAAGTGAGCGAGATGGAGCTGGAGATCACGGCCGACGACCCCCGGCCCAAAGCCTATCTCTACACCGGCGGACAGAGCGACTACTACTTTATCGTCTGGATGAGCAGCAACCCCACCGTGGCCACTGTGGACGGCGATGGCCGCGTTACGGGACGCAGCGCCGGTGAGGCGACCATCAGCGCCATCACCGACCGGGGCGAGTATGCCGCCTGCAGGGTGACGGTCCGCAAGGAAAGCGGGGACGCGGCCAGCAAAAAGCCGGCCCTCGACCATGTCACCCTCAACCTCATCATCCAGTACGACAACGCCCACCCCAGCCAGAAGCTGCAGCTCATCAACACGAGCGGCTCCTTTATCTACGCCTACCAGTGGATGAGCAGCGACCCTGAGGTGGCGACGGTGGACACGGAGGGCCTTGTCACGGCCCAGAAACCCGGCACTACCACCATCACCGCGCTGGCGTCCAACGGTCAGGCTCTCCGCTGTGCCGTCACCGTCACCAGCGACGTGGGCAAAGTGACCCTGAATAAGCACGACCTGCTGCTCCGCACCGTGGGCGCAAAGGAAGCCCTGACGGCCTCTGTGGCCGTGGAGGGGGGCGTCAGCGTCCCCATCACATGGGTCAGCAGCAACCCCGGCGTCGCTACAGTGGACGCCTCTGGCGTCGTGACCGCTGTTGCGGACGGTGAGGCGAAGATCACCGCCCTCTCGCCGGATGGCCGCTTCGACAGCTGCAGCATCTTTGTGGGCCTTGCCGCCGACAAATACAGCAGCGAAGAGGATCTGGCCGAGGAACTCAAGCTTCCCGATCCCTATGTGGCCGTCCGGATGAACCGGCTGAGCTGAGAAAAGATCTGCAAATGAAACGCCCCACACTTGTCGAAAGACAGGTGTGGGGCGTTTGTTTATTGCTCCACCAGCGCAATGAAGGCCTTCATCTGGGGCGTGAGCCATTTATCCTTGTGGTAGAACAGCTGGCGGTGCATGGTGACGGTGCAGTCGGGAACGCGAAGGCGGGCCAGACGCCCGGCGGAGAGGGCCGGGCAGACGATGTACTCGGGCAGGAAGGAGAGGCCCATCCCACGCTCTACCATCTGGCAGAGCAGGGAGGCACTGCCCAGCTCGATGTAGGGATGGATGGCCAGCCCCCGGGCCGCAAGGCGCTGGTCGAGGGCGTCGCGGTAGCTCATGCCCCGCTCCGTGAGAAGAAATTCCTGCTGGGCCAGCACATCCAGCGGCACGGCCTCGGCCTCGGCCAGCGGGTGTCCGGCGGGGGCTACGAAGCAGACCGGCTCCGGCACGTTGACGGCCAGCGTCAGGCTGGGCAGGAGCAGAGGCTGGTCGAGGGTGTAGGCGAGGTCGATCTGGTTGGCTCCCAGCAGCCGCAGCATCTCGTCTGCGGTGGCGGTCCGAAGCACCAGCTCCACCTGCGGACAGAGGGCGTGGAACTGCTGCAGCAGGTCGGGCAGGAAGGTGCTGCACACCGAGTCTGCCAGCGCCACCCGCAGAGTGCCGCTGACGGCCCGGGCGGGCATCAGCGCGGCCTTGGCCTGCTGGGCCGTGATGAGAAGGGTGCGGGCGTAGCTCTGGAAGGTCTGGCCCGCGTCGGTGAGGCGGACGGTCTTTCCTACCCGGTCGAAGAGGGGCGTGCCAAGCTCTGCTTCCAGCTGTGCGATCTGGGCCGACACCGCCGACTGAGAGTAACCCAGCTCCCGCGCAGCGCTGGAAAAGCTGTGCAGCTCGGCGATGTGGAGGAAAGTGTTGATATTTCGCAGCTCCATTGCAGTCCCTCCGGCGTCAGCAGTGGTCGATGCCGGTGACGGTCAGCGTCTCGCCGTCCACCTTGAAGTGGACTTCCAGACCGCCGAACTCCATGCCGTAGACCCGCTCGGGGTCGTGCTGGTAGGAGGGGCGGGGGTCGTTTTCCAGCACGCCCCGCAGCGCCGCCTGCTGGTCGGCAGGCACTTTGGTCCAGAGGGCGTCGCCGCAGACCATGTTCAGGTGGTGGGACCGGGTCTGCGCTGTGAAACCTGCGGAGGCATCAGGGTGGCAGTCGGCGTAGGGGATATAGGGTTTGATGTCGTAGATGGGGGTACCGTCCATCAGGTCGGCGCCCCGCACGATGAGGACGGGGCCGACGTCGGGCCGGTGTTCGATGGCCTCCAGCCGGACGCTGGACAGGCCCAGAGGGTTGGGCCGGAAGGGGGAGCGGGTGGCAAAAACGCCCATCCGGGTGTTGCCGCCGAGACGGGGCGGGCGGACGGTGGGCGACCAGCCCTCCCGTACCGCGCCGGAGAACTGCCACACCAGCCAGATGTGGCTGAAATCTTCCAGCCCGCGCACGGCGTCGGCGCAGCGGTATTCGGGGGTGAAGATGACCTCGCCCCGCAGACTGTCCACCAGCCCGCTCTGGCGGGGGATGCCGAATTTGGTGGGGAAGGCGGTGCGGATATGGGCGATGACCTTGAGGGCCATTTCTTCGGGTGCAGACATAAGCAGTTCTCCTTATTATAAACCGCGGCAGAAGCCCACGGCGCGGCCCTCGATCTGGATCTCCTCGAGCTGGGGGCCGGCGAAGATCATGGGCGGGCAGACGGCGGCGTTGTCGGCCAGCAGCATCACGGTCTCGCCCTGCCGGTGAAAGTGCTTGAGGGTGGCTTCTTCACCGATGCGGACTGCGGCGATCTCCCCCTGCTCCACCTCGGGCTGACGGCGGATGCAGACGATGTCGCCGTCGCAGATGGTGGGGGCCATGCTGCTGCCATGGCAGGTGAGGGCAAAGTCAGCGTGCCACGCGGCAGGGACGCCGATGTAGCACTCGATGTTCTGTTCGGCGGTGATGGGGGTCCCGCAGGCGATGGAGCCTACAAGGGGCACCCGCACCATCTCGGGCAGCGGCTCGAAGCCCGGCGGCGGGCTGAGCAGATCTACAAGGCCCATCAACCACGCAGGGGTAGTGTTCAGCGCCGCCGCCAGCTCCTCGAGCTTGGCCCGGGGCAGGTCGTTGATGCCTTTTTCCAGCTTGGTGATGGAGGATTTGGAACGGTATCCCATTCGGGCGGCCAGCTCTTCCTGCGACAGGCCCAGCTGCTCCCGGCGCTGCCGGATGCGGCCGGATAGATCGGTGTCAGACATAAAGGGCCTCGCTTTCTATCTCGATGCACGATTTTCGGTGTTCTGAGGCTAGTATAACAAAAAATTTACTATAAATCAACTTTTAATCGGCTATTTCGCAAATAATGTTGACAAATAATCAACCGAGGAATATAATACAACTAATGATTGTACTGCACACTTGAAACGTAAAACGGAAAGGAGAAACGCCTATGACCGACACCATGATGCTCCGCGACTGCATCCGCAGCCGCGGCGTAAAGCTGGGCCATGTGGCCCATGTTCTGGGCATCAGCAGCGGCACGCTCCGCTGCAAGCTGGAAAACGAGCGCGAATTCAAGCTGAGTGAGGCCGAAAAACTTTCGAAGATGCTGGGGATGACCACCGAGCAGCGTGACCGCTGCTTCTTCGGCCCGGCGGGCTGAGAGCGGGAAGGGAGAAGGAGCGATGACACAGGAGCAGCGTCGGAAGACAAAGGAGGCCCTCGGCTTTTATGGGCAGCGGAACTGGGTCTACGGCCCCCGCAACTGGGGGTGGAAGAAAGCCATTGAGCAAACGGAGGCGTATTACCGGGAGGCAGACCCCGGCCTGCGGGGCGGCATCCTGCAGCTGCGCTACATGGAGAGACGGACGCGGGAAGAGGTGATGGACAAGCTGAACATCAGCTACAGCACCTATCAGAAAGCTCACAGCGACCTTCTGAGCACTATCGCGGTCTTTGCTGCCCATTACGGCGAGCTGTGACGCAAAAATGCCCTCCGGCCAGAGCGGCCGGAGGGCATTCGTGTGCTCAGTGTTTCTTTTCAGGGGTGTCGCAGTGCTGGTGGCAGGAGGCACAGTTGCCGCCGCAGCCCTCGCCCTTCCAGCCGCCTTGCTTGGATACCCAAACTACGGCCAGTGCGAACAGGACCGCCAGTACCAGCAAGGTGATGATACCGCGTACAGTGATCATAAAAAGACCTCTCTTTCGAAAGAATTCCAGCCCCAGTATACACCATTTGACGCCGAAGAGCAATCGAAAAGCACTGTTGCTCCAAACTTTTTGCAAAAATCGAAAATTGGGGCTTGCATTTGGGCCTGTGCAGTGATATAATAAGCGTGTTCCGATTCGGAGGATTAGCTCAGCTGGTTAGAGCACCTGCATCACACGCAGGGGGTCTGGGGTTCGAGTCCCTAATTCTCCACCATACAGTTCGTACTCGAACCCGATTCTTTACGAGAAAGGGTTTGGGTACGTTTTTTGTTTACAAGAGGTTCTGCGGCGAGCGTACGCGGAGCGGTAAACGAGCAAGGGCAGGGTATCATCATTACGATGGTATCCTGCCTTTTGCTTTGCGGAATCAAGTTCGCTTTGTGCGAACTTGATCATCCCCCTATATGGCGCGTTTGGGGGTAATCGTTGCGTACGTGCGTACCGGGAGCCTGTACACCTCTGACAATGTGTAACACACTAGACTTTGTTCCAAAGTCCGTGTGCTAAGGGGCAGGCCCCTTAGAATTCCTGTGGAGTGTGTACGCACGTACGCAGGAAAACGGCAAAATTTCACTATATCGGGGTGTTCTTTCATTGGAGAGTATGATATACTCGGCTTAGTTCAACAAATCGGAATTGAGGGAGTAGGAGAAATCGAGATTGGAGGATAAGTTGGTGAACAAGATTTTCAAAGGTCTTATTCGATTTTTGATAGAAGTGATAGTTATGACTGTTTTGATTGTTGGGATCAACATATTTACGAATGGTATGTATCTTTGGGGATTGCCCCGCATAAATGATATTCAGTCTGTAAATATCACGTATCCGAGTGTCACGGATGATGTTAAAGAAATTTCGAGCAGTGAGGACATTGAGTTAGCCTTAAAGCTAACGGGATTTCTGAAATATGATTTATTTGGGGAAGTGAATAGCGAAGAAGAACCCGCTATTACAATTACTTATTTTCTCAAGGATGGAACAAGCAAAACAATCTCCGCTAATAACACTACTGTCTGGTGGAACAATAAAATTCATGTAATCAAGGACAAGGAAATGTTTGTCAACCTAACAGAGGGAATTTTCTTTCTGGAAGATTTACAAACAAAGTAAATCAATTCCAGTTTGCTGTACTCGTTCCTAGCAGGGTTTGGGGCAGGCACGCCCCAACAAGAAGCTGTCCCAAAGGGGCAAGAATTTTCGAGAATTGAAAATTTGTGGCCACGGGACGATTCTTGCTCTCACCTTTTTCGCTGCGTTTCGCAATTTTCACATTTCAATCTGCTCGCAGATTGTTGACAAGCTGCGCTTGACCCGATACTATAAAGGCAAGTCGAATACACGCCAAGGAGGTGCAACCATGACCGCCGTGATCTACGCCCGCTATTCATCCGACAGCCAGCGTGAAGCGTCCATTGAGGGACAGCTGCGCGACTGCAAGGATTACGCCGAGAAGAACGGCATCACTGTGGTCGGCACTTACATTGACCGTGCCTACTCTGCCAAAACGGATGACCGCCCGGACTTCCAGCGGATGATAAAGGACAGCGCAAAGAAAATTTTCGATGTGGTTCTGGTCTGGAAACTTGACCGCTTTGCCCGGAATCGGTTCGATGCCGTGAACTACAAGTACCAGCTGGAAAAGAACAGTGTCCATCTGGTGTCTGCCATGGAACCCATTTCGCAGGGGCCTGAAGGCATTATGGTGGAGAGTATGCTTATTGGCATGGCGGAATACTATTCCGCCGAACTCGCCCTGAAGGTAGCGCGCGGTGAGCGCGAAAACGCCCTCCAGTGCAAGTACAACGGCGGTGTGGTGCCGCTGGGCTTCACCATTGGCAAGGAGGACAGGCTGTACCATATCGACCCGGAAACGGCTCCTATTGTGCAGGAGATCTTCAGCCGGTACGCCGACGGCGAACCGGCTGAGAAGATTGCCGCATCCCTGAACGAGCGCGGCCTGCGTACCCGCACCGGGAAACCGTTCGTAAAGAACAGCTTCTTCCAGATCTTCCGCAACCGCCGCTACATCGGCGAATACCGCTACAAGGACATTGTGACGCCGGGCGGCATTCCGGCTATTGTTGATCAGGACTTGTTCGACCGGGTGCAGCAGCGTTTCGAGCAAAACAGGATCGCCCATGGTCGGCCTGCAAAAGAGGATGTGAGCTATCTGCTGACCACTAAGCTGTTCTGCGGCAAGTGCGGCACCCTGATGGGCGGCGAAAGCGGCACCAGCCACATGGGAAACACCTACTATTACTACAAGTGCGGCAACGCCAAACGCCACGGCAAGGCGCACTGCGACCTGAAAGCCATCCGCAAAGAGCCTCTGGAACGGTTCGTGGTGGAAACTGCTATTAAGGTGATTTTCAGCGATGAAATCATCGAACAGCTGATAGATTTGATTATGGAAGCCCAGCAGCAGGAGAACACCCGCCTGCCCGTTCTGAAAGACCAGCTCCGGGATACAGAGAAGCGGCTGGCAAATCTTCTGGAAGCCATTGAACAGGGCATCCTGACCCCGACCACCAAGCAGCGGCTGGACGAATTGGAAGCCCGGAAAGAAGCCCTGAACACCAGCATTCTGGAAGAAGAGCTGAAAAAGCCCGTCCTGACCCGCGAATGGATGCGGTTCTGGTTTGAAAAATTCCGCAAGGGTGACATGAGAGACATGGAACACCAGCGGCAGATCATTGATACCTTTGTCAACTCGGTCTACGTCTTTGACGACCGGGTCGTGCTCAATTTCAACTTCACGGATGATTCCAAAACCATCTCCCGTGAAGAGGTGTTAGGTTCGAGTGCTGTGGACAATGCTCCACTTAAAGATCCGTTGTCATTCGACAGCGGATTTTTTATTTATCAGAATTTCTTGAATGGAAAACGCAGCGGCATGGAATGGAATGCCGCTGCGTTTTTTGTTAAGGTCAGACGGTGCTGCCCTGAAAGAGTGAAGACGTAAAATTTTATCGCGGAATTTTGTGCAGGGTGATAAAATTGAACTGCGGGTATGGAATCCTCCAAAAGGAGAGGGAGGATATGCTATAATGGAACAAATCGAGGGGATGTCGGATGTGGGCGCTGCTTGATAAGAGCGCTCACGAGAGGAGGCGGCAGCGGATGGACCTACATTCGGAGCGACTGGAAGCAAAGCTGAACGCGGTGGACTGGGCGGTGCGGGATGTGCTGGTCGGGACGGTGCGCAGCCCGCAGCAGCTGGATATATGCCGGAGGCACCGGTTCTATTATATCCCGGCGGAGCAGCTGGGAGACGAAGCCTTTTCGGTCCGCATTGTCGCCCTTTACCAGTCCCAATATGTATTCGGCCCACAGGCAGGCGTCCAGTACTACGGCGAGGTCACGAAGTGCAGCCCGGTCTGCCGGGGCGACATCACGGAGCTTCGGGCACGGAAGGGGACAGAGCAGAACCTTTATTATCGCTTTGAGATCCGGGAATGGAAGCGGCTGAACCGGCCCATTGCGGCACGGGAGAGCTGCTTTGTAAAAGGCCTCACCAGTCGGTTCCAGCTGGAACACAGTGCAGAAACGCCGGAACTCTGGCTTCGCTCGCAAGAGGAATACCGGCTCTGTCTGAACCTGAGACAAGCGCTCGCCGACACCTCCATCAACGAGGCGGACAACGACCTTGGCTTTGCGTTCCGGGATTTCGCGGTGCGCTTCGAGGGAGGAAAGATCCTTGTTTCGGACAAGGGATGGGTCTTCGCGCAGTACGAGACCGCCGACTTCCTCCAAAATGCGGAGGGCGTGCTCCGAAAGCTGTACAGGGAGTGCGTCCAGAGGGATTCCATGAATGAACTCTCCAAAATTTGAGAGAGGACAGCAGCTTTATTTCTGCACACCGGCGGCGCACTGCTCGATGAACTGCTTGGCGACGCGGGGGCTGCGGCCTCCGGCCCGGATAGCAAAGGCCTCGGCCTTGGTCAGCAGCTGGTCGTGGGGCATCTCGATGCCGTGCTGCTTGGCCAGCTCGGTGAGGATGACTTCGAAGCGGGCTTTTTCGGGCCGCTGGAAGGTGACGGTGAGGCCGAAGCGGGCCGAGAGGCTCATCAGCTCCTGACGGGTGTCGGCCTCGTGGATGTCGTCACCCGAGCGGTCAGAGAGCGTCTCCTTGATGAGGTGGCGGCGGTTGGAGGTGGCGTAGACGGCGATGTTCTTGGCCCGTCCGCCTACGCTGCCCTCGAGGATGGCTTTCAGGGCCGCGAAGTTATCGTCGTTGGCCGTGAAGCTCAGGTCGTCGATGAAGAGGACGAACTTCAGCGGGTTCGCGGCCAGCTTGTCCATCAGGTCGGGGATCTGGTAGAGCTGATTCTTCTTGACCTCCACCAGCCGCAGGCCGTCGGCGGCAAACTCGTTGGCGATGGCCTTGACGGTGCTGGACTTTCCGGTACCGGCATCGCCGTAGAGCAGCACATTGTTGGCGGGCATTCCGGCCAACAGGGCGCGGGTGTTGGCGATGACCTTCTCCCGCTCCTGCTCATAGCCCGGCAGCTCGTCGAGGCGCTGGGGGTCGGGGTAGCGCACCGGCACCAGTTGTCCGTTCTCAACGGTAAAGACGTGGTGCTTGGCGAACATCCCATAGCCCTTTTTGCCTACCTCGCTCATCCGCTGGGCATAGGCGGCGCGGAGGTCGATGTCCTTCGTCTCCCACCGGGGCAGGAAGGGCAGCGGGTCGGCGGCGTCGGCAGCTTCCAGCAGACCGTCCAGCGTCAGGCCGCACAGCCGCTGCAAAAAGTCCAGCTCACCGTCCAGCGCCTTCTGAAGGACGGGCGGCACCTTGCTCACCGCTGCCTGCCGGACGCAGACCGTTTCGGCTTCGAGGACGGCGGCGGAGAGATATTCGCCGAAGTTGGTGGTGTGCTCGAAGAGGGCGGATTCAAAGGAGGCTGCAGCACCGCATACTGCCCCTGTGCTCCGGGGGGCTGCCGCCATCCGGTCGGTGAGGTCTACGAGCTTTGCGATGACGTCATCGTCCAGCAGTGCGCGGAAGATGACCAGCCCGTGGAGACGGGCGTTCCATTCGTTAAGATTCATAATGTATCCTCTTTTGTTATACAGTCTCTTGAAATGTGGCAAGGCTCTCCCTTTGGGAGAGCTGGCGCGGGAGCGCCTGAGAGGGCAGGCTTTGCACGATAGAGCCGCTGCACAGCGATCGAAAGCGGCTTTTGTCAGAGCGATGCTATCGCTGCGTCTATGCCTCTCGGCGAGCGACCTTGCCCTCTCCGTCACCTTTGGTGACACCTCTCCCAAGGGGAGAGGCTTTTGCTCGCGTGCGGGCCGCAGCCTGAAAATTAAGCGAGTACTCCCAAAGTATACAGCGATGTAAGTTCCTGCGCAAGATGGTGTTTAATTATCTTCATCTTTGCCGTGATTCACGTTACAAATCGTCGATTGACAACGGCCCGATTTATAGTATAATTGACCCAACAAATGCACAGATGGGAAAAAGTAACGCAGGATACCTGCTTTTCAGAGAGCTGCCGGGGGATGCAAGGCAGCAGGCAGACCATGCGCGAAATCCTCCCGGAGCAGCCTGCTGAAGGACGATTTATGGGACGTCTGCTAAGCAGCGCCGGTGGCAGCCGTTAGCGTGCAGGGCTTTGATGGAAGTCCGTGAGAGGGCGCAGTTGCGTCAACGAGAGTGGTACCGCAGAGAGCTTTTGGATTCATTCCGGGTCTTTGTCTCTTGGATAAGGGGACAGAGACCTTTTATTTATCAGGTGCTGCCCCCGGAGAAGCCGTTTTCCTCTAAGCGCTGCACGGGCAAGCTCCCTCGTCGTCCGGCGCACCCTGCTCACGGAAACAGCTTCTGAGCGTGTTGGGAAAAAAGTGTGTAAAGTGGAAATTGGAACGGAACAGGAGAAACTCACCATGCAGTTGAACGGTTCTCAAATCTTTGTGGAGGTGCTCTGTGAGCAGGGGGTGGACACCATCTTCGGCTACCCCGGCGGCGCAGTGCTGAACCTCTACGACGAGCTGTACAGAAATACCGACCGCATCACCCATGTGCTGACGGCCCACGAGCAGGGCGCGTCCCACGCGGCGGACGGCTACGCCCGCGCAACGGGCCGCACCGGCGTGGTGCTGGCCACCAGCGGCCCGGGCGCAACGAACCTCGTCACCGGCATCGCCACCGCTTACATGGACTCGGTGCCGATGGTAGCCTTCACCGGCAACGTGACCACGGATGGTCTGGGCAGTGACAGCTTTCAGGAGGCCTATATCGAGGGCATTACGATGCCCATCACCAAGCACAACTTCACGGTGCGCCGGGTCGAAGACCTCGCAGACACCATGCGCGCGGCCTTCCGCATCGCTCAGAGCGGCCGCAAAGGCCCGGTGCTGGTGGACATCCCGAAGGACATCACCGCTGCGGTGTGCGAGTTTACCCCGAAAAAGCCCGAACCCATCCGCACGGTGGTCACATTCGACGAGCAGCAGGTCAAGTGGGCGGCAGACATCATCAACGGTGCCCAGCGGCCTCTGGTCTACTTCGGCGGCGGCGTCCGCTCGGCGGCCAGCTGCCAGCCCCTGCGGGATCTGCTGAAAAAAGCGGAGATCCCCGCCACCCATACCCTGATGGCCGCAGGCGTCGTGCCCTACGGCGACCCGATGAACATCGGCATGGTGGGTATGCACGGCTGCTACACCTCGAACCGGGCCGTGGCAGACTGTGACGTCCTCATCGCGGTGGGCACCCGCTTCTCGGACCGTGTGGCCCTGAACCCCAAGACCTTCGCCAAGAATGCGACCATCATCCAGATCGACATCGACGCCAGCGAGCTTGGCAAAAACGTGGACGTGGACCTGTCCATCGTGGGCGATGCCGCCTATGTGCTGAACGCCATGCTGCCGCTGGTGGAAGAGAAAAAGCACCCCGACTGGATGAAGATGATCCACGAGTGGCAGGCGCAGGATTACCACCCGGTGTCCGACGCTTCCCGACTGATGCCCCATCAGGTCATCGGCGAGGTCTGCAACCAGTGCGGCCCCGAGGCCGTCTACGTCACCGACGTGGGCCAGCACCAGATGTGGGCAGCGCAGTACATCCGCCACACCAAGAGCCGCGGCTTCATCACCAGCGGCGGTCTGGGCACCATGGGCTTCGGCTACGGTGCGGCCATCGGCGCACAGATGGCACTGGGCCGTGACCAGCGGGTGGTCATGTTCACCGGCGACGGCTCCTTCCATATGAACCTCAACGAGGCTTGCACCGCCGTCAGCTACGAGCTGCCCATCATCACCGTCATTTTCAACAATCAGGTGCTTGGCATGGTGCGCCAGTGGCAGACCGCTTTCTACGGTAAGCGCTTTTCCCAGACCGACCCCCACCGCAAGACCAACTTCGTCAAGCTGGCCGAGGGCTTCGGCCTCAAGGGCTACCACTGCGAGAACCTCGCCCAGTTTCAGGAGGCTTTCGCCGACGCCCTCAAGCAGAAGGGGCCGACATGGATCGAGTGCATGATCGACAAGGACGAAAAAGTCCTGCCCATGATCCCCGGCGGCGGCGACATCAACGACATCATCATGAAATAAGGAGGACACAGCGACATGGAATCCAATCAGCGCAGGGTCATCAGCCTGCTGGTGGACAACCAGAGCGGCGTTCTGGCCCGGGTGTCCAGCCTGTTCTGCCGCAGAGGCTTCAACATCGACAGTCTGACCGTCTCGGCCACCAACGACCCCACGGTCAGCCGCATCACCGTATCCGTCTCGGGCACGGAGAAGGAGCTGCAGCAGCTCATCCTCCAGACCGAGCGGCTGGAAGTCACTCGTCAGGTCTTCGTGCTCAACGAGTCCACCGCCCTCGAGCGGGAGCTGCTCCTGCTCAAGGTCGTGGCGAACGTCACCAACCGCGCCGAGCTGCGGGAGATCGCCGGTATCTATAAAGCAAAGATCATCGACCTGTCGCCGGACAGCATGGTCTTTGAGCTGACGGGCCGCCCCGAGAAGATCGACGCCTTCCTGAAGCTCATGGCCGACTACCAGATCCTCGAGCAGTGCCGCACCGGCGTCACCGCCCTCGAGCGGGGCGGGATGCATCAGCATATGCAGAAGCCCTCGCAGGAAGTCCGGGCCGCGCAGTTCCCTCTGCCGGGCACGCGGTGCCATTAAAGCCCTCTCAGTCTGCTCCGCAGACAGCTCCCCCAAAGGGGGAGCCATTGGCAAACTTGCTTTTCCGCTCCCCAGTGAGCGAAAAATATACGATGCTTACATTTATCCTACACTGAAATAACGACATCAAAAGGAGAACACTATCATGGCGATCAAGAAATACTACGATTCCGACTGCAACCTCGGCGTGCTGGACGGCAAGACCGTTGCTGTCATCGGCTTCGGCAGTCAGGGCCACGCTCATTCCGAGAACCTCGCCGAGAGCGGCGTCAATGTCGTCGTCGGCCTGCGCAAGGGTTCCGCTCACTGGGAAAAGGCTTCGGAGTTCGCAGCAACGCACGAGAACTTCAAGGTCATGGAGGTCGAGGAGGCTGCCAAGGCAGGCGACGTCGTCATGATGCTGGTCCCCGATGAGCTGTGCGCTGACATCTACAACAAGCAGGTCGCTCCTTACATGACCGAGGGCAAGGCTCTGGCCTTCGCACACGGCTTCAACATCCACTTCAAGACCATCACCGCTCCGAAGAATGTCGACGTCATCATGATCGCTCCCAAAGGCCCCGGCCACATCGTCCGCCGCCTGTACACCGAGGGTGAGGGCTGCCCCTCTCTGATCTGCGTCGAGCAGGACTTCACCGGTAAGGCAAAGGACATCGCTCTGGCATACGCTTCCGGCATCGGTGCCGGCCGCGCAGGCATCCTCGAGACCACCTTCAAGGAGGAGACCGAGACCGACCTGTTCGGCGAGCAGGCAGTGCTTTGCGGCGGCGTCTGCGAGCTGATCCACGCAGGCTTCGACACGCTGGTCGAGGCTGGCTACGAGCCTGAGATGGCCTACTTCGAGACCTGCCACGAGATGAAGCTGATCGTTGACCTCATCAACGAGGGCGGCTTCTCCAAGATGCGCTACTCCATCTCCAACACCGCAGAGTACGGCGACTACCGCACCGGCAAGCGCCTCATCACCGCCGAGACCCGCAAGGAGATGAAGAAGGTCCTGACCGAGATCCAGGACGGCACCTTCGCTTCCGAGTTCCTGACCGAGATGAGCCCCAACGGCGGCCGCAAGGTCCACTTCCTCGCTCAGCGCCGCATGGAGGCCGAGCATCCCATCGAGAAGGTGGGCGCAGAGCTGCGCAGCATGATGAGCTGGCTGAAGAAGTAAGAAAATCAGCAAAACCTCTCCGTCAGCGCTGACGCGCTGCCACCTCCCCTAGCGAGGGGAGGCCTTGGCATATCGTAAAGCCTCATCTCTTCGCCAGAGGCTCCCCTCGGTAGGGAAGCTGTCTGCGAAGCAGACTGAGAGGTTGAGTTTTTGAGCGTCGGTTTTAGCAGAAAAGCTGCTGACTCCGGCGCTTTTTGCATCAGGAGGATAAAATGAGAAGTGACAACGTGACTAAAGGCTCGGAGCGCGCGCCCAACCGCAGCCTGTTTTACGCTTTGGGCTACACCCCGGAAGAGCTGGACCGCCCCCTTATCGGCGTGGTGAGCGCCTACAGCGAGATCGTCCCCGGCCACATGAATCTGGATAAGGTCGCCGAGGCCGTCAAGGCCGGTGTCCAGATGGCAGGCGGCACCCCCATCCTCATCCCGGCCATCGGCGTCTGCGACGGCATCGCCATGGGCCATGTGGGCATGAAGTACAGCCTCGCCTCCCGCGAGCTGATCTGCGACAGCGTGGAGACCATGCTGATGGCCCATCAGCTGGACGGTCTGGTGCTGGTGCCCAACTGCGATAAGATCGTCCCCGGTATGGTCATGGCCGCCGTCCGGATGGATGTGCCCGCCGTGGTCTGCTCCGGCGGCCCCATGCTGGCCGGTACTTACGGCGGCGAGGAGGTCAGCCTCTCCAAGATGTTCGAGGCCGTCGGTGCCTATAAGGCCGGCATGATCTCCGACGAGCAGCTGGAAGACTGCACCTGCAACTGCTGCCCCAGCTGCGGCAGCTGCTCCGGTATGTACACCGCCAACAGCATGAACTGCCTGTGCGAGGCCATCGGCATCGCCCTGCCCGGCAACGGCACCATCCCCGCCGTCTACTCCAAGCGCCTCCAGCTGGCAAAGCACGCCGGTATGGCCATCATGGAGATGGTAAAGAAGGGCATCACCGCCCGCCAGATCATCAACGAGCGCTCCATCCGCAACGCGCTGACCTGCGATATGGCGCTGGGCTGCTCCACCAACACCGTCCTCCACCTGCTGGCCATCGCCTACGAGGCCGGTGTGCCCATCGACCTGAAGCTCTTCAATGAGATCAGCGCCAAGACCCCGAACCTCTGCCATCTGGCTCCCGCAGGCCCCACCCATATGCCCGACCTCTACGCCGCTGGCGGCATCCCCGCCGTGCAGGCTGAGCTGGCCAAGAAGGGCCTGCTGGACCTCGACGTCCCCACCGTCACCGGTAAGACCCTCGGTGAGAACATCAAGGGTGCTCATATCCTGAACGACAAGGCCATCCGTCCCATCGAGGATCCGTATTCCCCGACCGGCGGCCTGCAGATCCTCTGGGGCAACATCGCCCCCGACGGCTGCGTCGTCAAGCGCAGCGCCGTCGCCCCCGAGATGCAGGAGCACTCCGGCCCGGCCCGCGTCTTCAACAGCGAGGAGACGGCCATCGCCGCCATCTATGCGGGCAAGATCGTCCCGGGCGACGTGGTGGTCATCCGCTACGAAGGCCCCAAGGGCGGCCCCGGTATGCGTGAGATGCTGAACCCCACCTCCGCGCTGGCCGGCATGAAGCTGGACAAGACCGTGGCCCTCATCACCGACGGCCGCTTCTCCGGCGCTTCCCGTGGCGCGGCCATCGGCCACGTCAGCCCGGAGGCCGCTTCCGGCGGCCCCATCGGCCTCATCGAGGAGGGCGATACCATCCACATCGACATCCCCAACGCCAGCATCACGCTGGAGGTTTCGGATGAGGTGTTGGCCGAGCGCAAGGCCAAGTACGTCGCCCCCGAACCCAACATCAAGACCGGCTGGCTGTCCCGCTACGCCCGCATGGTCACCAGTGCAAACCTCGGCGCAGTGCTGAAGTAAGCACGCCGTAGAACCAGACAGCTACAGAAAAAGCGCCCTGCCGATGACCCGGCAGGGCGCTTTGGTCTGCTATGATATTCCAGCTTACTTGGTGCCGTAGATACGGTCGCCTGCGTCGCCCAGACCGGGGACGATGTAGCCGTTCTCGTTCAGGTGGTCGTCCTGTGCGCCGAGGTAGATGTCCACGTCGGGGTGTGCCTCGTGCAGGGCCTTGATGCCTTCGGGAGCAGCGATGAGGCCGATGAACTTGATGCGCTTTGCGCCGTGCTTCTTGATCTGGGTGATGGCGTCGATGGCGCTGCCGCCGGTCGCCAGCATCGGGTCAAGCACCAGAACGTCGCGCTCGGCGATGTCCTGCGGCAGCTTGCAGAAGTACTCTACGGGCTGCAGGGTGGTCTCGTCGCGGTAGAGGCCGATGAAGCCCACCTTTGCAGCGGGCAGCAGGGTCAGCATACCGTCCAGCATACCCATGCCGGCGCGGAGGATGGGCACCAGAGCCAGCTTGCGGCCTGCGAGGACCTTGGTCTTTGCCATCGTGATGGGAGTCTCGATCTCCACCTCTTCCAGAGGCAGGTCACGGGTAGCCTCGTAGCACAGCAGGGTTGCGATCTCGCCCACGAGGTCACGGAACTCCTTGGTGCCGGTCTGCTTGTTGCGCAGAATGCTCAGTTTGTGCTGCAGCAGCGGATGCTCAACGATCATAGGGGTCATAATACACGCTCCTTATATTGTGAATAAAAATATGGAACACGAAGGGATAACCTCTCAGTCTCGCTCGCGCTCGACAAGGCCGGGACGGAGAGGTTAACGGTTTTCAATGGCCATCAGCTTGGCGATGCGCTTTTCGTGGCGGCCGCCCTCGAACTCGGTGTTGAGAAAGAGATCTACCAGCTGGCAGGCGAGGCCGGGGCCGACGACGCGGCCGCCCATGCACAGGGCGTTCGCGTCGTTGTGGCGGCGGGTATACTCACAGCTGAAGCTGTCAGAGCAGCAGCAGGCGCGGATGCCCTTGACCTTGTTGGCCGCCATGCTGATGCCCACGCCGGTGCCGCAGAAGAGCAGCGCCTTGCTGCACTGGCCGCTCACCACAGCGTCGCAGGCGGGCAGGGCCATGTCGGGGTAGTCCACACTGGCGGTGCTGTGGGTGCCGAAATCGATGTATTCCAGCCCCAGCTCGTCCAAATGTGCCTTGACGGCCTCTTTCAGTTCAAATCCGCCGTGGTCGGCGGCAAGTGCGATGGGTTTTGCCATTGGTGTCAATCCTTTCCCTTTGCAGTATCTTCGGGTGTTTCGGTACGGGCGGCCTCTGCGGCCAGACGCTCGGCCCGCTCCCGCTCGGCCTGACTCAGCCGGTGGTAGTCCGGCAGCAGGGCCTCGGGCAGGACGGCTTCGCCCCGCTGGGCCATCTGCTTTGCCACATAGGCCACCGCAGCGGCGCGGCCATTGCGGAGGGCCGGGGGCACGCAGAGCACGCCCGGGACGCCGCTGTATTTATTATAGCACAGAGCCGCGCCATCACCAACAAAAAACAGGGGCTTTTTGCAATTTTCTACGAACTCTGCAAGGTCTGCCACGGCCCGGGCGTCGTCGTCCAGCAGGCGCTCATGGGTCTCGAGGTCAAAGGCGGCGCTGTATACCTGCGCGCGGCGGGCGTCCAGTGCACAGAGCACGGTGCCGCTGCCGGTGTGGGCCGCTGCCAGCGCTTCCAGCGTGGACACCGGGGCGCAGAGGGTCTCCCGGGGGAAGGCCAGCCCCTTGACCGCCGCCAGTCCGATGCGCAGCCCGGTGAAGCTGCCGGGGCCTGCATTGACGCCGTAGAGGTCGATGTCCCCGCAGCCCATGCCGCAGAGGCTGAGGCAATGATCGACGAGGGGCATCAGGGTCTCACTGTGGGTCATGCCCGCGTCGAGATAGCATTCGTAGAGCAGGCGGTCATCCTGCAGCAGGGCCACGCCCAGCGTCTTGCCCGCCGTATCCACGGCTAAGATGTTCATACTTCTGCCCCCTCGATGGTGATGCGGCGGGTGGTGTCGTCCACACGCTCGATGTTGATGCGGATGGGGTCTTCCAGTGCCAGCAGGTCGGCGAAGTTCTCGCTCCACTCTGCCGCCACCACAGCACCCTCATCCAGATAGTCGTAGAAACCGGCCGCGCACAGGTCGTTCTCCGTAGAGATGCGGTACAGGTCAAAGTGCGCGAAGGGCCGCGGCCCGCGGTAATAATTCACGATGGCGAAGGTGGGGCTGCTGACCGGGTCGGTACAGCCGAGGCCCTTGGCCAGACCCTCACAGAAGGCCGTCTTGCCCGCGCCAAGCCCGCCGGTGAAGGCGATGAGCGCGCCGGGTGCAAGATGCTGTGCCAGCCGCTCGCCCAGCGCCACCGTCTCCTCGCGGGAGTGGGTGATAAATTCAGACATGGGTATCCTACCTCATATGTTCCGATGTAAAAAAGGGATGGCATATCACTGCCATCCCTTAGTATAAACGATTTTCATCAAAAGTGCAACGCTCAGGCGGCACGATCCAGAACTTCTCCGATGATGTCGTCCACGGTGATCTCGTCCGCACGCTGGGCCAACGAGTAGTTGGTCGGCACGTTCAGGCGGGCGTTTGGGTCGCCGTAGAGCACCAGATAGGCCGCTGCGGCGTGGGGGCGGCGGCCGCCCTGCTCGGTGTACCAGATGATGTCGTTCTCGCCGTAGGTGTCCTTGGCGTGGGTCACGGCCCCGCCGATGGTCATTCCCATGCCGAGATGGTTGACGGTGTCCCAGAGCATACTGCGGGAGTAGACGGTGTAGACGTTGTTCACATAGCCCAGCACAGCCCGTGCGCCTCCAGCCAGCAGAGCCTCGGCCATCGACTCGTCCACGCTGCCCGTGACGCCCAGAAACTCGCAGGTCTCGGAGTAGACGATGGTGCTGCTGAGCTGGCCAGCGCGGTAAGCATTGCGGAAGAAATCCGCTGTGGCGCAGTAGAGGCCGTTCATCTTGATGACCCGGTGGGACAGCAGCTCGAAGCTGTAGATGATGTCCTTATAAAATGTGGACTCCTCCGTCAGCAGGATGATGGGTTCGGTGCGGGTGCGCTTCCAGAGGGCACCGTAGCTGTAGGTGTAATAGGCACCGTGGGCGCTCAGGATGCACAGGTCGTACCGGTCCATCCGGCGCAGGTCAGCCAGCGTCACCCGGGTGTTCATGGTCGTGCGGATGCCCATGCCCTCCCAGAAGCCCTGCATATAGGAATAATAGGGGAAGCGGGAGCTGTTCACCGTGTTGTCAAAGGCGTAGTAAATGGCAGCGCGGCCAATGGTGTCGGGCAGGGCGTTTTCGTCGCTCTGCCGGGCGTTCTGCCGGGCCGCTGCAGCCTCCCGGACGTCCTCCGTCAGGGGCATCTCCGCACAGGGGGAGGCCTCGGCGAGGCCGCGCGGGGGGCGCAGGCCGTTCTCCCCGGCGTCAAGGGTCATCTCCTCCAGCTCGTCGGCGGGGGTGAACAGGATACCGCCCAGCACGCCGCAGCTGTAGGTGAAGCTGACGATGCCGTTCTCCTCATCGGTGCGGATGGAGCTGCGCCGCACCAGCCCTTTCCGGGCCAGCCCGTCCAGCTCATCCAGAGCCGCAGCGCGCCGCTGTTCCCGGGACATCTGCTCGTATTCTTCGCTGCCGGTGAGGGCTGTGACAGCGGCGTCCGCCTGCTGCATCTGGGCGGCATCGTCGGCAGTGAGGGTGGTCTTTGCCTCAGCCTGTGCCTCGTCCGTCCCCTCGGCTGCCCACGCAGCAGGGGCCAGAACGGCCGTCAGCACCAGTGCCAGTGCGCAGACCGCGCACAAAAATCGATGGCGTTGTTCCTTCATATATAATATTTGTTCCTCCAAGAACGCCGGACAGCGGCCATCTGCCGCCCCGGTATGTCTCATTGTAGAGGCCCGGTCTGCCTTTGTCAAGCGTTCTGCGCCGATTTTGCAAAGCTGTCACAACCGGCCATCTTGCGCCCCCTCTCTGCCTGCTGTATAATAAAGCAGAGGGATATTGCGCCCGGCTGTGAGGCGGGACTTTTGAGATACCAGAAAGGTGGTGCTTTTTTGGAAAGCATTCAGCGATATTGGAAGCGGACGGACAAGGTCTATCTTCTGCTCTGCCTGTTCAGCAGCGGGATGGCCGTGCTGGCACTGGCATCGTGGGCCGCAAAGCAGGGAAACGGCTTCGCCGTAGATGGCCTGACCGGTCAGATCACCGGCATCGGCGACTACCGCCGGGCCATGGTGCAGGCGGGCGCGTCCGCCATCGGCATCGTGGTGGCCATCCTCCTGTCCAACATCGACTACCGCAGCCTCGTCAATGTCTGGCCCGTCCATGTGGCTCTTACGTGGGGCCTCGTGCTGCCCACGCTGGTCATCCGCAACGTGAGCATCGGCCCGCTGACCATCGGCTACAACGCAGGCGACACCGACAACTACTCGTGGTATAAGCTGGGCGGCTTCACCTTCCAGCCCACTGAGCTGGCGAAGATCAGCTTCATCCTCACCTTTGCCATGCACCTGAACAACGTCCGCAGCCGGCTCAACGAGCCGAAGGAGCTGGGCAAGCTGCTGCTCCACCTCTTTGTGCCCATCGCCATCATCCACATTCAGGGCGATGACGGTACGGCCATCATCTACGGCATCATCGGCTGCTGTATGCTGTTTGCAGCCGGTCTGAGCTGGAAGTATATCATCGGGGCGGCGTCCGCCCTCGCGGCGGCGATGGCCGTGGCCTTCGCCTTTTTCAGCGACAAGATCGGCAAAGGCTACCAGTGGTACCGCATCCTCGCGGTCATCGACCCCAACAATGAGACAGGCTGGGCACCCAGCGAGACGGTCTGGAAGAACATCATCTATCAGCAGCAGCGGGGCGAGATCGCCATCGGCTCGGGCGGCATCTTCGGCAACGGTTTTTTCGAGGGCCGCTACTACAGCGTCCCCAACGCCCACAACGACTTTATCCTTTGCTGGATCGGCAACGCGGCGGGCTTCGTAGGCTGCTGCGTGGTGCTGGGCGTCCTGCTGGCCATCATCATCAAGACCTTCGCCACCGGCGCAGGCAGCGAGGATATGCTGGGTTCCTTCATCTGCGCGGGCATCGGCGGCGCGCTCATGGCCCAGATCTTCGTCAATGTGGGGATGAACCTTCGGGTCCTGCCCGTCATCGGTGTCACCCTGCCCTTCTACTCGGCGGGCGGCAGCTCGGTGCTCATGCTGTATATCTGCGTGGGTCTGGTGCTGTCGGTGTATATGCACAACACGAAAAAGCTGTTTGGGTAACGCACTCGCAAAAAAAGCAGGCGCTGGTTCACAGTGCCTGCTTTTTCGCGCCCTTATTGCCCCAGAAGCCTTGTAATACGACGAAAGTCGTGATAAAATGTTCGAGTATTTTATCTATATTTCTTGACTTTTTCAGGAGGTCTCCATGAAGCGTAACTCTCTCTCTAAGCTGCTGCGCCGCATCGCCTGCGCGCTGGCGGCACTGGTCATCGCGCTGGCCGTCGCCGTGTTCGCCCTCTGGCACAACGAGCTGACGACCCTCGCCTCGTTCCAAAAGCTCTCCGACCGGGACGAAGCCCACCGCGACGGCGCGGTCTACCAGATCAACTTCTCGGGCGATTACTTCTTCGACGAGTTTCTGTCGCAGGGCGGCGCATCCAACGATGCGGAGCTGATCTCTTTCGTCACCCGGAGCATCACCAAAGGCATCATTCCCATGCACATCAAGACCAGCAGCATCGCCTGCTCGGCCTTTACGGCGGACACCCAGAGCGGCGACCGGGTCTTTGGCCGCAACTACGATTTCTCGGCCACCAATACGGCCATCGTCTATACGGACCCCGGCGAGGGCCGCCATGCCTCCTACTCCACCATCGACCTGAGCTTCCTCGGCCTCGACGCGGACAAGGACGTGGAGACCATCGGCCAGAAGCTCCTGACCCTCGCGGCTCCCTATGTGCCGCTGGACGGCATCAACGACGCAGGTGTGGCCTGCGGCATCTTCATGTCCTATCAGGGCGAGGGCAAGGGCACGCCCACCGATACCCAGACCGACAGGCCCGACATCACCTCCACCACCCTGCTCCGCCTCATTCTCGACTATGCGGACTCGGTAGAGGACGCCGTGGCGCTGGCCCAGCAGTACGACCTTCATGACTCGGCCAGCAGCTGCTTCCATTATATGGTCGCCGACTCCACCGGCCGCAGCGCCATCCTCGAGTGGGTGGGCACCGACGCAGACCACGACGCCGACGGCGCACAGCGCCAGCTGAACGTCCTCTGGAACGACACCGACGCCCTCTCGGATTCCGCCGACTGGCAGGTCGTGACCAACTTCATCAAGACCCCCGGCTACTACGACGGCACGACCGCAGAGAGGAAGGGCCTCGACCGCTACGAGCACCTCGCCGCAGCCCTGCGGGAGACGGACGGCATCGTAGCGGACAAGGACGCCGCAATGGACCTGCTGGCCTCGGTGGGACGCCGCACCTGGAACAACGACGACTCCAACAGCAACACCGTCCACAGCGTGGTCTACGACCTTACCGACAAGTCCGTCCTCTGGGTGGGCAATGAGCATTACGGCGAGGAGGCCTACACCTTCGAGTTCCAGCTGGGCAGATAAGGAGCCGCTTATCGGCGGCGCTTTAAGATCTCGTCCAGAATGGCGTCTGCCACATCGTCCTTGCTCATCAGGGGCAGCTCCCGTGCGCCGTCCGGGGTGATGAAGGTGACGACGTTGGTGTCCACGCCGAAGCCGGCACCGGCCACCTTCAGGTTGTTGGCCACCACCATGTCGAGGTTCTTCTTCTCGAGCTTGGCCGAGGAGTTGGCCAGCATATCCCGCGTCTCCATCGAGAAGCCGCAGAGGAACTGTCCCTTCTTTTTGGGGCCGATGGTGCCGAGGATGTCGGGCGTCCGCTCCACGGCGATGGAGAGGTCGCCGTCCTTCTTCTTGATCTTGTCGTCGGCCACGGCGGCGGGACGGTAGTCGGCCACGGCAGCGGCCATGACCAGCACGTCCATCTCGTCAAAGCGGCTCGTCACGGCCTCGTACATCTGCTGGGCCGTCGTGATGGGCACATCCTCCGTGAACCGCACCGGCTGCAGGGCCGTGGGGCCGTGGATGAGGGTGACGGCTGCGCCCCGCATCGCGGCGGCGCGGGCCACGGCGTAGCCCATCTTGCCGGTGGAGTGGTTGGTCAGGTAGCGCACAGGGTCCAGCGGCTCCTGCGTGGGTCCGGCGGTGACAGCGATGCGCAGACCGGCCAGATCCTTCGGCTTTGCAATGGCCCGGAAGATATAGTCCAGCAGGACGTCCTCCTTCGGCAGGCGGCCGCTGCCCACATCCTTGCAGGCCAGCACGCCGCTCTCGGAGGGGATGACCGTGAAGCCGTAGCGCTCCAGCGTGGAGATGTTGTCCTGCGTGATGGGATTCTCCAGCATCCCGGTGTTCATGGCGGGGGAGACCAGCTTTGGGCACTTCGCAGCCAGCACCACCGTGGTGAGCATATCGTCGGCGATGCCGTGGGCCATCTTGGCGATGACGTTGGCCGTGGCAGGGGCCACAAGGATGACGTCGGCCTTCTTTGCCAGCGAGATGTGGGTGACTTCGAACTTGAAATCACGGTCAAAGGTGTCCACCATGCACTTGTGGCCCGTCAGGGTCTCGAACGTGATGGGGGTGATGAACTGGGTGGCGTTTTTGGTCATGATGACCTCCACGTCGGCCCCCAGCTTGCGCAGTGCGCTGGCCACGTTGGCCATTTTATAGGCGGCGATGCCGCCGCTGACGCCCAAAAGGACGCATTTTCCCTTCAGATCCATCCAGATGCCTCCTATAAACAGGGATGATATAGCTACAGTATAATGCAAAAACGCTCAGAGCACAACAAAATCTTTGGTTGGGGTTGTATCTTGGCTCAAAATGCGGTAAAATACAGCTTGACTTATCAATAGAAAATCTCTCCGTCGGCGCAGACGTATGCAGGCCTCTCCCAAAGGGGGAGCCTTTCAGGGAGAGGTTCGACCCTACGAGGAACTGAATTATGATTTTAGCCATTGATATAGGCAACACCACCGTCGCCCTTGGGGGCATCCGGGACGGACGTGTATGCTTTGTGGCCCACATGGACACGGTGCGCACCCGCACGGCGGCGGAGTACCGCGCCGAGATGGAAAAGGTGTTCGCCCACCGGAGGCATCCGGAAAAGCCCATCCGCTTCGAGGGCGCTGTCCTCACCAGCGTCGTCCCCCAGATCACGGGGGCGCTGGCCGAGTGCGCCCGCTACTACACCGGCAAAAAGCCGGTCATCGTTTCGCCCGACATCCGCACCGGACTGACGATGGGGGTGCCCGACCCCCACGCCGTCGGCAAAGACCGCCTCGTGGATGCGGCCTACGCGGCGGCGAACTTCCCGCTGCCGGTGGTCACGGTAGACCTCGGCACCGCCACCACCTTCAACGTGGTGGATGAGGATAAGGTCTTCCGGGGCGGCGTCATCTGCCCCGGCCTTTCCACCGGTCTGCGGGCGCTGGGGGAGAGGTGCGCCCAGCTGCCACAGGTGCATCTTTCGTCCCCCAAAAGCGCCATCGGCGTCGATACCGAGAAGTGTATGCTTTCCGGCTCGGTGCTGGGTGCGGCTGTCCTGCTGGACGGCATCACCCAGCGCATCGAGGAGGAGCTGGGCCGTCCGGTCACGCTGGTGGTCACGGGCGGTCTGGCAAAGTACGTCATCCCCCTCTGCCGCCACCCGCTCACCTACGACCCTGAGCTGCTGCTGAAGGGGCTGGCCCTCCTGTATCAGCTCAATGCCCCCCAGCATGAGCACCGCCATGAGCCGCGGAACGAGGGAGAGCACCGTCGTCCCGGCCCCCGCCCGGCAGGACGCCGCCCCCACAGCGGCAGCAGTCCCCGCCGTCATGGCCGCAGCGGCCGCCGTCCCCGCCGGGACGGTGAGGCCAAGGCGGGCTAAGACTGAAAAGGAGAAACCTTATGATGAAATTAGGCATTCTCGGCGCAGGCATGATCGTCCGGGAGTTCCTGCCTTGGCTCACAGGGCCGGAAAGCCCCTTCAAGGTCGAGGCCC
Source organism: Faecalibacterium sp. I3-3-89 (assembly GCF_023347275.1). Taxonomy (NCBI): domain Bacteria; kingdom Bacillati; phylum Bacillota; class Clostridia; order Eubacteriales; family Oscillospiraceae; genus Faecalibacterium; species Faecalibacterium sp. I3-3-89. The sequence goes on along the minus strand of NZ_CP094468.1, from coordinate 2,335,589 downwards.
TCTGCAGCACTGAGCGGAGCGCTGAGGAGGCGCAGGCCCTCTGCGGTCAGTACGGCGTGGCCCGCCACACCACCCGCTACGACGAGCTGCTGAGCTGGGTAGACGTGGTGTATATCGCGGTGCCGAATATCCTGCACGTAAAATACACCCGTGCCGCCCTCGAGGCCGGACGCCATGTGATCGTGGAAAAGCCGATGGCTCCCACGGCGGCGCAGGCCGAAGAGCTGGCCGAGCTGGCCCGGAGCAAAAAGCTCTTCCTCTTCGAGGCCGTCACCACCCAGTATCAGGACAACTACGCCAAGCTCCGTGAGATGCTGCCCAAGGTGGGCGCTGTCACCATGGTGCAGTGCAATTTCAGCCAGTATTCCAGCCGGTATGACGATTTCTGCATCGGCAGGGTCTGGCCGTCTTTCGACCCGGCCTGTGCCGGCGGCGCGCTGATGGACCTCGGCGTCTACAACGTCAGCTATGTGGTGGGCCTTTTCGGCGCACCCAACAAAGTCCACTATGCGGCCAACATCGCCCGCGGCATCGACACCAGCGGCGTGCTGACGATGGAGTATCGCAGCTTCAAGGCCGTGAGCATCAACGCCAAGGACAGCAGCTCTCCGGCCCGGTACATCATTCAGGGCACCAAGGGCTATCTGCTCCAGAAATCCACCGCCAACTTCTGCGGCGGCGTCACCTTCCACCCCTATAAGGGCAGGGAAGAGCACTTCAACCTCAGCGCAGGCCGCCCCCGGCAGGCGGCAGAGTTCCACGCCATCGCCCGCGCCATCGAGAGCGGGGATCAGGAGCTGTGCAGCCGGATGCTGGACACCTCGGTGGCCGTCAGCCGGGTGCTGGAGACGGCCCGCCGCGACGCGGGCATCCGCTTCCCCAGCGAATTTTGATGCTATCCCCGGGAGTTCCCTGACACAACGACCGGTATATTTTAGATTCGATTCAACAAAAGACCCCGTGTGATTCACGGGCAGGTTTGCGCCGTATCCGATAGTTAAGGCGGAACGGCAGCAAGGAGGAAAACTGAATTATGAAAAACAACGATCTTCGCACCCTCACCCGGCTGGCACTGCTGGTCGCCATTGAGCTGGTCATGAAGGCCATCGGCCTCGGCAGTGTGCCCGTAGGCCCGCTTTACATGAGCTTTTTGACCCTGCCGATCGCTGTGGGGGCCATCACCATGGGTCCCGCAGCAGGTGCCATCCTCGGCGGCGTGTTCGGTGCGGTGAGCTTCTATGACGCTGTCACCGGCGCCTCTGCCATGACCGGCGCGCTGTTTCAGGTCAGCCCCGTCAACACCTTCATCCTCTGCGTGGGTATGCGTGTGCTGATGGGCGTGTGCGTCGGCCTCATCTTCAACGCCATCAAGGGCCTCGACAAGCCCGGTACCTGGAGCTACCTGATCAGCGCCATGTGCGCCCCGGCCCTCAACACCCTGTTCTTCATGGGCTACATCGTGCTGGCCTTCTACAGCTGCGATTACGTCCAGAACCTCGTGTCGGTCAAGGGTGCAGCCAACCCCCTGATGTTCGTCGTCCTGCTGGTCGGCGTGCAGGGCGTGGCCGAGTTCCTCGTGTCCGGCATTCTGGGCGGCATCGTCGCCCGTGCCGTTCGCAAGTTCCTGAAGTAACAGGCGGTGTCGGTCAGGGACGTCCGCTGATATAAAGTTTACAGGCCCCTCTCCCGGCAAAAATGCTGAGAGAGGGGCTTTTCTGTTGATTTTAGCCTACCAGTGCGGTATACTTATTCTACTTCAGTCAAAAGAAGGAGGCAGCAAAAATGCCCATCGGGCCAAGCAGACCCTTGCATCTAACAAAGCCGGAGTCCATCGACATCCGGCAGGCCGCGCGATATTTCGGCGCGCGGGGCGAGGCCGACAGCGCCACCCTCGCTCTTCTGGAACGGTGCGCTGCACCCCTTCTCGCCGCCGCCACCCCCCGGGCCGTCTGGCTTGAGGCCGATGTGGAGAGCCTTGCGCAGGTCGGCATCCTGAAGGGGGAGGACATCTTCCGCCACCTTGAGGGGTGCCGGGAGGCCCTGCTTCTGGCCGTGACCCTCGGCCCGGGCGCAGACAGCCAGATCCGCCGCGCCGGAGTAGGGGATATTGCTGCCGGTGTGGCCTCGGATGCCCTCGGCTCGGCGCTGGCCGAACAGGCCGCAGACGCCGCCGAGGCCGAGCTGCGGCAGTGGGCCGCAGGGCAGGACAGGTATCTCACGGGCCGCTTCTCGCCGGGCTATGGCGACTGGCCCATCGGGGTGCAGCCGCTGGTGGCGGCGGCGCTGGATACCGCCCGCCGAGTCGGGCTTTGCGTGACCGAAAACGACCTTATGACGCCCCGCAAGAGCGTGACCGCTCTGCTGGGGCTGAGCGACCACCCGGTGAAGGGACATCTCGCCGGGTGCGGCCACTGTGTGCTGAACACGCGGTGCGAATACAGAAAGAGGGGCAAGACCTGTGCAAGCGAATGAACTGTTTACCCAGCCCAACACCATCCTTCTGGACGGCGGTATGGGCACCATGCTGCAGGCAGCGGGCCTGAAGCTGGGCGCACGGCCCGAGGAGCTGAACATCACCGACCCGCAGCTCATCGAGAGCATCCACAGCCGCTACGCCGCCGCCGGAAGCCGAATCATCAACGCCAACACCTTCGGCGCGTCGGCCCACAAGCTGGCGGGCAGCGAGTACACGCTGGAAGAGATCATTGCGGCGGGCATCGCCAACTGCAAGCGGGCCTGCGCCCCCTACGGCGCGCTGGCGGCGCTGGACGTCGGCCCGCTGGGCGAGCTGCTGGAGCCCAACGGCACGCTGGCTTTTGAGGATGCCGTGGCCGAGTATGGCCGCATCGTCCGGGCCGGTGCGACTGCCGGGGCCGACCTTGTCTTCTTCGAGACCTTTACCGACCTCTACGAGCTGAAGGCCGCCCTGCTGGCCGCGAAAGAGAACTGCACGCTGCCCATCCTCGCCAGCATGAGCTTTGAGGCAGGCGGGCGCACCTTTACCGGCTGCACCGTCGAGAGCTTCGCCGTCACGGCCCGGGGCCTCGGCGCAGATGCCGTGGGCATCAACTGCTCCCTCGGCCCGAAGGAGATCTTCCCGATGGCGAAGCGTCTGGCCGAGGCCCTGCCCGGCGATTTCCCGGTCTTCGTCAAGCCCAACGCGGGCCTGCCCCGGGCCGACGGCAGCGGCTACGACATCACCCCCCAGCTCTTTGCCATGGAGATGAAGCCCTACCGGGAGCTGAAGCTCTTCGCGGCGGGCGGCTGCTGCGGCACCACCCCCGATTTCATCCGGCTGCTGAACGGCGTTTTCGCCGACTGCAGGCCGGGCCGGGCTGCCCACGCCATGCCCTCGGTGCTCTGCTCGCCGATGGATTTCGTCACGGTGGACGGCATCACCGTGGTGGGAGAGCGCATCAACCCCACCGGCAAAAAGCGGTTCCAGCAGGCCCTCCGCGAGGGAGATATGAACTACATCCTCGAGCAGGCCGTCAGCCAGTCCGAGGCCGGCGCACAGGTGCTGGACGTCAATGTGGGCGCTCCCGGTGTGGACGAGCCTGCCGTCATGGAGCAGGTGGTCAAGGCCCTGCAGAGCGTGGTGAGCCTGCCTTTGCAGCTGGATTCCTCTCACGCCGACGCCCTCGAGCGGGGCCTGCGGGTCTATAACGGCAAGCCCATCGTCAACTCGGTGAACGGCGAGACGGAGGTGTTGGAGCGAGTCCTGCCCCTCTGCAAAAAGTACGGCGCAGCCGTAGTGGGCCTCGCCATTGATGAGCGTGGCATCCAGCCCAGCGCCGACGCCCGCTTTGCGATCGCAAAGCGGATCGTGGATGCCGCGCTGGCTCATGGCATCCCCCGGGAGGACATCTACATCGACTGCCTCACCCTCACCGCCAGCGCCCAGCAGGAGGACGTTCTGGCCACCGTGGAGGCGCTGGCCCGCTGCAAGAAGGAGCTGGGCGTCCGCACCATCCTCGGCGTGTCCAACATCAGCTTCGGTCTGCCCTGCCGCCCCTACCTCAACACCGCCTTTCTGACCATGGCCATGTATGCGGGCCTCGACCTCGCCATCATGAACCCCTCCAGCGAGGAGATGATGGCGGCGGTCTACGCTTACAACGTCCTGACCAACCGGGACAGGCAGAGCACGGCCTACATTGCCCGCTATGCCGATAAAGTCCCCGCCAGCACCGCGCTGGCACAGGCCAGAACGGCGCAGGCGTCCCAGACAGCAGACGCACCGGCAGAGGCGGATGCGGCTCACAGCGGCCCCTTTGCCGCCCTCATGCAGGCGGTGGAAAAGGGCCTCAAGGGCGAGGCCGCTGCCCGTACCCACACTCTGCTGGACACCACCGAGCCGCTGACGCTGGTGGACGAGGCCCTCATCCCGGCGCTGGACGTGGTGGGCGAGAAGTACGAGAAGGGCAAGCTCTTCCTGCCCCAGCTGCTGCAGGCCGCCAGCGCCGCGCAGGCCGCCTTTGAGGAGATCAAGACCGCCATCGCCAAGCGGGGTGGGGCCGGAGCCAGCAAGGGCCGCATCGTCCTCGCCACCGTCAAGGGCGATGTCCACGACATCGGCAAAAACATCGTCCGGGTCATCCTCGAGAACTACGGCTTTGAGGTCATCGACCTTGGCCGTGATGTGCCGGTGGAGACGGTGGTGGATACCGTCCGGGAGAAGGATGTCCATCTCGTGGGCCTCTCGGCCCTGATGACCACCACCCTCAAGAGCATGGAGGAGACCATCGCGGCCCTCCGTGCGGCCAAGCTCGACTGCAAGGTCATGGTGGGCGGCGCTGTTCTGACGCCGGAGTACGCTGAGAAGATCGGCGCGGACTGGTACGCCAAGGACGCCAAGCAGAGCGCCGATATTGCCAAGAAATTCTTCGGAGAATCATAAGAAAACAGAAATGAGCCGGTGCATTCTGCACCGGCTCATTTCTGTTTTTGTTCGAACTACGCACGTACGTCCGTCAGAGGCATGATGCTCCCGGGCAGTGCGGCGAGGCAGGCCGGGGCGGCAGGCTCGGCCACCGACAGGGTCGTTTTGGAGACCTTCCACCACAGGCGGGAGCCGCCCGGCAGCCGGAAGATGAGGTTCCAGTCGAAGGGGTTCTCGCTGGCGGAGAGCAGCTCTACCGGCAGGGCGTTGAGGGCTTCGGCGGCACAGGGTGCGAGATCGTGGGCGCGGATGCCCACGGCAGTGCAGCCCTCCGGGACCTCAGCGGCCAGATGCAGCAGGCACTCGCAGCCTGTTAGACGGACGGTGTGGGCGTCCACCCGGGCGCAGGGCAGGATGTTTTTGCAGCCGGTGAGCCGGGCGGCGGCGGTACTGCGGGGGTCGGCGAAGACGGCCTTGGTCGTGCCGGTGCGGAGCACCCGCCCGCTGTCCATGACGATCATGTCCCGGCACAGGCGGTAGGCCTCGTCCCGGTTGTGGGTGACGAGGAGGGCCGTGCCCTCAAAGCCTGCCAGCAGGCTCCCCACCTCGCCCTCTACCTCCTCCCGGAGGTAGCTGTCCAGTGCGCTGAACGGTTCGTCCAGCATCAGGAGGCGGGGCCGGCCCACGAGGATGCGGGCCAGCGCGGTGCGCTGCTGCTGCCCGCCGGAAAGCTCGGCGGGGCGGCGGCCTGCCAGCTCTTCCAGCCGCATGGCCCGCAGCATTTCGGCGCAGCGGCCTTTGCGGGCGGCTCTGTCTTTTTCTGCGTTCAGGCCGCAGAGGATGTTCTGCTCCACGGTCATGTTCGGGAAGAGGGCGTAGTTTTGGAACAGCAGGCCCACGCCCCGCTGCTGGGGCGGCAGGTCGATGTGCTGCTCGCTGTCGAACAGCACCCGCCCATCCAGCAGGATGCGGCCCTTGTCGGGCTTCACGATGCCCGCGATGCAGCGCAGGGTCATGCTCTTGCCGCAGCCGGAGGCGCCCAGAATGGCCGTGGCAGTGTTCCCGGCGGTGAAGTCAGAGCGGAGGGTAAAGCCGTTCAGCTTTTTCTCGATGTGCACTTCCAGACTCATGGGCGTCCACCTGCTTTCTGCTTCTTTTCCAGCAGATTGACGGCCAGCAGCACCACCGCCGAGATGACGATGTCCACCAGCACCCACCGCATGGCCCCCAGCTCGTCGTTGGTGCGCCAGAGCTGGTAGACGGTAGTGGCAATGGTAGCCGTCCTGCCGGGGGTGTAGCCCGCGATCATGCTGGTAGCGCCGTACTCGCCCAGCGCCCGGGCAAAGGCCAGCACCGTACCGGCAAGGATGCCCTGCCGACAGCAGGGCATCCGCACCCGCCAGAAGATCCATGTGTTGGACTGTCCCAGCGTCTGGGCCGACCAGGCCAGCGTCTCATCGAAGCTCTCGAAGGCACCCCGGGCCGTGCGGTACATCAGCGGGAAGGCCACCACGATGGAGGCGAAGATGGCGCTGTACCAGTTCATGACCAGCTTGACGCCGAAATGCTCCAGAAAGAAGAGGCCCAGAGGACGCTTTGCACCGAAGAGCAGCAGAAGAAAATAGCCCACCACGGTAGGTGGCAGCACCATCGGCAGGGTGAGGATCACGTCCAGCACGCCCTTGACGGTGCGGGGCAGTTTTGCGATATAGTAAGCGGCAAAAATGCCGAGGAAGAACACCGCCGCGCAGCTGATGAGCGCGATGCGCAGGCTGTTCCATAAGGGATACCAGTCCATAAGTTTGTCCTCAAATATAAGCAGGCTTGCCCTCTCCGTCATTGCTTGCGCAATGCCACCTCTCCCAAGGGGAGAGGCTTTGCTTTCCCGCCACGCTTTAAGGCTCTCCCTTTGGGAGAGCTGGACGCGAAGCGGCCTGAGAGGGCAAGGATGCTCATAATTTACACCGCCGCAAATCCCACGCTCTCGAAGACCTGAGCGGCGGCATCGGTGCGCAGGTAGGCGAGGAAGGCCACGGCAGCGTCGGGGTGGGGAGCAGCCTTGAGGACGGCGGCGGGGTAGATGACCTGACCGCACATCTCGGCGGTGGCCTCGTCCACGGGGGCCAGACCGGCGCTGTATGCGTCGGTGCAGTAGACGACACCGGCGTCCACGCTGCCCTCGCTGATCTGGGTGGTGACTTCCTTGACGTTCGAGCCGTAGGTGATGACACCGGCAGCGGCCAGAGCAGCCTCGTCGAGGCTGTAGTAAGAGAGGATCTTCTGGGTGTACTGGCCCACGGGCACGTCGCTGTTGCCCATGCAGAACAGGATGTCCTCCGCCTTCAGGTGCTCGGCCAGAGCGTCGAAGCTGTCGATGCCCTTGTCGCTGCCCTCGGGCACGCAGAGGACGACCTTGTTTTCCAGCAGGTCCACGCGGGTGGCGGAGTCCACGAAGTCCAGACCGTCGGGGTTCACGTCGGCAGAGGCGGTGATGTCCAGCTGGTTCATCTGCTTCTGGCCGGCGGAGAGGAACAGGTCGCAGTCAGCACCCTCTTGGATCTGGGTCTTCAGTGTGCCGGAGGAATCGAAGTTGAAGCGGAAGGTCACGCCCGGGTTCTGGGCAGAGTACGTTTCGGCGATGGCGTTCAGGGTCTCGGTCAGGGAGGCGGCGGCGAAGACGATCAGCTCGACGGATTCGCCGGAAGCCTCGGAGGACGCAGCCTCAGAAGAAGCGGCTGCGGAGGAAGCGGTGCCGGACGCAGCGCCGCCGCAGGCGGTCAGGGCAGCAGCAGCGCCGACAGCGCCGGCCACAGCAAGAAAGTTACGGCGGGAGATGAGGTTGGTTTTCATGAATTTCTCCTTTTACTTCCGGGCACACTCGCCGTCCAGCCCGGCGGCGATGCGGACGCCGTGCTCAAGGCTGGGCAGGATGTACTCGAGGTTCTCCTTGACGGCCTTGGGGCTGCCGGGCAGGTTGACGATGAGCGTCTTGCCGCGCAATACGCTGGCGGCGCGGCTCAGCATCCCGCGGGGGGTGATGGACAGGCTGTGGTACCGCATGGCTTCGGCGATGCCGGGGGCGCTGCGGTCGGCCACAGCATAGGTGGCCTCCGGGGTGATGTCCCGGGGGGAGAAGCCGGTGCCGCCGGTGGTCAGGATGAGGTTCACCTGACGGCCGTCGGCCAGCCGGATGAGCTGGGCTTTCAGGGCCTTGGTCTCGTCGGGCAGGATCATGGTCTCCTCCACCACATAGCCTGCGGCGGTGAGCATCTCCACGATGAGGGGGCCGCTCTTGTCCTCCCGCTCGCCCCGGCTGCCCTTGTCGGACAGGGTGATGACGGCGGCCCGCAGGGGCGGGTCGGCTGCCGGGGGCAGAAGGGTCACTTCGTCGCCCACATGGATCTCGCCGCCCTCCAGCACCCGGGCGAACACGCCCTCCCGGGGCATGATGCACTCGCCGGTCTGCTGCTTGATGACGCAGTCGTTGTGGCACTCCTTGCCGATCTGGGTCATCTCCAGCACGACGCTGCCGATGGCAAACCGGCTGGTGACGGGCAGATTGCGGAAGTCGAAGCCCTCGATGACCAGATTTTCGCCAAAGGCGCCGTAGTCCACCCAGATCTTCTTGCGGAACGCCTCGATCTTCTCGGCGCTCAAAAGGCTTACCTGACGGTGCCAGCTGCCGCCGTGGGCGTCGCTGATGATGCCCCACTCCGGGGTCAGAACAGCGCTGGGCACCTCAGTTTTGACGGTGCCGCGCTTGGGGCTGGTGCAGATTGCCAGAAGTTTTCCCATAGATCGTTATCCTCCGATGCGATACATGCCGCGGGTCGCGGGCATGGAATTGTCTCCGAAATGATGTTCCCGGGGCTTTGCCCAGATGGTCTGCCGGATGGCCTGTGAAAGTGCGGCGTCGGTTGCACCGCTGCGCAGAAGCTCCCGCAGGTCGCAGCCCGCCTCGCTGGCGAGGCAGGGGCGCAGGAAGCCTTGGCTCGTCAGCCGCACCCGGTTGCAGGAAGCGCAGAACTTGCCGTGGACGGCGGCGATGAAGCCCACGTCCCCCTCCCAGCCGGGGACGGTGTAGTAGACTGCCGGGCCGTCGCCGAGAACTGCGCTCTGTGCCGCAGGCAGAGGGGAGAACTCCGGCCAGCGGCGGGCAAACCGCTCCCGCAGCGCAGGCCCGGAGATGCAGGGCATGGCCGCGCCGTAGCCGATGGGCATCATCTCGATAAAGCGCACCTGCAATGGGTGCGCCTCGGCGAGGGCGGCAAGGTCTTCCAGCTCGCCCTCGTTGACGCCCGCCTGCGGCACGCAGTTCAGCTTGACGGAGATGCCGCTGTCCAGCGCGGCGCGGAGGCCCTCCATCACATGGGAGAACCCGTCCCGGGCCGTGATGCGCTGGAACACCTCCGGGCGGAGGGTGTCGAGGCTGATGTTCACGCTGTCCAGCCCGGCGTTCAGAAGGGCGGGCAGCTGCCGGGCCAGCAGGATGCCGTTGGTGGTCAGGGTGACTTTGTGGATGCCGGGGATGGCTTTCAGCCCCGCCACCAGCTGGTCCACGTCTTTGCGCACCAGCGGCTCGCCGCCAGTGACCCGGACGGTATCGATGCCGCACTGGGCAAAGAGAGCCGCGAGGCGGAGGAACTCTTCGTAGGTCAGCACGGCCTCCCGTTCCAGCTTCTCCACGCCGTCCGGCATACAGTAGCGGCAGCGCAGGTTGCACAGGTCGGTGACGGAGAGGCGGAGATAGTGGATATTGCGGCTGGAAGAATCAAACATAGCCGCCCTCCGCCCGGACATAGTGGCCGCTCTTGCCGCCGGTCTTTTCCACCAGATGGATCTCCCCCAGCTCCATCCCCTTGTCCACGGCCTTGCACATATCGTAGATGGTCAGCAGGGCCGTGGAAACGCCGGTCAGAGCCTCCATCTCCACGCCGGTGACACCGGCGGTCTTGACGGTGCAGAGGGCTTCCACAGCCCGCCGTTGAGGCAGGAGCCTGAAATCCACGCTCACCTTGGTCAGGGGCAGCGGATGACAGAGGGGGATCAGCTCGCTGGTGCGCTTGGTGGCCATGATGCCGGCGATGCGGGCGACGCCCAGCACATCGCCCTTCTTGACGGTGCCGCTCTCCACAGCGGCAAAGGCCTCCGCGTTCATGGTGATGATGCCGTGGGCCACAGCCTCCCGGAAGGTGACGGCCTTTTCGCTCACGTCCACCATCACGGCGTTGCCGGAGGCATCGAAATGGGTCAGATTGGTTTCAGTTGTACTCATATTTTTACGCTATCCTTCGTACAACCTCTCAGTCGGGCTTACGCCCGCCAGCTCCCCTTGTAGGGGAGCCTCTGGCGAAGAGAGAAAGCTTTCCGGAATGCCAAGGCCTCTCCTCGATAGGAGAGGTGGCATCGCGTCAGCGATGACGGAGAGGTTTGATTTGTTTCAGCAATGCCCAAACCCACAGTTGGGCCAGTGGCACTCGGCGCAGCCCAGACACAGGCCGCCCTCGCCCAGACGGGCGATGTCCTCGGCGGTGATGGGGTCATCAGCCAGCAGGCGGGGCAGCAGCAGGTCAAAGATGGTGCGCTTGGCGTACATGACGCAGCCGGGCAGGCCGCAGACCGGCACGCTGCCCAGATAGCTCACGAGGAACATCGCCCCCGGAAGCACCGGTGCGCCGTAGGTGACGATGTCCGCGCCGGTGTTCCGGATGGCCAGCGGGGTGCGGTCGTCGGGGTCCACGCTCATGCCGCCGGTGGTGAAAATAAGCTCACAGCCTGCGTCCCTCGCTTCCAGAATGGCGGCAGTGATGCCCGCCGGGTCGTCGTCGCAGACCTTGTGGAAGACCATCTCGCAGCCGTACTCCGCCAGCTTGCCCACCAGAATGGGGGTGAACTTGTCCTCGATGCGGCCCTTGAACACCTCGCTGCCGGTGGTGATGACAGCGAACTTCTTGGGCTGCATGGGCAGCACGTTCAGGATGGGCGTGCTGCCGGCCGCTGCCTGCATGGCGTCCATCTTTTCCTGCTCGATGACCAGAGGGATGATGCGGGTGCCGGCCAGCTTCTGGCCCTTTTTCACGGGCAGGTCGCCGTGGATGGTGGCAATCATCATCTGGGGCGTGCGGTTGACGGCCAGCAGGGCGTCGCGGTTGATCTTGAGAAGGCCGTCGCAGTCGGCGATGAGCTCGATCTTGCCCTCCTTCGGCTCGGTGCCGTGGATGTTTTTGCCCGCGGCAGCTTTATACAGCAGGGCGGCAGCCTCGTCCTCGTGGAGGATGCCGGGCTTCTTCTCCCAGACGTAGAGATTCTCTTTGCCGATGGAGAGCAGCACGGGGATGTCCTCGGGCTGGATGACATGGCCCTTGCGGAAGCGGGCACCCTTGAACTCGCCGGGAATGATCTGGGTAATATCGTGGCAGAGCACCTGCCCTGCCGCGTCTTCGGTGCGGATGAGTTTCATTGTGGTTTTCCTCCTTACAGCGTCGGCATCTGGGCCACGAGCCAGTCGGCCAGCGCCTGCGTTTCTTCGAGGCCGAAATCGGCATCCGGGATGTCGCCCACGACAGCCAGCGGCTGGAAGGACACCGGCGTGTCCGAGATCTCCCGGCGCACGACCTCGATCTTCGGCCAGCCGCTGTCCTTGAAGCCCTCCAAGAGGACGAGGTCGTAGCCGTGGCGCTCGAACAGGGCCAGAAGGTCCTGTTCCGTCAGGCGAAAGGCCTCGGTCAGCAGGTAGCGCTGGCCGGAGTAGACGGCCACGCCCTCGGCCCCGGCCTCCCGCAGACGGTAGCTGTCGGTGCCGGGCACATCGGGGGTGAAATCGTGGCCGTCGTGCTTGATGACGCCCACTTTCAGCCCCCGGCTGCGCAGGGCAGGCAGGAGCTTTTCGAGAAGAGTCGTCTTGCCGCTGTTATGCAGGCCGCTGACGGCCAGCACCGCCGGGCGCTTCAGCTCCAGCTGCTCGGCAAGGATCTGTTTCGGTTCACTGTACAAAGAAAAGCACCTCCACTTCTTCGCCCGGGGCCACCGGGCCGCTGCCCGCAGGCAGCTTCACCAGACAGTTGCAGCCCATCATGGCCGACAGGCTGCCGGACGAATGGGCCTCGGCACTGCCCTCGCCGGGGATGGTCACACTGCCGCCCATGGCCTTGGCCCGCAGGTAGCGGGCGACCTTGCTGGGCTTGGAAAAGCCGGTGGTCAGGGTGCAGGTGGTGCGGAGGAGGAGACAGCCCTCCTCGCAGCGTCCCGCCGCCCGCAGCAGGGCCGGGATGGCGTATTGTTCCAGCGTCGCAGCGGCGGCGAAGGGGTTGCCGGACAGGCAGAACACCAGCTTGCCGCCGACTGTTCCGGCCAGCATGGGGCTGCCGGGCTTCTGAGCCACGCCTGCGAAGAGGAGGTCTGCATCCAGCGCTTCCAGCACAGCGGGCAGATAGTCCTTCTGCCCCACCGAGATGCCGCCGCTGGTGATGACGGCGTCACATTCCGCCAGCAGCTCCTTCATCTGGCCTGTGATCTCCTCCGGGTCGTCCGAGCAGTGCCGCCGCCGGACGCCGAAGCCCAGCTGCCGCAGCCGGGCGGCGTTCTGGATGCCGTTGGCGTCGTAAATTTTGCCGGGCGTCCAAGCTTCGCCCGGGGCCAGAAGCTCGCTGCCAGTGGCCAGAACGCCCACGGTGAGCGCTTTGCAGACCGGCACAGCGGCATAGCCCTGCCCGGCCAGCACCCCGAGGTGGGCCGGGGTGAGGACGGTGCCCGCCCCGGCGATGACAGTCCCGGCGGCGATGTCCCCGCCCCGGAACACCACATTCTCCTCCGGCTTCAGGGCGGCATAGAGCTGGACGGCGTCCTCGCCGCCGTCGGTCAGCTCCTGCATCAGGACGCAGTCCGCGCCCTCGGGCAGGGGCGCGCCGGTCATGATGCGGGCTGCACAGCCTGCGGGCAGGGGAGAGACGGGGGCATCTCCGGCGTAGAGCTTCATGACCACCGGCAGGGTGACGGGAGCTTCGCGGCTGGCCCCGGCGGTGTCGGCGCTGTGCAGGGCATAGCCGTCGAGGGGGCTGCGGTCAAAGGGCGGCTGGTCCATCCGGGCCGACAGGGGTTCGGCGGCGATGCGGCCGACCGCATCGTCCAGCGGCAGGGTCTCCACCGCCGGTCTTGGCAGGGCCGCAGCTGCATCCAGCACGCGGCGCAGCGCCTCAGAGGGCGCACAGAAAGGCTGTTTCATAAACTTCCTCCAAAAACCCGCAGCGGCGCGGCCTGCTATGGCTCAGGCGGGCAGCGGCGGGGTGTTCTCTTTATCAAAAAGGCAGGTAAAAAAGAAGCGGAGACGTCTTGACCGAAAATCAAAACGCCTCCGCAGAAGCTCCACACGTTCCGGCCGGAAGACAGCTTGCAGGCTGTCTTTGCCGATGGCACTCCCCGGGCAGCGCCTGTCCTTGCAGTGACAGTGCGGCCTGGAAAGCCCCTGTGTGGATGGGAGGAGTTCTTTTTTTCAAATTGCAGCGTTTCTTCTGCGGGAAGGCGGCGGGGTTTCCCCCGCCACCCTTGAATGCCGGCTGATACAGCCCTTAGCATTGCGGCGCGGTGTCAGAAGCTGTTTTCGTAAGCAGTGTGCGCTGCTTATGGAAACGGCTTCGATTGCCGGACGGTTTAGACACCTTTGCTCAAAGAAGCTCTTATCCTGTTCAGTTGTGATGGACGGCTCAGTCCGTCCACTCGTCCACGTCGCTGATGGCTTTCGCATAGCGGCGGGTGAGGTGCTTGGTGGAGAAGAGGAACCGCTCATTCTGGTTGTTGGTCAGCTCCTCGATGTCGGCGTACTCCGGCCTGCCCTGCATGGCCTGCCACGTCTGCTCGATGGCCTCCTGCGTCAGGTCGTAGGGCGAGCGGCGGAAGTAGCGCAGCGGGGTGGCGCTGGGGTAGACGCGGGCGTTGAACCGCACCATCTCGGCCACCATGACGCAGAGGTCCCTGTCCTCGATGAGTTGGGCGATCATCGCGTAGTTGTCGCTCATGTTGGCGCTGGAATAGTAGTAGGTGTCCTTCGCGCCGGTGCGGGAGACGATGTCTGCGCACTGGGGGTCAGCCGGCATCTGGGCCAGAAGTTCATCGGCGTTCTCCACCTCGCTGACCAGCAGCGCGTGGGGCGTGACCAGAGCCGCCGCCGAGCGGGACCGGATGTAGCCCGCCAGCTCCTGCGCCGGGGTCAGCTCAGGCAGTTCCGGTGCGGTGACGGTGGGCTGGTCGGCGTAGGGGTCGCCCTCCGCCTCCGGCGCAGCGGCCAGAAAATCCAGCAGCTGCGGCTTTTCGGCATCGTCCGGGGTGCTCGTCTGGGCGGGCGCGGGCTGTGCCTCGGCCTGCTTTGCGGCCAGCGCGTCCGTCTCCCGCTCCACTGCGGCGATGACGTCCTCGCCGAGCTTTGCAGCGCTGCCGTCGAACATACTGCCCGTCTCCTTCAGGCGGCGGGCCGTCTCGCTGGCCGCGTCGATGTCAAAGACCTCGGCCTTCGGCTTCTTCTTGGCGGCCATCTCTGCCTTCTGCAGGTCGAGGATGACCTGCTCGGGGTCGGAGGCGGCGTCCACCGTGGTGGTATAACCGGGTTTGCGTCTGCCAAACAGCATGATAATTCCTCTCGTTTCTGTGAATTACTGGGCTGCAGTCTCCTCAGCGGGAGTCTGGTCGTAGATGCCGCGTGCTTCCAGATCGTCGGCCATGTCGCCGAGGTCGAACTTCTCCAGCGTCTCGCGGGTGGGCACGCCGGTGGTCTTGTCCCAGCCGAAGATGTCGTAGAACATATCCTTGGCCTTCTCCATGTCGGCGCGGTCCAGCTTGGTGGTGCCCGGCTCAAATGCCTTGAAGTCCGGCTCCTTGTCGAAGACCCAGTCGCAGATGGCGTCGTGCTCCTGACGGAGGTTTGCGCTGCCGCAGTTCTTCTGGAAGCTGATGGCGGTCATGGCGCGCAGCATCTGGGTGATGCGCTCGCCTGCTTCCTGCAGACCGGCCTGGGTGTAGGTCTCGCCGGTGACGGCGGTCATGAAATCTGCCTGCAGGTCCAGATCGCCGTGGTAGGCCCGCTCCTTGGAGGGAGACTGGGTCATGGGCCACATCCAGTTGCAGAGGGTAGCAGAGTCGTGGAAGTTCTTATCGTTGACGCAGTAGGCGGCCAGCTTTGCCTTGTTTTCGTTGATGGGGGTGTAGGCCTTGGCCTTGTCGTAGCAGCCCTCGCCGAAGAAGTCCTCCATGACCTTTTTGGTCACCTCGTAGGGTGCGCCGGAGCCGGTCTCGCAGACGATCTCGTGGATCATGCAGTCTCTATTATACACCAGATTGTACAGCATGCCAACCTGCCATGCCTCTGCGGGGCCGTGGTGGTTGGGGAAGCCGTTGTAGATCAGGTTGGAGTTGGTAGCGCCGTCGTTGCGGTCCAGCCAGCTCTTGGGCAGGCCGAACTTTTCCATCATGGCCAGCGTACCCTTTGCGATGACGGACAGGTCGCCCTCGCCATAGGCCATGCGGCGGATCAGCTCCACCTCCCAGCGGGGGTCACCGGCCTTTTCCCATGCCCAAGGCAGGGAGTCGTACTCTTCCTCGCTGATGTACTGGGTGGCCTCCTCGCGGGGCATCCGCAGGATCCACAGCAGGTCGCGGTTCAGGTTGCCGTAGTTGTCCCACAGGCCCATGTCATCGACGGCGTGGGACCATGCCAGATTGATGACCATGGTGCCGTCGCCCTCGTACTTGAAGTCGTGGACGCCGTCCGGGTAGACGCGGGTGCCGTACAGCACGGGCATACAGGTGTTGGAGTTGTGGGTGGGCAGGTCGTAATCGGCCAGCGGGTCCACATCATACTCGGTGTAGCAGCGGATGGGGCAGGAGGAGCAGCCGCCGTTCTTGACGGTGTACTCCGCAGCCGGTGCGCCGAAGTCGAAGTAACCCTTGAAGCAGCGCAGCGCGATCTTGTTGATGTCGTTGTAGGGCTGCTCGCCGGTATCCACGGGGCCGCCGGGAGCCTTTTTCCACATACGGCCCGGTGCGCCGGACCAGCGGTTCTTGCCGGAGGTGGCGCTGTACTCGGCCCAGCTCTGGGGCTGTGCGGGGACGTTGTGGTTGTTGTTGCCGCCGATGAGGTTGCCCATCATGTAGTTGGACAGCTCCAGCACCTTTTTGGGGTCGGCGACCTTGACGCTGCCGGTGCCGCGGATGGCTAGGCCCTTCAGCTTCTTGTTGCCCATGGCAGCGCCCAGACCGGCGCCGCCGGAGTTGCCAAAGCTGGTGTTCAGGGTGGAGTAGTCCACCAGATTCTCACCGGCAGGGCCGATGGAAGCGGTCTCGAACTCACGGCCGTTCTGCTCCACCATCCACTTGTTGGACGCGAACGTACCCTTGCCCCAGATGTCAGAAGCGTCCTCGAGGGAGACCTCGTCGTCCTCGATGCGCAGGTAGACGGGCTTTGCGGAGATGCCGGTGATGACGATGCCGTCCCAGCCCGCATACTTCAGCATGGGGCCGATGTGGCCGCCCATGTGGGCGTCGATGATGGAGCTGCCCTTGGACCAGGTGGAGCGGAAGGTGACGTTCATCCGGCCGGAGCAGGGCACGCCTGCACCGGTCAGGGGGCCGACGCCGAAGATGACCAGTGCCTTCTCATCATAGGGGTCGAGGTCCATGGGAGCTTCCTCATACATGATGCGGTAGGCCATGCCCATGCCGCCGATATATTTATGGTATTTTGCGTCGTCCTCGGTGGTGATCGCACCGGTGGTCAGGTCAACGCGCAGGATCTTGCCTGCCCAGCCATAACTTTCAGCCATTGTTGTTCCTCCTCCTTACAGGTCCATGTAGGCAGCCTGTGCTGCGCTGGTGACGGCGTCCCAGTCCACGATGGACAGAGCGCCGGACGGGCAGCCTGCCACGCAGGCACCGCAGGCGATGCACTTGGACGACTTGCCGGTCTCGGGGTTGACGGTGGGCATATGCCAAGGGCAGGCGTCGTGGCAGGCCCCGCAGCCGATGCACTTGTCGGTGTCCACCACGCGGATGCCCTGCTCGTTGGTCGTAATGGCCTTTTGGGGGCAGGCGTTGCCGCAGGCGGGGTCTTCGCACTGGCGGCAGGTGTCCGGGAAGTAGACCCAGCAGTTGTCGTTGCCGGACAGCAGGCCGTTGCCGGCACCATCCAGATTCAGGCGGCGCTGGATCTTGACGCGGCTGATGTAAGAGGAGCACACGCCGTCGTTGGTCAGGGTGCAGTTGATCTCGCAGCGCTGGCAGCCGGTGCACAGGTCGGCGTTGACCACCAGCAGACCCTGCGGCAGCGCCCAAGTGGCCACTGCGCCGCTGTCCACCTGCTTCTGCGAGCAGCCGAAGAGGGACAGCATGGATGCGGAGAGGGTAAGCCCTGCAAGGCTCTTGCCCGAGATCTTCATGAACTGGCGGCGGGTCATATCAGCCGTCAGAAAATCAGTTTTTGCCATAGGTTCCATTCCTCCGTTGAGGTCACTCTGCGCGGAGCACCTCAGTTACATAGAAATACGAATCGTTGACCACGGTGGTCACTGCCGCCGAGGTGATGGTCGCACCGGAAAGGGCGTCCACCTCGGTGAGGTCTGCGCTGACAGCGTCGCTGTCGGACGGCCCGGCGGTCAGCCCGGCCTCGGCAAGACGGTAGGCCGACTGCTTTTCAGCCGACCAGTCCGCGTAGGGCAGAGCCTGCGCCTCGCCGTCCTGTGCGCTCTTGCTCAGGCCCGCAGCGTACAGCTTCCGGCGTGCCACGGCCTCGGCGCTGGAATCCAGCGGGGGCGGCAGCTCGTCGTCCAGAGGCTGTCCGTTCAGGGCCGAGAGGGTCAGCCCGGCCGCATACATCCTGCGGGTGGCCTCCGCCTCGGGAGAGGTGTCGGACACGTTCCACTGTGCGGGGTCGAAATCCTGTGCCGCAGCGGACGCATCGGATGCACCGGCTGCTGCATAGGCTGCGCCGGTGGCCGGGTCGGTCACGGTGTAGCTCTTGCCTGCCAGCGTAAAGGGAGCCGCGCCCTGGTACTGGGACGTGAACTCCGGAGCGACACACTGGCCGCCGAGGCTGTCCGTCTCCGCCTGCGAGAGGATCTCCACAGCGGAGACATTGCCCTCGGCGTCGATGGTCACGGCAGCCTGCACATCGCTCTGGAAGCCCTTCTGCACGCCCTCCACGCGATAGCTGTCGTCGTCGAGCTGATACACTGCGCTGATGCCGTAGGTGGCTGCATCCGCCTCCGACACCGGCAGCAGGGTGCTTGCGACCGTGGTGCGTGCGTTCTGCATTGCGATGAGGCCGACCGCCATGGCGATCGTCGCAGCGCCCATGGCCGCGTAGCCCGGCAGCCGTCTGCGCCACAGCGGGACGGGCGCAAACGGGTTGGTTGCCTGCTTCATGTTATCACCTGCCTGTTTTTTGGTTGTGCGGGAAAAGTTTCCCGGACACGAAAATGACCGCTCAGCCTGCTGCAACAAGCGGAGCGGTCTCTTCGTTAATATATTATCACATGGACGAAAAGTAAGTCAACGCGAACCGGGGTCACCCCACACTTTTCGACGATGTTAGCGGATGTTTCCGGCCGCAGAGCAGCTGTAAGCCATATTCCTGCGCCAGCTCCAGCGACTGCACGGTGGGCATGGTCTTGCTCACCAGTGCCGGGACGCCTGCCCGGATGGCCTTGCGCACCATGTCCACCGGCACGCGGCCGCTGGTGTAGAGGACGCATTCGTGCAGCGGGACGCCGGCCAGCATCACGCTGCCCACGGCCTTGTCCAGCGCATTGTGCCGCCCGATGTCCTCGCAGGCGCAGAAGATATGGCCCCGGTGCAGCACGAAGCAGCTGTGGACTGCGTGGGTGGCCTGATAGAGGGGCAGGCCCGCGCTCATGGCGGCGGCGAGGGCGTCCACCCATTCCGGCGGCAGGTCCAGCTGGGGCGCGCCGCGCAGGGGTTGCAGCTCCACGGGGCTGCCCAGCGTGATGTTGTCGGTGCAGCAGCTGGACACCTCCTGCGCCGCTGCGCTCCGCGCCGTCAGCGGGTGGGTGAGATGGACGCTGATCTTCAGCCCCTCGGCACAGACGGCAATCTGCTCCACTTCCCCGGCGGATGTGATCCACCCCTCCGTCAGCAGCCGCCCCAGCGCCAGCTGCGGCAGCAGCTCCGGTGTGCACACCACCCGGAATGCGGGCTGCTCATTGACATAGAGGGCTGCTGCGTGTTCTGTCGGTACGGCGGCTTCGGTGCCGTCCGGCAGGGATACGGTCTCAAAAGCGGCGGCTGCGCCGAAGCGGTCGTTGATCTGCATGGGGATATATCCTTTCTCCGGGCGGGGGCTTTCTTTTATACATCATGGAACGATGACACGTTCTTTCATGGACTGATTTTCGTATGATGTATATACCATAACTGGAAAGAGATTGCAAGAAGGAGTTTCAAATCAGAGAAAGCGGGGTCGCCATAGGAAGAGAGCGATGCAACGAAACGGTGCGTGCGCAGGATCATCATACCCCCAGCAAAGAGAAACAGAGCGTTCCCGACGGGGAACGCCCTGTTGTACATATCGCTATCGTCTGTGGCTTTTGGCAGGGTGCGTCCATTCAGGGCGCACCCTGTTTTTTTACTATGCTTCATCGTTTTCTGCGCGCAGCATCCGGTATCCGACACCAACATGGGTCTGGATCAGATGCGGCGCATCCGGGTATCGTTCCAATTTTTTGCGCAGGGATGCCATGTAAACTCGCAAGGAAGCAATGTCATTTTCCTGCGTACTGCCCCATACTTTCTGCGTGAGGGAGGTATGCGTCAGCACTTTGCCCACATTATGCGCCAGCACACACAGCAGCTTGTACTCGATGGGGGTCAAATGCAATTCATTCTCGCTCAGCCAGACGCAGCCTGCCGAGAAGTCGATCTTCAAAGGACCATTGACAAAAACCGGACTATTTATGCCGTCAGAAGCCAGCAGATTCAATCGGCGCTGCGTTACACGCAGTCTTGCCAGCAGCTCATCCACGGAAAACGGCTTTGTCAGATAATCGTCTGCGCCGTTGTCCAGTGCCTCGATCTTATCAGAATCTTCGCTCCGGGCACTCAGGACGATGATGGGCAGGTTCGACCATGTGCGGACGCTGCGGATGACCTCGATGCCGTCTATATCGGGCAGCCCAAGATCCAGCAGCATGATGTCCGGGTTGTGGCTGGTAGCCATCATGATCGCCGTTTCCCCATTGGAAGCAGTCAGATATTTATAGCCGTGGGTCTTCAGGGTCGTTGTGATCAGACACCGTACAGGAACATCATCCTCTACGACCAGAATGGTCGGCTTATTCATGAATATTCACCTCACTTTGCGGCAGTGCAAAGGAAAAGACACTGCCATTGGGAATGTTGTCACGCAGGGTCAATGTTCCGCCGTGAGCAGTCAGGATCGCTCGGCAGAGGGGCAAACCCAATCCAAGGCTGCGGTGACTGTCTGCGATGCGGCTCTGCCCGGTATAAAACATCTCAAACACCTGTGCTTTTGCGCGATCCGGAATGCCGGGACCGTTATCTGCAACGTCCACTACGACCTGATGGTCTTTCCGGTAAGCCGAAATCTGAATGATCGAGCCCACGGGGGTGTATTTGATGGCGTTATCCACCAGATTGACAACGACCTGCATGATCAGCCGTGCATCCACATTGACCAGGAGGATCTCGTCCCCATACTGTGTTGTGATGGTGTGTTCGCAGCTTTTCCGGTTGACATGGTGCAGTGCTTCTTCGATTATTTCGTCCATCAGCTGCGGCGAGATCTGCAGATTCATCCGCCCATCTTCAATGCGGGTGATGGAAAGCAGATTTTCCACCAGACCGATCAGCCACTGCGCATCGTCAAAAATATCGGTGCAGATCTTGTTCCGGGTCTCTGTATCCAGCGTTTCTCCGTTGGAAAGCAGATTGCTGGCATTGCCGGAAATGGAGGTCAGCGGGGTGCGCAGGTCATGGGAGATCGTGCGCAGCAGGTTTGCCCGCAGCTCTTCATTCCTTGCCTGCAATGCAGCTTGCTCTTTTTCCAGCGCATTTCTGCGGTTTTCGATGGCCAGCGCACCTTCACCCAGAATGGAAAGCAGCACACTGTTTTCAAAGGCATCCAGCGGTTTTTCGGACAGATCGATCCCGATCACTCCAAACACGCCGCCTCCGGTCCGAAGCGCAAGATAAAGCCCCTTTGCATCCGGGTAGCTCTCCGTGCCTGCGCCGGAACGCTTTTTGTTGGCAAACGTCCAGTTTGCTGCATCACGTTCTTCCGGTGCAGAAAAGATGTTACACGGCACTTCCCCATCAATCTCAAAAACCTGTTCTGACCCAAGATCTCCGTTTTGTTCCGGGTAAACGATCAGACTCCGGTTCAGCAGCTTCATCAACTGGGACGCTGTCTGAGAGAGGATTTCTTCCTCGCTTTTTGCTCTCTGTAAAAGCTGATTTGTATCAAACAGTATTTTTGTACGGAACGCTGCCTGCGCAGACATTTTTGCATGATCCTTCAGCCGCGTTGTCAGGGTACAGGTAATGATTGCAGAGGTCAGCATCAGGGCAAATGTAACCTGATAACCGGGATCATACGCATGGAATGTCAGGTATGGCTCGGTCATGAAGAAATTGTACAATGCTACACTGGCAACGGACCCCAGCACACCGCAGGTGTAGCCGCTGGTAAACCATGCGGTGAACAGCACCCCCAGCATATAGAGCATGATAATATTATAGCGTGCAAAGTCCAGTTGTAAGAAAAAGAAACCGATGAGTGTGATGCAGCTCAAAATGCCTGCGGTGATCAGTAAATCGCGGACAGACGGCAGAAGCGGACGGGTGAACAGCTTCCGTCCTGAACCGTAGCCGTTCTCTGCAGAAGCATCCGGGATGATGTAAATATCCAGATTAGGCGCAGTCAGCGTCAATTTTTCAGTCAGTGACGGTCCACTCCAGAAATGGCGGCGATGTACGCTGGAGCGCCCCAGTACGATTTTTGTAATGCCGGAGATGCGGGCAAACTCTGCGATCTGCTGCGGAATGTCATCCCCGTAGATCGTAGAAATGTCGGCACCTGCCTGCTCTGCCATACGAATGTGCTGCTGCAAACGCCGACAGTCTTCTTTTCCCATCTGATCCGAGTCAGGCGTCCGGACATACAGAGCTGTAAAAGTCCCTCCAAACGCCTTTGCCATCGTTGCTGCCGTCCGCACGATCTTTGCATTGGAGGGAGAGGACGACAGACACGCCAGAATATGTTCAGTGGGTGGGTCGTTCTGATTCATAAAGATCACCTGCCTTGCCCACAGTATAGCACAATTTGATGGTCACGACCACCAGCCACGTCTTTTTCCTTCTTGTCGAATGATCTCCTTCCGCATGTGATCCATCGCATCTGCTGCCCAAAAGCCACTCAACATGACTCCAAGAACCATCAACAACAAAACGACATCCATACGATCTGTCCTATCTTTTTAGAGCCGGAAACACTTCTGGATCGATGCGTATTTCCCCAAAACCAGCATACTTTCATCCCGGCACAGCTGTGTATCCGGCGTGATGTTCATATCGAGCTTTCCGTCTTTTTTCAGCGCAAGAATATTGATGTTATACTTTTTTCGGATATTGATCTCACCGATCGTGCGATCCATCCATTCCGGCGGAATGGTCACTTCCATGATGGCGTGGTCGTCCTGCAGCTCGATATAATCCAGAATGTGTTCGGAGCTGTATCGGATCGCTGCCCACTTTGCCAGCTGCTTTTCCGGGTAGACCACTTCATCCGCACCGTTGCGCAGCAAAAACTTAGCTTGTACATCCCGCTCTGCACGCGAGACCACAAGCTTTGCGCCCAGCTCCTTGAGCAGCGATGTTGTTTCCAGTGAGTTTTGAAAATTGCCGCCAATGGTCACGATACACACATCAAAATTGCCGACACCGAGGGAGCGCAGAAAGTATTCGCTGGTGCTGTCACCGATCTGCGCATTCGTCACATAGGAAAGCACGGCGTTCACACGGTCTTCGTTGCTGTCGATCGCCATGACCTGATGACCCAGCTCATTCAGTTCCTGCGCAATATGGCGGCCAAAACGGCCAAGTCCGATCAAAAGAATCGATTTCATAGTTGTCTCCTTTATCCGATTGCGATCTTCTCCTGTGGCAGACGAGAGTGGGCAGGGCTGCTGCCAAATGCCGCATAGATCAACGTCAATCCGCCAACACGTCCCAAAAACATCAGTGCGATCAGCACCCCCTGCGAAAGGATGCCCAACTGCGGCGTGATACCCAATGTCAGGCCTACCGTTGCCACAGCCGAAGCAGTCTCATACAAACAGACTGACATCGGCAGCTGCTCTGCCGCAGCAATGACAAAGGCTCCGAGGAAGAACAGCGTCAAATACATCCCTGCAATCGTGGCAGCATTCTTGACCGCGGAACTATCTATGCGCCGCCCGAAAAATTCCGCATCTTCTCTGCGGCGGAAGGTCGCCCACATATTGGCCAGCAGAACGGCAAATGTTGTGGTTTTCATGCCGCCTGCCGTGGAGCCGGGCGAACCGCCCAACAGCATCAGAACCACCATCAATGCCTGTGAAGTGCTGCCCATCGCAGCAAGATCGGCGGTGTTAAAGCCGGCAGTACGAGGGGTAACGGATTGGAATATCGACAATAAAATGCGCTGCCGGGCAGAGCCTGCTGTGAACTCGAAGCAATAAAAGTACAGTGCCGGCAGTACCAGAAGAAACGCCGTTGTGACAAGGATCACCTTGCTCTGCATCCGATAGCGGTGAAAGTCAAGGCGGTATGTACAAATGTCCTCCCATATCAGAAAGCCAAGGCCGCCAAAGACGATCAGGGCCGCGATCACTGTGGTAAGCAATGGGTCACCTGCATACCGTGTCAGCGAAACAAATTTTGCACCCTCTGTTCCCAGCAGGTCAAAGCCGGCATTGCAGAACGCCGAAATGGAATGAAACAGTGCATACCAGATCCCGCGCAATCCATAATCGGCGCAAAATGTCGGCAGCAGCAGTGCAGCACCAGCCAGTTCAAACAGAGCGGTGATCCGCAGAATAAAGCCTGTCAGCCGCACGATGCCGCCCATCTGCGGGGCAGCCGTAGCTTCCTGCATCGTGCTGCGCTGCTTGAGGGAGATCTTTCGCCCGGAAAGCAGCGCAAAGGCAGCACCTACTGTAATAACGCCCAATCCTCCGATCTGGATCAGAAGAAGGATCACGCTCTGCCCGAATACCGACCAGTAGCTGCCGGTATCCTGAACCACAAGCCCGGTCACACAAAGGGCGGAGGTGGAAGTAAACAGCGCCTCATGGAACGGTGTAACGCACCGTTGCTGTGCAGCAATCGGGAGCATCAGAAGCAATGCGCCCACCAGATCAACTGCCGCAAACCCTGCAATAATGACCTGAAAAGAAGAAAAACGGTGCTGCCTGTAACGAGGATATTGAATCATAAAAGCTCCTTTACCTATCCGTGTGCATAAAGATTAGCATGGAATAAATAAAAGAGTCGTAAAGAAAATTGTAGAAGTATAAAGATTCCATTAAAATTGATCGGGCAACACCAAATAACAAATGCTGGACATCACCAGCTCAAAAAAGCGGTAATGTCCAGCATTCATTCAGATTTCTAACCCATGGCTCCCAGTTGTATTCTTCAAATATTCCTCCGGGTCACCATTCAGGATCAAATCCGCATAGCCCAGTGGGTCAGCAGCTCCACGCAGCCGGTGTCCATGTTGAAATGGCAGGCTCTTTCATCGTACTTCATGTTTGTGTCCTTTCTGCCTTACGGCACCTTTACAGTTGTGACTTTTGTTATACGGTTCTTCTGATAAGATTTTGGACACACAGCGGCTGGAAAAGAACCCTCGTTCTGCTTTCCGAAGAAAACAAAAAATCCGAACCCTTCTCCTATCGAGAAAAGGTTCGGATTTTCTATTTTAGCGGTAGTCCTCCCGGTAGACATTCCTACGGGTTGGGAACCGCGCACTAACAAAAGCCCCACCGGGGCTTTTGTTGCCCCGCCTGCGGTGGGGCCGTGCTGTTCAAGTCCTCTTATCCGCTGTTATAGCTAAAGGGAAAATGCCATACAAGACAAAAAAGACAGCTACCAAAAGCTGTCTTCCTTGTGGTGCAGTAAAGCAATCCAAATCCGAACCATTTCCCTTTGATGCGGCTTCTGCCGCTTCCCCAAAGGTGACGGTCTGTGTTCCTTCTTTATAGTTGAAGGTTATCAAAACCTTATCATCATACAGGTAAATCGCATTGATGAAGGTATCCACTAGTGCCTGCCGCTGGTCTTTCAGGCTCATGTCCAGCTTACGGAACTGCAGCAGCCAAAACCTGATAAATTCTTCGGTCACTTTCGGCTTCGCCAGCTTTTCTTCCGCAATGCGTGCTTCAAGCTCACGCTTGGTTTCTTCCAGCTGCTCCAACCGCTCCTTGGTGGAGCTGGTCAGGATACCGGCCTGAATCGCATTGAGCATATTCTGGATACCGGATTCTGCATCCCGGAGCTGCTTTTTATAAAGTGGAATGTTGGTATTCTCCTTGTTTTGCAGTTCCATCACCTTGGCGATGATGGATTCCATAGCGGCATCGTCTTTCACAAGCTGCATGGTCTGGTTGACCACCAGATCTTCCAGCCACTGTTTGCGGACGGTCTTTTTCTTGCAGCCCTTGTGCTTTTTGGCAGTGGCACATTTATAGTAGCGGTGGACTTCACCCGTCCGGCTTGTGCCGCTTTCGCCAAACATCAACGCCCCACAGTAGCCGCAGAACAGCTTGGTGGTGAGCAGGTAGTCATCCTCTGCCTTTCTACGGGCAGGGGCTTTTTTGTTTTTGGCGATTTTCTCCTGCACATCCTCAAACAATTCCAGTGGAATAATGGGCGGGATGGCATCCGGCACGACCACCGTTGCAGCGGCCTTTCAGGATGTTCTCAGTCTGTCCACGCACGACCTTCTCGGCAAGGTCGGCGGAGTAGTATTCCGCATAACCTTCCAGCACAGATTCCAGAATAATGCCCTCCGGCCCCTCGGAGATGATTTCGGTGGCAGACATGAGCTTGACACCGTTCTTCTTCAGCTGGGTCTTGTACCGGGCACTATCATAACGATTCCGGGCAAAGCGGTCGAGCTTCCAGACCAGCACAATGTCAAACAGCTTCTTGTCGCTGTCTTTGATCATCTGCTGGAACTCCGGGCGGTTGTCCGTCTTGGCAGAGATGGCACGGTCAATATAGTGCTTGACGATGGTGATGCCGTTCTTTTCCGCATAGGCAGTGCATTCACGAATCTGGCCTTCAATGGATTCTTCGCGCTGGTTATCCGATGAATAGCGGGCATAGATCACGGCGGTCATGGCAGGCACCTCACTTTACACATCATTGAACGGTGGAGTGTTCTTTTAAAGCAATGTTTCGTATAATGGATATACCACATTTTACAGATGATTGCAAGCTTTTTATACGCTTTTCACGAGATTCAGTAAAAAACATGAACTCCTATGAAAGCAAAATATTCACATTCCATGGTTCTATGAAGGTGCCCGGAGCAATTGTGTCATTTTGACACAATTCCTTATTTCTCCATAAACCATAAAAATTCAACTTTTTAATGCAGCAGCTACAACGTTGGATTGCATATCGCAAATATACTATTTGAATATTGCGCTGATTTTTGTCTTGTTACGGTTTCGCAATAAGACCAAAGTGGTGGGTATCACGATGATACCCACCACTTTAGCCAAGTAAATTTTTATTTTTGAATCGTAAAACGGAACGAGGTTCCCTTCTCCACCGCAAAGCAGGCGTCTGCATGGGGCTTTGCGCCCCAGCTGTTGTCGCCGCCCACGCCGCGCTGGAAAGCAGCGCAGCGGACGACCGTCTTATTGTCGTCCCGGGGCAGCTCGTAAAGGTGGCGGGCGTTTTCCAGTTCATGGGGCGTGTAGGGCAGCGCCGAGAAGGTCATGCCGTCCCCTGCAAAGCCGATGCCTATATTCAATCCGCTGCCGGTGACAGTTGCACTGTACACGCCGGTGCGGCTGCCGCACTCCTGCGGGTAGACCGGGGTGTTCTGGGCAAAATCCTGCCGGACGTTGTAGTTCCACGCACCCATCTTGCCGCCTGCAGTGCGGTCGGCGGTGGTCTCCCGGGGGCCAAGACCCAGATAGGAGACTTCCGTCAGCTCCCGACGCAGCGGGAAGAGCAGACCGAACTCCGGCAGCTCAGTGCGCGTGCCCTGCCATGTCATGGTGATATCACAGCGGCCTGCGCCGTCAATGGCAAAATCAATGGGCAGCGTCTGCCCATCTGGCAGGGTGTAGTTTGCGCGGGCGATGACGAAATCGCCCTTTGTTTCAGCGGTCAGGTTATCGCAGCGGGCGTAGAGACCGGCGGTTTTCCAGAAGGCAAATGTAAACGGCTCTGCACAGCCCTCGTCGTTGTTGGTGGGCGCACGCCAGAAATTGGGGCGCACGGTATCGTCCAGCAGCTGCACGCCGTTATAGCGGATGGACACCAGCCCCTTGCCTCGGCCAAAGATGTACTCGAAGCCCTCGCCCTTTACGCCGACGTTGCAGTCCATCTCCACCAGCTGCGGGGCGGGCAGGGTCAGCCGGGCGACGGCGTAGTTGTGCCATACCTGCCCCAAAGCGGCTTCATAGCCCGCCGGGATGCCGGGCAGTGCAGCCCGCTGGATGGCGGTAACGGTCATGCAGGCAAGCCCAGCCTCCGGTAAGGCAAAGGGAAACGGGATGTGCTCCGTCCCGCCCGGCTTGCAGTCTGCCCGCAGCACCGCCCGGCGCTCCGGCTTGCCGTTGACCGAGGACGCAAACACAAGGTCGTAGGCGTTCAGGTCGGTAAAGAGATTCCGGTTTTCAATCACGGCTTCCGTGTCGGTCAGGGTGATCTTCAGCGGTGCGTAGGCCGCCTTGACGGCGTCCATTTTGGGGGTGTTACGGCGGTCGGGCAGCACAAGGCCGTCCACGCAGAATTCCCGGTCGGTGGGGCGGTCGCCGAAGTCGCCGCCATAGGCAAAGACGGGCTTGCCGTCCGGGCGTGTCACTGCAATGCCGTGGTCCATGTACTCCCAGATAAACCCGCCCTGATACAGGGGCTCTTCGTAGGCATACTCGGTGTAGTCGGTGATGCCGCCGCAGCTGTTACCCATGGCGTGGCTGTACTCGCACATGATAAAGGGCTTTTCCGGGTGCTCTGCCAGAAACTTTTTGATGTCTGCCACCGGGGTGTACATCTGGCTTTCCATATCGGAGGTGGCGGGGTACTCCCGGTTCCAGAAAATGCCCTCGTAGTGCACAAGGCGGCTGGGGTCGGTGTTGCGGAAATACTCGCTCATCTCCCACAGGGTCTTGCCGCCGTGGCTCTCGTTGCCGCAAGACCAAATGAGGATGGCCGGGTGGTTTTTGTCCCGTTCCAGCATGGCTTCGGCGCGGGCAAGCACATTTTCCCGCCACTCCGGGCGGGCACCGGGCAGCGTCCACTCGTCCGAGCCGTCCGCACCCAGCTTCTGCCATGTGCCGTGGGTCTCCAGATTGGTCTCCCCGATGACATACAGGCCGTATTCATCGCAGAGGGACAGGAAATAGGGGTCGTTGGGGTAGTGGCTGGTGCGCACGGCGTTGACGTTGTGGGCCTTCAGGTTCTTTACATCCCACAGCATCTCTTCCCGGCTGACGGTGCGGCCGGTGCGGCAGCTCCACTCGTGGCGGTTGACACCCTTGAACACGATACGCTTGCCGTTCAAAAGCATCTGGCGTTCTTTCAGCTCAAACTTACGCAAGCCGACTTTCAATCCGGTGCGCTCCACGAGAGCACCCTCGTTCAGCAGGGCAATTTCTGCTTCGTACAGGTTCGGCTGCTCGGCGCTCCACAGGGTGGGATGCTCCACCGTAAAGGTGAAGGAGACATCCTGCACGTCCTCTTCCACGTCCGGGTCGGCCTCGCCCTTGCCGAACACCACACCGCTGTCGTATTCGGCAGGTTCGCCCACCTCAGCAGACTGCTCCTCGCCATCAAACACCACCGAGATGGTGCCCGCGCCGCTGACCTTGCAATCAAAGGTGACAGTGGCACTGGAAAAGTCCGGGGCAAAATCCTGCTTCACAAAGACATCCTTGAGGTGAATTTCCGGCTTTGTGAACAGCTCCACAGAGCGGAACAAGCCGCTCATGCGCCAGAAATCCTGATCCTCCAGCCAGCTGCCGGAGGAGAAACGGTACACCTGTACCGTCAGGGTATTTTCGCCGGGGTGGACGGCGGCGGTCATGTCAAATTCAGCGGGAGTGAAGGTATCCTCGGTGTAGCCGATGTAAACGTCATTGCACCAGACGGCGGCAGCGCTGTCCGCGCCGTTCAGGCGCAGATAGCAGCTTGCCCAGCTTTCCGGCAGGGTGAAACTGCGCTGGTATTCCCCGATGGGGTTATAATCCTGCGGAATCTGACCGGGGTGCAGCTTTTCATGGCCGTCCCACGGGTACTGGGTGTTGACGTAATGGGGCGTGCCGTAGGGCTGGCCGGGCTTTTGCAGGCTCTGCATTTGGATGAAGCCGGGCACGGTCAGGGTGTCCCAGTCTGAGAAAGGCGCAGTCAGGTTTTCCGCATAGTGGAAAGCCCATTCGCCATCCAAGCTGACGGCCAGCGGCATTTCCGGGCTTGTCTGGTCTGCAAAATGAGCGTGGAAGGGCAAACGGTTCTGCTGGAAAATTTCCGGGTCGGCCAGAAGCGCCGATGTGATAGGATTATTTAAAGGCATAAATGTCACCTCGCAGCATTTTCTGCTCTCATTATAGCACAGAATATAAGAAAAACAGCCGCACAAAAACGACTGTTTTTCTATCGCAATTTTCAAAAATAGTGCCTATCAAAACGGCATATTTGCGATATGCAGTTTGCGGATGTTGCTTGTGCATTAAAAACGCAAACTGCTATAGAAAGAAGCGGCATCAGTTTGCTTCGTCAAAGACCTCGGTGTCCAGCACCGTGTGTCCCTTGGGGATGTGGTACTTCACGGCGGGCAGATGGACATTGGTGAAGTACAGGCTGGTGTTAGGGTCGCAGCCGATGACCACTGCTTCTCCCCTGCCGCGCACGGCGCAGCACAGGGTGTCGCAATGGGCTTCGGCGGTATCGTTTTCCGCGCTTTCGGCGTAGCCCGGTGTAAAATTGGGCACGGCAAAACCGCAGTCATAGGCTTCGCAGTCGAAACTGCTGTCAATTTCATGGTGGCGGCGGTGGCCGGTGGCCGTGGGAGTGATAGTGGTGGTCACCTCAATCCCGGGGAAGGGCGACCACTGCGCGGTCACAGCCCCGGCTTCAATTTCCCACGTTTTGCTCACCTTGCGCACAAACACGTTGTCGTCGATGACAAAGGCCAGCATACTGTCCGGCGCGGCCTGATTGAGCACCTCCCGGCTGCGGGAGGCGCAGAAGCCAAAGCGGGTATCGTAGGCAAATTTTGCATACTTTTCCGGGAACTGTCCGTGACCGTGGCCCTCGTTGACACCGGCGGCATAGGCCGTTACCCGCCCCGCCCGGCGCTGCACCAGCATATTGGCGTATGGCATGGGCTTGAGCCGCTCCAATGCGGGCATGGGCGCGGCTTCGGCAGACCAGAAGGGGTGGTCATCCGGCAAAGCAAGCAGCAAAAAGCTCTTCATGCCCCAGTAGGGGCTGCCGGGGGCGTTGTACCGCTCGGCCATGTACATCTGCGGGTAGCAGTAGCCGATGGTCAGGATGCCGTCCCGGTCGAACATTTTCTGCCCCAGCCACCAGTTGAAGTTGCGGACGATAAGGCCCTTCATTACCGGCAGGGGCAGCGGCTCCAGCCCTGCCCAGATGCAGGCCGCCCAGAAGCTGTTCTGGGCAAAGCGGTAGGTCAGGCTGCGGCCAAAGGGCAGGGCTGCGCCGTTGGCATCGAACCAATAGACGAACTGCTGCGCGAACAGCTGGGCGCGCTGGCGGTAGAGTGCAGCACGCCGGGGGTCGGTGTCGGCGGCAAATTTAGAGTAGAGCAGTCCGTAATACTGGATGGCCCACGGGATGTAGTAATCCTTTTGCACGGAGGCGCCATCGGTGGACCAGCCGTCGCCGCTGTAATAGCTGTCAATTTTGCAAAGGCCATCCTCCAGCAGTTCCGGGCTGTAAGGCATCCCCACGCTTTTCAGGGCAAGGTTTACAAGGATGCGGAAAAACTGCCAGTTGCAGTCCGGGATGGTGTGGGCGTTGATCTGCCCCAGCCATGCGGCAAGGTTCTGTTTTTCGGTATCAGAAAGCGGGGTCCACAGCTTTTCCGGTGCGGTGAGGATGCCGCAGGCAATAGCCGCCATCTCCACATAACACTGGTCGTATTCCCCGGTGGTGCCCCAGTATTCGGGGTTTTCCGGGTCGGTGCCGGCGGCAAGACCCTTGCGGTAGATTTTTTCAAACTCCGGGTCAGAGCCGCCGCCCACCCAGAAGGGCACCAGCGCCCACAGCGGGCGGCTGAAGGCTTCCAGCTCAATGGCATTTTGGTTGTAGGTCACACCCGTCTCGCCCAGATGCAGCCGGGCGCAGCCTGCGGAATAACAGGGCTTGAGGGGGTCGAGAAATTTGTGCATCAGTGCGGTAAAATCCGCTTTGGTCTGCAAGTTCATCACCAGTACATCTCCCAGTCTTTGGTCAGGCGGGTCAGCGCCTCCATGTAAAAATAATCGCCCCAGCTCGTACATTCATCCACGCCCTCCGGGGTGCAGGTGTTGTAGGGGCTCTTTTTGCTGTAAGTGCCGTGCAGCAGCTGGCCGGAGCCGAGGGTACCAGGCTTTACCGCATAATTTGCGGCAAGGCTGGCCAGCATCTGCCGTGCCAGTGTGCGCCACTGGGCAGCTTCTGTTTCGTCCACATACTTTGCCGCTTCCAGCAATCCACAGGCCACGATGGCAGCGGAGGAGGAATCCCGGGGTTCGCCGCTTTCCGGGGCAAAGAGCATATCCCAGCAGGGGATCATATCCTCCGGCAGGCGGGAAAGGTAAAATTCCAGCGCCTTGCGGAACACATCCAAAAACTTTTCGTCGTGGGTGTAGGTGTAGCCAATGGCGCTGCCGTACACGCCCCACGCCTGTCCCCGTGCCCAGAAGCTGTCGTCCTTATAGCCCTGACAGGTGCGTCCGCCCTTGGGGGTGCCGTCCGGGTTCATAAAGAAGGTGTGGTAGGTGCTGCCGTCCGGCCGGAAGGAGTTTGCCAGCGTGGTGGCGGTGTGGGCAGCGGCGATCTCGCGGTAGTGGTCGCTACCGGTCACCTGCGCTGCCCAGTACAGCAGCGGCACATTGAGCATGCAGTCAATGATATAGCGGTAGTTGCCGGGGTCGTCCATAGTGCCCCATGCCTGCAAGAAGCGGCCGCTGGGTTGGTAGCGGGTCAGCAGCTGGTCGGCGGCGGCAATGGCGGCGTTTTTGCCGGTTTCGCTGCCCACCAGCTTCCACGCTGCCACGCAGGTGGGGCTGTACAAAAAGCCCATATCGTGGTGGTCCACCTCCACCTTGCGGGCAATGCGGTCCGCAAAGCTGTCCACCTGAATGAGGGCGGCTGTCTTGAATTTTTCGTCCCCGGTGGCCTCGTAGGCCAGCCAGATCTCACCGGGCCAAAAGCCGCAGGTCCACTGGTTATTGGCGCAGCCGGGGTAGATATCGTTCACACTGGAATGGTTCTGGCACTGGTAGGTGTACAGGGGCAGATTGGTCTCCACCTGTTTGCAGGCATCGGCCAGTGCCTGCCGTGCCTCGGCGTCGGTCATAGCGTGGTTCTGGTAGGTTTTCATCATGATTACTCCTTAAATCCAAACGTAGGTATCTCTGCCCACCGCTGGCGCAGAAAGTGCATGCCCAGCTTGGGGCGGCGATCCCGGGTGAACAGACCTTTTTTGTTGCCATCCACCCGCATGGGGCCCTGCACAGTGTCGTAGTCTGCAAAGTTCCAGACAAATTCTCCCACAAACCACGGGCGCTTGTCAAACTCTGCATCCAGACGGCGGTAGAGCTCCACCTGAAACTCCTCACTGAACATCTCGGCTCCGGCGGTGTGCAGCCCTGCCACGGTGTCCGCACCGTACTCGCTCATCATCACGGGCTTGTGCTGCTCTGCCCAGAAATCCAGCTCCTGATTCAGGCCGTAGCAAGCGGCGTCCATGTCACCGGAAAGGTTGTACCAGCCGTAGTAGCGGTTGATGCAGACGATATCCATGGTGCGGGTGGTGATATCCTTGGTGTAGTCGTTCTGGCAGCAGACGAGGGTGACCGGGCGGTCCTGCGGGTCCAGCTGGTGCGCCAGCTCATACAGCGGGTGCCAGTAGTCGTAGGCATCCTGCGGGAAGTGCTCCAGATCCGGCTCGTTGCCAAGGCTCCACAGCACCACGCAGGGGTGGTTTTTGTCCCGATGGATCATCTCGGCAAGCACCTGCCGGTGATGCTCCGCAAGGGGGTATTCCTTATAGGGGTTCACCGCTGCCCCGCCGCCGATGCCCACCGCCGGGGTCTCGTCCATGACCAGAATGCCCTCCCGGTCGCACAGGTCGTAGAACTCCTCGGCGTAGGGATAGTGGCTGGTGCGCACGGCATTGGCGTTTGCCCAGTGGATCAGGTTCACATCCTTCACGTTCAGCACCGGGTCAAAGCCTCGGCCATGGGCGGTAAAGTCCTCGTGCTTGCAAAAGCCCTTGAAATAGAGCGCCTTGCCGTTCAAAAGCACCTGTGTGCCCCGCACCTCAATGCTGCGCACACCAAAGGTCTGGTCGTAGACATCTGCCCCGCAGGTGGCATGCAGGGTGTACAGGTAGGGCGTGCCGGGTCTGGGCTCCCAGAGATGCACTTCCGGGATGGTGATCGTGCCTTCTGCACTCTCGGCGCTTGCAACGGCGTTGCCGTCAGCATCCAGCACCGTGACACGGACAGGTGCGCTGCCGGTGGTTTTTACCGCGTACTGCACCGTGCCGTCCACGGCGGGCACTATGGTCACATCCTCGATGTACTCTTTAGGGGTGGTGTAGAGCACCACCGGGCGATGGATGCCCGCATAGTTGAAAAAGTCAAAGTTGGGGCGGTTCTGGGGTGCGGCGGCACGCTTGGCAGCCTCCACACTGGGGATACCCGCGTTGTCCGAGCCAAAGAAGGCCAGCTGCCCGTCCTCGTTGCCCACAGGCAGGGTGCTGTGGTTCACCCGGTTGTCACAGGCTACGGTCAGCAGTGCGGTCTCGCCGGGTTGCAGCAGAGCGGTGACGTCCGCTTCAAAGGGGGTAAAGCCGCCCTTGTGCTGCGCAATGAGCTGGCCGTTCAGCCAGACCTTGGCCGTGTGGGTCACCGAGCCGAACCGCAGCACCACCCGCTGCCCGGCGCAGAAGGCGGGCAGGGTGACCTTGCGCTGATACCACACCCAGCCGTAGTGGCGGCGCAGGGCGGTGGTCTGGTCGTTCTGGTCGTTGTAGCTGGCAGGTACCGCGATGGGCTGGGCGTCCGGCAGGGGCTTTGCGGGGTCGAACTGGGTTTCCGCGCAGCTGCCCAGCGCAAACGCCCATGTGCCGTCAAGGCTCAGCTTCAAGCGCGCTTCATTCTGTTCAGGATATAACATAACGCTTTCCCTCTATTTCTGCAAAAAATGCGGGGCGCGGGTACTGCCCACGCCCCGCTTACGGGTGATTTGTTTAGCCCTTGATGCCGGTGGATGCCACGCCCTGCACAAAGTACTTTTGCAGGGAGAGGAACACGATCAGCACCGGGATCAGTGCCACCACAGAGGCCGCCATGATCAGGCCG
The DNA here is from genome assembly GCF_023347275.1 of Faecalibacterium sp. I3-3-89. Lineage (NCBI taxonomy): Bacteria > Bacillati > Bacillota > Clostridia > Eubacteriales > Oscillospiraceae > Faecalibacterium > Faecalibacterium sp. I3-3-89. The sequence goes on along the minus strand of NZ_CP094468.1, from coordinate 2,300,870 downwards.
TACTCTGCAGAATACTGGGTGATGAACATACGCAGACCAATCTGGATGGTCTTGAGTTCGGTCTTGGTCAAGTAGATCAGGGGGCCAAGGAAGTCGTTCCATGTGTTCACGAAGGTGAAGATGGTCAGGGTGGACAGGGCGGGCAGGCTGAGGGGCAGCATGATGTGCCACCAGATGCCGTACTCGCTCAGGCCATCAATGCGGGCAGCCTCACACAGCTCGGTGGGCACGCCCTCGTAGAACTGCTTCATCAGGAACACGCCGAAGGCGCTGAAGGCCTGCAGGCACATAATGGCCAGATGGGTGTTGTTCAAATGCCACGAGCTCATCATCATGAACTGGGGCACCATGTAGGCCTGCCAAGGCACTGCAATGGTGGCAATGTAGCCGAGGAAGAGCGCGTTTTTGCCCTTGAACTGCATCTTAGCAAAGGCGTAGGCTGCAAAGGAGGAAGTGAACAGCTGCAACAGGGTGACCACCACGGTGATCTTGACCGTGTTTTTCACAAAGGTCAGCAGCGGGATCTGGGTCCAGATGTCCACATAGTTCTGCCAGCGGGGATTTTTGGGGATCCACTGGATAGGGAAGCCGAACACGTCCTTATTCAGCTTAAAGGAGGAGGACAGCATCCACAAAAAGGGCAGCAGCATACAAGCTGTGATGACGATGAGGAAGAAATAGATCAGGAACTTGGAGACGAAATTGCGGCGCTTCTGAGAGGCCTCGGTCTTGATAATAGCAGCAGACATGGTTCTTCCTCCTTTCTCAGTTCTCGCCCTTGGAGCCGCGGAACTGGATGATGGTAACGATCAGCACCAGTACGAACAGCACCATGGAAATTGCACTTGCGTAGCCGTATTTCGGGGTATTGACGAAGGCCACATTATAGATGTAGTACACCAGCGTCATGGTAGCAGTACCGGGGCCGCCCTGCGTGATCATGTACATCTGGTCGTAGACCTTGAAGCCGGAGATGGTGAGCATGATGACCACAAAGAAGGTGGTAGGCCGCAGCTGGGGCAGAGTGATGTGCCAGAACTGCTGCCAGCGGTTTGCACCGTCCAGCTCGGCGGCTTCGTTCAGGTCCGGGTTGCAGCCCTGCAGGCCGGCCAGATAGATGACCATGTAGTAGCCCATGTTCTTCCACACGCTGAACAGGATGACCGTGATCATGGCGGTGTCCTTGCCGGCAGCCCAGCGGGGCAGGTTTTCCACCGCCACGCCGAAGAACTGGTTCAGGATCATGTTGATGGGGCCCATGGAGGGGTTGAAGATCATGTTCCATACCGCTGCCACCGCCACCAGCGAAGCAACGTAAGGGAAGAACGCCACGGTGCGGAAAAAGTTGCGCAGCTTCACGTTCTGGTTCAGCAGCACGGCCATGGCCAGCGAGCAGGCCAGCGTAAGCGGCACGGTGCCGATGACATAGACGATGGTGTTTTTCAAAGCCGCCTGAAAGATTTTATCGGTGGTGAAGAGCTTTACAAAGTTTTTCAGGCCGACAAATTCAATGGCGTGGCGGCCGTCCCATGCGCAGAAGGCCAGCGCAATGGCAAACACCATGGGCACCAGCGTAAACACGCAGAAGCCAATGAAGTTTGGCGCAATGAAGGAATACGCGATCAGAGAATCGCGGGTCGATTTTTTTAGCACTTTACGGGGAGTTTTATTCTGGACAGCAGCACTCGCCATAAAAGAGCCTCCTTTCCCGGAAGTATAACCATTTTTCCAAAAAATGAGCGGGGCGGGCGCTGTGCATACCCGCCCCGCTCGGACAGGGCTTTTTTCCGATGCTCGTCCACCGGAAAATGAATGGGGATCGAAAATGATGAAGAAGGAGAACCGCAACGTATTGCGGAAAACGCTTTATCAGCCGAGAACTGCGGGAACCTGATCGTTCATGTTCTGGATGCCCTCGTCCACGGTCTCGCTCATGGTCATAATAGCATCGTGCTCGGCGTTCAGAATGGTCTCGATATCAGATGCGTACTGGGTGTAGGGCATTTCCAGATAGACATTGCTGGTGGTCAGTGCATCCACAGAATTGCTGTCCTCGGGGAAGCCCTCGGTGGACTTGATGATCTCGGCGGTAGCAGCGGAGCCGCAGGCCGGGAAGGTGCCGGTCTTGGCAATGGCCTGTGCGCCCTCCTCGGAGACACACCAGTTGATGAAGTCGGCAGCGGCCTCTGCCTTGGGAGAATCCGCGTTGATGGCCAAGCTGGTCACAGTGCCCAGCGTAGAACCAGCCTCTGCACCGGCGGGGTGCGGGTACTTGACGATGCCCCAGTTGAACTTGGTCTCGGCATCCTTCATGTAAGCTTCCAGCGTGGAGATGAACCAGCTGCCCATGTTGACCATTGCGCACTGCTGGTTCTCAAAGGCTGCGGAGTAGTGCAGAGAAGAGGTCTTGAGGTAGCCGTAGTCCATGCAGATGCCGTCCTTCTGCTGGGCAATGACCATATCGTAGGTGGGCTTCATGAAGTCGTAGGTGCCGTCGATGATGGTGTTTTTGCCGTCCAGAATGGAGAACAGAGAAGCGGCAGAGCGCCAGGTGTGGTAGTGGCAGCCATAGACCTTGGTGTCGCCGGAGCCGCTGGTCATCTTGCGGGCCAGAGCATCGTAATCTTCCATTGTCAGGTCATTGGAGGGATACTCCACACCGGCAGCATCAAACAGATCCTTGTTGTAGTACAGCACCCAGAAGTCGCTGCGGAAGGGCACGGCGTAGAAGTTGCCGTCATCGGTGGTCAGCTGCTCGATGGTGCCGTTGAAATCGCCGGTGTCGCGGGTCAGCACCTCATTCAGAGGCTTGAGGTAGTCCAGATTGATCAGGTTTGCGTAGCCGGGGATATCCTTGATGGTCACGATATCCAGATCAGCGCTGCCGGCCAGCTGGGTAGCCAGAACGGTCATGTAATCGCTGGAGCCCAGATCCACCATCTCGATGGTCACGTCCTTGTGGCTTGCCATGTAGCCGTCGGCCATGGCCTGCCAGTAGGGAGTGGACTCCTTATCCCACACTGACCACTGCAGGGTAACAGGGCCTGCGGCTGCGGAAGCAGCGGTGGAACCGGCAGTGGAGGAAGCAGCGGTGGAGCTTGCAGAAGAGCCGCCACAGGCGCTCAGGGCAGCAGCTGCGCCGCAGGCAGCGGCAGCGGTAAGGAACGAACGACGAGAGATCTTTTTCATAAGTGTGTCCTCCTTCAGGGCAGTGTGTTTGTTCTGTGCAGCGGCCTCCCCCGTGCCGGGGAGCCGCTCGCTTTTGTTGACACTAGGATACCGCACAAACGCAAAAACCGGAATGGAAAAATTCCGGGAAGAGTTGCAGTTTTTCTGTATCTTTTAAAAAAAGATGTACTTTCTTACACTGGAGTCTGCACTTTCTTGTTCTCTTGCACAGTTTGCATCCGTGACGAGAGAAAAAAGCATATAAAGTACACAATTCTCATGAAAAAAGCCGTTGACAAACCGCGCCGGAATCAGTACTGTATAAAGGAAAGAATGCAAACTGTCACCAGAAAGGAGGCACCGTTATGAAGAGCAGCCACCGTTTCCCGCTGCGGCGGCAGATCGTGTGGGGAATGCGCTTTTTTACCTTTCTTACCTCTCTGGCCGTGGGCGCGGCGCTGTTCATTCTCTCCAACCAATATGTGCGTGCCAACTCCCTGCAGGCGGCAGAGTTCAACCTGCGGCTGGTGGCTACCTCCATCGAGACCAGTCTGGAAAGCGCCGATGCTCTTTTGAACTGGGCTTCCATTGACAGCACCGTGCGGCGGTACATCTCGCAGGAAAATATCAACGGCACCCAGACCATTGCCGCCTACGAAGCCATGCAGGAAAAATACTATTCCAGCACCCTGTACAGCCATATCCTCCGCTTTTTTGTTACCAATGAGAACGACCGGCATTTGCAGTTCGGCCCGCTGAACTCCTCGGCTGCGCTCAACCGCACCAGCGTAAAGCAGTTTCTCACCAAGGGGTACGGGATGCAGTTCGCCACCGACCCGCTGCTGCCCGGCAGTCCGAGCTGCATCGCCATCAGCCAGCCTGTCCGCTGCGGCAAGGGCACCTTGCACCGGGGCAGCACCTACCTTGCGCTGGATACCGCCATTATCACCGACCCGGCAGCAGGTTACAGCCTGACCGACGGCAGCGCGTTGTACTGGGAGATGGGCAGCCGCCTGTGGCAGATCGAAAACGGCAGCCTGACCGAGATTGAAAATCCGCTGCGGGAGGTGGACTACACCCTGCGCACCGGCAGCAATAACGGCGTGACAGAGCAGACCGCATGGCAGGGCAAGGTGCAGCTGGACGGCCAGAAGTATTATGTAGTCAAGGTAACACTGAACGGCCGCAGCGCGGCACTGGTACAGCTTTTGCCCGCAAATACCTTTTTGCTGCACTACGGCGTGTACCTGTGGCTGGTCGCCCTTGGCACTGCCATCATCTGGGGACTGAGCTTTTTGATGCAGCACTGGCTGGAGCGGGTCATCACCCGCCCGGTGGAGGCGCTGCAAAAGCGCATCGAAACCGTGGGCAGCGGCAACTTTGCCCCCGACCGCACGGTGGAGTGGAACAACGAGCTGGGCGACATCGGCCGGGGCATCAACCAGCTGGCTGAAAACGTGGACAGCCTGATGACCCGCCGGGTGGAGGACGAACGTCGCAAGCAGGAGCTGGAATACCGGATGCTGCAAAACGAGGTGAACCCGCACTTTATCTACAACACCCTCAACAGCATCCGCTGGATGGCTACCATCCAGCACGCGCCCGGCATTGCCGAGATGGTCACCGCCTTTGCACGGCTGACCAAAAGCATCTCCAAAGGCACCCAGAAGCTGGTGCCTTTGCAGGAGGAGCTGGCATTGCTCAACGATTACTTTACCATCCAGCAGTACCGCTACGGCGGCGACCTGGAGATTGAGGTCTCCCGCATTGAAAGCGAGACCCTTTGCCGGGACTGCATGATTCCCCGGTTCACCTTGCAGCCGCTGGTGGAAAACGCCATCTTCCACGGGCTGGAACCCAAGGGCGGCCACGGCAGCGTGCTGCTGGATATCTCCACCGACCCGGATACCGGGGACGTATTGCTGCGCATTACCGATGACGGCGTGGGCATGCCGCCGGAGCAGGTAGCTCACCTTCTGGACGAGCCCGCCGAGGGTGCCGAAAAGGCTGAAAAGTTCCGTCATGTCGGCCTGTGGAACGTGAACCGCCGCATCCGGTATTCCTTTGGCGAGGGTTACGGCCTGACCATTGAAAGTGAAGAGGACGTGGGCACCGAGGTCACCATCCGGCTGCCCTATCAACAGAAAGGAGACACCCATGCTGCGGATATTACTGGTGGATGATGAGCCGCTGGTGCTCATCGGCCTGCAGGGGATGCTGGAATGGGAAAAGCTGGGCTATACCGTCTGCGGCACCGCCCGCAACGGAAAGCTGGCGCTGGAACTCATTGAGCGGGAGAAGCCGGATATCGTCATTGCCGACGTAAAAATGCCGGTGATGGACGGGCTTACCCTTGCCCGCACCTGCCGGGAGCGCAACGCCCTGCCCGCCTTTATCATGCTGACCAGCTTTGAAGAATTTGATTACATCAAGCAGGCCATGGGTGCCGGAGTGGTGGATTATCTGGTCAAGCTGGACCTGACCCCCGAAAACCTGCAAACCGCCCTTGCCAAGGCCGCCGAAAAGGTAAAAAAGGAGCGTGCTTTGCTGGGCGAATTGTCAGCACAGGAAAATCTTGCCGAGAGTGTGCGCAGCTATCAGGAGCGTTTTTTCGTGCGGTTGTACGCCGGGCTGTTCCCGGACGAAGCCGCATTGGAGCAGCCTTTGCAGCACATGGAGCTGAACCTTGCAAGCGACGCCTACCTTGTAGCCAGCTGCGAGATCATCGCCAACACCGCCCTTACCCCCGCCCAGCAGCTGAAGCTGAGTTTTTCCTGCGGGCGGATGCTGGAGACCACCCTGCAAAACTACCTGCCCTGCTATGTGACCGGGGCGGATGCCATGCGCTGCAATGTGCTTTTCTGCCTGACCGATGCCCAGTGCCAAAAATACCGGACGGTACTGCGCCCGCTGCTGGAACGCGCCAGCCAAATTCTATACAACTATTTCACGGTGCGGCTGCTCTGGGCGGTAGGACGCCCCACCGGCTCCCTGCTGGGGCTGGCGCGCCGCTGCCGGGAAAACGCCCACCTACAGCCCCTGCTCACGGTGGAGCAGCCCATCCAGTTCGTGGAGGTCAACGAGGGCGACGCCACCGCCGGGAAGATGCAGGTGGTGGCACAGGTGCAGGAGTATGTTAAGAATCATCTTTCGGAAAAACTGACGCTGGCCGATGTGGCGGCTGTATTCAATTTTTCGCCCAACTACCTCAGCCAGCTGTTCGGCAAATACGGCGACAGCGGCTTTGTGGAGTACATCACCGAGACCCGCATCGCTGCGGCAAAAGAGATGCTGGAACAGGGCGATTTGAAAGTATACGAGATCGCTGAGAAACTGGGGTACGAGAGCGCTTTCTATTTTTCCAAGGTATTCAAAAAGGTCACGGGGCTCAGCCCGCGGGAATACCAGCAAAGTATTTAAAATCGGAGGCTTTTATGATACAGGAACAGCTTGCTCATCTGCCGGAATTTCTTCCCGATTACCGGCCCTTTCCCCCTGTCAAAGAGCACACCGCATGGCAGGGGCTGCCCCTGCGGGCAAAGCAGCGCTTTTTGCAGGCGGGGGAAGCCGCGCTGCAAACGCCCATTGCGCCCCTGCCGCTCTCGCTCTGGCTGGATTTCACCCACACTGGGCGGCGCACCCCATGGGAGACGGCTTACTTTTCCCGCCGGGCGCGGCTGTGCGCGCTGGTAAGTGCCGAGTGTGTGGAGCACAAAGGGCGCTTTCTGGATGAAATTGCCGATACCGTATGGGCGATCTGCGAGGAAAGTGCATGGCAGCTGCCCGCCCACAACAGTTATGTGCGGGACACCCCGCAGCTGCCCCTGCCGGACACCACCCGCCCCATCGTGGATTTATTTGCCGCCGAGACCGGCGCGCTTCTGGCGCTGACCCGGTACTTACTGCCCGATGAGCTGGATACTGCCGCGCCGGGCATCACGGCGAGGATGGAGCGGGAGCTGGACGCCCGCATCCTGACGCCTTATTTTACAAGCCACTTCTGGTGGATGGGCAACGGCGAAGAGCCTATGTGTAACTGGACGAGCTGGTGCACTCAGAATGTGCTGCTCACCGTTTTTCTGCTGCCCACCACCCAGCAGCAGCGAAAAGCTGCCGTCAAGCAGGCAGCCTACAGCCTCGACTGCTTTTTGAAGGACTACGGCGCGGACGGCTGCTGCAACGAGGGTGCGCAGTATTATCGCCACGCCGGACTGACCCTGTGGGGCTGTCTTGAAATTTTATCCAACGTTGCGCCGGAGGCCTTCCGCCCGCTATTCAGAGAAACAAAGATCAAAAATATCGCGGAGTACATCTGCAATGTCCATGTGGAAGGACCTTACTATCTGAACTTTGGCGATTGCAGCCCCCTGGCCGGGCGCTGCGGTGCACGGGAATACCGCTTTGGACAGGCCGTAGGCAGCGATGCTTTGCAGGCCCTTGCGGCGGCAGATTTCCGCGCCGATGCCGACCCCGACCATTTGCAGAACCCGGACGGCAGCACCCACATCAACCTGTGGTACCGGCTGACCACCGCCTTTGCCGAGCAGGAACTGATGGAATACGCCGCAGTTCCCCAGCATCGTTCTGCAGTATGGTACCCCAGTGTAGGCATTTATGCCGCACGGCAGGGCAGCTGGGTGCTGGGTGCAAAGTTTGGCTCCAACGGCGACAGCCACAACCACAACGATACCGGCAGCATTACCGTGTACAAGGACGGAAGACCGTTTCTCATCGATATCGGAGTGGAGAGCTACACCAAAAAGACCTTCAGCCCTCAGCGGTATGAGATCTGGACGATGCAGAGCGCATGGCACAACCTGCCCACCTTTGACGGCGTGCAGCAGCTGCCCGGCGCGGAATACGCTGCCCGGGAGGTGTGCACCGAGGAAAATAGCATCACCGGCGAACTGGCGGGCGCGTACCCGCCCATCCCGGGGCTTACCACCTACCGCCGCAGCGTATCTGTCAGCGAACAGGGCATCACCCTGCGGGACGAAACAGACTATCCCGGCACAGTAGACCTGACCCTGCTCACCGAGCAGCAACCCGTCCCCACTGCGGACGGCTTTGCGGTGGGCACACTGGGCGGCATCCGCTTTGACCCGGACGCCGCAACGGCTGCTGTTACGGCGGTGCCTATCACCGACCCGCGCCTGCGCACCGCATGGCCGGAAACGATCTATAAGATCACCCTGCATTTCCAAAAAATGCTGAAGCTCGAACTGTACTAAGGAGAACTGCCATGGAAACCATCAAGCTGAAAATTCTGGACGAAGCCGGCCACACCCTGATGACCTGTGACGCTGACACCGCCGTATCCCTTGTTTACACCAACTGCTACAAGCCCGGCGACCGGGTGGCGCTGGAGATCGACCATCCCGGGCAGTACTGCGTCATCCAGTTCGAGGACACCATGCCCGAAGCCCTTGTGTATGTGGTCAAGCGGGAGATCAACTTCCACATTCCCTTCGGGGAGCAGGCCATCACCTACTCGCCCAAGAGCTTTGCGGGCAGCCGTCACGTTATCCGGGCACGGCTGGCACTGCCGGAAGAGATTGCCGCCCGGCGGAATCTGGCCTTCAACTGCTATGACGAGCATGGCGACACCGGTTTTTATCCCCACGCCAGCGCCAACGTAGAAACGCGCGGCGAGGCGGTGTTTGCCGCCCGCAACGCCATCGACGGCATTTTTGAGAACAGCGCCCACGGCGAGTATCCCTACCAGAGCTGGGGCATCAACCGCGACCCGAACGCAGCCCTGACGCTGGATTTTGGCCGGGAAGTACTGCTGGATGAGCTGCGCATCACCGAGCGGGCAGATTTCCCCCACGACAACTACTGGGTAAAGGCCACGGTGGAATTTTCTGATGGCAGCCAGCTGGACATCCCGCTGGTGAAAAGCGCCAAACCCCAGAGCGTGGCCTTTGAGCCCAAGCGGGTGCGCAGCCTTGTGCTGAAGGATCTGATTCAGGCCGAGGGGACTTCCCCCTTCCCGGCGCTGACTCAAATCGAAGCCTTTGGCACCGAGGTGAAGTAAAATGAGCATCTACAATGCCCTTTATGGGCGGGACGGCCACGGCGTAGGCCCAAACGAGCCGGAGAAAAAAGGCTTTGCACGCTTTTGCCAGATGGTCGGCCGCGACCTCGGCCAGCTGCTGGGCACGAACCTGATGGTCTGCGTGCTCTGCCTGCCTGCCGCACTGGGGGTCTCGCTGGGCGTGACCCTGCTCTCCCTGCCGCTGACGGTGGTGTGCAGTGCGGTCACCGGTCTGCTGACCGGCCCTGCCATGGTGCTGCTGGCAGACTGCGCTCTGCGCAGCTTGCAGAACGACCCCTCCCAGTGGCTGCCCCGGGCAAAGCAGACCCTAGCCGCCCATTGGAAAGCCGCCTGCGGCTTTGGCTGCATTGGCACGCTGGTGCTGGGGCTGCTGTGCTTTGTATCGGCCTTTGTGTTTGAAGCCGCCGCGCAGCAGGGGTATTACCCCGGGCTTGCCATTCTCGTTTTTCTGGCGCTGGATTTTCTGGTGCTGGCGGTTCTGGCTACGCTTTGCGCTGCCGTTCTGCCGCTGCAACTGCCCGCCCCGGACAGCTTGCTGCGCCGGGCGGGCAGGCTGCTGGCTGTCGCCCCGGCGCGCTGCGTCCTGGCAGGCGTTCTCATGCTGGCGGGCATCGGCGGCATGATCTTGCTGTTCCCGGTCAGCGTGTTCTGGGCGGTGCTGTTCGGCTTCTGGCTGCCGGGGCTGGCAGCGATGCAGACCCTGTTCCCGGTTTTGCGGCAGGAATACGGCGTAGAGGTGCGCAGCATCCCGCGCCCGGCAGCGCCGGATAAGCCCCTGACCGCACAGGAGCAGAAAAAGCGCTCCCGCGCCAACTGGTGGTATTACAACTGGGGCATCGTGGCGGTGGCGGCAATGGTCATTGTGGGCGTAGCGTATGTGGCGCACGGCCTGCTGACTACCGTAGACCCGGACTACACCGTGGCGGTAGTCACGGCGGAGGCCCTGCCGGACGAGGCCGTGCAGCGCCTGCAGACTGCGCTGGCAGACTATGCGGAGGACGCCAACGGCGACGGGACTGTGGTGGTGCAGGTGAACAACTACACATGGAGCGCCGATGCCGCCCTGACCGACATGAACGGTCAGATGGCCGGTGCAACCCAGATGAACACCGACCTTGCCAACGGCGAGAGCAAAATCTGGATCTTGGATGACCCGGAGGGCTTCGAACAGGCCTATGGGGCACTGAGCGAAAAGCTGGGCGCGGAATGGCAGACAAAGCTTATCCCGTGGCGCAGCCAGCCCGCCCTTTCCGGGCTGGAACTGGGCAGCTACAACACTGCCGCCGATGGCAGCCAGACTGTTGATATCCAGAGCCGCTTTGCCGGGTACAGCGTGGCAGTGTTTGATGCTTCAGATGCGTTGTGGCAGGCGCTCAATTCGTAAACAGAAACGACCGTCCGTTCTCTTTTTGTTTATGTGGTATTCTATACACAGAAAAATAGACGGAGGCATACCGCCATGAATCCCCATACCACGCTGAATCTTGCCAAGATTGCTCTGTGCGCGGTGGAAACCGTACTGAGGAATACTTCGCCCGATGCAGAGGACTATCCCCCAGCCAGTTGAATAAAATAACAACGCTGCAAGTGCTTATCGTCAGGCTGTTACAGATGCAGCAGCATAAAACGGACATCTCTTCAATAAAAAAGTCAAGTAGACTTCAATTTGAGCCAAATAGTAAGACTTCTTATGCTTTACCGTCATAAATTTTTCAAAATCATCTTGACGCACCTTGCGAAACATGATATTCTCTGTCACAAATCTCACTGATTTTGTGGATTGGTTTGAAACCATCCACAAGATGTGGTCGTGTTCATTTTGAACACAGCCACAGAAAGTGGTTGGTTATCACCGTGAGACCCACCACTTCAGTGAGGGAAAGTCCGCAAAAGAATTTACCGCCCCGCAACACACCCGATCTATTTTGCCGCCGATTCACCCGACAAAATCCATCGCTGCGCTGCGTGGGCGGTATTTTTTTACAAATAGAACCTTATGTGGTTGTACAAATCTCCGAATTTTATTTACAGTTGTTGACCGCACAACTTAAAAGTGTTATTCTTGCGCTTGAAAGAAGCCGGACGTAGTGTCCGCACTGCGCCTAGCTTTCTTCATACCGAACCTTGAATCCTTCATAAGCCGTCTGAACGTGATACTGTGCCACGACCTCACACTTTCCGTGAGCGAGCCGGACAACGCCGCTGCACAAACAGGGGCAGGAACTGCGTTCGGAGCAAACGGTGACCCCATTACATGAGCAGAACAACCTCTACTTGTTTTTTGCGTCTTAACAATTCGGAAACATTTGTTGAAAATGCGTTTTGAGCGCAGCGGTAGAGGGCAAGAACCGTCCCGTGGCCACAAATTTTCAATTCTTGAAAATGTTGTGCTCCACCGGGACTTCACTTCTGCAATGCGTCTGCATTTCCGAAGTGATCTTGTTGGGGCGTGCCTGCCCCAACCCCTGCCGAGTAACAATAAAGTTCATAATTGTTCCATGGACTGAGTATAACACATCCTTCGACGATACACTACTCCTCTTTTTGCAAAAATCCAATTATCTTCGGTGACCTGTCGTGAGATGCAATTATTTCATGTCGTTTCAACAATCACTTGACTTGGTTTGAAAAAACACAGAGCATATGATACAATAGAACAAATAATGTTGTCTACCGAGAAAGGAAGTGTCTTTCCATGAAAAAAATCCATAAGTTCTTTTCTAAAGATTTGCTCCATATTCTTGGTGCTGTTGGGATTTTTGTTGCTTTTCTGATTTCTATCGCCTATAAGCAAGTTGGAATCGGGGCACTCATAGCTGCGTGGCTTATTGCTATGGCAATTATCGGGGTAGCATGGATTACAGACATCCGCAAAGCAGACCTGCTGAAAAACGGAAAGATTGTTTCCGGAAAAGTTAATGCAGTAAAAAGGGTTCACATAAAATTCCACATGAGTACCTATCACCTTGCTGATGAAGATGTAATTTATCCTTGGGTGATTCGGTACCAATACAAGATTGGAAAAGACACTTATTATGGACAGTCCCATTGGTTTTGGTTCAACCCTCTCGTGAGCAAGGGAACACCTATAAAGGTGACTATTGACCCTCAAAACCCAGAAAGAAGCATTGTTGCTGCATGGGAAAGTTAATAGATTGTTTCTTTCCTCTATGATGACGGAAATTTCAAAGGAGCATAATCTCCTTTGGCACACGACTTTGGAACAAAGTCTAGTGTGTTACACCTCGATAGAGGTGTGCCGCTCCCAGACACAAAAAGTCCCATGGCCAACACCTCGGCGGTGTGGTCATGGGACTTAATGCTTTTTAGGCCTAGCGGAGTGAACAGTAACCAATCCTGACATCCAGCTGCCGTGTCATTTGTTGAATACTGTTTTACGAACAGTCTGCGGACGTGAAGACCCACCATTATATCATCAGCTTCGACCCGAAGGACGCAGTAGAGAACGGCCTGACCATGGAGCGGGCGCAAGCCCTTGGCTTGCAGTTCTGCAAGGACAACTTCCCCGGTCATCCCGCCATCGTCTGCACCCACCCGGATGGGCACAACAGTACCGGGAACATCCATGTCCACATCGTGATCGGCAGCATCCGAATGCAAGAAGTGGAACGTAAGCCCTATATGCAGAAGCCCCGTGACTGGCTAGAGGGCATGAAGCACTCCAGCACAGCCCAGACCATGCGGCACTTGCGTGTTGAGGTCATGGAGCTGTGCGAGGGTGCCGGACTGTACCAGATCGACCTGCTCAACGGCTCGAAAGAGCGCGTGAGCGAAGCTGAGTATTGGGCGCGTAGGCGTGGTCAGTTGAAACTTGACCGTGAGAACGCAGCCCTCACCGCAGCTGGACAGCCGCCCCAGCAGAAGAAGTTCGAAACCGTGAAGGTCGCTTGTCGGGGCGAGGCCCCTCCATTTGCTGCGCAAACCGCTCGGTCGCTCAAAAGCCCCACTGGGGCTTTTGTTGCTTCGCAAACGCGAACCCTGCGGAAACAGATTTCTTCAGTGCTATACCGTGCTACCAGCTTTGAAGATTTCTCTGACAAGCTCATGCAGCAGTATGGCATCACGGTCAAGGAAAGCCGTGGACAGCTCAGCTATCTGCCCTCTGGCAGAACAAAGTTCATCCGCGCGAAACATCTCGGGGACAAGTTCGATAAGGCGGCAGTGCTTGCCACGTTGCAGGCAAACACCGAACGCAAACCCAAGGTGCAGTTCAAGCAGGATGCCATCGGGAAACTGATCGACATCCAGTCGAGGCTGACCGAGGGCAAGGGCATCGGCTATAAGCGTTGGATCACGAAACACAATCTCAAAGTTATTGCACAGACCGTGAAGCTTCTGCAGGAAAAGGGCTTGACCGACGAGGACGCCCTGAACCAGCGCATCGCCGAACTGGAAACCAAGTATCACGATTCACTGGCAGTGGTGAAAGACCTTGAAAGTCGCATGAAAGCCAACAAAGAGCTGCGCTATCATGTCACAGCCTACGCCAATGCCAAGAGCGTCGCACAGCAGTTAAAGACCGCCAAGCGACCCGCAGTCTTTGAGGAGCAGCACCGTGCAGAGCTGACAGCGTACCGGGCGGCAGCAGCCTATTTTAAGGCAAACAACCTCACCAAGCTGCCCAGCCCGAAAAAGCTGGAAGCTGAGTACGCGCAGTTGGCATCCGAAAAGGCAACGTTCTACGAGCAGTACAAGGAAGCCAAAGAAGAACTGCTCAAACTGAAAACCGCAAAGCAGAATGTTGCGTCCTTTTTCCGGGAGGAAGATCAGACGCAGCAGGAGAGATAAAGGAGTGTGCGTATGATCAATCTGAAAATCGACCCGGAGTTCCAGTCCCAGATTCCGCCTCTGACCGATGATGAATTCAAGCAGCTTGAAGAAAATATCCTGAAAGAGGGCAAGCTGATCTCTCCTTTGATCGTTTGGGGTAACACCCTTGTTGATGGCCACAACCGTTATGAGATCGTTCAGGAACATCCCGAAATCTCTTTCTCCACCATGCCGCTCCCATTTGAAAGCAGAGAAGAAGTCCTCGCTTGGATTTGTAAGAACCAGTTGGGGCGGCGCAATCTGACCCCGGAGCAGAAGAAGTTCCTCATTGGAAAGCAGTACAGTGTGGAGCATCGAAAGCCCGGTGGAAACGGCAACAACCAGCACACGGCTGCTGCCAAGAAAACCGCCCCGGAGGAATTGTGTCAAATTGACACAATTCCTCCCACCTCTGCGGAAGCGAGCATCCGCAAGCAGATTGCGGAGCGGAACAATGTCAGCGAATCCTACGTTGCCCGTTCTGAAAAATTCATGCACGGCGTGGAGATTATGGAGCAGATGATACCCGGTATGCAGGAGAAAATCCTGTCCGGGCAGTTCAAAGTCCGTGATACTGATATGCACCGCCTTGCCAGAGCCGATTTTCCGAACCGCAAGCAGATCGTGCACGAGATTCTGCACCCGGAAGACCGTCCCGCTCCGCAGTCGAGCTACTCACACTACTCTGGAATCAACTACTCCGCGCTGGAAGTCGCTGTCCGGCGGATTCAGCAGGACTTTGATTTTTTGATGAGATACTTGCCTAAGCTACCGGACGATTCCTACGCCAAAACTGAAACGCTAAAAATCCTCAAGCAGCACAAAGCGTATATGGCACAGTTTGAAGAAATACTGAACGAGAAAGAAATCGCATAACGACAGGCACTTGTAAGCCATCAATGAGCCATCAGCCGCAAGTGCAGGGCGGAAAGCATCCGCGCCCTTGCGCCTGATATGAAATTGGAACTTTGATTTTCTCGCCCGACTTTGCCACGGTGGGACGATCAAAGGAGCGTGCGTTTGAACAAAAAGAAAAAGTCCACAAACACTTCCCCCTATCCCGATGAAGTCATCGACCGTCTGGCACGGGCATTCTACCCGGCCATCCTTGCCTGTTGGAACAGCGAGGAAGGGCAGCGGGAGTTTGCCGTGTGGCAGGCGGAACAGGCTCATCACACCGCCAACAAAGAGAAACAGAGCGTTCCCGACGGGGAACGCCCTGTTGTACATATCGTTATCGTCTGTGGTCTTTGGCAGGGTGCGTCCGGGTGGACGCACCCTGTTTTTGTGTCTATTTTTACCATCACATAAATTTGCGCTGTTGTTGCCATAGCAACCGACAAAGGAAAATGAATCTGATAAACTGCTTGGCAGTTGGTTATTCATGACTAACCGCCACAAACAAAGAACTATCTGTTTATTAAAGGAGTTTTCCATGAAAAAAATTTCTCGTCGTTCGTTTATCACTGCCATGGCTGCTGTAAGTGCAGCCGGTGTTCTGGCCGCCTGCGGTTCTTCTTCCAGCAGCACGGCTTCTTCTGGGGCTTCTTCCGCTGTATCCAGCGAAGCAACTTCCTCTGCCGCATCTATGGATGAGACCGGTACCCATACCGTCGTAGACCACGGCGGCAACGAAGTAGAAGTGCCTAATAAGGTCACCCGTGTCGTCATCGACCAGATTCCAATCCTGTCCACCTACATGGCTTATTTTGAGGGCAGTGCTCCCTACATCGTGGGTTACTGCGGTTCTTTCAAGTCGGTCATTTCTGACACTGTATTGAAGAATATCGCCCCAGAGCTTCTGGAGTCCAGCGATACGGTCTATGCTCAGAGCGACCTGAACATCGAGGAGATCATGAAGCTGAACCCTGATGTTATCCTGTACAATGCTGGCAACTCCTCCCATGCCGAAATCCTGAAGGCCAGCGGAATCCCCTCCATCGGTTTCGCTACCGTGGGCGCATCTACGGAAGCTGATCCCATTGAACGTTACGAAGAGTGGCTGAAGCTGCTGGAGCAGATCTTCAACGAACCGGGCAAGACCGACGCCTTTGTTGCTGCCGGTGATGAGATCGTGACCGATGTGGAAGCCCGTATTGCGGAAATTCCTCAAACGGATCGCCCCAGTGCGCTGATTCTGTGGAAGTATGCAGACGGTGTACCGCAGGTATCCGGTCAGGGCACCTTTGGCACCTACTGGATGAAGCGTCTGGGCGTAACGGACAAGGCACTGGAAGCCACTGGCTTTGCACAGGCCAGCATGGAGCAGATTTATAGCTGGGATCCCGATATTCTTTTCTTGGATGGTCCCGGCCTGCAGCCCCTGCGCACCGAGGACGTGCTGAGCGGGAATGTGGACGGTGCTGACTTCTCCACCCTGACTTCCGTGAAGAGCGGCCGGGTCTACAACACTACACTGGGTATGTGGAACTGGTTCACCCCGAATCCGGATGCTCCGCTGGTGCTGGCATGGCTGGCCTGCAACACCTACCCGGATGCTTTTGCCGATTATCCGCTGGGCGATACCATCAAGGAATATTACAAGACATGGTACGGCTACGATGTGACAGATGACGAGTTGGAGGAAATGCTGCTGTACTGATGAAAGATACCATCTGGATAAAAAAAGGCCGGTTCACTCCTCTGGCCGTGGTATTGATGTTCACTTTTCCCCTTGTGACCGCACTCATCTGCCTGTGCTTTGGGCGAATGAATGTTCCGGTAGGCGAAGTTCTCACAGCTTTGCGCACTGCTCTGACGGGTGAGAGCACCTCAAATGTACAGAACTACTCCATCGTCATCAATCTGCGGCTGCCCCGCATTCTGACGGCCATCATCGTCGGCGCAGGTCTGTCTTGTGCAGGCAATGCCTATCAATCCTTATTCTCCAATCCGCTTGCCACACCGGATATTTTGGGTGTAACCAGCGGCACCTGTGTGGGTGCAATTCTTGCTATTATCCTGTCTTGCAGTATTCTGGAAACGCAGCTCATCGCCTTGGTCTTTGGCCTGATTTCCGTCTGTTTTACTCTGAAAGTCGCAGGCAAGAGTGATGGGCGTTCCATGGTTTATCTGGTGCTGGCCGGTACGATTGCATCCTCTCTGTTCAACGCACTGGGTTCGCTGTTGAAATATACTGCCGATCCGCAGGACAAGCTGCCGGAGATCATCTACTGGCTCTTGGGCAGCTTTACCAGTGCCAGTTTCCAAAAGATCCTAATTGGCTGCCCACTTATCGTTGCTGGAATCATCATCATCTATCTGCTGCGCTGGCGGCTGAACATCCTTTCACTGAGTGATGACGAGGCTCGTGCCAGCGGCATCAACATCAAACAGACCCGGATGCTGGTTATTGTTGCATCTACGCTGATCACGGCTTCTGCCGTTTCCATGTGCGGTCAGGTGGGCTGGATTGGTCTGCTGATCCCGCACGCATCCCGGATGCTGGTTGGAAGCAACAACCGTTATGTGGTGCCCCTCAGTCTCAGTCTGGGAGCCAGCTTTATGATCCTGATCGATACCCTGTCCCGCAGCATCAGCATTATCGAGCTGCCTCTTTCCATCCTCACCGCTATCATCGGTGCACCGGCGTTTATTTCTCTGCTGAACAAAACAAGGAGCAACCTGCAATGATCTTGGAAGTGCAGAACGGTTGTTTTGGCTACCCAAAGCAGCCTGTGATTCTCGAAAACATCAATTTGAGCCTGGAAGAAGGCCACATCCTCGCGATTCTTGGTCCAAACGGCATTGGTAAAACCACCCTGCTCAAGTGCATGATCGGTCTGCTGCCATGGCACAGCGGCAAGACTCTGCTTTACGGGAAGGACATTCACACCCTCAAACCGAAGGATGTCTGGAGTACCATCTCCTACATTCCGCAGTCTCGCGGCTTCGCTTTTTCCTACACTGGTCTGGAAATGGTTCTGCTGGGGCGCAGTGCACATCTTGGGACCTTTCAGCAGCCCGGCAAAGAGGAGATTGAAATGGCGGAAGCCATGATGGAACGGGTGGGGATCACCCGCCTTGCCAACAAGGACTGCAACCGGATGAGCGGCGGTGAACTGCAAATGGTGCTCATCGCCCGTGCCCTTATCAATGAGCCGAAGCTCATCATTCTGGACGAGCCGGAAACCGGTCTGGATTTCCACAATCAGATCTTAGTGCTGAATATGGTGGAGCGACTGGCCCACGAATCCGGCATCAGTGCCATCATGAATACCCACTATCCCACCAACGCCATGAGCGTGGCGGACGAAGCCCTGATGCTGAACCGCAAAGGCGAATTTTTCTACGGTCCGGCTGCGGAGATCTTGAACGAGGAGAACATCTCGTATTCTTTTGATGTTCAGGTGCTGGTGGATGAACTGCATTATCAGGGACGGTCCGTGCGCAGCATCGTTCCGGTTGCTCTACGGAAGGAAACTGCTGTATGAACAATATCCCTTTTACACTTTCTCAGGTCCGCCCGGTCCGGGATGCTATGACAGTTTCCCGTCCTTCCGGGCTGAGCTATGAAGTGCCGGTAACATGGTTTTCCCTGGGCGCAGGCACTTCTATCACCCCGGAATACTATGACTGCACCACCATTTATCTGGGTGGTGAGGGAAACGGCAGATTCCTTCTGGGAGCCGATGGGCAGGAGGTGTCTGTCAAACCCGGAGAACTGCTGTATGTACCGCCGAAAACACTGTGCGGCACAAAAACCGACAACGGTATGATCTATACCGAAATCATTTTGAAAAAGGAGAATTTTACCATGAACAACATCATCAAGGCTGGCCAGCCCACCGAACTGAAGAACCTCATTTCTTATGAAGAGGGCAGCATCGCCAATCTGGACATCGCTCATGCAGACAACATGAAATTTGTCCTGATGGCCTTTGATGAGGGCACCGGCCTGACCCCGCACCGTGCACCCGGCAACGCCATCCTGACTGCGCTGGAGGGCAAGGCCATCATTGGCTACGAGGGCAAGGACTACGAACTGAATGCAGGCGAGAGCTTCTGCTTCGACAAGAACGGTCTGCACAGCGTTACCGCACAGGGCAAGTTCAAGATGAGCCTGCTGCTGGTCATCGAATAAGCGATTTTCTGTTTCATAACAGACGCAAAGAACCCGTCCGGACGTACCGGACGGGTTCTTTGCGTCTGCCAGATTCAGCAGTAGTAGAGGAACGAACGCAGGCGGCTCCATGCAGTTTCATCCCAGTCGTTATCAAGGGAAAGCTGGAACAGTGGGGCACTGCAGGCATCGTGCAGGCCGCGCATATCCAGAATCATAGCGGTATTTTCATACCGGGGTGCAAGGGTCAGCACTGCATTGGTACGGCTAGAAAGCTCCACGGCCTTGGCGTACCGATATCGACCGTTCCCGCCTGAAAAATTCGGCAAGGCAGAGTCCGCAATGAGGAACAGTGTTTCAGCGTCTTCCGCAAAGGCACTGTGCGCTCCAAGTTCATTACCAAGGGTCTGCATCTGCCTCTGCATCTGGTCAAGCCAACCAGCCGATGGTTTGTTTTCATCCAAATTGTCTTTCCACAGAAACCAGAGTGCCTCGCTGAGTGGGGCGCGAAGCACCTGTTCGCCTTCGGCTTCCAGCGCGGCAAGTACGCCGCTGTCCAGTTCTGTCAGGCAGAGCGGCGTACCAACAGCGGCAATGCGGCGGCCTTTGGTGAGAAGTGCGCCGATCTCTCTCGCCGCTGTGTGCAGCTGCTCCCAGCCGGGCAGAGCATCCCACTGTGCCGAAATGTCTGCACGTTTATCTGCCGGAGTAGCATAGAGGATATCTCCCGCCAACAGTGCGCGGAAGAGTGCGTCACAGTTCTGCGCCATTTCGGGCAGTGTTTCCAGCATTGGGCTGATAAGTTGAGCATTCTGCTCTTTTCTGCGGTCCAACACAGCACGGATGACACGGGCGTACTGACCGTCTGCCTCCGCACCCTGCGTCTGTGGAATTAGGAACTGCGCATGTGCGTGGTCGTTTTTACGCTCAGCAAGGATGCTGCCCAGCAGTGCCGGGAAAGGCAGGTATTCTTTTGCACTCGTCTCCGCTCGGCCAAGGCTCAGAATATCGTCCGTCAGGTGCGGCAGCTCGTAGGGGTCTGCCCCTTGCTGTTTGAAATATGCGGCCAGATAGGGCGTATAAGCACCCATCGCCGGAAGATAGAGTGGCACATTGGGGAATGGTGTCTGTGCCAGACGACAGGGGTGAATATCGACCTGCTCGATGTTGAAATCTGTCGGCAGAGCCACCGCCGGGCGGTGTTGCAAGCTGTTCAGGAACGCTTCAATGCGAGTGATGACACCCACATTGGAAAAATGCTCATCCACTTCGATTTGCAGGTAGGGTTTATCGCCCATCTCCTGCTTGAACAGGTGTGAGAGCATGGTGTCCGGGCCGCAGCCGTGGTTCGTCAGGTAGACAGCGTAGAGGTTCGGGTGGTGAGCGATCAGCTTTGCTCCGGACAGGATATGCTGCCCGAACGGATAATAAAGATTATCGTATTCATCGGAGATGTCCAGCGCATGACCGGGCAGGTGGCTCAGCGTAATGACCTTGTAGCCCCGCTCCAACAGCAGTTCCGGGATGCCCATGTTCAGGATGGGGTCGGAAACGCCGTAGTTGCGGGTGATGAGCACCAACACTTTATCGTTCGGTCTCAGGGTCGCCAGCAGAGCTTTGCCCTGTTTTTCCACGGCGGCGGTATGGCGGCGCACCGCCATGGCACCACTGAGCAGAGCTTTGGCACAAAACGGTTTCGGGATTCCTAAAATCTTGCTCAGTCCCAGCATTGCAGATGCCATAGCTTCCTGCCCAAAATCGAGATCGAATACCGGGCTGAGCAGAGTGATGCCCTTGCTCTCAATGTCCAGAGCTTTGGCAATGGATGCGGCTGCCGTCTGCATATAGACGCAGCCGTAGTTGTGTTTCACACGGCTCTTTTCGTGCTTCATCGTGTGGATGGTGGGCAAGAAGATGTAGTCTACTTTTTGGTCGATGAGCTGCTGCATATGGCCGTAAATAAGTTTGACCGGGTAGCAGGTCTCCCCTTGTGCGGTCTGCTGAGCCAGCCGGATTGTTTCCTCACTGGTGGGGTCAGTCAGGACGACATTGAAGCCCAACGAGGTAAAGAAGGCATTTGCCATCGGGAAGAATTTGTGGATCATCAACGCAAAAGGCACACCTACGGTCTTTTTACGTGGGTCACGTTTGCCAGTGTAACCCTCCAAAAGCAGTTTGTCTGCCTGCTTGTAGAAGTCAATATTCTTCTGGATCTCCGCACTGCGGCTGTCCTCTGCGTCCTTTGCCGGGCTGTCAAATCCCACAAATCGGCTGGGTGCGTCGCCCACAGCTTCATGTGCCAGCAAAGCCGCGCCATACGCACCACTGATGGAAAAGACCGGGCTGACCTGTACGCGGTCGCCGTATGCGGATTGGAATGCCGCCACAATGCCGGGGTTGTAATCGACACCGCCCTGCAAAACGATGTGCTGCCCCACAGGTTTAGAACCAACAACTTTATGCAGATAGTTCTGTACGATGGAGTGACAAAGGCCTGCGGCAATATCCGCCCGTGAAATACCTTCAGCGGAAGCGGACGCAATGGCCGTTTCGATAAACACCGTGCACCGTTCTCCCAAGGATGCCGGATGTTCAGAGGATAAGGCTAATGGACCAAACTCCGCCAGTGGGATGCCCATACGGGCAGCTTGTTCTTCCACAAAAGAACCGGTACCGGCAGCGCAGATCTTGTTCATCTGAAAATCCACAACTTCACCGTTCTGGATGCTGATGTATTTGCTATCCTGTCCGCCGATTTCAAACACGGTATCGACTTCCGGCACCCAATGAGCAGCTCCCTTGGCTTGCGCAGTGATCTCATCCCGGACAGCATCTGCTCCGATGCGTTTGCCGATGCGCTCTCGTCCTGAACCGGTCACACCGACTGCGGTGAATCGGATATCACCAAACCGCTGACGAATACTTGCAAGGCCTTTGCGGACAGCTCCTTCCGGGTCACCTGCGGTGCGCAGATATTGAAAGTCTACCAGTTCACCGTCTGCACCGACCAGAACAAGATCGGTACTGGTAGAACCGATGTCGATGCCCAATGCGCAGCCACTTTCTGGAATGATCTTGGTAGCGTTTGGCTCCGCAAGGCTCGTGCCGGAGCGCAGTTCCAGTTTGGGCAATGTTCCGACCATGTGGTGTGTTGTTAGTGTACGGTCCAGAGAATCATTCAGTTGACGTAACGTGAACGAGCCGGATGCTTTGAGTGCAGCACCAAGAGCCGCTTCATATCGGGCAAACTCCGGAACGATGAGTTCTTTCTCACTCAACCCGAATATATCCCGGATGGCTCGGATCACGCCTGCATTGCAGGTAACACCACCGCAGAATACCACAGGTTTACAGATCGGCAGCCGCCGCACGATGGTCACCTTATAGTTCCGAATCATGGCATAACACAACCCCAACAGGATATCCGGCGTGGAAACGCCTTCCTGCTGGCGGTGGATGATATCTGTTTTGGCAAAGACCGCACACCGACCGGAAAGGCGCGGAACACTCTGTGCCTGCTCTACCAGCGAAGAGTAATCTCCCAGCCTGCAGCCCACGCGAGACATTTGGTCTTCAAAGAACGAACCTGTACCGCCCGCGCAGTGTTCGTTGACTGAAAACTGAGGTGCGCGGCTCTGCAAGTCCGTGATGAATCGCGCGCCCTGACTGCCAATTTCAATGACCGAACCCACCTGCGGAATGATCCAGCGCACACCCTCGACGATAGCTGGGATATCGCCTAAAGAGGGAATGGCTGAATCTTGCTCCAGCAGAGCCTCCGTGTTGCTTCCGGTCACACAGAGTGAAAACGGAGTATCCATCGCCAGCTCCAACGTGGAAAGACCTTTTTTCAGGCAGACAAAAGGGTTGCCGTGATGCACCGCCATCCACTGCTTTTCAATTTCTTGATTTTTCAACAGCACCAACTTGACCGTTGATGTACCGATATCTATTCCCAACGAAAGCATTGTGTCACTCCTTCGATATCAACCCTGAACGTTATAGGGTTTGACATTTCAAACTTTATACCGTATAATAATGATGCCTTTTAATTAGACGTCTCTAACCAAGAGCTTAACACAACTACCTCGGAGTGTCCGTTGTTATGGCAACGGCAAAGTAAATTTTAAGATGGAGCAATATTATTCAATTTTACAGCAATGCGGCATGTTCAACGGCATCCAGCCACGAAAATATAGGGAAGTCCTTAGTTGCTTGAATGCGACTGTCCGTGAATATCCTCGTGGTGCGCACATCGTCGAGCTGGGTGAGCAGAGCCACAATACGGGTGTTCTGCTGGATGGCACGATGGAAGAATTTTTGTATGATGAAAATGGCAATCAAATCAGCGTCTGCCGTTTTTGTCCCGGAGAAGTATTTGGTGCAGAACTGGCCTGTACTGGCTGGACGGCAAGTCCGGTCTGTCTGCGTGCCAGTTCGGACTGTACCGTAATGCTGCTGGATTTCAGCGCATTGATGTCACAGAAGACGCTGACCTGTCCCTGCCGGATGCAAGTCACAGCAAATCTTATGCAGGATATGGCGCAGCAGCTTCTCTTTTTTAACACCAAAGTGCGTATTTTAGCACAAAAACGGCTTCGAGATCGTCTGAAGATTTATCTTCAAACCTTGACACCCGATGAAAAAGGCTGTTACAGTCTGCCCTACACCCGGACAGAACTGGCAGATTTCCTCTGTGTGGACCGCAGTGCTCTTTCCCGTGAGCTGTGCCGGATGCGCGATGAGAGGATCCTTGATTTTTCCGGTGCAAAGATTCACCTGTTGAACCCAACGTTTTTGTATGGTTGGAACTGACAGCACTTCTAAATCTATGAAAAAATTGTCTGCCGAATATTTTTGTTCGACAGACAATTACTTTTTAATCTTCTAGTGTACGACTACCGGACACATTCTTCAAATATTCCTTCGGGTCGCCGTTCAGAATCAAATCCGCATAGCACAGCGGGTCATTGTAGATAAGATAATCCAACTCCGACCTCTGCGCCATGGTCACATCCAGTGCATCCTCGACCCCGGTACAGTCAATGGAGATCATTCTCACATCCCGGAGCAGCAGCTCCACGCAGCCGGTATCCATGTTGAACTTGCAGGCTCTTTCATCGTACTTCATGTTTGTGTCCTTTCCGCCTTACGGCACTCTTACAGTGGTCTGTCGTGCTTTCTTATGATAAGGTCTGGGACGTTTTTCGATGGAAGCAAGAGATTCATTTTGTTTTCCGAAGAATACAAAAAATCCGAACCCTTCGCCTATTGGAAAAAAAGTTCGGATTTTGTTGATGTGGTGCGGATAAGAGGACTTGAACCTCCACCGAGTTGCCCCGATTAGAACCTGAATCTAACGCGTCTGCCAATTCCGCCATATCCGCATATTCTGTCTTTGTTCGTGGCCATTCGGCTCGGAACGATAATTATTATACCACGAATGCAGAGAAAGTCAAGCACTTTTTTCAAAAATCATGCTACAAATTTTCGAGCGAAAATTGTTGCATTCCGTATAGGCCGAATGGGGCGAAAAATCTGGCGGGATATGGTACAATAAATATCACCCCCTGCGGGGCAGGCGGCCCGGCGGGACTATTTACGGAAGAGGGAAACTACAGATGTTCAATATCATTATCTTTCTCATCGGCGCAGGCATCATGTTCTATATGGCGTGGCGGAGCTGGTCGCGTCGGCGCAGGCTCATGACCCGGGGCGAAAAAGTAGAGGCCGCAGTGGCGGGCACGGTGCAGAGCCGGGACGGTGAAGCCTATCTGCTGGAATTTTCCACCGCAGGCGGCATCCACCATCTCCATTATCCCAAGCCCGCAAAGGGCAGAGAGCTGGCGCAGGGCGCGGTCGTCACCCTTTATTATGACCCGGACGACCCCGCCGAGATGTACGTCGAGGGCGATAAGTCCGTTCTGGGCGCGGAAGTGCTGTACATCGTGCTGGGCATCGTGCTGCTGGTGCTGATGGCCGGCATCGTCCACTGAGAGGGGGAAAAGAAAGATGAAACTCGAACATTTTGGAATGGCAGAGCCGGGCGACTGCCGGGTGGTCTTTTCCGCGACGGCGGCAGAGCTGGAAGAAGCCGTGCAGGCCGTGAGAGCCGCCCCGGGGGCTGCGCAGGACGAAGATGACCTGCTGACGGCGGCGGTGAACCGGGCGATCCTGGAGGGATTTTCGCCCTTGTTTGCTCAGCTGATGGAAGAGCATGGCTTGCAGCCTGTCACAGACCCGGATTTTGAGCTTCTGGCGGTGAACCGGACCGAGGGATTCCGGGTGGGGGCGCAGTTCTTCTGTCTGCCGCCGCTGGAGCTGGGGGGATACACCGGCTTTGTCCAGCCCATCCAGCCCCGGCCCATCCGGGAACTGACCATCGAGTTGGAGATCAACCGGAATCACGGCGACGAGGACCGTGCCGCCGACGCCGAGGGCAGGCGAGAACTCCGGGCCAGAGTGACGCAGGAAATCTACGCCCAGCGCTGCCAGCAGGCCCGCGCCGTGGCCGAACAGGCCCTCATCGCCCAGCTGGGCACACAGGTCACAGGCCCGCTGCCCAAGCAGCTCGTGGCGGGCAACTACTTTGCCGAACAGCGTCAGTTCAACCTGCGGATGCAGGCCAACGGCATCAACTTCGACCAGTATCTGAAGGTACAGGGCCAGACCGTGGAGGAGTTCCGCGCATGGCTCCACACCGAGGCGGAGCGCAAGCTGCGCAGCCGGATGGGCCTGCTGCTGGTGGCGCAGCGAGAGCAGCTCTGGCCCACGGAGGCCGAGGTGGAGGAAGAACTGGCCCACTGGGACGACAAGCGGGACGGGGAG
Source organism: Faecalibacterium sp. I3-3-89 (assembly GCF_023347275.1). NCBI lineage: Bacteria > Bacillati > Bacillota > Clostridia > Eubacteriales > Oscillospiraceae > Faecalibacterium > Faecalibacterium sp. I3-3-89. Next base: position 2,274,924 of record NZ_CP094468.1, on the reverse strand, counting down.
CACACCTTCCCCTCAAACGACCGCCGCCGCGCCGCGCAGCGCATCGCGTCCAGCCGGGCCGCTGCCTTCGTGCTGGCCCACTCCACTCTCACGCCGCCGCCCGCTGAGCCGACGGTGCTGAAGGCCGAAAGCTGAATCTCATCCTCCGGGAAAACCGCAGGGTAATAAAAGACAGGGGAAGCCTGCCGGATGGAAAATGCATCCGGCGGGCTTCTTTGTTAAGAATCTGCGAAGTTTTTGCAAAGTTACCCTCGAAACGCTGGTTTCTTAAATAGCGTCGTGGTATGCTACTATCAAACTCACAGGGAACTGCAGGGCACTGCCGTTTCCGAGATCATAAGCTTTGGTCGTCCCGCTTCAGCCTGCCCGGCACGCCAGTGCCTCTCCCCGTGGGAGAGGTGGCTGCAAAGCAGACGGAGAGGGCGAGGAGGGAACCCCATGAAAGAAGTCAAGACCCCAAAAAAGCCGCTGGCCATCTATTACGCCATCGTGCTGCTGGTGCTGATGCTGCTCAACTTCGTGCTCGTGCCGTGGATGAACGAACGGCAGATCAAGGAAGTGGACTACGGCACCTTCATGTCCATGACCGAGGAGAAGGACATCGGCCGGGTGGATGTGGAATCCAACCAGATCCTTTTTACCGATAAAGACGAAACGCAGGTCTACAAGACGGGCCTCATGAACGACCCTGACCTGACCCAGCGCCTCTACGACGCAGGCGCACAGTTTTCCAGCGAGATCGTCGAGCAGGCCTCGCCGCTGATGAGCTTTCTGCTGAGCTTCGTGCTGCCCATCGTCCTCTTCGTCTGGCTGGGCAATGTTATGAACCGGAAGCTGATGGAGAAGGCCGGCGGCGCGAACTCGATGATGTTCGGCGGCGTGGGCAAGTCCAACGCTAAGGTCTATGTCCAGTCCACCCACGGCATCCGCTTCGCGGATGTGGCCGGCGAGGACGAGGCCAAAGAGAATCTGCAGGAGATCGTTGATTATCTGCACGACCCTAAGAAATACGAGGAGATCGGCGCTTCCATGCCCAAGGGCATCCTCCTCGTCGGCCCTCCGGGCACCGGCAAGACCATGCTGGCAAAAGCCGTGGCCGGTGAGTCCAATGTGCCCTTCTTCTCGATCTCCGGCTCGGAGTTTGTGGAGATGTTCGTGGGCATGGGTGCCTCCAAAGTGCGCGACCTGTTCAAGCAGGCGAAGGAAAAGGCTCCCTGCATCGTCTTTATCGATGAGATCGACGCCATCGGCCAGAAGCGCAACAGCGGCCAGCTGGGCGGCAACGATGAGCGGGAGCAGACCCTGAACCAGCTGCTCACCGAGATGGACGGCTTTGAGGGCAACACTGGCGTCATCATCCTCGCGGCCACCAACCGCCCGGACTCCCTCGACCCCGCCCTGACCCGTCCCGGCCGCTTCGACCGCCGTGTGCCGGTCGAGCTGCCCGACCTCAAGGGCCGCGAGGAGATCCTGAAGGTCCATGCCAAGAAGGTGGCGCTTGCCCCCGGCATCGACTTCAACACCGTGGCCCGGATGGCCTCCGGCGCTTCCGGCGCAGAGCTGGCCAACATCGTCAACGAAGCCGCTCTGCGGGCCGTCCGCTCGGGCCGCAAGAGCGTGACGCAGGCTGACCTTGAGGAGAGCATCGAGGTGGTCATCGCAGGCTACCAGAAGAAGAACTCCATCCTCACCGACAAGGAAAAGTGCATCGTGGCCTACCATGAGGTCGGCCATGCGCTGGTGGCGGCGCTCCAGAGCCACTCCGCTCCCGTCCAGAAGATCACCATCATCCCCCGCACCTCGGGTGCGCTGGGTTATACCATGCAGGTCGAAGAGGGCAACCACTACCTCATGACCAAGGAAGAGCTGGAAAATAAGATCGCCACCCTCACCGGCGGTCGTGCCGCCGAGGAGGTGGCCTTCCAGTCGGTCACGACCGGTGCATCCAACGACATCGAGCAGGCCACCAAGCTGGCCCGCGCCATGCTCACCCGCTACGGCATGAGCAAGGAGTTCGACATGGTAGCCCTTGAGACGGTGAACAACCAGTATCTGGGCGGCGACACCTCGCTGGCCTGCTCGGTCCAGACCCAGAGGGAGATCGACCAGCGGGTCGTGGAGCTGGTGAAGACCCAGCACGAAAAGGCCATCCGGATCCTGACCGACAACCGGGCCAAGCTTGACGAGCTGGCAAAGTACCTCTACGAGAAGGAGACCATCACCGGCGACGAATTTATGGCCATCCTCGAAGAAAAAGCCTCAGATGAAAAATAAAAGGAAAGCGCTGCAATAATCTGACCGCCGTATCCGTATTCATTACAGATACGGCGGTTTTCTGATGCGCCGTGTCGCAAATAAGATAGTAATTTGGGAAGACCCCTCCGTCAGCGCTGACGGAGAGGTCATCCCCCTACAGGAGGATACGACATATGAGACTGAACAAGAACACTGCACGCCGTGCCGCTGCTGCGGCCGCTCTGCTGACCATGACCGCTGCAATGAGCGTGGGCGCTTTCGCTGCCGATGACACGGTCGTCGAGGGCTATCTGCCCCCGCAGGCCGAGAGCGTCATGACGCAGGGCGACATCGCCCTCCACTCTGACGTTCCGGTGGGGGAGGTAGACCCCAACTACGGCGGCTACGCCTCCCCGGTGGAGAATCCCATTCAGGGCAACGTCATGATGATCTCCGACGCAGCGGAGGAAAAGCACGAGGCCCGTTACACCGTCAAGGGTCTGCTGGGCAAGCAGGTGCTTTATACCGCCCGTCAGGAAGGCCAGGTGCTGACGCTGGACGCTCCGGATGACAACGCTACCTTCCGGGCCACCATCCTCGATATGCAGGCCCTGCTGGATCAGGGCGTGAGCACGCTGGTGTTCAAGACCGGCAAGACCTCCACCACCCTGAACCTGACCCTCCTGTGCGAGGGCCAGAAGTCCGGCACCAAAGTGACCCTGCGCCACCTCGGCAGCAGCGCCCGCCTCACCGTGGGCTTCCGCAGCCGCCGCGACCTCATCGTCGGTCGCTGAGCCGCAAACGAACCGTTTTCTCTCCTCTTTTCCACTGATACGAACAGCAAGAAGGCCCGCTGCATTCATCGCAGCGGGCCTTCTTGTGTGTTCAGATGGTATCGTCCGGGCCGCTCCCGCCCTGCTCCGAGGCATAGAGGAGCATCAAATGGTTTGCGCTGGCCTCCAGCTGGCTCTTGGCCTGACGGAGGTTCGCTTCCTCCGTCTCGTTCATCTTCTCGGGCTTGTCCTTCCGCAGGCAGCGGCGGAGGTTCGCCACATCGGCTTTGATGCGGTTCTTCTCCTCCTTGTCCAGCTCCTTCTTGCACTTCGAAAGGGCTTCGTCTACCTTATAGGCCAGCACTTCGGCCTGATTGTGGAGATCGAGACGCTCCTTGCGGCGGCTGTCCTCGGCCTCGTAGGCGGCGGCGTCCGCCATGGCGCGCTGGATCTCATTCTCCGAGAGGTTGGTGCTGCCGGTGATGGTGATGTTCTGCTCCCGGCCCGTGCCGAGATCCTTGGCTGATACCTTGACCACGCCGTTGACGTCGATGTCAAAGGTGACTTCGATCTGAGGCTTGGACGAGAAGCTGGCCCGGATGCCGTTCAGCTTGAACTTGCCGAGGCTCTTGTTGTCCCGGGCAAAATGCCGCTCGCCCTGCAGGACGTTGATCTCCACGCTGGTCTGCATGGGGCGGGCCGTGGTGAAGAGCTGGCTCTTGCGGGTGGGGATCATGCTGTTGCGGGTGATGAGGGGGGTGGCAACGCCGCCCAGCGTCTCGATGGAGAGGGTCAGAGGGGTGACATCCATCAGCACGAGGCCCTGCGCCGCTGCACCGGTGGCACCGGCCAGCTTGCCGCCGCCCTGCAACAGGCCGCCCTGTACGGCGGCACCCATCGCCACGCACTCGTCGGGGTTGAGGCTGTGGCTCGGCTCACAGCCCAGCAGTTCTTTTACCTGACGCTCGACGGCAGGCATCCGGGTGCTGCCGCCCACCAGAAGCACCTTGCCCAGCTGGGAGGCCGAGATGCCGGCGTCCCGCAGTGCGTTCTGCACAGGGGCCACGGTCCGGGCCAGCAGGTCGCCGGTCATCATTTCGAACTGGGGGCGGGAGAGGGTCAGGTCGAGGTGGTGGGGGCCGTCCTTGCCCACCGCGATGAAGGGGAGATTGAGCTGGGCCGAGAGGGCGCTGGACAGCTCCTTCTTGGCCTTTTCGGCCTCTTCCTTCAGGCGGCCCATGGCGGCGGGGTCGCGGGAGAGGTCGATGCGGTCAGATTTCTTGAACTCGGCCACCGCATACTCCACGATGCGCTGGTCGAAGTCGTCGCCGCCCAGACGGGTATCGCCGCCGGTAGCCAGCACCGTGAAGGTGCCGTCCTCGATCTCGATGATGGAGACATCGAAGGTACCGCCGCCGAGGTCGTAGACCAGGATCTTCTGGGGTGCTTCGTTGTCGAGGCCGTAGGCCACGGCTGCGGCGGTCGGCTCGTTGATGATGCGCAGGACGTTCAGGCCCGCGATGCGGCCCGCGTCCTGCGTGGCCTTGCGCTGGCTGTCGTCGAAGTAGGCCGGGACAGTGATGACGGCCTCCGTCACCGGCTCGCCCAGATAGCTTTCGGCGTCGCGGCGGATCTTGGTCAGGATCATGGCGCTGATCTCCTGCGGGGTCAGGTCCTTGCCGTCGATGTGGACGCGGTAGTCGCTGCCCATATGCCGCTTGATGCTGGACACCGTCCGTCCGGAGTTGGCGGCGAGCTGGCGCTTGGCCGCGCCGCCCACCAGCCGCTCGCCGTCCTTGGTAAACGCCACCACACTGGGGGTGGTGCGTTCGCCCTCTGCGTTGGTGATAACGACGGGCTTGCCGCCCTCCACCACGGCTACGCAGCTGTTGGTGGTGCCAAGGTCAATACCGATCACTTTGCTCATTCTGGTCGTCCTCTCTGCTTTTGCGACGCGCATATTTTCTCATAGGTATCATATCGGTTCCGTATGACGATTCCTTGGAGCATTTGTAAAGATTTTGTGTTTCAGCCCGACTCGTTCTCGAGCAGCTGGCGAATGACGCGCTCGGTCTCATCCAGCCAGCTCCGGGCTGTCTCGTCGCCCTCCTTTTGGCGGATGAGGAAGCCCTGTTTTGCCTCGGCCAGCTGGGCCAGCGCCTGCTTGCGGGAGATATACTGCGTCTCATACTGGGCCACCCGGAGGCAGACCTGCGGCATATAGGCGATGTCGGGGGTGGAGGCGCAGAGCTTCTGGGCCTTGCGGTAGGCCCGCAGGGCTGCGCCCACGCCCTTGCCCTGTACCATGGCGTCGTCGCCCAGCGCCACCCATGCGGCTACGTCTCCGGCATCGGCGGCTTTTTTCCAGAACTTCCGGGCCTGCGCGGGGCTTTTGCGGCAGCCTTTGCCCTCGTAGAGCAGCTCGCCCATCATGGCGAGACCCTCGGCGCAGCCCTCCTCGGCGGAGAGCTGATAGAAGTGCATCGCGTCGTCCCAGCGGCCCTCGGCCATGGCCCGGTTCCCGGCCCGCAGCTCCTCTTCGCCCGGCTCGCTGGTGTCGTGGCCGGCATGGAGCAGGCCGTTGAGGAGCGAACAGTCCAGCGTGGCCGAGCTTGTCCATGGGTCGATGACTACGCCGTCGATGTGGTCGGAGTCCAGCGCCGACTGCATGGCGGCAGACAGAAGCATTTCGGCCATAGGGCGGCTGGCGGTGCCCTTGTCGGCCTCCGCCGCCCGCACCGAGGTGAAGAGGGGCAGATAGCACCGGCCCTTCTGGGTGTGCAGGGTCCAGAACGGCAGGTCCTTGGCCTTTTCCGCCGGGACGGGGTGCTCGGCCCACGGGGCCGCGCCGTCCGGCTGGTCGGACGAGGCTTCCAGCGGCACCAGCACCCGGGTGTCCAGCTCGAGGGCATAGTTGATGGCGTTCATCAGCGCCCAGAAGCTCTCCTCGTTCTGGCCCTTATAAAGCGCAGCCACTGCCCGCTCCACGGCGGGGCAGCCTGTGCCCAGCGGCCCATACTCCGGCAGCTTTTTGCGGTCTGCCGCGCCCACCGGGCGCAGCCGCAGCCGTGCTGCTCCATCCTTTGCCATAGCATCCACCATTCTTTCGTTTGAGATTCCTTTCCAGTATAGCAGGATTTTCCGTTTTTCTCAATCGGAAACATGGCATTCTGGTTTGGAATGCGCTATAATAAAAACTGTTTTGACTGAAATACATCAGAGAAAGGGAGAATCGAGCCTTGAATAAAATGCTTCGCTACCTCAGCGGCTATAAGCGCGAGAGCGTGCTTGCGCCGCTTTTCAAGATGCTGGAAGCCACCTTTGACCTGTTCGTGCCGCTTGTGATGGCCGACATCGTCAACGTGGGCATCGCGGCCCACGACTTCCGCTACATCCTCGTGCGGTGCGGCATCCTGCTCCTGCTGGCCTTCGTGGGCCTTGTCTGTAGCCTGACCGCCCAGTATTTCTCGGCCAAGGCCGCAGTGGGTTACGCCACCGGCCTGCGCCACGCGTTGTTTGAGCACATCCAGCGCCTGAGCTTCACCGAGATGGACACCATGGGCACCAGCACCCTCATCACCCGGATGACCAGCGACGTCAATCAGGTGCAGAGCGGCCTGAACCTCTTCCTCCGGCTGTTCCTGCGCAGTCCCTTCGTGGTGTTCGGCGCGATGGTCATGGCCTTTACGGTCAATTTCCGCGCCGCCCTCATCTTCGTGGTGGCCATCCCGCTGCTGAGCGTCGTGGTCTTCGGCGTCATGGTCATCACCCGACCCCTGTATAAGGCGGTGCAGGCGCGGCTCGACCGCGTGCTGGGCCTGACCCGCGAGAACCTCACCGGCGTCCGCGTCGTCCGCGCCTTCGACAAGGAGAAGACCGAGGTGGACCGCTTCGAGGACGCCAACGAGCTGCTGACGAAGATGCAGCTCCACGTCGGCCACATCTCTGCCCTGATGAACCCGCTGACCTATGTCATCATCAACCTTGCCATCGTGGCGCTGCTGTATGTGGGCAGCATCGAGATCAACATCGGGGGCATGGCCTCCGGCGACGTTATCGCGCTGGTCAACTATATGAACCAGATCTTGATCGAGCTGGTCAAGCTGGCCAACCTCATCGTGCAGGTGAGCAAGGCGCTGGCCTGTGCAGGCCGTGTGCAGGCCGTGCTGGACACCGAGCCGGGCATGGAGTTCCCGCGGGAGCCTGCCGGTGAAGTCCCGGCGGAAAAGGCCGGCGACGCCGTCCGCTTCGACCATGTGGGCCTGACCTATCAGGGCGCAGGCGCACCCAGCCTCTCCGACATCAGCTTCACGGCCAAGCGCGGCCAGACCATCGGCATCATCGGCGGCACCGGCAGCGGCAAATCCAGCCTCATCAGCCTCATCCCCCGCTTCTACGACGCCACCGAGGGCAGCGTGGAGATCATGGGCCGCCCCGTCCGGCAGTACCCCCGGGCCGACCTGCGGGGCAGGGTGGCCGTGGTCATGCAGAAGGCCCAGCTCTTCGGCGGCACCATCCGCTCGAACCTGCTCTGGGGCAACCAGAACGCCTCCGAGGCTGACCTCTGGGCCGCGCTGGAGACGGCGCAGGCTGCGGAGTTCGTCCGGTCCAAGCCCCTCGGCCTCGATGAACCGGTGGAGCAGGGGGGACGAAACCTCTCCGGCGGCCAGAAGCAGCGCCTGACCATCGCCCGCGCCCTCGTGGGCAGGCCCGACATCCTCATCCTCGACGACAGCGCCAGTGCACTGGACTACGCCACCGATGCGGCCCTGCGCAAGGCGCTGGCCGCGCTGCCGGGTGCTCTGACCGTCTTCATCGTCAGCCAGCGTGCCGCCAGTCTGCAGCACGCAGACCAGATCATCGTGCTGGATGACGGCCATATGGTGGGCCTTGGCCGTCACGCCGAGCTGCTGGACAGCTGCCCGGTCTATCGTGAAATTTACGAGAGCCAGTTCAAGAAAGGGGATGCGCAGAAATGAGTGCAAAAGCAAAAAGCAGGCTGACCCCTGAGCAGCAGAAGGCCACTATGACCCGGGTGCTCCAGAAGATCAGGCCCTACGGATTTTTTGTGGGGTGCAGCCTCATCGTGGCGGCGGTGAGCGTCGCGGCCCAGCTGTATATCCCCATCCTCTGCGGCGACGCCATCGATATGATGCTGGGCAAGGGGGACGTGGACTTCGCGGGCGTGCTGCGCATCGTGTATGAGATCGTGGCTGTGGCCGTGACCGCCGCCTTTGCGCAGTGGCTGCTGAGCGTCTGCAACAACCGCATCACCTTCGCGGTCAGCCGCGACCTGCGAAACGCCGCCATGCGGAAGATCCAGACCCTGCCCCTCTCCTACCTCGACAGCCACCCCTCCGGCGACATCGTGAGCCGGATGGTGGCCGACGTGGATACCTTCGCCGACGGCCTGCTGATGGGCTTCACCCAGCTGTTCTCGGGCGTGCTGACCATCCTCGGCACCCTGCTGTTCATGCTGCGGCAGAACGTGCCCATCACGCTGGTGGTGGTCTGCATCACCCCCCTGAGCCTCGTGGTGGCCAGCTTCCTCGCCAAGCGCAGCTATGGCTACTTCCAGAGCCAGAGCACCGTCCGCGGCGAGCAGACCGCCCTCGTCAACGAGATGATCGAGGGCCAGAAGGTCGTGCAGGCCTTCGGCCATGAGGCCCAGAGCCTTGCGGCCTTCGATGAGGTGAATGGCCGCTTGCAGGACGTGAGCCTGAAGGCCATCTTCTTCTCCAGCCTGACCAACCCCGCCACCCGCTTCGTCAACAACATCGTCTACGCAGGCGTCGGCCTTGTGGGTGCGCTCTACGCGGTGGGCGGCGGCATCTCCATCGGCCAGCTGAGCATCTTCCTGAGCTACGCCAACCAGTACACCAAGCCCTTCAACGAGATCTCCGGCGTCGTGACCGAGCTGCAGAACGCTCTGGCCTGCGCGTCCCGGGTGTTTGAGCTGCTGGACGCCGAGGACCAGTGCCCCGAGGTGGAAAACGCTGTCCGCCTCGAGCCGGACGGCCACGTCCAGATCGAGGACGTCTCCTTCCGCTACCTGCCCGACCGCCCGCTCATCGAGGGGCTGTCTCTGGACGTCAGGCCCGGCCAGCGCATCGCCATCGTCGGCCCTACCGGCTGCGGCAAGACCACCCTCATCAACCTGCTCATGCGGTTCTATGACGTCAACGGCGGTGCCATCAAAGTTTCCGGCACCGACATCCGGGATGTGACCCGCGCCTCCCTGCGGGGCAGCTACGGCATGGTGCTGCAGGACACCTGGCTGCGGGCCGGTACGGTGCGGGAGAACATCGCCTACGGCAGGCCGGACGCCACCCTCGACGAGGTGGTGGCCGCAGCCAAGGCCGCCCACGCCGACAGCTTCATCCGCCGCCTGCCCGAGGGCTATGACACCGTCATCGCCGAGGACGGCGGCAACATCAGTCAGGGCCAGAAGCAGCTGCTCTGCATTGCCCGCGTGATGCTCTGCCTGCCCCCGATGCTGATCCTCGACGAGGCCACCTCCTCCATCGATACCCGCACCGAGGTGCGCATTCAGGCGGCCTTTGCCCGGATGATGCAGGGCCGCACCAGCTTCATCGTGGCACACCGCCTGTCCACCATCCGGGAGGCCGACGTCATCCTCGTGATGAAGGACGGCCACATCGTGGAGCAGGGCGACCACGACACGCTGCTGGCACAGGGCGGCTTCTACGCCAAGCTCTACAACAGCCAGTTCGAGGGCGTGGAGACCTGAGCGGGGAGAAACGCAAATTTTGGAAAATTTCACCGCTGTTCACATGAAATCGTTTCAGCTTCGTCATGAGGCAAACTTCTTGACAGGGACGGCAGGTTTTGCTAAAATGAGGTCACTTTGAACAAAGCGCAAATGCGTTGACGGGGAAAAAACGATCTTCTTCTGCGTGCAGAGAGCCGCCGGGTGGTGCAAGGCGGTGCAGAGGGTTTCGGTTACTGGCCCCTGAGCGGCAGGGCTGAAGCAGACAGTAGGCCCTGACGGAAGCCCACCGTTATCCGGGCAGCGATTCGCCCCAAAAAGCCGATCGTGCAGAGCGGCTGTGTGTTGAGCACAGCAAAGAGAGTGGTACCACGGGTGCCCTGTAACAGAAATTACAGGCTCTCGTCTCTCAGGGGATTTCGTCCTTTGAGAGACGGGAGCCTTTTCGTTTGTTAATAGGAGTCAACCTCTCCGTCACGCCTACGGCGTGCCACCTCTCCTATCGAGGAGAGGCCTTGGCATTCCGGAAAGCTTTCCCTCTTCGCCAGAGGCTCCCCTCGGTAGGGGAGCTGTCGAGCGGATGCGAGACTGAGAGGTTGATACAGAAAAACGGAGGAAAACAACATGATGGACGCTACCAAATACGCACCGGGATATTACCCCGTGCCCGCCGGTTATGACAGCTGGGTCAAGAAGGACCACATCGAGAAAGCTCCCGCATGGTGCAGCGTGGACCTGCGGGACGGCAATCAGGCCCTGATCGTCCCCATGAGCCTTGAGGAAAAGCTGGAATTTTTCCAGATGCTGGTGAAGATCGGCTTCAAGGAGATCGAGGTGGGCTTCCCCGCCGCCAGCGAGACGGAGTACGAGTTCCTCCGCACCCTCATCGAGAAAAACATGATCCCCGAGGACGTCACCGTGCAGGTGCTGACCCAGTGCCGTGACCACATCATCCGCCGCACCTTCGAGGCGGTCAAGGGTGCGCCCCGGGCTGTCATCCACTTCTACAACTCTACTTCCGTCGCCCAGCGTGAGCAGGTGTTCCATAAGTCCAAGGAGGAGATCAAGCAGATCGCCGTGGACGGCGCAAAGCTGGTCAAGCAGCTGAGCGAGGAGTACGAGGGCAATTTCCTCTTCGAGTACAGCCCCGAGAGCTTCACGGGCACCGAGGTGGACTACGCCGTGGAGGTCTGCAATGCGGTGCTGGACATCATGCAGCCCACCCCCGACCGCCCCATGATCATCAACCTGCCGGTCACGGTGGAGATGAGTATGCCCCATGTCTACGCCAACCAGATCGAGTACTGCGACAAGCACCTGAAGTACCGCGACAGCGTCATCATCTCCACCCACCCCCACAACGACCGCGGCACCGGCGTGGCCTGCGCGGAGCTGGCGGTTCTGGCAGGCGCACAGCGGGTGGAGTGCTGCCTCTTCGGCAACGGCGAGCGGACCGGCAATGTGGACGCTGTGACCCTCGCTATGAATCTGTACAGCCACGGCGTAGACCCGAAGCTGGACTTCTCCGATATGCCTGCCATCTGCGCCACCTACGAGCGTGTCACCCGGATGCACATTTATGAGCGCACCCCCTACGCCGGTCAGCTGGTCTTTGCCGCCTTCTCGGGCAGCCATCAGGACGCCATCGCAAAGGGAATGGCCTACCGCAAGGAGAAGGGCGACCATCGCTGGACCTGCCCCTACATCCCGGTGGACCCCCACGACATCGGCCGCACCTACGACGCCGACGTCATCCGCATCAACAGCCAGAGCGGCAAGGGCGGAATCGGCTTCGTGCTGGAGCAGAACTACGGCTACAACCTGCCCGCCAAGATGCGGGAGGCGCTGGGCTATAAGGTCAAGAGCGTGTCCGACCACAGCCACAAGGAGCTGAGCGCAGGCGAGGTGCTCCACATCTTTGAGGAGGTCTTCCTCAACAAGACCAAGCCCCTGTCCGTCGTCGAGGCCCATTTCGCGCAGGTCAACGGCATCACCGCCACCGTCACGCTGGACATGAACGGCCAGCGCAAGGTCATCACCTCGGTGGGCAATGGCCGTCTGGATGCCGTGGCCAACGCCATCCAGAGCGCCACCGGTATGGAGTTCCATCTGGAAACGTATTCGGAGCACAGCCTTGACGAAGGCTCTACCTCCCGCGCAGCCTCCTATGTGGGCCTCGAGTGGGGCGACGGCACCGTCACATGGGGTGCGGGCACCGACACCGACATCATCGTTGCCGGTGTGCACGCGCTGGTGAGTGCCATCAATAATAAGTAACGAGAGTAAATAAGGGGCAGCTCTGCACAACCTCTCCGTCATTGCTTCGCAATGCCACCTCCCCTATCGAGGGGAGGCCTTGGCATTCCCCGCAAAGTAAGCGGTTTCGCCAGAGGCTCCCCTACTAGGGGAGCTGACGCCGCAGGCGGCTGAGAGGTTGGACAGAGGAGAGACTGACCATAGAGAACAAGCTACGATAAAAGGAGAGTACCATCATGGGAATGACCCAGACGCAGAAAATTCTGGCCGCACACGCGGGCCTCGCCGAGGTCAAGGCGGGCCAGCTCATCAACGCCAAGCTCGACATCGTGCTGGGCAACGACATCACCACACCGGTGGCCATCAACGAGTTCGAGAAGGCAGGCTTTGACGGCGTGTTCGACAAAGAGCACATCGCCATCGTTCTCGACCACTTCGTGCCCAACAAGGACATCAAGAGCGCGACCCAGTCCAAGCAGTGCCGCGAGTTTGCCAACAAGTACGACATCCTCAACTTCTATGATGTGGGCCAGATGGGCATCGAGCACGCGCTGCTGCCCGAAAAAGGCATCGTGACAGCGGGCGACTGCGTCATTGGCGCAGACAGCCATACCTGCACCTACGGTGCGCTGGGCGCTTTCTCCACCGGTGTCGGCTCCACCGATATGGCGGCCGGCATGGCCACCGGCATGGCATGGTTCAAGGTGCCGGCTGCCATCCGGTTCGTCCTGACCGGAATGCTGCCCCCGCGGGTGTCCGGCAAGGACCTCATCCTTCACATCATCGGCATGATCGGCGTGGACGGTGCGCTGTATAAGTCGATGGAGTTCACCGGCCCGGGCGTCGCTTCGCTGTCGATGGATGACCGCCTGAGCATCTGCAACATGGCCATCGAGGCGGGCGCAAAGAATGGCATCTTCCCGGTGGACGACGTGACCAAGGCCTACCTCAAGGGCCGCAGCCAGCGGGAGCCGGTGTTCTACGAGGCCGACCCGGACGCCGAGTACGAGAAGGTCATTGAGATCGACCTGTCGGCCCTCGAACCCACCGTCAGCTACCCTCATCTGCCCGAGAACACCCACCCCGCCAGCGAGGGAAAGGACATCAAGATCGATCAGGTGGTCATCGGCAGCTGCACCAATGGCCGCCTCGAGGATATGGAGGCTGCTTACAACATCCTGAAGGGCAAGCACATCGCAAAGGGCGTGCGCGGCATCATCATCCCCGCCACCATGGCTGTGTATAAGGAGTGCATCCTGCGCGGCTGGACGACGGCCTTCATTGACGCGGGCTGCATCGTCTCCACCCCCACCTGCGGCCCCTGCCTCGGCGGCTACATGGGCATCCTCGCCGAGGGCGAGCGCTGTGTCTCCACCACCAACCGCAACTTCGTGGGCCGTATGGGCCATGTCAAGAGCGAGGTGTATCTGGCATCGCCCGCTACCGCTGCCGCCAGCGCACTGACCGGCTATATCACCGACCCCCGCACGGTCTGAGAAAAGGAGAGTCACCCATGAACAACGCAAACGGTTCTGTTTTTAAATACCCGGACAACGTGGATACCGATGTCATCATCCCGGCCCGCTACCTGAACACCCAGAACGCCAAGGAGCTGGCCGCACACTGCATGGAGGACATCGACAAGGACTTCATCAACAAGGTGAAGGAGGGCGACATCATGGTGGGCGGCTGGAACTTCGGCTGCGGCTCCTCCCGTGAGCACGCGCCGCTGGCCATCAAGACCGCAGGCATCTCGGTCGTCATCGCCAAGAGCTTTGCCCGCATCTTCTACCGCAACAGCATCAACATCGGCCTGCCCATCATGGAGTGCCCCGAGGCTGTGGACGCCATCGGTGCAGGGGACACCGTCAGCGTGAACTTCGACACCGGCGTCATCACCGATGAGACCACCGGCAAGACCTTTCAGGCCGAGCCTTTCCCGCCCTTCATCCAGAAGATCATCGCCGATGGCGGCTTGATGAAGTCGCTGACGAAAAAGTAAAGTTTTTGCTGCGGCGGCGCGGTTTCGCGGGGTTAAGTTTTCTTATGAACGGCTTCACGCGCTTGTGGCGCGGATTAAATCGCTCTTACGGTGGGGCTTAGTTCTCTTTTGCGTGCCAAAAGAGAACCAGAAAAGCCCCCGCTACTTTCGAGGCGCGGGAGGCACGAATCAAGGGCTGCTCGCCCTTGATAATCCCGGAGGAGATGTCGAAACGGAAAAAAGCTAGCCGCTGCGCTAAACGCTTTTTTCTCGTTTCTCCGACTTGCTGCTTCGCAGCTGGTGTTACGCCCTTGCAGGGCGTGAAGTTCAGCAGAAAGGTGAAATCTTCGGCGGAGCCGTAAATAGGAGAAGCACAAAAAAATGCGTTTAGCGCAGCGGCTAGCATTTTTGGGCTTCGACTTCCGTTTTGGGTTTGTTAAGGGCGAGCAGCCCTTAACTCGTTGCGGGGAGAGTGGAGTCCAGAGGTAGGGAGGGGGGAGTCGAAACACCCCTCCCTGCCTCTGGCCCGCGCGGAGCGCAAGCCGCTTGACCTCAAGAAAAAACATCCCCCGCGCCACCAGCGCGAGAACCTACTTAAAGAAAAAACAGCCCTACTGCAACGGCAATCTGCCCCCGCACCCACCCAAAAGCAAGAATCCTGTCATAAATCGCTGCCCAATCGAAGAAAGGATGCCCATTATCATGGAAAAAAATATCGCTGTCATCTGGGGCGACTGCTCCAGCCCCGAGATCGTGAAGCAGACCCTCCGCGTTCTCGATAAGGTGGCCGAGAAGTACGGCCACACCTTCCACTACACCGACGCCGCAATGGGCGGCGAGGCCATCGACAAGTACGGCGACCCGCTGCCTCAGCACGAGCTGGACAAATGCCTTGCGGCAGACAGCGTTCTTCTGGGCGCAGTGGGCGGCCCCAAGTGGGAGGGCCTGCCCGGCGAGCAGCGCCCCGAAAAGGGCCTGCTCCGCCTCCGCGCCGGGATGGGCCTCTACTCCAACAACCGCCCGGCCAAGATCTGGCCTCAGCTGGCCCCGGCCAGCCCCCTCAAGCCCGAGATCGTGGCCAAGGGCATCGACTTCATCATCGTGCGTGAGCTGATCGGCGGCGTCTACTTCGGCAAGCACGAGACCTATACGCTGGAAAACGGCGAGAAGCAGGCCGTGGACTCCATGCCCTACTCGGAGCACGAAATCGAGCGCATCGGCCGCATCGGCTTCGAGACGGCGATGAAGCGCCGCAAGAAGCTCTGCTGCGTGGACAAGGCCAATGTGCTGGACACCAGCCGCCTCTGGCGTGCCGTTATGCACCGCCTGCAGGCCGAGTATCCCGAGGTGGAGTACAGCGAGATGTTCGTGGACAACTGCGCGATGCAGGTCGTGAAGGACCCCAGCCAGTTTGACGTCATCGTCACCGAGAATATGTTCGGCGACATCATCTCCGACGAGGCTTCGATGATCACCGGCTCCATCGGCATGATCCCCTCGTCCAGTCTGGGCGACGGCACCCGGGGTCTGTATGAGCCGATCCACGGCTCTGCTCCCGACATCGCGGGCAAGGACATCGTCAACCCCACCGCCTGCATCCTCTCCGCCGCCATGATGCTGCGGTACTCCTTCGGCATGACCGAGGAGGCCGACGCCATCGAGAGCGCGGTGAACAAGGTGCTGGACAAGGGCCTGCGCACTGCCGATAATATGAGCGAGGGCTGCACCTGCCTCGGCTGTACCGCAATGGGCGATGCCATCCTCGCGGAGATCTGAGCCAGAGCAGGCAATGTACGAGCGCCGCAGACGGCAGAGCACAATAGGCTGTTCCGGCAGGCACTGTTTTTATCGCAAGGCAAGAAATTAGTGCAACATGAAAACAGCATATTTGCGATATGCAATTCAACGCTGTTGCTGTTGCATTAAAAAGTTGAATTGCTATAAAACTTGCGATAAAATAAAATGCACCGCCGTCTCTCACGATTTTGTGGGAGGCGGCGGCTTTTTGTATCCCAGAGATAAAAAGTATGTCTTATAATTTTAACAAAATGCCAAAATCGAAAAAATAGGGTAGATAATATTGACGAAAGTTGCCCGAAAATGTATTATTGTGATATGGAGGCAGAACGCTTCCTAAATTATAAGGAGGAATTTTTTATGATGTTGCGGTTCAGAAAAATGATGGCAGTCCTGTTGGCGGCGGCGCTGACACTGACGATGCTCACTGCCTGCGGCGGCGGTGGCAGCGGAAGAGGAAAAGCGGTCAACGAAAAGGTCGAGCTGACAAAGAGCGTGAATGAAGCCTTAAAGAAGGATAAGTATAGAGTAAGTCTAAACTACAATGCAGAATTGGATGACGTTGCATCTAACTATCATATAAATGATGTCGGAAATACAAATGCTGATTGGAAGAACAAGAAACTCGATCGCGAAATGTTCAGAGTGGATATTCCGGAAGTAGAAAAAGCGGATAGCGCAAGTAAAATTGCCAAAGAAATAGAGCCTACTTTGACAAATATGAAAGACTACGAGTGGAGCATCGGATACTACGTAGAGCCTAAGGAGAATGGCAAAAAAGAGGTAGTAAGCAGAGAGTTTACGATTATTTTGGAGTGGAAAGAAGTTACTAAATAATAAACCCTGCATAAATTGAAGTAAGAATAGAACCGCCGCCTCTCACAGTTTCGTGGGAGGCGGCGGCTTTGTATTGTGCTTTGCAGGATTTTGTGTTATTCTGTAACTAATGCCAGCAATGGCAGGAAAAAGGCGCTGTGTCTAAAACGCAGGCGGCTGACTCCTTACCGGCACCTAAGCGCCGGGCAAGGCAGTTTTTCTTGAAGTTGCCACTCCCCGGATGCTCAAGGGCAGGAAGGGGGTGTGGTTCATGACGTTCTCCGATGTTGCAATTTTACTGACGCTTCTTGGCGGAGCAATTTTTGTTACATTTCAGATCACATGGACGATCGCACATGAGAACCATGACGATAAAAAACGCAAGAAAAAATGACCGCCTTCAAGTTCCCCAACTCGGTCGGTCATTTTCTCTTGACTAATCTGGTAAGGAGCTAGTCGTTTTGCAGACACAGCGCCTTTCTATATGTAGTATAGTCAAATTTCTTTGGGTTGTCAAGCGGGGTCGGCATCCTGCGCAGACAAATACAATGTTTGCAAATTCCGCTT
Source organism: Faecalibacterium sp. I3-3-89 (assembly GCF_023347275.1). Lineage (NCBI taxonomy): Bacteria > Bacillati > Bacillota > Clostridia > Eubacteriales > Oscillospiraceae > Faecalibacterium > Faecalibacterium sp. I3-3-89. Next base: position 2,257,769 of record NZ_CP094468.1, on the reverse strand, counting down.
TCGGCCTTAAAGTGTGAAATAGATTCATTTGACAAATCAAATTATGTAAACTATACTAAGTCCTGTCTTTAACGATGAAAAAATACCCCGTGTGCCGGGATGGATAAAAAGAGATAGGATGGGAAAACCGATATGCTGACACTGGATAAGATCTACCACGCCGCCTTTGTCCTCAAGGATGTAGCACGCAAGACAGACCTCATCGAAGCCCCCAAGCTCTCGAAGGACTGCCAGCTCTACCTCAAGACCGAGAACCTGCAGGTGACCGGCAGCTTCAAGGTGCGCGGCGCTTATTATAAGATCAGCCAGCTCTCCAAGGAGGAGAGCGACAAGGGCGTCATCGCCTGCTCGGCAGGCAACCACGCACAGGGCGTGGCGCTGGCCGCTACCCGCCGGGGCATCCGGAGCATCGTCTGTATGCCGGACGGCGCACCCATTATGAAGGTGGAGAACACCAAGAACCTCGGCGCGGAGGTCTGCCTCGTGCCCGGCACCTATGACGATGCCCACGACAAGGCCGTCGAGCTGCAGGAAGAGACGGGCATGACCTTCATCCACCCTTACGACGACGAGCAGGTCATCGCCGGTCAGGGCACCATCGGCCTCGAGATCCTCGACCAGCTGCCCGATGTGGATGCCGTCATCGTGCCTGTGGGCGGCGGCGGACTCATCTCCGGCGTGGCCTTCGCCATCAAGAGCCTCAAGCCGGAAGTCAAGGTCTACGGTGTGCAGGCCGAGGGCGCACCCAGTATGTACCGCTCCCTCCATGAGCACAAATATCAGACCCTTTCCGCCGTCTCCACCTTTGCGGACGGCATTCAGGTCAAGACCCCCGGTGAGCTGACCTACAAGCTCTGCGAGGAGTATGTGGACGACATCGTCACTGTCACCGAGGACGAGACCGCAGCGGCCATCCTCTCCCTGATGGAGAACCAGAAGCTGGTGGCCGAGGGCGCGGGGGCTGTGCCTGTGGCGGCGGCGCTCTTCCACAAGCTGCCCATCGAGGGCAAGAAGGTCGTCTGCCTCATCTCCGGCGGCAACATCGACGTGAACATCCTCAACCGCGTCATCACCCGCGGCCTCGTCATGAGCGGCCGCAAGGCCAATCTGACCATCGCGCTGGAGGATAAGCCCGGCCAGCTGCAGCAGGTGGCCAACATCGTCTCCCGCTGCGGCAGCAACGTGGTGTCCGTCCTCCACGACGGCTCCGACCCCAATATGCCCATCTCCAGCTGCTTCCTCAAGCTGACCCTTGAGACCCGCGACAATGCCCAGATCGAGCAGATCCGGCAGGAGCTTGCCAAGGCGGGCTTCCAGCTGGTGGCAGAGCGCGTATAACGAATCAGAAGACACAGAAAAGCCGCCCGGATGGGCGGCTTTTCTGTGGTTTGTCAGCCGATGATCTCGTACTGGAAATATTCGCACTTGAGCTTGCTGCCTACGTCGATCTCCGGCGGCAGGAGCGCCAGCGCCACCGGGTTCAGCTCGTCGCTCTCGATGTCGGTGCGGCGCAGGTTGACGTAATCGCCGTCAAAGCTGACGACTTCATAATACCAAGGCCCCATAGGTGAACTCCCTCTCTCGTGTCAGGTGTCGTTTTCTTTTTCCTGTTTCCGCCAGTGGTAGTACGGCCCGAGGATGCAGACCGCCGAAAGGATCATCACGGCGAGGAGGATGCTGGTGACGGTCGGGTCGTCGGAGAAAAAGCAGAACAGCACCTGTACGCCGCCTACGATGAGTTCCAGCACGCCCAGAAGCCGCTGCCAGAGGCGGCGGCCCTCTTCGCTGGACGCTTCCAGCCGCCGCGCCAGCACGCCGGGCAGCTGGACGCGGAGGACGTCTGCAATGCCCCAGACGAGGAAGATAACGCCGATGACAAGATGGTGCACCATAAGCCGCGCTCCTTTCTGCGCTGTGCGCTGAACAGGAAAACTTTTACACAGCAAGTATACCATATCCGCCGTCCCCCGGCAAGGATGGGGAACGGGCGGAATAGAATAGAAAGTTTTTGCGGAAGCCCCGGCGGCTCTTGTGGAATCCGGAAAAATATGCTATACTATTCTCTACTGATGCGCCATCGCCAAGCGGTAAGGCAGGGGACTTTGACTCCCCCATCGTAGGTTCGACTCCTGCTGGCGCAACTGTATGAAAAAGCCCCCGGATGCATTGTTTTCAGTGCACCCGGGGGCTTTTTATCTTATCTTACAGGATGTCGATGTACTCACCGGCCAGAGCTTTGTTCATGCTGCGGACGGCGCAGAACTTGCCGCACATGGAGCAGGTGTCGCTGTGGTCATCCTCGGGCAGGCGGGCGTCACGGATGGCCTTTGCGGTCTCGGGGTCGAGGGCACAGGCGAACTGTGCGTCCCAGTCCAGCACACGGCGGGCGTCGCCCATCTTGTCGTCGATGTCCCGGGCGTGGGGGATGCCCTTGGCGATGTCGGCGGCGTGGGCGGCGATCTTGGAGGCCACGATGCCCTGCTTGACGTCGTCCACATTGGGCAGAGCCAGATGCTCGGCGGGGGTGACATAGCACAGGAAAGCCGCACCGCTCATGGCTGCGACAGCGCCGCCGATGGCAGCGGTGATGTGGTCATAACCGGGGGCGATGTCGGTGACGATGGGGCCGAGGACATAGAAGGGCGCGCCCATGCAGATGGTCTTCTGGATCTCCATGTTGGCGGCGACCTGATTCAGGGGCACATGGCCCGGGCCTTCCACCATGACCTGAACATTGTGTGCCCAAGCCCGCTTGGTCAGCTCGCCCAGACGGACCAGCTCTTCGATCTGGCAGACGTCGGTGGCGTCGGCGAGGCAGCCGGGACGGCAGGCGTCGCCCAGAGAGATGGTGACATCGTGCTCCTCGCAGATGTCGAGGATCTCGTCGAAGTGCTCGTAGAAGGGATTCTCATTGCCGGTCATACACATCCATGCAAAGACCAGAGACCCGCCGCGGCTGACGATGTTCATCTTCCGCTTGTGCTTGCGGATCTGCTCGATGGTCTTGCGGGTGATGCCGCAGTGGAGGGTGACGAAGTCCACGCCGTCCTCTGCGTGCAGACGCACCACGTCGATGAAGTCCTGCGCGGTCAGGGTGGCGAGGTCGCGCTGGTAGTGGATGACCGAGTCATACACCGGCACGGTGCCGATCATGACAGGGCACTCGTGGGTCAGCTTCTGGCGGAAGGGCTGGGTGTTGCCGTGGCTGGACAGGTCCATGATGGCCTCTGCGCCCATGTTGACCGCGCTCATGACCTTCTGCATCTCGATGCTGTAGTCCTTGCAGTCGCGGGAGACGCCGAGGTTGACATTGATCTTGGTGCGAAGCATGGAGCCGATGCCCTCGGGGTCGAGGCAGGTGTGATGCTTGTTGGCCGGGATGGCCACCTTGCCCTCGGCGACCAGCTGACGGATCTCCTCGACGGTGCGGTACTCCTTCTTGGCGACCGTCTCCATCTGGGGCGTGACGATGCCCTTGCGTGCGGCATCCATCTGTGTGGTGTAAGTCTGCATGGTTCAAATCCTCCGAAAATACGCTCTTTATTTATCCTGTACAGCGTCTGGGACGCCGTGCATCCAGTTTTCGACCCCTGTGCCGCCCAAGGTGTGGTCCAGCGGGCCGGAGCCTTGGCCCAAGTCGAGCTGAGCGTTCAGCGCGTCGGTCAGATAGGCCTTGGCCCGGGCGATGGAGTCCGCCAGCCCGAAGCCCTTGGCGAGGTTTGCCGCGATGGCGCTGGACAGGGTGCAGCCGGTGCCGTGGGTGTTGGGGTTATCGACCCGCTGCCCCGGGAACCAGAGCAGCTGCCCGTCCCGGAGCGCCAGAAGGTCGTCGGCGTCGGTGTCGCTGTGGCCGCCCTTCAGCAGGACGTTGCAGCCATAGCGGCCGGCGATGGTCTGCGCGGCGCGTACCATGTCATCGCGGCTATGGATGGCCATTTCGGCCAGGACTTCCGCCTCGTGGCGGTTGGGGGTAATAAGCACCGAGAGGGGGAACAGCTCCCGGCAGAGGGTGCGCACAGCGTCCGAGGCGATGAGGTCAGAGCCGGAGGTGGCTACCATCACGGGGTCTACGACGATGTTCTCCGCCTTGTAGAAGCGGAGGCGCTCGGCGATGGTCTCGATGAGCGGGGCCGAGGACACCATCCCGATCTTGACCGCGCAGGGGCGGATGTCGGTAAAGACAGCGTCGATCTGCTGGGCCAGAAACGCGGGGCTGACCTCATAGATGCCGGACACGCCGGTGGTGTTCTGGGCCGTCAGGGCGGTGATGGCGCTCATGGCGAAGACGCCGTTCATGGTCATGGCCTTGAGGTCGGCCTGAATGCCGGCGCCGCCGCTGGAATCGCTGCCCGCGATGGTAAGTGCAGTTTTCATGGGTTTGCTCCTTTATCGCAAGTCAAGAAATTCGTGCAACATTCAAACAGCATATTTGCGATATGCAATTCAACGCTGTTGCTGTTGCATTAAAAAGTTGAATTGCTATAGATGATCTGTTCCGCCAGCACCTTCAACTCCCGGCACTCGGCTTCGATGTCCTCGGCACCGAAGATGGCGCTCACGAGGGCCACGCCGTCTGCGCCGGAGCCTTTCAGCTGGAGGATGTTGTCCTTATGGATGCCGCCGATGGCGACGACCGGCACATCCACAGCGTCGCATATCTTTTTCAGCTCGCCCTCGGGCAGGACGTCCACATCCGTCTTGGTGTGGGTGGAAAAGGCTGCGCCGACGCCGAGATAATCCGCGCCGTGGGCCACAGCCAGCTGGGCCTCCTCCACCGAGTGGGCCGACACGCCGAGGAGCATATCGGGGCCGACTTTGGCCCGGACATCGGCTGCGGCCATGTCCTCCTGCCCGACGTGGATGCCGTCCGCATGGCACTGGATGGCGATGTCCACGTTATCGTTGATGATGAAGGGGACGCCATAGCTGCGGCAGAGGGCAGAAAGTTCCATGGCTTCCTGTAAAAATGCCGCATCGTCCAGCTCTTTTTCCCGCAGCTGGACGCAGGTGACGCCGCCCTTCAGCGCATCCTCCACCTGCTGGCGGAGGGTCTCGCGGCCCGTCCATGCCCGGTCGGTGACGGCGTAGAGAAGCATGGTGTGTTTATCGCATTTCATAGCGTGCTCCTTCCTCGAGCTGCTCGGGGGTCATGTTGTAGATGGCGTCGATGATATAATTGCGGTAGGTGGCGCTGCCGTCCAGCTTCGTAAGGCGGCTGTGGGCCACTTCTCCCGCAAGGCCCATGGCGCAGACAGCCGCCGCCGCAGCCTCCAAGGGCTTGTCGGGGTTGGCGGCGCAGAAGGCCGCCGTCAGGGCCGAGAGCTGACAGCCGGTGCCGGTGACGGCGCTCATCATGGGGTGGCCGTTGCGGATGCAGAACGCCCGCTGGCCGTCGGCTACGATGTCGATGGCCCCGGTGACGGCGATGACCGCCCCAGTGCGGGCCGCGAAGGACTTGACGAAGGCCACGGCCCGGTCCAGAGTCTCTTCCGTGATCTTGTCGGATGCGTCGGCGTCCACGCCCTTGGTGGTGCCGCTGCCCACCGCCAGTGTCCGCATCTCGGAGATGTTGCCCCGGATGACGGTAGGCTTTACCTCCCGCAGCAGCCGCAGGGCCGTCTCGGTGCGGAGATGGGACGCTCCCGCACCCACCGGATCCAGCACGACGGGCCGGCCCAGCCGGTGGGCGGTATGGCCCGCCAGAAGCATGGAGGGGATGGTGCGGCTGTTCAGAGTGCCGATGTTCAGGTTCAGCCCGGCACACAGAGAGGTGATGTCCTCTACCTCGGCGGCATCGTCCGCCATGATGGGGGACGCGCCGCAGGCCAGCACCATGTTGGCGCAGTCATTGACGGTGACGTAGTTGGTGATGTTATGGACGAGGGGGCTTCGGGCCCGGACGTTGGCGAAGATGCTCTGGAACATGGGTCGTGTTACTCCTTCCGCTCAGCTCAGGCTGGCCTGCATGGCGCGGAGGGCGCCTGCACGGGAAAGTGCGGCCAGCAGCACGCCTGCGATGACCGCGCCGCCTGCGGTAGAGACGAGGAAGGGCACGATGTAGGCGTAGAAGGCGATGTCACCGGCGCTCTTGCCCATCAGCAGGATGGCGACGGGATAGGCGCACAGACCGCCGAGGATGGAGGTACCGAACACCTCGCCCACGAGGGTGGGCAGCAGCTTCTTCGTCTTGTGGAAGACGAGGCCGCAGAGCAGCGCGCCGAACATACTGCCCGGGAAAGCCATCAGGCTGCCCAGACCCAGCAGGTTGCGCAGCAGGGAGGCCACGAAGGCTACGCCCACGCCATAGTAAGGCCCCAGCAGGACGGCACAGAGGATGTTGACCATGTGCTGGACGGGGGCGCATTTGCTGCCGAAAACGGGGAAGGAGAAGACGCTGCCCACGACGGCGAGGGCGCAGAACATACCGGCCAGCGCCAGCTTTTTTGCAGAGTAGTGTTTCATGATGAGTGCTCCTTTTCAATAAAAATATCATGCGGGAGCAGACAGACCGCCGCCCCCGCACACGAACAGAACCGGCACCCGCGCAGATGCCAGAAACGGAAGAAGCGGTCGAGGCTCATTGGCCTCCTCTCACGCCGGAACACGGCTTCCCATCGCAGCATATAACCCAGACTCAGGGCGCTCCCCCTCAGCCGGTAACACGAGAAGCCGTTTTCTAAGCGCTGCACGCCGCCTGAGCGGCCTTTTTGCCCGCTTACGAAAACAGCTTCTAACAAAAAACAGGAGACGCCCTCTGCGGCGTCTCCTGTAAAAATCCATAAGCAGCGTTATGACTTCCTACGGCGGCATTATCCGCATCAGGTGCAGAGGCTGTCCAAAGACAGCCTCCAAGGGTCGAAGTTCGAGAACTTCCTCTCAGCCTGCGTTTACAAGCTCCCCTGTATTTGTTTGTCGGGAGTATTCTACACCCATCGGGGAGAAAATGCAAGGGTTTTCTTTTTTCGCCGCCTGTTTTGTGGTATACTGAGGGAAAGCCCACGCGCAGAACAGCGGGCAGAAAAAGGAGATATGGCTTATGGGTCTTGTCAAAGCGGCATTGGGTGCAGCATCCGGAGTGATGGGCGACCAGTGGAAGGAATACTTTTATTGCAGCGCTCTCCCGGCGGAGGTGCTGGCCGTCAAGGGACAAAAGAAGGTCTCCGGGCGCTCTTCGAACCGTCACGGCACCGAGAACGTCATCACCGATGGCTCCATCGTGGCGGTGGCCGAGGGCCAGTGCGCCCTCATCGTGGAGCAGGGCAAGGTGGTGGACCTCTGCGCCGAGGCGGGCGAGTACACCTACAACACCGGCACCCAGCCCTCTCTGCTGAGCAAGGGTCTGGCCAAGAACATCGACGAGGTCTTTGCGGAGATCGGCAAGCGGTTCAGCTTCGGCGGTCAGGCCGCCACCGACCAGCGCATCTACTACATCAACACCAAGGAGCTGATGGGCAACAAGTACGGCACTCCCAGCCCGGTGCCCTTCCGTGTGGTGGACCAGCGGGCAGGCATCGACATCGACGTGAGCATCCGGTGCTTCGGCGAGTACAGCTACCGCATCGTCAACCCCATCCTGTTTTACACCAACGTCTGCGGAAATGTGGAAAATGAGTACACCCGCGACGCCCTCGAGGGGCAGATGCGCACCGAGATGATGACGGCGCTGCAGCCTGCGTTCGCCCGCATCAGTGAGATGGGCATCCGCTATTCGTCCCTGCCCGGCCACACCGCCGAGCTGGCCGAGGCCCTGAATCAGGAGCTTTCCGAAAAGTGGAGCAAGCTGCGCGGCATCGAGATCGTCTCCCTCGGCGTGTCCGGCGTCAAGGCCAGCGAGGAAGACGAGCAGATGATCAAGGAGCTGCAGCGCAGCGCCGCCTTCATGGACCCCACCCGCGCTGCCGCCCATATGGTGGGCGCACAGGCCTCGGCCATGCAGGCCGCGGCGTCGAACACCTCCGCCGGCCCGGCCATGGCCTTTATGGGGATGAATCAGGCCGCAGCCGCCGGGGGCATCAACGCACAGGCCCTCTACCAGATGGGCGCACAGCAGCCTGCTCCCGCCCCTGCCGCCCCGGCAGCGGGCAGCTGGAGCTGCTCCTGCGGACAGACCGGCAACACCGGCAAATTCTGCACCGCCTGCGGCAAGCCCCGCCCCGAGGCGGGCTGGGTGTGCAGCTGCGGCACACACAACACCGGCAAATTCTGCTCGGAGTGCGGCAGGCCCCGCCCGGCGGCCAAGTGCCCGAACTGCGGCTGGACGCCCGCCGACCCCACGAACCCGCCGAAGTTCTGCCCCGAGTGCGGCAAGCCCTTCGGCGCCTGAAAGGGGGCCTGAACGATGGCAGAAAACACCACGAATTACCAGTGCCCGGCCTGTACCGGCCCGCTGCGGTTCGACAGCGCCAGCGGCAAGCTCTGCTGTGATTACTGCGGCTCGACCTACGATGTCGCACAGGTAGAGGCCCTCTACGGCGAGAAGCAGACACAGGCAGACAAGGCCGCCGAAGCAGCCGAAAAGGCTGCGGCCAATGGCCCGGTCTGGGGAGAGCGGGAGGTGGGAGGCCTCAGCAGCCGCACCTGCACCTCCTGCGGCGCAGAGCTGGTCTGCGGCCCCGAGACAGCAGCCACCACCTGCCCCTACTGCGGCAACCCCACCGTGCTGGGCGGACAGCTTTCCGGCAAGCTCAAGCCGGAGTACATCATCCCCTTCAAGATGGACAGGAAGACGGCCATCGAGAACCTGAAGAAGTATTATAAGGGCAAGGCCTTCCTCCCCAAAGCCTTCAAGGACGGAAACCACATCGAGGAGATCCAGGGCGTCTATGTGCCCTTCTGGCTCTACGATGGCCGGATGGAGGCCCGGGGCGCTTACAAAGCCGAGATCAGCGAGAGCCACCGCGAGGGCGACTATGTCGTCACCACCACCAAGCACTTCGATGTGGCCCGCGTAGGCGATGCGGACTTCGTCCGGGTGCCGGTGGACGGCTCCAGCAAGATGCCGGACACCCACATGGACGCCATCGAACCCTTTGACTACAGCGCCCTCAAGCCCTTCTCCACGGCCTACCTGCCCGGCTTTCTGGCCGACCGGTATGACGAGGACGACAAGAAGTGTGCCGCCCGCGCTCTGGGCCGGATGAAGCACAGCGCCGAAGCGGCCCTCCACGGGACGCTGGGCGGCTACACCAGCATCCAGACCCTCTCGGAGCAGATCGACCCGCGGACCCTCGAGCCGCACTACGCTCTGCTGCCGGTCTGGATGCTCCACACCCGCTGGAAGGAGCAGGACTTCCTCTTTGCCATGAACGGCCAGACCGGCAAGCTCATCGGCGACCTGCCCGTGGATAAGGGCAGGGTGGCCGCGTGGTTTGCCGGCATCAGCATCCCGCTGATGATCCTGACGGCCCTGTTCATGCTGCTGTGAGAGGGGGAGACGGGAATATGAAACATTGCAAAAAACTGTTTGCCCTTCTGGCAGCGGCCCTGCTCTGCATGGCCCTGACCCTGCCGGCCGGGGCAGCCGCCCCGCTGGTGCGGGACGAATGCGGCATCTTCGACGCCGACACGCTGGCCGACCTCGAAGAGGAAGCCGAGAGCGCCTCCGACGGCCACGGTGTGGATGTCTATTTCCTCGTGGTGGACAGCATCGGCGACGCAGACCAGCGGGAATACGCCAAGAATTATTACATCTCCAACGGCCTCGGCTATGGCGACGAGCAGAGCGGCATCCTCTTCCTGCTGGCCGTCGGCTCCCGCAAGTATGTCACCATTACCTACGGCGGGGGCGTCACCGCCTTTACCGATTACCGCATCGAGCAGCAGGAGGACGAGATCGTCCCGCTGCTCTCCGATGAGGAGTGGGAGGATGCGGCAGATACCTACATCGAGATGTGCGATGAGGCGCTGGACTACTACGCCGACCATGGCGAACCCATCGACATAGACAATGACGTCGGGCTGGGAGACCTGATGGTTGCCATGCTCGTTCCCCTCGGCATCTCGGCCATTATCTGCTTTGTCCTGTACAGCCAGATGAAGACGGCCAAGCGGAAGACCCGGGCCGATGAGTATATGCCCGGCTTCGCTCTGCGGGTCAAGCGCGACCGCTACACCCACACCACCCGGGAGCGGGTCTATGACCCGCCCAAGAAGGAGTCAAGCTCCTCCGGCGGCTCGTCCACCGACTCCGACGGCTTCGGCGGCTCGTCGGGAGGGTCGTTCTGAAATAACCTCTCAGTCTCGCATTCGCTCGACAGCTCCCCTACCGAGGGGAGCCTCTGGCGAAGAGATGAAGCTTTCCGCCATGCCAAGGCCTCCCCTCGATAGGGGAGGTGGCACGCCGTCAGGCGTGACGGAGAGGTTGAAAAAAGCACCATGTTGCGTCATGCAGCATGGTGCTTTTTCGATTTCGGATTTACAGCATCTTGGAAAGGAATGCCTTCAGGCGGGGATGCTTGGGGTTGGTGAACAGCTCCTGCGGCGGCTCATCCTCCTGAATGCGGCCCTCGTCGATGAAGATGACGCGGTTGGAGACTTCGCGGGCGAAGCCCATCTCGTGGGTGACCACCAGCATGGTGATGCCGGTGTGGGCCAGCTCTTTCATCAGCTCGAGGACCTCGCCGACCATCTCGGGGTCGAGGGCGCTGGTCGGCTCGTCGAAGAGGATGACGTCCGGGTCCATCGCCAGCGCACGGGCGATGGCGATGCGCTGCTGCTGGCCGCCGGACAGGCTCTTGGGGTAGGCGTTGGCCTTGTCGGCCAGACCCACGCGGGCCAGAAGCTCGTCGGCGCGGGCAGAGATGGCCTCTTTGTCCTTGAGCTTGAGGAGGCTGGGGGCCAGCTCGAGGTTCTTCTTGACGGTCAGGTGGGGGAAGAGGTTGAAGTGCTGGAACACCATGCCCATCTTCTGGCGGACGGCGTCGATGTGGTCATCGTCCACCTCCACGCCCTCAAACTTGATGCTGCCGCCGGTGGGGATCTCCAGCCGGTTCAGGCAGCGCAGGAAGGTGGACTTGCCGCAGCCCGAGGGGCCGATGAGGCAGACCACGTCGCCGCGGTAGATATCGATGTCGATGCCCTTCAGCACGTCGAGGGTGGGGGTGGGCTGCTTTGCGCCCTTCCGCTTTTCGCCGCCGTAGGTCTTGGTCAGACCGCGGACTTCAAGGATCTTATCGGTCACTTTGTGCCAGCCTCCTCTCAAACTTTGCGAGCAGCCATGTGAACAGCATCACCAGCACCAGATAGATGAGGGCGACGCCGCACAGGGGGAACATGGCCTCGTAGGTGCGGTTCATGATGCCCTGTGCCGCATACAGCAGCTCCTTGCCGCCGATGACGGTGATGAGGGACGTATCCTTCAGCAGCATGATGAACTCGTTGCCGAGGGCGGGAAGCACGGCGCGGATGGCCTGCGGGATGATGATGACCACCATCGTGGTTATGTAGTTGAGGCCGAGGCTGCGGCCGGCCTCCATCTGGCCGGGGTCAACGGCCATCAGGCCGCCGCGGATGATCTCGGAGACATAGGCGCCCGAGTTGATGCCCAGCGCCAACGCGCCGACCATCGTGAAGTTGCGGCTGTTGGCAAAGATGACCATGCTCATGATGAGCAGCTGCACCATCATAGGCGTGCCGCGGATGATAGTGGTGTACACCTGACACACCGCGTTGAAGAAGCCCAGCACCGGGTTCATGCGGCCGGTGCGCTGCTGGTCGTGGGCCACACGCACCAGCGCCACCACGCTGCCCAGCGCGACGCCCATCGCCAGCGCGATGGCTGTGACCAGCAGGGTGGTGCCCACGCCGTTGATGTACTGGAGCCAGCGGTCCTTCAGGATGAATGCCTGATAAAACTTAAAGAAAATGTTCTGCCCGAAGCTGAGCGGCGTCCCGCTGTTGAGAAGCTCTTTCAGCAGCTCGTATTGTGCGGCCATTCGCATCCTCACCTTTCTTTTTGTAAAAATTTTGTAACCGGTGGATTTCAAAAAAGGGGAGGAGCCTTTTCAGGCCGCCTCCCCCTGACGCGGAAAGAAACGCGCTGATTATTCAGCGGTGATGTACTTGTCCACGATGGACTGCAGGGTGCCGTCTGCCTTCAGCTCCTCCAGAGCAGCGTTGACAGCGTCTTCCAGAGCGGTGTTGCCCTTGGCCATGCCGATGGCGTAGTCCTCCTCGGCGTAGCTGGTGTCCAGAAGGACCAGACCGGGGTTGGCAGCGACGAACTCCTTGGCGGGGGCATTGTCGATGACGACAGCGTCCACCTGACCGTTGTTCAGAGCCTGCACAGCGGTCAGACCATCGTCGTAAGCCACGACTGCATCGTCGCCGAAGTCATCGGAGCAGTAGATGTAGCCAGTGGTGCCGCGCTGGGTGCCGATCATCTTGCCGGCCAGATCGTCGGGAGAAGCGATGTCAGAACCCTCGGGCACGATGATGGACTGGATGCCGGTAGCGTAGCTGTCGGAGAAATCCATGACGTTCTTGCGCTCGTCGGTGACGGTGACGCCAGCCATGGCGATGTCGGCCTTGCCCTGCTGGACGCTCAGAAGAGCAGCGTCAAAGTCCATGTCGTCGATCTGCAGCTCGAGGCCCAGCTTGTCGGCGATGGCCTGAGCGGTATCGATATCAATGCCCTCAAATGCGCCTGCATCGGTGGTCATCTCGTACGGAGGGAAGGCGGCGTTGGTGGCCATGGTCAGCTTGCCAGCCTCAACGGTGGTCAGCTCAGCAGCAGCAGCGCTGGTGGAAGCAGCCTCGGAAGAAGCAACCACAGAGCTTGCAGCGGAAGAAGCGGTGGAGGCAGAGCCGCCGCAGGCAGTCAGAGCCAGAGCAGCAATGGTCAGGCCGGAAGCAGCGAGAAAGCTGCGGCGAGAGATCTTTTTCATATTCAAACACTCCTCTTTATGTGCATATCATTTGCAGTTCTCTGCTGCGATGCGATTCATCGAAAAATCAGAGAGCGTGTTTAGTATAGGTTGTACAATTTGAAAAGTCAAGTGTTGTGCAAAAATTCCATCAAATTGAAACCGAATTGCAAACAATTATGCAGAATATTGAGGATGAAGTATGAATATATGCAAAACCTCTCCGTCACGGCTTCGCCGTGCCCCTGCCCGGGTTGCGGCTCCCAGCGTCTGCTTCGCTGCCGCTTGCATCCTGCTGGCCGCTGCCCCAACAGCGATTCCCTGTTTCCGCCACTGGCGGCGGTCGTCGCCGTTGCCTACCGAGGAGAGGCCTTGGCATTCCGTAAAGCTTCATCTCTTCGCCAGAGGCTCCCCTACAAGGGGAGCTGTCTGCGAAGCAGACTGAGAGGTTGTACGAAGGAGCGCCTGCCCTACGCCGTCAGGCGTGACGGAGCGGTTAAATCTCTCGCGCCAGCTCCTCCCTGCTCCGCTTGGGCACACAGTAGTTGCGGTCCTCGTCCAGATAATATTTGATGCCCGTCTCTTCGGTCATGGGGACGACCTTGGCGGTGTGGGCGGGGTAGCCCAGCGCCACCATGAAGGCCAGCTTGTCCGGCTCGGCGATGCCCAACAGCTCGCTCAGGGCAGGCTTGTTGATGGCACCCATGATGCAGCTGCCCACGCCCTTGTCCCACGCGGCAAGGGTGATGTTGGCCAGCGCGATGCCGGTGTCGGTGTTGAGGTCGCCGGGGATGGCGCTGTCCTGCACGACGGCCAGATACATCACCGGCTGCTCGTCGGCTTTGGGCGTGCCCTGCTCCGGCGGCAGATAGCCGGCCCACTTGACCAGCGGGTGGACTTTCGCCACCATCTCAGGGCTTTGCACCACCACCAGCTTCACGGCCTGACGGTTCGCGCCGCAGGACGAAAGGCGCAAAGCCTCGACCATATCCTCCACCACATCCTGCGGCACCGGCTTCTGGGCGAAGCGGCGGTAGGTGCGGCGGGCGGCAAGCGTTTCCATAATAGACATCAGCGGACACTCCTTTACTATATAAGTACAGCCTGATTATAGCATAGGAGCAGACGCGGTGCAAGAAATTTGGAATCAGCGGAAAACACGGGAAAGGCCTGTCTGAGAAATGAAGAAATGAGAGAAAAATCCATAAACCGGAGATAAAAAATGATGATATAATGTTAATGAACGCTAACATACTGGAAAAATATTGACAAAAAGCAGGAGATGGCCTATTATTAGTTTCGGCAAACTAACCGTCCTCTGTGGAGATGCGCAGAGGAAAACAAGAAGAAGCAAAACAGTTTATGAGGTGCAAGAAAATGACTAATATGACTCGTCGTAATTTCCTGAAGAGCGCTGGTGTGATGGCTCTGGCCGTGGCAGCAGCGGGTGTTCTCTCCGGCTGCGATAGCAGCAAAAACCCTGTGATGGCAGATGTTGAAGTCCAGTACTGGTATGAAAGCCTTATTTTGGGTCAGAAGCAGGTTGACGACGGCTCGTATACGGAAACCGTTAGTGTCGTCAAGGGCGGCACGGTCAAAAAGGAGCAGATCGAGGAGACTCTGAAAAAGATTCGTACAAATCAAGGCTTTAAGCTGAAGAACGAGGGGCTGACAGAGTTTGACGTTGACTGGACGGCAGAAAAGCCAGTTGCGAAAATTGAGATGGTCATTGCATAATTGAAACTGCGCGATAAAGCGCATTTTTGAACAAAGAAACACCCGCAGCACGTTTCCATATCATGGGGAAACAGCGCTGCGGGTGCTTTTTGTTGTTACAGCTTATTTGCTCTTCCACCTATGCCCCTTCGGCATGGGCAGGCCCAGCACCAGCGCGATGCCCACGGCCAGCGAAACGGCGACCTTGAAGGTGGAGATGCCGTTGGCCAGCGAGAGGGCGTTTTCGCCTTGGATGAAGTAGTAGGCCGTGTAGTAGATGCCTGCGCCGGGCACGAGGGGGAAGATGCCGGTGAGCAGAAAGACCGTTACCGGCGTTTTGAGCAGGATGGCGAAGAGCCGGGACACCAGCGTCAGCGGGATGACCGCGATGAGGGAAGCCGCCGCGGCATCGGCTCCGTACAAGACCGCCAGCTCATAGACGAACCAGCCCGCTGCGCCCACCAGTGCGCAGCAGGGGAGGGTGCGCCGGGGGCAGGCGAAGAGGATGGCGAAGCTCAGCGTCCCCGCCCCGGCCAGAAAGAACTGGGCCACCAGCTGGCCGATCTGGGCATTTGTCATCGTCATCATACCACCGTCACCCCCGTCAGGATCGAAGTAAGGCTCAGCACGAGACCGGTGCCGATGGCGATGCTGGCTGCAATCAGCAGGGCGTCGATCATCCGGATGGTCCCCGAGAGGTAGTCGCCCTGCACGAAGTCCCGGATGCCCATGGTGAAAGCGATGCCGGGGGTCAGGATCATCAGGGTGCCGATGATGGCATGGCTGGACTCGATGCCCAGCAGGGAGCACCCGACGATGCAGACCAGCGTGATAAGGGCCGCCGCCGAGATCTTGCGGAAGCCGCTGGATAACCCCTTTTTCTCGCAGAGCAGCAGATAGCCGCTGACGAGGAAGCCGGCCACAGCCGCCGCCAGCGCCGAGTGCACCGTGCCGCCGAAGATGAGGGCGAAGCAGGCTGCGCCGCTCATCCCGGCCAGAAGCTGGGTCCGGCCCTTGGGGAAGGGGATGTGCCGGGCCTCGGCCAGACGGCACTCGGCCTCGTCCAGCGTGACGCCCCCGGCGGCGATCTGACGGGAAAGGGCGTTCACCGCCACCACCCGGCCCAAGTGGGTCGTCCGCACCGGTACGTTCCGCACCTCGGCGATCTCCGCCGTGCCTGCGCTGGCGAAGATGCCGTTGGTCAGCACATAGACGTGGAACTCCCGCAGATGGAAGCTGCGGGCCATGATCTCCATCGTCTGCTCCACCCGAAAGACCTCCGCTCCGTTTTCCAGCAGCGTCTCGCCTGCCGCCATGATGAAATCCATGATGCGGCGGCGCTGCTCGTCGGTGGGGTATAACTCTCTGCTGTCCATTCCGGCCCTCCTTGTCCTGCCTGTCAGAGGCGGACCTGTTCTCTCCTGCTATACTTTATCACAATTCCCGGAGCTTGCAAAGGCGTCTTTTCACATTTTCGCACAACTTCCGTCCTTGCCGTCGGGGGCGCAGTGTGTTACACTGATACTGACTATAGAAATGTCGAAAACGACAGGAGGAAAATGACTGTGAAGCAGAGTCTGAGTTTCGCGCGCCGTCTGGCGGCGCTGGTGCTGGCAGCGGTGATGCTGTGTGTGGCTGTCCCGGCGGTGTTTGCCGAGGATGTCGCGCCCGGGGCCACCACCATCGGCGGCGCAAACACCACCCTCGTCCCGGGGGAAGAAGAAAATTGTCTGAGCTGGCTCTTCGGCTCCAAAGATAAGATTACCATGCCCTATCTGAACATCAAGGGCAAGGGCCTGCGCAGGAACGTGACCCTCGACCTCGCGGACTGCCTCGTGGGCATCACCTACACCGAGCTTGGCTCCATCGGCAGCTATGTCAGCGCCAGCGCGGCGCAGGAGGCGTGGAAAGCGCAGGCCGTGGCCATCCACTCCTACCTCGAGTACCACAAGCAGTATGGCTCTTCGGCCAACGCCCTCATCTACACCCCGGTGGAGGACATCCCCGCCTCGGCCCGCTCGGCCATTCGTAAGGCGGTGGAGTCGGTGAAGGATGAGGTGCTGACCTACAACGGCAGCGTCATCGACGCCGTCTGGTCGGCCAGCGCGGGTTATAACACCCAGACCGGCGTTTACGGCACCTGCTCCAGCCTCGATGCGTGGGGTTCGGATGTGCCCTACCTCAAGAGCGTCGAAAGCCCCTACGAGCGCCAGTACCACGAAAAGCTCCGCCGGGTCATCGGCAAGGACTACGACTACACCGAGTACAAGGACAGCCGCACCGGTGAGCCTTACCAGAGCGCCGATACCACCCACAAAGACCTCGGCGGCTTCGTCCAGTACAACACGCTGGTGTCCAACGGCCGCAGCTACCGCTACATCAACCAGTTCGTGTCCTCCCGCTACTGCTTCGATTTCAGCGCAGATGCTGCAGGCGTGCCCTGCATGAACTACTATGGCTTCGGCCACGGCGTGGGCATGAGCCAGTGCGGCGCGGTGGGCTATGCCGCCGAGGAGGGGATGGGCTATCGCGACATCCTCAAGCACTACTACTCCGGCGTTTCCATCCGGACGGTGGGCAGCGGCAGCTCTTCCGGCGGTGGACTGTTCAGCTGGCTGCGCCGCCTGCTCGGGATGTAAAAAACGAAAGGAATTGCGCAAAATACTTCTCAAATGAGGCGCGATTTGGTATACTGTACACGTTTGTACTCAAGAAACGGCTCTTTTGCGCTTCACGTCCCGAAATCGCTGGGACGATACGATAAATGATATTAGGTGGAGAGAACGGAATGCAGTTGGAGAAGGAAAAAAAAGAAAAGCAGGAGCGGGAGCGCTGCCGTGCACTGGCGCAGCGCATCGCAGAGGAGGCGGCTGCCGCCTCGGCGGCCCTGCTGGGAGAGCAGAGCCTTCTGCTGACCAAGGCGCTGCGCCGGGCAGGCGTAGCGGCGGAGGCGTGGGCGGAAGGCTCAGAGGCAGAGCTTCTGGTCGTGGTGGACCCGGCCTATGAGACGCTGCCGGAGAAGCTGCCCGCCCGGGTGCTGCTGGTGAGCAGTGAGAGCACCGTCATGGCGGGCTGGGCCGAGCAGCTGGCGCAGAGAGGATATTTCCGCGACTTCGGCTGGCGCAGCAAGGGCCGCGCCCAGCAGTCCGCCCTCTTCTGCGCCTCCCAGCCCACCGGGTATAAGATGGTGCGGGGCTATGAGCTGGAAATGGACATCCTGCGCGACCGGATGGTGCGCGCCGAGCGCACCTGCGGCGAGGAAGCCGAGCTGATCGCCCGGCTGCGCAGCGACCTTTCCCTCAGCCGCAGCCACGAGCAGCAGCTGGAAAAGACGCTGGCCGAAGTGACCGGCTCGACCTTCTGGAAGATGACATGGCCCATGCGCTACGCCGTCAGCAAGAGCCGCCAGCTCTGGCACACTCTGCCCCTCTTCGTCCTGCTGCGGGAGCTGCGCCGGGGCGGGATCGAGGGCGTGCGGGAGCAGGCCCGCGCCCGCCGCGAGTATGCCGCCCTCTTCCCGGGCAGGGTCATGCGCGCGGACCGCTTCGCCTCGGTGGAGCTGCTGGTGCATCAGGCGGAAGATCAGCCCGCAGGCCCCAAGATCAGCATCGTGGTGCCTCTGTACAACACCCCGCTGGACTTCCTTGAGGAGCTGCTGGACTCGGTCGTGAACCAGACCTACCGGAACTGGGAGCTTTGCTGTGTGGACGCCGGCACTGCCCCGGGCGTGGGGGAGATGGTCCGGCAGCGTGCCGCCGCAGACCCCCGCATCCGCTACCAGAAGCTGGAAAAGAACGAGCTGATCCCCGGCAACACCAATAAGGGCATCGAGATGGCCACCGGCGACTTCATCGCCCTGCTGGACCACGACGACATCCTCCACCCCTGTGCCCTCTGGTATGCCGCCAAGGCCATCGCCGAGCAGGGGGCCGACTTCGTCTACACCGACGAGGCGACCTTCGAGGGCAAGGTGGAGAATGTGGTGCTCTACCACTTCAAGCCCGATTTCATGCTGGACAACCTCCGCTCCAACAACTATATCTGCCACCTGACCCTCTTCAGCCGTCGGCTGATGGACGCCGCAGGCGGCCCCGAGCGGATGGAGTACAACGGCAGTCAGGACTACGAGCTGTTCCTCCGCCTGACGGAAAAGGCGAGGAAGATCGTCCACATCCCCCATGCCCTCTATTACTGGCGCTCCAGCCCCGGCAGCACGGCCAGCGACATCTCCGCCAAGACCTACTGCATCGACGCGGGCATCGCGGCCCTCAAGGCCCATTATGCCCGCTGCGGCGTGGCCGTGGACGATGTCTCCCTCATTCCGGGTACGCCGGGCTATTACAAGACCGACTACACCATCGCCCATCCGGGCCGGGTGAGCATCCTCATCCCCACCTGCGATCACATCCACGATCTGGAGACCTGTGTGGAGTCCATTTATGCCCGCACGACCTATCCGGATCTTGAGATCATCCTCATCGAAAACAACAGCAAGGCCCCCGAGACCTTCCGGGCCTACGAGCGGATGCAGAAAGAACACCCCGACACCCTCAAGGTCGTCACGTGGGAGGGCAAGGGCTTCAATTACAGCGCCCTGAACAACTTCGGCGAGAAGTTCGCCACCGGCGAATATCTGCTGCTCCTCAACAACGACACTGAGGTCATCACGGCCGCATGGCTGGAAGAGATGGTCATGTACGCCCAGCAGAAGCGGGTGGGCTGCGTGGGCGCAAAGCTGCTCTACCCGGACGATACCATCCAGCACGCCGGCGTCGGCTTCGGCATCGGCGGTGTGGCGGGCCATCTGCACAAGTATTATCCCGCCAGCTCCGACGGCTATATGGGACGGCTGAACTATGTACAGGACGTCTACGCCGACACTGCCGCCTGCCTGCTCATCCGCAAGGAGATCTACGACGAGGTGGGCGGTCTGGATGAGAGCTATGCCGTGGCCTTCAACGATGTGGACTTCTGCGTCCGCGTTCGTCAGGCAGGCTACACCAACGTCTTCACTCCCTTCGCCCAGCTCTACCACTACGAGAGCAAGAGCCGCGGCGTGGAGGACAACCCCGAAAAGCAGAAGCGCTTTCAGGGCGAGGTGCTGCGTTTTCAGGCCCGCTGGGGCGACCTGCTGGCTGCGGGCGACCCCTGCACCAACCCCAACTTCGACATCCAGCGCGAGGATTTCAGCTTGAAGATCCTGCCGCTGGAATAAACAAAAGAGGAACAACCTCTCAGTCTCGCTTCGCTCGCCAAAGCCGGGTTGCGGCTCCCAGCATCCGCGGCGCTTCGCTCGCGTCTTGCTGGCCGCTGCCCCAACAATGACTCCCTGTTTCCGCCACTGGCGGCGGTCGTCATTGTTGCCCCATCGAGGGGGAGCCTTTGGCATGGCGGAAAGGTCTGAGCCATAAAACAAGGAGCATAAAACTTGGAACTCTCTGCTTGCATCGTTGTTTATAACGGCTGCGACGAAGCCCTCCGGGCGGCGCAGACGGTGCTGCAATATACCCGCCGCCACCCGCTGACCCTCTATCTGGTGGACAACGCCAGCCCCGACGGCAGCGGTGCACGGCTGGAAGCCGCCGTCCGGAGCGGCGCTCTGAGCACCCTGCCGGGCCAGCGGGTGGAGGTGCGCTGCCGGAAGGAAAACGGCGGCTTCGGCACCGGCCACAACACCATCCTGCCCGAGCTGACGAGCGATTATCACTTCATCCTGAACCCCGACATCCAGCTCACCGCCGACACCCTCAGCGATCTGGCCGACTGGATGGCCGCCCACCCGGATGCTGTGATGGCCCGGCCGGGGCTGTGCTTCCCGGACGGCCGCACCCAGCATCTGCCCCTGCGGCGCTGCGCCCTCCGGCCGATGGTCTACCGTCAGCTGCCGTTCCTGAAATTCTGGGAAAAATATAACCGCGCCTATCTCATGGAAGGGGAGGACCTGTCAGCCCCCGTGGAGATCGAGTTCTGCACCGGCAGCTTCTCAGCGGTGCGGACGGCAGAGTTCAAGGCTGTGGGCGGCTTTGATGAGCATTACTTCATGTATGTGGAGGATGCGGACCTGACCCAGAAGATGCGCACCAAGGGAAAGGCTTATCTCGTGCCCCAGTACACCGCCATCCATGCATGGCATCGTGCGGCCCACCGCAGCCTCAGGCCCTTTCTGTGGCAGACCGGGAGCCTGCTGCGGTACTTCTTCAAATGGGGGTTCAAGTTCTGAGTCCTTGACAGGCGGCACTGAAACGTCTATAATAAAAACAGCAAAGGCGCTGGCCATACAAACGGCTGGTTCCTTACCTGTTACATTTCAAAAAGAAAAGTAACCGCTTGGGTTGGGGAACTGTGGGCGGTTACTTTTTCTTTTTGTCATTTCTGCCATCATCATGAGAGAGTCTCCATACAATGTCGAACGTGACATGGACGACATCGACCAGCAGCGCCAACAAGCTGACGATGAAAGCCAAAAGCGTGAACAGCTCTACAAGATTCATGTGGCATTCCCTCCCTTCGCCGAAAGCGTCGGGAGTAAACTTCAAAAAGCGCCCTCCCGATGCCTGCTTCGTTCCAGAGAACTAAGTATGCTTTGTCGGTAAGGGATAGCCGCCTGCGTTTGATTGGACAGCGCCTTAGGAGGACAAAATGCCTCCTGCAAAGAGAATAACATAAAACAGCATGGATAGCAAGAGAGCGCCCGCCACAAAATTTTTGAGGCGGGCGCTCTTTCCTTGCTTTTTTTTCGATTTGATAGTAAAATAAGGTGTAATACTATCGCAAGCCTGCACGGTGAGCAGAGTGTATTGCGCAACATTGTTTACAGCGGACGCAGCTCCGCTTTGAATCCATACAGGGCAGGGCGGACACGCCGCCGTGCCTTGTACAAGCTGCACAACTTTTTTATTTCATAATATAAGGAGTGCACAAAATGAAAGGTATCATTCTGGCCGGCGGTGCCGGCACCCGGCTTTATCCGCTTACGATGGTCACCAGCAAGCAGCTGCTGCCCGTCTACGACAAGCCGATGATCTACTATCCTCTGTCCACCCTCATGCTGGCGGGCATTCAGGACATCCTCATCATCTCTACCCCCACCGACACGCCCCGCTTCGAGGCGCTGCTGGGCGATGGCAGCCAGTACGGCATCCATCTGCAATATAAGGTCCAGCCGTCTCCGGACGGTCTGGCGCAGGCCTTTATCCTCGGCGAGGAGTTCATCGGCGACGACTGCTGCGCCATGATCCTCGGCGACAACATCTTCTACGGCAACGGCTTCTCCAAGATCCTGAAGACCGCTGTGGCCAACGCGGAGAACAAGGGCCGCTGCACCGTCTTCGGCTACTATGTGCCGGACCCCGAGCGCTTCGGCATCGTGGAATTCGACGGAAACGGCAAGGTGCTCAGCGTAGAAGAAAAGCCCCAGCACCCCAAGAGCAACTACGCCATCACCGGCCTGTACTTCTACAACAAGGAAGTCGTCCGGATGGCAAAGCAGGTCAAGCCCTCCGCCCGCGGAGAGCTGGAGATCACGACCCTGAACGATATGTACCTCAAGCAGGATGAGCTGGACGTCCAGCTGCTGGGCCGTGGCTTTGCATGGCTGGACACCGGTACGATGGACAGCCTCGTGGAGGCAGCGGACTTTGTGCGGATGATCGAGAAGCGTCAGGGCATCAAGATCAGCGCTCCCGAGGAGATCGCATTCAAGTACGGCTGGATCGACCGCGACACCCTGCTGGAAAGCGCCGAGCGCTACGGCAAGAGTCCCTACGGCCAGCACCTCAAGAATGTGGCTGACGGCAAACTGAAGTATTAAGAGAGGCGGTATCCGCATGAAAATCATTGTTACCGGCTGCAAGGGCCAGCTTGGCACCGAGATCATCAAGCAGCTCCGGGAGGGCCGCAGCGAGCTTGGCCCTCTCCCTGAGAAGCTGATGAACGCCACGGTCATTCCGGTGGACCTGCCGGAGCTGGACATCACCAACTATAAGATGGTGGACGACTTCATCCGCCGCCAGCGCCCGGATGTCATCATCAACTGCGCCGCCTTCACCAACGTGGACGGCTGCGAGGTGAACCATGACGCCGCTTTCAAGGCCAACGCCATCGGCCCCCGCAATCTGGCGCAGGCTGCCACCAAGACCGGCGCACGGCTGGTGCACGTCTCCACCGACTATGTCTTCTCCGGCCGTGAGAACGGCGGCATCCCGCAGGATGAGGCCACCATCCCCGGCCCCATCAGCGCCTACGGCTCCACCAAGCTCATGGGTGAGAAGTACGTCGAGCAGTTCTGCCACCGCCACTTCATCGTCCGCACCGCATGGCTCTACAGCTACTACGGCAAGAACTTCGTCAAGACCATCGTGAACGCGGGCCGAAAGTTCGGCAAGCTGGAGGTCGTCAACGACCAGTGCGGCAACCCCACCAACGCCGTCGATCTGGCCCACGAGATCTTACAGCTCTGCGTCACCCACGAGTACGGCCTGTACCACTGCACCGGCGAGGGCATCTGCTCCTGGTATGATTTCGCGTCTGAGATCATCCGCCTGTCCGGCGTGGACGCTACCGTGGCCCCCTGCACCAGCGAGGAGTACAAGTCGAAGCACCCGGACAGCGCCGACCGCCCCAAGTGGAGCGCTCTGGACAACCGGATGCTCCGCTGCACCGTCGGCAACGATGTCCGCGACTGGAAGGACGCGCTGGCCTGCTTCTTCGAGCACTGGGACGGCGACAACGGGATGAAAGCTTAAATTCAAGAGGAAAATCTGATTATGAAAAAATATCTTATCACCGGCTGTGCCGGTTTTATCGGTTCCAACTTCGTGCATTATATGCTCAAGAAGTACCCTGAAATTTTGCTGGTCAACCTCGACAAGCTGACCTATGCCGGCAACCTTGAGAACCTGAAGGACGTTGAGGGCGACCCCCGCCACGTCTTTGTGCAGGGCGACATCTGCGACAAGGAGCTGGTCGAGAGCCTGTTCGCAAAGTACGATTTCGACTATGTCATCAACTTCGCCGCCGAGAGCCATGTTGACCGCTCCATCAAGAACCCCGAGATCTTCGTCCAGAGCAACGTGATGGGCACCGTCAACCTGCTGCAGCGTGCCAAGGAGGCTTGGTACGACGCCGACGCCAAGACTTGGAAAGAGGGCAAGAAGTATCTGCAGGTGTCCACCGATGAGGTCTACGGCGCTCTGGGTGCCGAGGGCTTCTTCATGGAGACCACCCCGCTGTGCCCCCACAGCCCCTACTCCTCCTCCAAGGCCAGCGCCGATATGTTCGTTATGGCATTCCACGATACCTACGGGATGCCCATCAACATTACCCGCTGCTCCAACAACTACGGCCCCTACCAGTTCCCCGAGAAGCTCATCCCGCTGATGATCAACAACGTCAAGCATCACAAGCAGCTGCCCGTCTACGGCGACGGTATGCAGATCCGCGACTGGCTGTACGTTGAGGACCACTGCAAGGCCATCGACATGGTCTGCAACGGCGGCAAGGTCGGTGAGGTGTACAATGTCGGCGGCCACAACGAGCGCCCCAACATCTTCATCGTCAAGACCATCATCGAGCAGCTCCACGACCGCCTCAAGGACGACGGCATCAGCGAGGACCTCATCAAGCACGTCGCCGACCGTCTGGGCCACGACCGCCGCTACGGCATCGACCCCACCAAGATCAAGAACGATCTGGGCTGGTACCCCGAGACTCCCTTCGAGAAGGGCATCGTCCTGACCATCGACTGGTATCTCGACCACGAGGAGTGGATGGAGCACATCACCAGCGGCAACTACCAGAAATACTACGAGGAAATGTACAAGAATAAGTAACTTCTTGTACATTCGCAAGTGAAAAAAAGAGCACTCCCGTATCGACACGGGAGTGCTCTTTTTTGTATGGAACTGTTTTACGGTGCATTAGAAAAGTGATCCGAACCGCTGGAATGTGGGACTCAGCCGAGACTCACGCCCATCCGGCGGGCGACGGTGAGCAGCTCGCAGCCTTCGGGGACGTTGCGGGTCTTGCCGGCGATGTCCTCGAGGCGGTTGGCGATGACGCGGTTGTTGACCATGGCGACGGTGACGCCGTAGCGCTCCATCTCCACCAACTTGGCGGCGTAGCTGCCGAACTGGGTGGCCAGCACGCGGTCGTAGGCGCTGGGGCTGCCGCCGCGCTGCATATGGCCCGGGATGCAGACGCGGGTCTCCATGCCGGTCTTCTTCTGGACGGCGGCGGCGATGCGGTTGGTGGCGGTGGCACCGTAACCGGCCTCCGTGCGCTTGGCCATCCACTCCTTCCGCTTCATACCGGCCTCTTCGGTGTTGATGGCACCCTCGGCCACGGCGATGATGGAGAAGTTGGAACCCTTGCGGGCGCGGCGCTCGACGGCGCTGCAGACGCGGTCGATGTCATAGGGCATCTCGGGCAGCAGGATGATGTCCGCGCCGCCGGCGATACCGGAGTAGAGGGTCAGCCAGCCGGCCTTGTTGCCCATGATCTCGATGCACATGACGCGGCTGTGGCTGCCGGCAGTGGTGTGGATGCGGTCGATGACCTCGGTGGCGATGTCCACGGCGGTGTGGAAGCCGAAGGTGACGTCGGTGCCGTAGATGTCGTTGTCGATGGTCTTGGGCAGGCCGATGATGTTCAGGCCCTCCTGCGCGAGAAGGTTGGCCGTCTTGTGGGTGCCGTTGCCGCCGAGGCAGAGCAGGCAGTCGAGCTTGGCGTCCTTGTAGGTCTTTTTCATGGCGGCGACCTTGTCGATCTTGTCCTCTTCCACCACGCGCATGAGCTTGAAGGGGGTGCGCTTGGTGCCGAGGATGGTGCCGCCCAGCGTCAGGATGCCGCGGAAATCGTCCTCCGTCATCTCCTTGTAATCGCCGGTGATGAGGCCGTGATAGCCGTTGAGGATGCCCACGATCTCGACGTTCTCGCCGAACCGTGCATACAGGGCCTTTGCCACGCCGCGGATGGTGGCGTTCAGGCCGGGACAGTCGCCGCCGGAGGTCAGGATGCCAACACGTTTTTTCATATTGAATAACCCTCGTTTCTTCCGATTTCAGGAGCAGGTAAATGATACTATAAGAGTATTCCCAAAGGGGGCAGGTGTCAAGAGGCGGGGCCGAAAAAAGCTGTGAAAACGCCGGGGCGGGCGGGGGCGAAAAAACATGAGCAAAAAAATCAAAAAAGTGGTTGACAAATGGGAGAAGAGGCTGTATAATATTCCTCGTCAGCAGCGCTTCGGTGCTGAGGGCGGAACCAAATAGTGGGGATTTGCATAGTGGTAGTGCGGTAGACTCTGACTCTACTTGTGGGAGTTCGATTCTCTCATCCCCAACCAGACCGCAGCCCGTTGGGTTGCGGTATTTTCGGGGCATAGCGCAGTTGGTAGCGCGCCTCGTTCGGGACGAGGAGGCCGTGGGTTCAAATCCCGCTGCTCCGACTGAAAAAGACCGGTACACATTTGTGTGCCGGTCTTTTTCTATCTTCGCAAGGCAGCGGGATTTGAACAGGGCGGCCTTGCGCAGCAAGGCAAGCAATCAGCCCAGTGGGCTGTTGCTTAGCCCGCGGGTCCCAACGGCTAGGAATGTCAACAGTTGGTGACTACCGTACACATTCGTGTACCGGTCTTTTTCTATCTTCGCAAGGCAGTGGGATTTTTAGGTTTCTCTATCTCTTTCCCTGAAAATATGGTAGAATAGTACCACTACGACACAGGGAGGTCTTTCTATGCTCAAACGTCTGCGCAGCGCCCACCCGATGCTCTACTGCCTCGGGGCTGAGGTGCTGTTTCTGGGGATGCTGTTCGTGGCGTCGATGGTGTCGCTTCTGGGGATCTTATTCGTCCTGCGCGACCTCGAGATGGCCGACGACTATCTGCTGACGACCCTGCAGGAGGCGGCAGGCATCCTGACGGCCTGCTTCCTTCTGGCCCGCACCGGGAAGATCGGCCTGCTCCGCCGCCGGGGCAGCGGCTTCTTAAACGGCCTGCTGGTGGGCCTGTACCCCATCGCACTCATCAGCTACAACGCCTATAACACCCTGCTGTTCGGCCGCCCGGAGGGCGATATGCTGCCCGCGTGGCGCATCGTGTGGTTCCTGCTGGGCATGACCAGCGTGGGCGTGGCCGAAGAGTTTCTGTTCCGGGGGGTCATCGCCCAGACCCTGCTTGAGCACTTCGGCACCAGCCGGGGCGGCGTCTGGAAAGCCTGTCTGCTGTCGGGCCTGTACTTCGGCGCGGCCCACCTGACCAACCTCACCGGCAGCGCGCCGCTGGGCGTGCTGATGCAGTGTGTCTTTGCGGCATCGCTGGGCACCCTGCTGGCGGCAGTCTATTTCCGCACCGGCAACATCTGGGTGACGGTGTTCATCCACGCCGCGATGGACATCACCTCCATGCTGGTGGGCGGCTTATACGGCACCCAGTCGGTGGCCGACAGCATCAGCACCTACGACATCACCATGCTGGCGTCGGTGGCGGTCTATCTCATCCCCACAGCGTTCCTGCTGCGGAAAAAGAAGATCGGCGAAGTGGAGCTTTACTTCGGACGGGATGCAGCGTCAGAGAATGCATAAGAAAAAGGAGCCGCGAGGCTCCTTTTTTCGCTATACCTTATTCGTAATCAATGGGCAGCGTGGGCAGGCCGTTCAGCTCCAGCCCGGCGGTATGGCCTGCGATGTACTGGTAATACCCCTGCGCCGCGATCATGGCGCCGTTGTCGCCGCAGAACTTCAGCTCAGGCAGATAGACCTTTGCACCCAGCTTCTGGGCACCGTCGTTGACCAGCTGGCGCAGACGGCCGTTGGCTGCGACGCCGCCCGCGAGGCAGACCTGCTTTGCGCCGGTGTCGGCGGCGGCGAGGAGGAGCTTTTCGGCGAGGATGCCTGCGATGCGCTCCTGAAAGCTGGCCGCAAGGTCGGGCACATGGATCTCAGTGCCCTTCATCTGGGCCTGATTCACCTCGTTCAGCACAGCGGTCTTGAGGCCGGAGAAGCTGACGTTGTATCGGCCCTCGACGTGGGGGACGGGCAGGCGGTAGGCCTTCGGGTCTCCGGTCTTGGCGGCGTTGGCGACGCTGGGGCCGCCGGGATAGGGCAGGCCCAGCGTCCGGGCCACCTTGTCGAAGGCCTCACCGGCGGCATCGTCCACCGTGTGGCCGAGGATGTGGTAGTGGGTGTAGTCCTGTACCTCCACGATGTGGCTGTGTCCACCGGATGCCACAAGGCAGAGGAAGGGCGGCTTCAGCTCGGGGTGGGTGAGGTAAAGGGCCGCGATGTGGCCCCGCAGGTGGTGGACCGGCACCAGGGGTTTGCCCGCCGAGTAGGCGAGGCCTTTGGCGAAGTTGACGCCCACCAGCACCGCGCCGATGAGTCCGGGCGCGAAGGTGACGGCCACGGCGTCCACGTCGTCGATGGTCTTTCCGGCGTCCAGCAGGGCCTTTTTGACGGTGGCGCTGATGAACTCGCAGTGGCGGCGGCTGGCGATCTCGGGCACGACGCCGCCATAAAGCGCCTGTTCCTTGACGCTGGTGGAGATGACGTTGCTCAGCAGATGCCGTCCATCCTCCACCAGAGATGCGGCGGTCTCGTCGCAGGTGGATTCGATTCCTAGAATGATCATGGTCTTAGTGGGCCTCCAGCCAGTTTTTGCCCTGATGCACCTCGGTGCTCAGGGGCACAGCGTAATTGACACAGCCTTCCATCTCTTCTTGTAAGATAGAAGCGGCCTTTGCGGCCTCCGCCTCCGGGGCCTCCACGATGAGTTCGTCGTGGACGGTCAGGATGAGGCGGCTCTCCATCTTCTCGTCCCGCAGACGCCGCCAGACCCGCACCATCGCCAGCTTGATGACGTCGGCGGCAGTGCCCTGAATGGGGGTGTTGCGGGCCATCCGCTCACCGCTGGCCCGGATGTTGTGGTTGTTGCTGGTCAGCTCGGGCAGGGAGCGGCGGCGTCCGAAGAGGGTGGACACATAGCCGCAGGCCCGGGCGTCGGAGATGGTCTTGTCCATATAGCCGCTCACCTTCGGGAAAGTGGCCAGATAGTTTTTCAGGAAGGCGTCGGCCTCCTTGACGCTGACGCCGATGTCCTTCGAGAGGCTGTACGCGCCCTTGCCGTACATGATGCCGAAGTTGATGGCTTTGGCAGAGGAGCGGAGACGGGGCGTGACCTGCTCGAGGGGCAGGTTGTAGATCTTCGCGGCGGTGCTGCGGTGGATGTCCTCGCCGGTCAGGAAGGCCTGCTGCATATGCTCGTCGCCGGTGACGTGGGCGAGGATGCGCAGCTCGATCTGGCTGTAATCGGCGTCCACCAGCACGCAGCCGGGCCGCGCCACAAAGTAGGCGCGGAGCTGGCTGCCCAGCTCGGTGCGGATGGGGATGTTCTGCAGGTTGGGGTTGTCGGAGGAGAGGCGTCCGGTGCGGGCTTCGGTCTGGTTGAAGCGGGTGTGGATGCGCCCATCCTCCGCGATGACTTTCAGAAGACCCTCGACATAGGTGGAGTTGAGCTTCTGGTAGGCGCGGTACTGCAAAATGTCCTCCACCAGCGGGTAGTCCCGCAGGGACTCCAGAGTCTCGGCGTCGGTGGACCAGCCGCGCTGGGTCTTCTTGCCGTGGGGCAGGCCCATGGTGTCGAAGAGCATCTCGCCCAGCTGCTTGGGGCTGTTGGGGTTGAAGCTGGCGCTGCCTGTCTCCATATGGATGCGGGTGAGGACGTCTTCCAGCTCGGCCCGCATTTTCACGCCGAACTTCTCGATGCCCTCCCGGTCCACGAGGATGCCGATGCGGGTCATGTCGGCCAGCACCTGTGCCAGCGGGAACTCGATGTCGTTGTAGAGCGCGTCCTCGCCCAGCGCGGTGATCTCCGCCTTCATCTTGGCGAAGAGGTCGGCCAGAGCACCGGCGTCCGGCCATGCCTCACAGGTGAAGGCAGCGTCGGCGCGGTAGCGGATGATCAGCTCGGAGAGGTTGTACTTCGAGGCCGAGGCGTCCAGCAGATACGCCGCCAGCTTGCCGTCCCAGACGATGCTGCTGCCCCAGCCGCCCGCCGCCATCGCACGGGCGTAGAGAGGGGCGCTGTCGAAGACGTCGAGGGTGACGTCCGCGTTGTCCAGCAGGCGGAGGAGGTCGTCGGCCTCCAGCGGGAAGACGGTCCTGTCCTGCACGGCATACCATGCGGCAGGCTGCAACTCCACGATGCGGGTGCCCTGCTTTCCCATGACGGCAGGCCGGGCCGCCACGAGGTAATGGCCCTTTGGCTCTGCGGGCAGAGCGGCGATCCCGGCCTCCGGCAGCGGCCCGGCGCTGGCCTTGGCCGGGTCTGCAGCAGGCGCGACGTCGCTGAGGCCGAAGCGGGTGATGAGGGAGTGCAGCTCCAGCTCCTGCATCAGCCGGACGGCCTCGGCCTTGTTGCCCTCACCCACGACATACGCACCTTCGGCGGTGTCGATGGGGGCGTCGGTGCGGATGGTGCCCAGCGTGTAGCTCAGCTCAGCCATCGCCCGGTCCTCGGCCAGATGCTCCCGCTGCTTGGGCTTGATGGTCTTGTCGGCGGTGTCGTCGAGGTGGGAGTAGACCCCTGCGAGGCTGCCGTATTTCTGGATGAGGGTGACGGCGCTCTTCTCACCGATGCCCTTGACGCCCGGGATGTTGTCGGAGGCGTCGCCCATCAGGCTCTTGATGTCGATGAGCTGGCGGGGGGAGACGCCGTATTTCTCCTTCACGGCCTCCACGTCCATGGTGACGGTCTTGCTGCGGCCCATGGCGGTGGTGGCCAGCAGGACGGTGGTGGTGTCGCTGACCAGCTGCAGGCTGTCCCGGTCTCCGGTGGCGAGGAAGCAGTCGTCGCTGCGGGCGGCGCAGGCGGCGGACAGGGTGCCGAGGATGTCGTCGGCCTCCCAGCCCTCCGCCGTCACCTCGCGGTAGCCCAGCGCAGCCAGAAGCTCTTTCAGCACTGGCATCTGTGCAGCCAGCTCGTCGGGCATCTTGTGGCGGGTGGCCTTGTAGCCGTCGTACATTTTGTGGCGGAAGGTGGGGGCCTTGAGGTCGAAGGCCACGGCCACCTCGTCGGGGTCACATTCCTTGAGCAGGGAGAGCAGGATATTCAGAAAGCCGAAAATGGCGTTGGTGTAGCGGCCGTCCTTGGTGGTCAGCAGCTTGATGCCGTAAAAGGCACGGTTGGCGATGCTGTTGCCGTCGATGACCAGTAAACGCATAGCTTGTGGTCCTCCATTCCATAATTTCACATCTTATAGTATAGCACAAAATAAGGCGGATGGGGGAGGGATTACGCAAAAAAAGCCTCTCCCTTTGGGAGAGGTGTCACCGAAGGTGACGGAGAGGGCAAGGACGCTGACGGAGAAGAATGGACAGAGTGATAGTTTCGCTCTGACAAAGAATCTGCTTATCGCTGCGCAGTGCTTCTGTCGTAGCAGCTTTGCCCTCTCAGTCATCGCTGCGCGATGCCAGCTCTCCCAAAGGGAGAGCCTTTAGGTCACTCCACCCTTATCGCCCCCACGGGGCAGGCGTTGGCGGCGTCTACGGCCAGCGGGACTTCGTCGGGCGGGATGTCGCCGGGGATGGCGACGGCCAGCGTGCCCTCCATCTGGTACACGCCGGGGCAAAGCCCGGCGCACTGGGTGCAGCCGATGCAGAGTTCAGGGTCTACGAAAGCTTTCATAAAAAGCACCTCCCATGCATTCACGCAGAGCGTGTTGAAAGCAGTTTGGGCCGGGTGGGGGCAAAATATGCGCGCAGGTATAGGCTTTCGGGCGCAGATATGCTACAATAGAACAGAATCAACAGGAGGGTAAGACCATGAACATCCAGATCTTCGGCACCACCAAGTGCTTCGATACCAAAAAGGCGCAACGCTATTTCAAGGAGCGCGGCATCAAATTCCAGATGATCGACCTGAAAGAAAAAGAGATGAGCCGGGGCGAGTTCGAGAATGTGTCCCGGGCGCTGGGCGGCTGGCAGGCGCTGGTGAATCCCAACGCCAAGGACAAGCAGACGCTGGCGCTGCTGGACGCGCTGGTGGATTGGCAGAAGGAAGACAAGCTCTTTGAGAACCAGCAGCTGTTCCGCACCCCCATCGTCCGCAACGGCCGTCAGGCCACCGTGGGCTACCAGCCCGACGTCTGGAAAAGCTGGGATTGAGAAGCTGTTTTCATAACCATTGCGCACCATCTGGGCGGTCTTTTCGCTGGCATACTGCGTTGTTTTCCCTTGCAATCCGCCAAGGATTGCTGCGGAAAATCGCCTTGTCTGCCGGCGAAAAGCTTCGCCCATCTGGCACACTCTGGCTATAAAAACAGCTTCTGAGGCAGTTTCACCAAAATAACACCGGCGGGGTTTTGCACCCTGCTCAGGAATGTGGTATACTGTTTCTATCTGAAAAGTGCAATAACGCAGGAGACGATAATCATATGAAGATGGAAATGACCCCGGAAGAACACGCCCGGCTCCACCGCCGCCGCGGCCGTCAGGCCCTCGGGCTGCTCATCGCCGTGCTGGTGCTCATCGGTACGCTGACGGTGCTGCACGCAGGTGTGAGCGCTGTGGCAAAGCTGTTCGACGACACCGCCCAGCGGCAGGAATACGAAGATAAGCTGGAGGGCCTTGTGCTGTTCGACCCGGTGCCCTTCGACGGCATCGAGAACATCGACGACCTGACCCTCCGCGAAGCCGCAGTCTGGGGCTGCGTGTACAGCATTCAGGAGACGCAGGGCGGTTTCGAGGGCTACAACACCGACCCCGATACCGAACAGCTGCTCATCCCGTCGGTGGACGTGGACGCCTACCTTGCAAAGCTCGTAGGCCCCAGCTTCCGCATGACCCATAAGACGTTCGAGATGGAGGATATGACCATCGAGTTCGACGACGCCACCCAGTGCTACAAGATCCCCATCACCGGCGGCGTGGGCAGCTACCGCGCCACCGTTACCAAGCTGTTCAAAAAGGGCGGCCTTCTCCACGTCACCGTGGGCTACATCCCCACCCAGAACGCGGACGACAGCATCCTCGTCACAAATTCGGACACGCCGACCAAGTACATGGACTACCTCTTCAGCCGTCAGAGCGGCAGCTGGTATCTCACCGGCCTGACCGAGAGCGAGACGAAGCCGGAGCAGACGGCGGCATCTGCCGCCAGCCAGCCCGCACCGATGGCGGACAGCGATGTGGAGGATGCCATCCTCGCTACCGGCGGCGAGGCCCCGGCAAGCTCCGCAGCGGCCTCTGCGGAGGCCGCTGCGGAAGCCGAGCCACAGGCCGAGAGCGCAGCCAGCCCGGCGGCGTAAAGACGCAGAAGAAAATCCCATGTCTGTACCATACGGTATCGGACATGGGATTTTTGTGTACAGAAGTATTCTTTTGTCGGAACGTGTGGTATACTCGGCTTAGTTCAACAAATCGGAATTTGGAGGCTATTGGAAATGACTGAAAGAGAAAAAATGCTAAGTGGGAAGTTATACGATCCAACGGATAAAGAATTGGAGCAATTACGCCTGAACGCACGTAAATTGGCAAGAAAATACAATTCGACAGATGAAGATCAGCCAGAAGAGCAAGCACAGATATTGCAAAAATTACTGCCAACAACAGAGGAGCTTCCGTATTTGCAGGCGCCTGTTTATTTTGATTATGGATGTAATACTTACTTCGGAAAATTCAGCTCTGCTAATTTTAATTTTACATGTTTGGATGTATGCGAAATACATATAGGCGATAATGTGATGATTGGTCCCAATGTTACATTGGCAACTCCTATGCATCCATTGTTACCTGAAGAACGCAATGTCCGAAAGAGAGAAGATGGAAGTTTTTATAATCTTGAATATGCGAAGCCAATCACTATAAAAGATAATTGCTGGCTGGCATCTAATGTGGTTGTTTGCGGTGGTGTCACCATAGGAGAAGGGTGTGTGATTGGTGCAGGAAGCGTTGTAACAAGAGATATTCCACCCTATAGTCTGGCAGCGGGAAATCCATGCCGGGTTATTCGCAAGATAACTGAGAAAGATCATATGCCAGACGGAATTGAAAAGAATTGAAAAATTCCAGTTTGTATGAGTAAGCCCGCCCCTGCTGTGGCTTTCACAGTGGGGCGGGCTTATTGTTATTTCAGATCAAATCTCACGACCACCAGCCGGTACCACAGATAGGGTACCATGTTCCAGATCATCCACAGTTCCATGAGGATGTAGTTGGGCAGGTCACACAGGCGGAAGGGGCGCTTGCCGAGGCGGCCGCTTCGGAGCAGGTCGAAGGCCTCGTGCATCCCCTTGTCCCATGCTTCGCCGAAGCCCTGCTTGTGGAACTTGTAGCACTTGAGCAGATAGCCCAGCGCCAGCGGGATGAAGTTGAGGAGGAGCATCAGAAGAGGCTCGTTTTTGAGGGGGAGGAGGATGCTGTTCCGGCCGCTCTGCTGGCTCTTGAAGGCGTTGTACCGCACCGCGCCGGTGCTGGCCCCGCAGATGTGGTAGCACTTGGCTGTGGGGCAGAGGATGTTTTTGTAGCCCGCGTTGTTGGCCCGCCAGCTGAGGTCTACGTCCTCGAAGTAGGCGAAGAAATTCTCATCAAAGACGCCGATCTCGTCGAGGATGCTCTTGCGGTAGAGGGCCGCGCCGCCGCAGGCCGAGAAGATGCGCTTCTGTCTGGTGTACCGGCTGGCCCGGCGTCCGTCGCCGGTCTTGCAGGCAAAGCCCATCCATGTGACGTAGTCGCCGGCGTCGTCGGCCAGCTCCCGGTCGAAGTGGCGGATCATAAGGCTCTGGACGGCAAAGATCTTCTCGTCGCTCTCGGCGGCGCGGAGCAGCTCGGCCAGCCACTGAGGCTCGGCAAAGGCATCGTTGTTGAACAGCACCACGAACTCGCTCTTCGCCCGGGCGATGCCCTGATTCACGGCATGGGAGAAGCCGGTGTTGCAGCCGTTCTCGATGAGGGTGAAGTTGGGCCGGCTGCAATAGCTGCGGGCCTGCTCGAGGCTCTCGTCGGTGGAGCCGTTGTCCACCACGATGAGTTCGAAATCCTGTTCGGTCTGGGCGTAGACCGACTCGATGGAGTCTTTGAGCCAGCCTTTGCCGTTGATGTTGGGGATGATGATGGTCGCTTTCATAGTTTTCTGTGCTCCTGCGCATGTTCCTTTAGCATACAAGAGATAGTATAGCATATTTTGCAGGGATTGGAAATTCCCCTCTTGACAAAAAAACAAAAACGAGTATTATTGTATTAAGCGCTTAACACAACAACACAAGGAGATGAGAGGATGGGAGAACGATTCGACACGAGCCGCCCCATTTATGCGCAGATCGTGGAACGTCTCAAGGCAAAGATACTGGCGGGGGTCTATCCGCCCGGCGGGCATCTGGACTCGGTGCGTGATCTGGCGGCGGCAGCGGGGGTCAACCCCAACACCATGCAGCGGGCGCTGGCCCAGCTGGAAACGGAGGGCCTCGTCCGCACCGAGCGGACAACGGGCCGCTTCGTCACCGAGGACACCGCTTTATTGGAAAAGCTGCGGGACGAGATGGCCCGGGCTGTGACCGCTGAATATCTGGAAAAAATGCGCGGCATCGGCTACGGCCCGGCACAGGCCGCCGCGCTGGTAACGGGCTGGGAAACAAAGGAGAGTGAACGGAATGAGTGAACTTCTGACCTGTGAGGGACTGACGAAATCCTACCAGAAAGGGACGAACGCCCTCGACAGCATCGACCTGCACATCGGCTTTGGCCGCATCGTGGGCCTGCTCGGCCCCAACGGCAGCGGCAAGACCACCCTCATCAAGCTGGCGAACGGCCTTTTGCAGCCCACGGCGGGAAGCATCAAAGTGGCGGGCATGGCTCCCGGCCCGGATACCAAGGCCATCGTCTCCTATCTGCCGGACGCCCAGTGGCTGCCCGACTGGATGCGGGTGGAGCAGCTGGTGGAGATGTTCCGGGATTTTTACGCCGACTTCGACACCGCAAAGGCCAGTGAGATGCTGGAAAAGCTGGAGCTTTCGCCCAAAGCCATCCTCAAGAGCCTCTCGAAGGGAAACAAGGAGAAGGTCCAGCTCATCCTCGCCATGAGCCGGAACGCCCGGCTCTATCTGCTGGATGAACCCATCGGCGGCGTGGACCCGGCGGCACGGGATTACATCCTGAACACCATCCTCACCAACTACAGCCGGGATGCCTCGGTCATCCTCTCCACCCACCTCATCGAGGATGTGGAGCCGGTGCTGGACGAGGCGGTGTTCCTGAAAAACGGAAAAGTCTTCGCCCATCGGTCGGTGGAGGAACTCCGTGAGACTGAGGGCATGAGCGTGGATGCGTATTTCCGGGAGGTATTCAAATGCTGAAAAAATTACTGAAACATGAGTTCCGGGCCACGGCCCGCACCTACGGCGGGCTGTATCTGGCTCTGCTGGCGGTGTCGGTGCTGTTTGGTGCCTCGATCCGGGGCTGGAACGGCACAAACAGCGACGCCTATTCTACCGCCGTGGGCCTGCTGAGTCTTGCGTACACGGCGGTCCTCATCGGCACGGCAGTCGTCACCGTCATGACCATCGTGCAGCGGTTCTACGGCAACTTGCTGGGCCGGGAGGGCTATCTGATGCATACCCTGCCGGTGACGGAGGCTCAGCTCGTGGGGGCAAAGCTCATTTCGGGCACGGTGTGGAGCGTGTGCAGCATCTTTGCGGCGGGCCTCTCCTTCGGCATTCTGGCCATCCTGATGATGGCGGAGATAGACCTGCTCGACCAGCTGCCGTGGATGCTGTCGCAGCTCCGGGAGGCATTTGCGCGGTACGACATGGCGTTCTGGGAGACGATGCTCTTCAGCGGCCTCGTCTGCTTCGTGCGGATGGTCAGTGCCATCGCCTGCATCTATGCCGCCTGCATGGTGGGCCATCAGTTCAAGAGCCACCCTGCGCTGGCGGGCATCCTGAGCTTTTTCGGGATGCAGTACGTTCAGGGCTGGATCGAAAAGCTGCTGCGTGTGGGTGCCAGAGTCTATGAGACGGCCCTCTATACCGTCGTGGGCGATGCCGGAAGCATCCAGACCACCCTCTCTGCGCAGGGCTTCATGGGCTGCGCGGCCCTCACGCTGGGCATCGCGGCAGCGTTCGGGGTGTTCTGGTTCGGGCTGACGGTCTGGCTGATGCGAAACAGGCTCAACATGGAGTGACACAGCGTGAAAAATCTGACGGAAAATTTGAGATTTCCTCTTGACTTTACACGGATAAAGTGTATAATGCAATCAAACCGATGAGGCGGAAGAGAACCTGCACAGCGCATCTTCAGTGAACCCGGACAGTGAAAACGGGTGAGAGCGGGGCAGAGATTCGTGGGCCGCCGAGGGCCGGGCAAATGAGGCAGAGCCTCTAGTAGCTTGGGACGGAAGCCTCCGTTACAGGGCAGGGGAGTGTTGGCTCTCCGTGAGGGGCTTTGCAGCTTCCGGGGGAAGACGGGCAAAGCAAGCAAGGTGGCACCGCAGATTCGAATTTCTCGACTCTGTCCTTGTGGATGAACACACAGGGACAGGGTCGTTTTGTTATACGAGAACAAAAGCCCGTCCCGCAGGTGGAGCGGGTTTTTATTTTATATGCCGCCCGCTCCAAGGAAGGAGCAACCGCTATGAAAACCATGAACATGATCTCCCGCCGCAGTTTTCTGAAGGTGGCAATGGCCGCCGCCACGGTTTCCGCTCTGGGCCTGACCGGCTGCGGCTCTTCGGCCTCGGGTACTGCGTCCGGCACCGCCTCCAGCGCAGCAGCTTCTTCTGCTGCCGCCAGCGAGGCAGGGCAGACCTTTAAGGTCGGCATCGTCAACTATGTGGACCACGCCTCCCTGAACCAGATCGTCGAGTCGGTGGAGAGCCGTCTGGACGAGGTGGCCAAGGAGAAGGGCGTCACCTTCGACTACGCCGACTATTACGCCAACGCACAGGCCGACCAGACCAACCTGAACCAGATCGGCGCCGACCTCGTGGCCGATGGGGTAGACGTCATCGTGGCTGTGGCCACTCCCACCGCCGCCACCATGCTGGCTGCAGTGGAGGACACCGACATCCCCGTGGTCTACTCTGCCGTTACCGACCCCGCCGCCGCCGGCTTCGACACCGAGCCGAACATCACCGGCACCTCCGACGCCCTGAATACGGACGCCATCATGAACCTCATTCTGGCCGTCAACCCCGACATCGACACCATCGGCCTGCTGTACGACCTGAGTCAGGATGCCTCCACCCAGGCCATCGCCGACGCCAAGGCCTTCTGCGACGGCAAGGGCATCAAGTACATCGAAAAGAACGGCACCACCACCGCCGAGGTGCAGATGGCCGCCGAGGCCCTCATCGCTGCCGGTGTCAAGGCCGTCTTTACCCCCACCGACAATACCGTCATGACCGCGGAGCTGTCCATCTACGAGACCTTCATCGAGGCAGGCGTCCAGCACTACACCGGCGCGGACAGCTTCGCACTGAACGGCGCATTCGTGGGCTACGGCGTCGATTACGTCCAGCTGGGCGAGGCCACGGCCGATATGGTGGTGGAGCTGCTCTGCGACGGCAAGACCCCCGCAGACCTGCCCTTCCAGACCTTCGACAACGGCATCGCTACCATCAACACCGAGACCTGTGAGGCTCTGGGCCTCGATCTCGACACCGTGAAAAAGGCCTTCGCGCCCTACTGCACCGAGGTCGTGGAAGTGACCACGGCGGAGAACTTTGGCTGAACTGTACATTAACTGTTAAAGGAGCACACCATGCTGGCGAGTATCTTTTCGCTCAATGTCATCCAGACCGCGCTCGAGCTGGGCTGCATCTACGCCCTCGTTGCGCTGGCCCTGTTTCTGAGCTATTCCATCCTGAATATCGCGGACCTGTCCACCGACGGCTGCTTCACCCTTGGCTGCGCCGTCGCCTGTCAGGTGGCGCTGACCGGCCACCCCTTCCTCGCCTTGCTGGCGGCGATGGCGGCTGGCGTGTGCTCCGGCTTCGTTACGGCTTTTTTGCAGACCCGGCTCGGGGTTGAAAGCATCATGGCCGGCATCATCGTCAACACCGGCCTGTATACGATCAACCTCGCGGTGATGGGCTTCTCCTCCACCATGTCGCTGGTCAAGACCGAGACGGTCTTTTCCATCGCCAAGCGCGCCCTGAGCTTTACGGGCGGCTGGTATAAGCTGGTGCTGGCGGCGGCGGTCATCGCACTGGCCGGGGCTGCGATGGTGGGCTTTCTCGGCACCCGCCTCGGCCTGTCCATCCGCGCCACCGGCGACAATGCCGCGATGGTGCGGGCTTCCAGCATCAACCCGGCCTTTACCATCACGGTGGGCCTGTGCATCTCGGGCGCACTGACCGCCCTGTCCGGCGGTCTGCTGGCCCAGTACCAGAAGAGCTGCGACATCAACGTGGGCACCGGTATGGTGACCATTGCGCTGGCCTCCCTCATCATCGGCGAAACGCTGGTGGGCAGGCGGACGATGGTGCGCCGGGTGCTGGGCGTCGTCTTCGGCAGCTGCCTCTACCGCTTCATCGTGGCGGTGGCCCTCCGCTTCAACGTCCCGGCGGCTGCGATGAAGCTGGTAAGCGCCATCATCGTGGCTGTGGCCATCTCGATGCCTGCGATCAAAGAAAAAATCGCCTTTGAGAAGCGCCGCAGTGCGGCCCGAACCCGGAAGGAGGGTGTGTGAGATGGAGATGCTTGAGCTTCGCGGTCTGCACAAGACCTTCAACCCCGGCACCGTCAACGAAAAGATCGCCCTGAACGGTGTCAGCCTGACGATGGAGGCGGGAGACTTCGCCACCATCGTCGGCTCCAACGGCGCGGGCAAATCCACCCTCTTCAACGCCATCACCGGCGGTTTCATCGCCGACGAGGGCAGCATCACGCTGGGCGATGAGGACATCACCTTTACGCCGGAATACCAGCGCAGCCGGGTCATCGGCCACCTGTTCCAAGATCCCCTCAAGGGCACGGCCCCCAACATGACCATCGAGGAGAATCTGGCGCTGGCCTATCTTCGCGCCGGAACTGCCCCCAACGCCATCTTCTCCCGCATCTCCCGCAAAGACAAGGAGATCTTCCGCGAAAAGCTGGCCCTGCTGGACATGGGCCTCGAAGACCGGATGAAACAGCCGGTGGGTCTGCTGTCGGGCGGTCAGCGTCAGGCGCTGACCCTGCTGATGGCCACCCTCGTCACCCCGAAGCTCCTGCTTCTGGACGAGCACACCGCCGCCCTCGACCCCGCCACGGCGGAAAAGGTGCTGGATCTGACCAAGAGCATCGTGGCCGAGAAGAAGATCACCTGCCTGATGGTCACGCACAATATGCATCAGGCGCTGGAGCTGGGCAACCGCACCCTCATGATGGACGCAGGACGCATCGTTTTCGACGTCAAGGGCGAAGCCCGGAGCCGGATGACGGTGGACGACCTGCTGGAAAAGTTCCGCGAGAACGCAGGCAAGGCCCTCGACAACGACCGCATCCTCCTGAGCAAGGTGGAAAAGGATAACTGAAACCAAAAAAGACCTCTGCACGAGATGGCGTGCAGAGGTCTTTTGCTGTCTTTACAGCTTGTCTTCCTTCAGGTAGCGGATGAGCAGGGGCAGCTCGTAGATCAGCATGGAGAGCCAGCCGATGCCGTAGCTCACGGGCAGGAACCGAAGCTCGACCTTGAGCAGCAGGATCAGAATGGCGGCGGCCAGCACCCGGAAGCCCATGTTGAGCATACTGCTGGTCAGGGTGACCTTCAGGTCGCCCAGACCCCGGAAGCCGCCCTGAATGCCGTTGGTCACACCGGGCATCAGGTAGAAGAGGGAGGCGCACCGCAGGAACCGGACGCCCAGTTCGATGACAGCGGGGTCGTCCACGAAGAGGGAGATGATGGGGCGGGCAAAGAGCAGGCAGACTGCCATCAGGAGCAGGCCGTAGACAAGCTCGATGCGCAGGCCGCAGAAAAAGCCCTGCCGCACCCGCTCTTTTTTGCCTGCGCCGTGGTTCTGGGCCATCAGGGTGGTCATGGCGTGGGCGATGTTCTGCTGGGGCATATAGGTGAAGTCGTCCACCCGGCTGGCGGCGGTGAATGCCGCCATGGCGTTGACGCCAAGCGTGTTGACGATGGCTTGCACGGCGATCTTGCCCAGCTGGACGGTGGCCTGCTGCATGGCGCTGGTCCAGCCATACTGGACGGTGCTGCGCAGCAGCGAGCTGTCAAAGACCAGCCAGCGCCGACCCAGCTGAAGGACAGGGATCCTGTACTGGATGTAAATGACGCAGAGCACGCAGCAGAGGGCCTCGCTGAGGACGGTAGAGAGGGCGCAGCCCTCGCTGCCCCAACCCAGCACCTCGACGAAGAACAGGTCGCCGCCGATGTTCAGCACGGAGCTTATCATCAGGAAGTAGAGGGCGCTCTTGCTGTCGCCCAGCGCCCGCATGGTGGCCGCGAGGAAGTTGTAGAAGAAGGTGAAGATAAGCCCGGCAAACACGATGCGGAGGTACTGCACCGCGATGGGCAGGATCTCCGTCGGCACCTGCATCAGCCGCAGCAGGGGCGTCGCCAGCAGGACACAGAGGGCCGAAAAGACCAGCGAGAATACGGTACCCGCGATGGCGGTGGTGGAGACCTGACGCTCCACCCGCTGGGTGTCGCCCGCGCCGTAGGCTGTGCTGACGAGGATGCCCGCGCCGAGGCAAAGCCCGTTGATGAAGAGGATGGCCAGCGTCATCAGCGGATTGGAGGTACCAACGGCGGCGAGGGCGTCCTCGCCCACGAATTTGCCCACGATGATGCTGTCGGCGGCGTTGTAGGTGAGTTGGAACAGGTTGCCCAGTACCAGCGGAACGGTGAAATCGACCAGAAGGGGCGTGATGGCCCCGGTCGTCATGTCTTTTGTCATGCGTCCTTCTCTTTTCCTTTTAATAAATATGCTTATAAGATGCTCTGTCGTCCGCTGAATACCGCCAGCGCCGAGCGGCTGGTGCCGTTGGCGATGAGCTGCGCTGCTGCATGGAGGGCTGCGCCTGCGCTGGGGGAGGCCGGGATGGCATCGGTGCGCAGGACCCGCTGCGCGGCCCGGGCTGCGTCGGCGGTGGTGACGGCGGCGATGTTGTCCACGACGTAGGCGTTGTAGTTGCCGGGCACGAGGCCGAAGCCGATGTCCGGGATGCCGTGAGGCCCGGTGAGTCCGCCGCTGAGGGCCTGACTCTCGTATGGCTCCACCGCCACGATGCGGACATCGTTCGTCCACGCCTTGACCGTCTCGCCCACGCCGGTGATGGTGCCGCCGCTGCCCACCCCGATGACGATGCTGTCCACGATGCTCGAGCCTTCCCGGGCGATGGAGCGCACCAGCGCAGGCCCGGTGACCCGGCGGTGGTAGGTGGGGTTGTCGTCACTGCGCAGCCAGTCCATGTAGAACCAGCCCTTCTCGGCGGCCTTTGCCTCGGCCTCCGCCCGCGCCCCGGCAGGGCCTGCCTGCGCGGGGGTGTGGAGGATCTGTGCTCCGAGGCGGAGCAGGCTTTCCTGCCGCATGGCAGGGGCATCCTCCGGCATGACCAGAACCACCGGGTGGCCCGCCGTCTGCCCCGCCAGCGTCAGCGCCGTGGCAAAGGGGCCTGACACGGCCTCCACGATGGGCTGGCCGGGGGTCAGCGCCCCCCGCGCAAGGGCCAGCGCCAGCATCCCCTCGGCCAGCTCGTCCCGGGCGGTGCCGGTGGGGCCGTTGCAGTTCAGATAGGCGTACAGCCGTCCCCGCAGCCCGCAGGCCGCAAGATAACCCCGCAGCTCGACGATGGGGCCGGGCAGCAGGGTCTGGTAGATGTTGGGGTAGATGGGCACGGGCGGCCTCCTTTCGTCTTCCGGGATACAACAAGGGTCAGCACCTATAACTTTAGCGCAAAGGGCCGGAAGCGTCAAGCGGGATTTGGG
Organism: Faecalibacterium sp. I3-3-89; assembly: GCF_023347275.1. Taxonomy (NCBI): domain Bacteria; kingdom Bacillati; phylum Bacillota; class Clostridia; order Eubacteriales; family Oscillospiraceae; genus Faecalibacterium; species Faecalibacterium sp. I3-3-89. The sequence goes on along the minus strand of NZ_CP094468.1, from coordinate 2,215,281 downwards.
CAGAAAAGAGAAAAATGCGGAGAAAATCTGGCAAAATGACGCAAAAAGTTCTTGACAAAGGGGGCGGCGTCTGCTATACTCCGTATGTAAAGCAAAAAACCTTTACAAACAGCGGAGGTCAGAGCAGGACAGAACATGGCAAAAGACTTTGAAATGGGCTATCTGCTCGATTTTTACGGCGAGGTGCTCACGCCCAAACAGCGCGAGATGCTGCGCCAGTATTACAACGACGACCTCTCCCTCAGCGAGATCGGAGAAAACTTCGGCATCACCCGGCAGGGGGCGCGGGACGCCATCAAGCATGGCGAAACGACCCTCAAGGAGCTGGAAGACAAGGTGGGCTTTGCTGCCCGGTACCGCCGGGTGCAGCAGACACTGGAAGAGCTGGAGCAGCTGGTCATTGACGCTCGGTTCGAATGCACCGGCCCCGGTGCCCGGCTGACCACCACCGAGTATGCCGCCACCCTGACCAAGATGCTGAGGCTCATCCGCTCCATCGACGAAGTGAATGAGAGCTGAAAATGGATTTGAGAGGAGCACCGCACAATGGCATTTGAATCTTTGACCGACCGCCTTGCCGGTGTGTTCAAAAAGCTGCGCGGCCACGGCAAGCTGAACGAGGCGGACATCAAGGCCGCCATGCGCGAGGTCCGGATGGCCCTGCTGGAAGCCGACGTCAACTACAAGGTGGCGAAGGACTTCTGCGCAAAGGTCTCGGAGCGTGCGATGGGGCAGGAGGTCATGGAGAGCCTGACCCCCGCCCAGCAGGTGGTCAAGATCGTCAACGAAGAGCTGATCGCTCTGATGGGCGGCGAGGAAGCCCCCCGTCTGGTCATCAAGAACAAGGGCCAGACCATCATCATGCTCTGCGGCCTGCAGGGCAACGGTAAGACGACCCACGCAGCCAAGCTGGCCAAGTATTACATCAAGCAGGGCCGCCGCCCGATGCTGGTGGCCTGCGACATCTACCGCCCCGCCGCGATCGATCAGCTGCAGGTGGTGGGCAAGCAGGCCGGTGCGCCGGTGTTCACCCTGCCGGGTGCCAAGCCCCCGGAGATCGCCCGCAAGGCGCTGGCCCACGCCAAGGACTACGGCAACGACATCGTCATCCTCGATACTGCAGGCCGACTGCAGATCGACGAAGTGCTGATGCAGGAGCTGGTCCAGATCAAAGAAGCCGTCCCCGTGGACGAGACGCTGCTGGTCGTGGACGCCATGGCCGGTCAGGACGCGGTGAATGTCGCCAAGACCTTCAACGAGACGGTGGGCATCGACGGCATCATCCTCACTAAGACCGACGGCGATACCCGCGGCGGCGCAGCCCTCTCGGTGCTGTCCGTTACCGGCAAGCCCATCAAGTTTCAGGGCACCGGCGAAAAGCTGGACGACCTTGAGGTCTTCCACCCCTCCCGCATGGCAAGCCGCATCCTCGGCATGGGCGATGTGCTGAGCCTCATCGAGCGCGCACAGGACGCCGCCGACGAGAAGCTGGCCGAAGAGACCGCCAAGCGGATGATGGAAAACAAGTTCGATATGAACGATATGCTGGCCCAGTTCGCCCAGATCCGCAAGATGGGCGGCGCAGGTGCTATGCTGAGCATGCTGCCCGGGATGTCCGGCATCGACGCCAGCCAGATCGACGAGAAGGCCTTCGACCGCATCGAGGCCATGATCTACTCGATGACCAAGGCCGAGCGCGAGGATCCCTCCATCATCAACCCCAAGCGCAAGCGCCGCATCGCAGCGGGCAGCGGCACGCAGGTGTCTGACGTCAACAAGCTGCTCAAGCAGTTTGAGATGATGCAGAAGATGATGAAGCAGCTCAAGAAAAGCCCGAAGGGCTTTGCCCGCAAGCTGGGCGGCATGATGGGCAACCCGGGCGCCTTCCGGGGCATGAAATAATTACGGTATACACCCCGGCACGGGGTTGTACAGATAGATTTAACCCCCGCAAGCCGGGGAACAAGAAATTTTTGGAGGATATTACCATGGCAGTTAAGATTCGTCTGCGCCGCGTCGGCGCCAAGAAGGCTCCCTTCTATCGTGTTGTTGTCGCTGACAGCCGCTTCCCCCGCGACGGTCGTTTCATCGAGGAGATCGGCACCTACGATCCCAATCAGGAGCCTTCCGTTGTGAGCATCGACGGTGAGAAGGCCAAGGCTTGGATCGCCAACGGCGCTCAGCCCACCGACACCGTCCGTGTGCTGCTGAAGAAGTCTAACATTCTGTAAGGTGGAGGGCTGACTCATGCAGGAGCTGTTGCTGGCAGTTGCCCGCGGCCTCGTGGAGGATAAGGACGCCGTCAAGGTCACGGTGGACGCTCCCCGCGAGGACGGCACCATCGTCTACCACCTGAGCGTGGCAGAGGGAGATATGGGCCGTGTCATCGGCAAGCAGGGCCGGATCGCAAAAGCCATTCGTGTGGTGATGCGCGCGGCTGCTGTGCGGGTCGATGAAAAGGTCCTTGTTGAGATCGACTAAGCACCCTACAGGCCCTTTGCTGTAATGGCAAAGGGCCTTTTTGATTTATAAACGAGCTTGCCCTCTCAGGCGCTTGCGCGCCAGCTCCCCCAAAGGGGGAGCCAAAAGCCTCTCCCTTTGGGAGAGGTGGCAATGCGAAGCATTGACGGAGAGGGCAAGGACGCTAAACAGGAGCGAATTTATGCAGCAATATCTGGAAGCAGGCAAGGTCGTCACCACCCATGGCGTGCGCGGCGAAATGAAGCTGGAGCTGTGGTGTGACGGCGTGGATTTCCTCAAAAAGACGGGCCGCCTCTATGCCTCGGCAAAGGGCGGCAAGTGCTATAACATCGCCTCCATCCGCCCGCAGGGGCAGATGGCACTGCTCCAGCTGGAGGGCGTGAATGACATGGACGCCGCCCGCGCCCTGCGGGGGCAGGTGTTCTACTTCGACCGCAATGACGCCACCCTGCCGGAGGGCCGGTGGTATGTGGCCGACCTCATCGGCTGCGAGGTGCGGGACGCCGACACCGGCAAGGTGTACGGCGTCGTCACCAGCGTGGATCATCCCGGCGCACAGGACATCTACACGGTCAAAGCCCCCGGCGGAAAAGAATATATGTTCCCCGGCGTGGACGCTTTCCTGAAAGAGCGCAACCCGCCCGAGGGCTATATCCTCGTCACCCCCATCCCGGGCCTGCTGGATGACGACTGTGACAGTGAGCGGGAGGGGGAGTGAGCGATGGGAATGCGCGTGGACATCGTGACCCTTTTCCCCGAAATGTGCCAGCAGGTGCTGGACGCCAGCATCATCGGCCGCGCGGCCAAGCGCGGCTATATCGAGACCCACTGCCATCAGATCCGGGACTACACCCTCAACAAGCAGAAGCAGACCGACGATTACCCCTACGGCGGCGGCTGCGGCATGGTGCTCTACGCCCAGCCCATCGCCGACTGCCTGCGGGCCGTCCAGAAGGAAGTGGCGGAACAGGGGCGTCCTGCCCCGCATATCGTGTTCTTGACGGCGGGTGGTCAGCGCTACACCGAGGAGCACGCCCGCAGACTGGCCGAGTACGACAACCTCACGCTGGTCTGCGGCCACTATGAGGGCATCGATGAGCGGGTCATCGATGCTTTTGCGGACGAAGAGATCTCCATCGGCGACTATATCCTCACCGGCGGAGAGCTGGCCAGCCTCGTGGTGGCCGACAGCGTGCTCCGCCTCAAGCCCGGCGTTCTGGCCGAGCAGAAGGGCTACGAGGAGGAGAGCTACTGGGACGGCCTGCTGGAATATCCCCAGTATACCCGCCCCGAGGTCTGGGAGGGCCGTGCCGTGCCCGACGTCCTGCTGGGCGGCGACCACCAGAAGATCGACGCATGGCGGGGCGAAAAGAGCCGGGAGCGCACCCGTCTGCGCCGCCCGGAGCTGTATGAACAGTGGTGTGAGACCCACCCCATCACCGAGCTGCCCAAGTGGAAACGGGGCGAAAACGTCCGCCTCGTCCGGACGGAGGAACAGTATCAGGCGGCGGCGAAGCTCTTTTGTGAGGGACGCCGCACCATCTGCGCCGGGAACTGGACGGCAGAGTATTGTGCGGGTCTGCGGGAGGAAGCCTTCCTCGCCCAGCTCAAGGCAGAGAAAAAAGAGGGCTGGGCCTGCTATCTCCATACCACGAAGGATGTGCCGGACGGTATGGTGAGCGTAGACCACAAGACGGGCCGCATCGAACATCTGTTCGTCGCGGCAGACGCCCGGGGAAAGGGCATCGGCCAGAAGATGCTGGACTTTGCCCGCAAAAAGCTGGAAGAGCATGAGCATCCGACCCTGACCGTGCTGGACCAGAACACCCGCGCCATCGCCCTTTACCGCCGGATGGGCTGGAAGCTGACCGGGGAGGCGGCACGGGTCTTTGACCCCGCAGAGGACGGCTTCGTGCAGCAGCGCTGTGAGCTGCTCGTGATGCGCTGGGAGGGCTGAAAAGCCTGTCAGACGCAGTCAGAGGAGCAGGAAGAATGTCATAGTACGGCCTGTGGTCGAAAAAATGTTGAAAACTTTTGTATTGCCTCGCCAACACTGGGGGAATAATTTTGTTGTCTTTGTATAAAAGGTGAAAAATGCCCCCCTCATCCTTGGGAAAACCGCCAAAAATGCGTCCGGGGTCTGTACAACGGTTTCGCTTTGCGCTAAAATAATCACAACGCAACAGGCGCGAAACATAATTACATTCCTTAGAACGATAATAGATAGGAGCGTTTTACTATGTACGTCAAAGAAGTTACCGTTGAAAATCAGGTTGGTCTGCACGCCCGTCCGGCAACCTTCTTTATTCAGAAGGCCAATGAGTTCAAGTCTTCCATCTGGGTCGAGAAGGAAGAGCGCCGCGTGAACGCTAAGAGCCTTCTGGGCGTCCTGTCTCTGGGCATCGTGGGCGGCACCACCATCCGCATCATCGCCGATGGCGCCGACGAGCAGGCTGCTGTCGATGGCCTCATCAAGCTGGTCGAGTCCGGCTTTGCAGAGTAATCCAGTTCCATTCGTGTATGAGCGGCGGGGGTCATCCTTGCCGCTTTTTTGGTATTTTGCGTCAGAACAAAGGGAGGCATTTCCATGAAAAGACTGAGTGAAGAGACCCTGCGCAAGTATGTTGATTTCTGCGATTCCGGTCGTCCTTGGTATTTTGCGCTGGGTGTTTTTGTGACCCTGCTCATCGTGCAGACGGCGCTGTGGTTTGCGGCCGATGAGGACGAGAAGCCCAGCCAGTGGGCCACTCTGCCCGCATGGTTCGGCATCTTCCAGTCCATCGGATGCATCCGCAAGGCCCGCGAGAACCGGAAGCAGAGCGCAGAATGACCAAGGCGGAGTTATACCAAAAGGCGTGTATGCTGCCGCTTTTGCCCGGAGTATATATCATCCGGGACAAAAGCGACACCATCATCTATATTGGCAAGGCCAAGCGCCTGCGCATCCGGGTGAGCCAGTATTTCCGGGAGGGCGTGCCCCACGACAACAAGGTCAGCCAGATGATCGCCCACGCCTACGCCTTTGATGTCATCGTCTGCCAGAGCGAGTTTGAGGCGCTGGTGCTGGAAGCCAGTCAGATCAAGGCCCACACCCCCAAGTACAATATCCTGCTCAAGGACGATAAGGGCTACAGCTATATCAAGGTGACGAAGGACGAGTGGCCCCGCCTCTCGTTTACCCTCCAGAAGGAGGACGACGGCGCGGAGTATATCGGCCCCTACACCTCGAGCTTTGCGGCCCGGCAGATGGCCGAGACGGCGATGGACGCTTTCCTGCTGCCCCGGTGCAACCGGCGGTTCCCGCAGGAGATCGGCCGGGGACGCCCCTGTCTGAACGCCCACATCGGAAAATGCATGGCTGTGTGCAGCGGAAAGATCAGCTGCGAGAACTACAACGAGGCCGTCAAAAGCGCCGTCCACCTCATCCGTTACGGCAAGAAGGACATCCTGAAGCTTCTCAGCGAGCGGATGCAGGAGGCCTCCGACCGGCTGGAATTTGAGACAGCAGCCCTCATCCGCGACCAGATCGCCGCCATCACCAAGGTGACGGCGGGGCAGAAGGTCGTGGTGGACCCCGACGTGGAGATGGACGTGGTGGCGCTGGCGGGCACGCCCGGCAGCGTCTGTGCAGCCGTTCTCCGGTTCCGGGAGGGACGGCTGACGGACAAGAGGGAGTTCCTTTTCCACGATACCGCCGACATCCCGGCGGTGCGGGAGGAGTTCCTGCCCCGGTACTACCTTGACGACGAGCAGATCCCGAAGGTCATCGCCGTGGACGAGCTGCCGCCGGACGCCGACGCCCTGCAGCAGGCCCTCAGCGAAAAGCGGGGCAGCGAGGTGCAGCTTTACGTCCCCCAGCGGGGCGATAAGGCGCATCTGGTCGAGATGGCCCACACCAACGCCGTCGAGCGTCTGGCCCGGGAGAGCGGCCGCTATGCCCGGGAGGAAAAGCTTCTGGACGAGATGGCGCAGGTGCTGGGCCTGCCGAAGCCTCCCCGCACCATCGAGAGCTACGACATTTCCAACTGGGGCGACGGCACCAGCGTCTGCGGCATGGTCACATTCCGGGACGGCAAGCCCTATAAGGCGGGCTACCGGAAGTTTCGGATGAAGACGGTGGCCGGTACGGACGACTACGCCTCGCTGGCCGAGACCGTCTCCCGCCGTGCGGCTGAATACGAAAAATACTCCGGAATGGCCGCGAATGGCGAACCCAGCAGCAACTATTTCGGCCAGAAGCCGGACCTGCTTCTGATGGACGGCGGCAGGGGACAGGTGAGCGCCGCCAAAGCCGCTCTTGCCGGGACCGCGCTGGCGGATGTGCCGCTCTATGGCATGGTGAAGGACGACCACCACCGCACCCGCGCCATCGTGGACAGCGAGGGCCGGGAGATCGCCATCAACATGAACCGGGGGACGTTTACCTTCATCACGGCCATTCAGGACGAGACGCACCGCTTTGCCAATGCGTACCGCAGGCAGCAGATGAACAAAAAGAGCTATTCGTCCACCCTTACCGAGGTGCCGGGCGTCGGCCCCAAGACGGCCAAGGCCCTGATGGCCCAGTTCAAGAGCGTGGGAGCCGTAAAAGAGGCGACCCCCGACCAGCTGGAGAACACCCCCGGCGTGGGGCGGCAGATGGCCCAGACCATTTACGAATATTTCCACCCGCAGGGGTGAAGCAAGTGGAAAAGTCCGGCGCAGACCAGTCTGTGACCGGGCTTTTTGCAGGGAAGGAGTTCTTATGTACCAGTTCCAATACGACATCCGCCCGGGCCGCTACCGGCACTTCAAGGGCAACGAGTATCAGGTCCTCGGGATGGCCCGCCACAGCGAGACCGAGGAGGAGATGGTGGTCTACCGTCCCCTGTACGGTGAGGGCGGGCTTTGGGTGCGCCCGGCGGCCATGTGGGCCGAGGTGGTGGAGCGGGATGGCAGACGTCAGCCGCGCTTTGCCTATATCGGCGAGTGAGGACTTGCACTGTCTGCCGAAACGCGATACAATGGGTTTTGCAGGGCAAACAGACCTGCGAGACGGGATCCACAAAACTTCGGCATAGAAAAAGAAAAACTTCGGAGGATAAAAGCTATGGCTTGTACTACCATCCTTGTGGGCAAAAAAGCCTCGTATGACGGCTCGACCATGATCGCCCGGAACGACGATTCCGGCTCCGGCCACTTCACTGCGAAAAAGTTCGTCGTCGTCCAGCCGGAAGAGCATCCGGCTGTCTACAGATCCGTCCTCTCCCATGTGGAGATCCCCCTGCCGGGCAATGCCCTGCGGATGACCGCAATGCCCAACGCCGTGGAGGGCAAGGGCATCTGGGCCGCTTCGGGCGTCAACGCCGCCAACGTGGGCATGACGGCCACCGAGACCATCACCTCCAACCCCCGGGTGCTGGGCGCGGACCCGCTGGTGGTCTACCAGCCCGCGCAGGACGGTCAGCCGGAAGTGCCCGGCGGCATCGGCGAGGAGGACATCGTCTACCTCGTCCTGCCCTACATCCACTCTGCCCGGGAGGGCGTGCTTCGTCTGGGCAGACTGCTGGAGGAGTACGGCACCTATGAGATGAACGGCATCGCCTTTCAGGACGTGGACGAGATCTGGTGGCTCGAGACCATCGGCGGCCACCACTGGATGGCCCGCCGGGTGCCGGACGACGCCTATGTGGTCATGCCGAACCAGCTGGGCATCGACGCCTTCGACCTCGAGGACGCTTTCGGCGCACAGGAAAACTATCTCTGCTCGTCCGACCTGCGGGAGTTCATCCGGGACAACCACCTCGACCTTTCGCTGGACGGCTGCCTGAACCCCCGGGACGCTTTCGGCAGCCACGACGACGCCGACCACGTCTACAACACCCCCCGGGCATGGTTCATGCTTCGCCACCTCAACCCGAATACATGGGTCTGGGACGGCCCTGCCGCCGACTACGGTCCCCAGTCGGACGACCTGCCCTGGTGCATGGTGCCGGAGCGGAAGCTGACCCCGGAGGACGTGAAGTATGTGCTGTCCTCCCACTATCAGGGCACTCCCTTCGACCCCTACGCCAGCTATGGCGACAAGAGCATGAAGGGCGCTTACCGCTCCATCGGCATCAACCGCAACGACTTCATGGCCCTCATCCAGATGCGGCCTGACCTGCCCGAGGACATCCGTGCGGTGGAGTGGATCGCCTACGCATCCAACGCCTTCAACACCATGGTGCCCTTCTACACCAACGTGGAGCGTACCCCGGCCTACCTCGCCTGCACCACCGGCGAGGTCTCCACCGACAGCTTCTACTGGGTGAGCCGGATGATCGCCGCCATGGCCGATGCCTCCTATGCCAAGAGCCTCATCCATGTGGAGCGGTACGAGGAGGGCGTCCTTTCCGCCAGCCGTGCCCTGCTGAACCAGTACGACAGAAAGATCTCTGCCGCCGAGGAGGGCCAGCGTGCCGCCCTGCGGGAGGAGGCCAACACCGCCATCGCCGCCGAGCTGAAGAAGCGTGCCGCCGATACGCTGGACAAGGTCCTCTTTGAGCTGAGCAGCGGCATGAAGAACGCCTACGCCCGTTCGGACGCTTGAGAAGCCGTCAAAATCGGTCAGACAGAGTCATAAAATCGCCATCCGCCCCGGGACAGAGCGCGCCGGGGCGGATTTTTTGTGCTCTTTTGCGGGTTGTATCCTACTGTTTGTGCAGAGTGACTGATTTTAGGAGATATATTTTGGCAGACGAATTGACGGAAGGTGATTGATTTTGACGGAGGATTTGCTATAATACAGACAGAAACAGTCAAAACGATTCAAACACAACCAGAATCGTGCAACAGGAGGGATAAAGATGTTGGCAGAAGAGAGGCTGGCCCGCATCATGAAGCTTCTGAGCCAGCAGCGCACCGCGACGGTGCAGGAGCTTTGCGAGGCGCTGGATGCCAGCGAATCCACCATCCGCCGCGACCTGAACGAGCTGGACCGGATGGGCAAGGTGAACAAGGTGCACGGCGGTGCGACGCTGCCCGACAGCCAGTTCCTCGCCGACGAGCCGACGATGGCCGCGAAGGAAGCGCTGGCCGTCGCCCAGAAAAAGTGCATCGCCAAGGCGGCTGCGGCCCTCATCACCGCAGAGGACTTCGTCTTTCTGGATGCAGGCAGCACCACGCTGGCCCTCGTCCGGGAGCTGAACGGCCCGGCGCTGGATGCCCGGTACGTCACCAACGGCGTGGCCCACGCCCGGACGCTGGCCCAGAAGGGCTGCAAGGTCTTTCTGCTGGGCGGGCTGCTGCGGCCTGAGACAGAGGCCATCATCGGCGCTGCGGCCCTTTACAGCCTGCAGCAGTACAACTTCACGAAGGCCTTTCTGGGGGCCAACGGTGTGGCGCTGGACGCCGGATTCACCACCCCCGACCCCGAAGAGGCGGCGGTCAAGGCCACGGCGGTGCGGCGGGCCAGAGAAGCGTGGTTCCTTGTGGATGACTCCAAGTTCGCCCGCGTCTACCCGGCGGTCATCGCCGAGCTTTCCGGCGGCGCGATCCTGACGAACCATTGTCCGAATCCAAAATACAGACAATTCACTCTGATAAAGGAGGCAGCAGAATGATCTACACGGTAACATTCAACCCGGCCATCGACTATGTCGTGCGGCTGGATAGGCCGCTGGAGGTAGGCGAGGTGAACCGCGCCAAGGGCGAGGACTGCGTGCTGGGCGGCAAGGGCATCAATGTGTCCGGCGTGCTGGCCGAGCTGGGATGCCGGAGCACGGCGCTGGGCTTTGTGGCCGGTGAGACGGGGGCATGGCTCGAGCGGGGCTTGGCCGCGCAGGGCATCACCACCGACTTCATCCATCTCGCGCAGGGCATGACGCGCATCAATGTCAAGATCAAGGCCGGGCAGGAGACCGAGCTGAACGGTGCAGGCCCCGACATCCCCGAGAGCGCGATGGAGCAGCTGGAAGCCCAGCTCGACCAGCTGGCAGAGGGAGACATCCTCATTCTGGCGGGCAGCATCCCGTCCAGCCTGCCCCAGACCACCTACGAGCGTCTGCTGGCCCGTCTGGAAGGCCACGGCGTCCACACGGTGGTGGACGCCACCCGCGACCTGCTGGTGAACGTATTGCAGTATCACCCCTTCCTCATCAAGCCCAACAACCACGAGCTGGGCGAGATCGTGGGGCGCACCCTCACCACCGACGCCGACATCACCGCTGCTGCCCGCACATTACAGGAAAAGGGCGCACGGAACGTGCTGGTGAGCATGGCCGGGGATGGCGCGCTCCTGCTGGACGAGAAGGGCGAAGTCCACCGCATCGGCACCCCCAAGGGCAGGGTGGTCAACAGCGTGGGCGCAGGCGACAGCATGGTGGCCGGCTTTGTGGCGGGCTACCTGCGCAGCGGCAGCTATCGGGAGGCCCTCCGGCTGGGCACTGCCTGCGGCAGCGCCACCGCATTCAGCCTCGGGCTGGCAAAAAAGGAAATGATCGACGCCCTGTTGGCGACGATTTAAGAGATAGAAGGAAACAAGGAGAGGAGAACACTATGCGAATCACGGAATTGTTTACGGCACAGTCCATCGCACTGGACGAGGCCCAGCAGGACCGCAGCCAGATCATCGACCGTCTGGTGGAACTGCAGGCGACCCATGGCAACATCAAGGATAAGGAGGCCTACAAAAAGGGCCTCTACGCCCGCGAGGACGAAGGCTCGACCTATGTGGACAACGGCATCACCGTCCCCCACGCCAAGTGCGACTGCGTCACCCGGCCCAGCCTTGCGGCCCTCCGCCTGAGCACCCCGGTGCAGTACAACGCCGAGGACGACGGCAAGACCGACCTGCTGTTCGCCATCGCAGCGCCCCAGAATGGCAGCCTCCACGTCGATATGCTGGCCCGCATGATGCAGATGCTCATGAATGAGGACTTCGTGGAGAAGCTGCGCACCGCCAAGACCCCGGCGGACTTCCTCGCCGCCATCGACGCGCAGGAGGAAGAGCAGTTCGGCGATGAGAGCTTCACCGATCAGGAGGTCAATGTGGGCTACCGGGTGCTGGCTGTCACCGCCTGCGTCAACGGCATCGCCCACACCTACATGGCCGCTGAGGCCCTGAACAAGGCTGGCGCAAAGATGGGCGTGCCCATCAAGGTGGAGACCAACGGCTCCGACGGCGCAAAGAACATCCTGACCAAGGACGAGATCGCCAACTGCGACGGCATCATCGTGGCGGCGGAAAAGAAGATCGAGACGGCCCGCTTCGACGGCAAGCCCGTCCTCTTCACCCGGGTGGATGACGGCATCCACAAGCCCGAGGAGCTTATCCGGAAGATCACCTCCGGCGAAGTCCCCGCTTTCCACGCAGAGGGCGGCGCACAGGCCGCAGAGGACGCCTCTGCCACCGACAGCTTCGGCCGCAGCCTCTACAAGAACCTGATGAACGGCGTCTCCCATATGCTGCCCTTCGTGGTGGGCGGCGGTATCATGATCGCGCTGGCCTTCCTACTGGACGATTACAGCATCGACCCCGCAAACTTCGGCATGAACACCCCGCTGGCCGCCTTCTTCAAGACGGTGGGCAGCGCAGCCTTCAGCTATATGCTTCCCATTCTGGCGGGCTTCATCGCCATGTCCATCGCCGACCGTCCGGGTCTGGCCGTCGGCTTCGCAGGCGGCGTGCTGGCCATGAACGGCACCAACTTCGCCGGCATCGCTGCCGGTGAGACCACCGGCGTCTCCGGCGGCTTCCTCGCCGCCCTGCTGGCCGGCTTCGTGGCCGGTTATGTGGTGGAGTTCCTCAAGAAGATCACCGAGAAGCTCCCCGCCAGCCTCAACGGCATCCGTCCCATGCTCATCTACCCGCTGGGCGGCATCCTCATCGTGGGCGCGGTCATGTGCGGCATCAACCCCGTCATGGGCATGATCAACACCGCTGTGACCAACTGGCTGAACGCCATGGGCGGCACCTCCAAGGTCCTGCTGGGTGCGATCGTGGCCGGTATGATGAGCATCGACATGGGCGGTCCCTTCAACAAAGCAGCTTACGTCTTCGGCACCGCAGCCCTCGCCTCCGGCAACTATGAGGTCATGGCCGCTGTTATGGTGGGCGGCATGGTGCCTCCCATCGCCATCGCCCTCTCCACCACCTTCTGCCCCAAGAAGTGGACGGCCGATGAGCGCCGCAACGGCATCGTGAACTACGTCATGGGCCTCTGCTTCGTCACGGAGGGTGCGATCCCCTACGCCGCTGCCGACCCGCTGCGCGTCCTGCCCAGCTGCGTCATCGGTGCAGCCCTCTCCGGTGCCCTGTCCATGACCTTCGGCTGCGCCCTCCGCGCTCCTCATGGCGGCATCTTCGTCTTCCCGGTGGTGGACCATGCGGTGATGTACTGTGTGGCTCTGGCCATCGGCAGCGTCGTGGGCGCGGTCATCCTGAGCCTGCTCAAGAAAAACCGCACCGAGGAGTAACGAAAAGCCATCCTCTTCTTTTTCAGGTATCAATCGCCAAAGGCCCCCACCCGGCAGCACCGGGTGGGGGCCTTTGGTATGAGAAAAAGATAACCTCTCCGTCATTGCTTCGCAATGCCACCTCTCCTATCGAGGAGAGGCCTTGGCATTCCGGAAAGCTTAATCTCTTCGCCAGAGGCTCCCCTCGGTAGGGGAGCTGTCGAGCGAAGCGAGACTGAGAGGTTGCTTCTCATAAAACACAAAAACCCGCCTGGCAGCGGGTTTTTGTGTATAGAGGGGTGGGAAAGTATATAAAGTGGTGAATCGCATCATTGGACGGCAGCGTGTCGTGCCCGAACACCGGAAGACCGGCGGCACAGCGGAAACTCTGAGGCGTTGCCTTGCAGTATGTATTATACCCGAATTTGTTTTCTTGTCAAATGCAAAATTTTGGTTTTGCTTTAATTTAACACTTTACTTTTTGACCAAAACTTTATATAATTAAAGGCGGCAAAACGAAAACTGACTTTTGCGCGGGTTGTGCTATTGCTACAACAATAAAACTTTACTTTCGAAAAATTTTGGATAATGTAACATATTTCAAAAGGAGTACTTTTCCCATGGACGATTTGGACCGCAAGATTCTCGCCCTCCTCGCAAAGAATGCCCGTATGCCGGTGAAGGAGATCGCCGAAAAGGTGGCACTGACCAGCCCCGCCGTCTCCAGCCGCATCCATAAGCTGGAAACAGACGGCATCATCAGCGGCTACACCGTGATGCTCAACCGCCCCGCCGACCGGGTCTATGTGGACGCCCTCATCAGCCTGTCGGTGGCCCCGTCCCAGCGCGACGAGCTGGTGGAGCTGATGCAGAACAGCAAGGAGGTGCTGCAGTGCTACCACGTCACGGGCGCTTACACCTTCCTCATCAAGGTGAGCTGCGGCAGTATGCCTCAGCTGGAGCACCTGATCTTGCAGTTCCAGAAACTGGGAACGACCAGCACCCAGATCATCCTCTCGACGCCCGTGAACCACGGCGACCTTGAGGCCATGATGCTCTGAGTTCACAGAACTGTTACATCTGCGGTGCAATTTTCGCCCGCTGCGGGACGTTTATCGAATAGCAGCGCTGAAACATCAAATACTATCGCTGTGTACCGAAAAATTCCACCCTGCGAACGAAAGGATAAAACTGAATATGAAACGTATCATTGCTTGTCTGATGGCCGGTATCCTGATGCTGGCTCTGGTGGGCTGCGGCACGTCCGGCAGCTCTTCTGCGGCCGCAAAGAAGGACTATACCCAGATCCTCCACGACGCCCGCAGTGACGAGGACAACGAGTATCTGATGATCTTCACCAAGGGAGAAGACGGCAAGTTCACCGCCCAGTACGGCTACAGCGCCGAATACGAGGCTGACCAGCTCTCCGATGAGGTGGCCAACATGATGATGCCCCTGCTGGGCCTCGAGGACGGTATGTACGACGACTTTGCCGCCTCCGTCTCCGGCATGATGGTCAGCGTCTACGGCGTGGCCATCGTCAAGCCCGCAGAGGGCAGGACGCAGGACGTCGTCGATGCGATGGATGCCTACGTCCAGAGCCAGCAGAAGGCGATGGAGCGGTATCTGGAGGACCAGTACGAGATCGCCAGCGCAGCCCGGGTCGTGACCGTCCCCACCGGTGAGGTGGTCATGGTCTGCTGCGAGGACAGCGACACCGTCCTCGAAAACATCAAAAAAGCTCTGGCTGCATAATCCCCCTGTGCACCAAAAAAGCCCCCGCTTCCGGCTGGAAGCGGGGGCTTTGCGTTATCGGTCGTTACGGATTCTCGATGGCGTTCACGAGCTTGTTTGCGATGTAGGCATGGCCCTTGATGGTGGGATGCACGTCAAGGGTGGTCTCGGTGTTGGGGATGGCCACATAGGTCAGGTCGTAAGTCTTTGCGATCTGCTTCTCAAACTTGTTCAGCTTGCTGAAGTAGCTGCGCCAGCAGGGGATGAGAGGCACGGGGTTGGTGTAGCCGATGAGAATGATCTGCGCGTCCGGGTTCAGCTTGCGGATCTCCTGCACGATGGAGATGAGGGCGGCGGAGGTCTTGGGGTAAGTCTCGTCACAGATCTTGCTCATGCCGGAGAAGAAGAGGTTCCATGTGGCGTCCGTCTCTGCCTTGGTCAGCTTCATGTCCTTGATGCTGCGGTAGATGGTGGACATGGTGGAACCGGAGCCTTCGCTGCGCAGATCACCGGCCAGAATGGTGGCGGCCAGCTTCTCGCTCTTCCAGTTGGTGGCGTTGCCCAGACCCACGATGCAGGGGACGAAAGCGTCGTTGGAGCCGATCTGGACCGAGATGACGTCGGCCTTGCGGATGTAATCCTGAAACTCCGGGTAGTTGTACTCGCAGCCGGAGGCCATATTCATCTGCGGCATCTTGCCATACTGGATCATATCCGCGAGGTCGGGGGCCGTCAGGGCCGGCAGACCGAGGTTGATGGCGTGGTCACGGTCGAGGCCGAGCGTCTCCGCCACCTTGCCGACGTAGCAGTCGGGGGAGTAGCCTTTGAAGTTGGGGACCATATCGACGCTGTAGCCAGCGCGTGCGCTGTACTGGACATCGGCCAGACCGACGCCGGCGCAGATGCTGTCGCCCAGTGCGACGTAGGTGAGCTGCTTATCCTCTTTTTCTTCAGAGACCGCAGCTTCGGTGGCAGAGGGGTCCGGGTCGGCCTTGGCCGTCTCAGTGGCAGAGGCCTCGGCGTCTGCCGGGGTCTCGGGCTGCAGGGCAGCTTCCGGATTCAGGGTAACGATAACGTGGTCATCGCTGGCGGCAGCGGTATCGGCGGCTGCGTCAGCGCCCTCAGCCAGTGCGGGGACGCTGAACATCGACACCAGCAGCAGGGCGGAGACGGCCAGACTTGCAAAACGCTTGTTCATGGCAGAAAAATCCTTTCGTGAGATCAATAGTCGCGGGGAGAGATGTCGGCCTCGAGCTGACGGTAATCGATCTTGCCCACAGGGGTCATCGGCATCTCAGGGATGAACTTGTAGGCCACGGGCTGGACATATTCGGGCAGCTCCTCGGCGCACATCCGCTCCAGCTCCCGCACCACCTGCTTTTTCTTGGCCGTGGTGTCAGGTTTGAGCACGACGTAGACGAAGGGCAGACGGCCCTGCACATGATCCTTGTCGGCGCAGCCCACCACAGAGCACTGATGGACAGCCGGGTGGCGGCTGATGACGTTTTCGATCATAGAGGGGAAGACCTTGAAGCCGTCGTGGCGGATGATGAGGCGCTTGATGCGGGAGTCGAGGAAGACGAAGCCGTCCTCATCCAGATAGCCGATGTCGCCGGTGTGCACCCAGATGCGGCCATCGGGGTGGCGGCGGAGGATCATGTCCGTCTCGTCGGGCTTGTTGTAGTAGCCCTTCATGGTGGTGGGACCGGAGATGCACAGCTCGCCCCGCTCGCCGATGGGCAGCTCCTTGTCCGTGCCCGGCTCGAAGGCGGCGACGAGGGTGTTGACCATAGGGATGCCGACGCTGCCCAGCTTGTTGTTCGTGCCGGCGGCGACGGTGGCAGCGGAGGCCACCTCGGTCATGCCGTAGCCCTTGGCGATCGGGTAGCGGACGCCATGGGCGGCGAGGAAGTCGTTGACGGTCTGCTCTGCGCCCCGGGCGATGGCGTCGCCGCCGGCGGCGTAGTTGAGGATGAAGGAGAGGTCCTTATCCCGCAGCTTGGGGTCAGCGGCCAGCTGCTGGTAGTGGGCGGGCACGCCGAACATATGCTCGGGCTTGTACTTGAGCACCAGACTGCCCAGCTTGGCCGGGTCGAGATTGGGGATGATGATGACCGTGAAGCCCAGCACCAGCGGCAGATGGACGCCGCAGGCGTAGCCGTAGGCGATGAAGGGGGGCATGATATTCATGAGCTTCTGGCCCCGGTGGAACAGCTTATCGTAGGCGCGGAACTGCTGCGCGATGGCGTTGAAGCTGTTGTCGGTGAGCATGACGCCCTTGGGAGAGCCGGTGGTGCCGCCGGTGTGGACCACGACACAGGCATGGTCGGGGTCGTAAGGCTCAGCAGCGGTGCTCTGGTTCTTGCCGTTTGCGATGAACTGCTTCCAGCGGATGGCGTTGGAGGCGTACTTGTTCTTGTCGGGGGTGGTCAGCCTATAGCCCACGGCCATCACCGGGGGCAGGGAGTCGGCCGGAGAGAGGACGATGACCTTTTCCACGTTGGTGCGCTTGGCGGCCTGACGGCAGCGCTCGTACACGACGTTCAGGCAGACCAGAAGATGGGAGTCCACCTCCTCGATGTACTCGTGGATGCCCTCGACGCTGTAGCGGGGGTCTACGAGGTTCAGGGTAGCGCCGATCATGTCTGCTGCATAGAACAGGGCGATGACCTCGGGGGTCATGACGCTCACTACCGTTATGATGTCGCCCTTCTGGACGCCGACGCCCCGCAGGGCGGCGGCAGTCTTCTTGACGTTGACGATGAGGTCAGCATAGGTGAACTTCCGGCCGTAGTAATCCAGCGCGGTGTCGTTCAGATGGTTTTTGTTCCGCTGGCAGACATATTCGAATGCCGAGACGGTGGGAAGGGTCTGCTCAATGTACTTCTGGTCGTAATATTTGAGCCAGGGCCGAGCCTGAGATGCGTAAATGGGATCCTGCGTCATCATCGATTCCTCATTCCTTTATGTTTGTAGGCCCCGGAAGGGGCGGGTCTTCTGTTTTGTTCCAATGCCACTCCTGCTATTGTAGTAGAGCGGGGGACAAAAGTCAATAAACAGGGGAAGAACAATGAGGAAAACGCAAGAAAAAGTTTACAATTCGCGGCACCATGCCTCGGCCTCGGCGGCACTGCAGAGCACCCAGTGACGGGGCCGCAGCTCCCGCCACTGGGGAGCCTCGGCGGAGTAGTCGTGGATGGCGGGGTCGTAGACCAGCAGCTTTTTCTGCCGCTCGCGGCGGGGGCTGGGCATCGGGATGGCCGACAGCAGGCTCCGGGTGTAGGGGTGGATGGCGTGCGTCACCAGCTCTTCGGCGTCGGCCAGCTCCACGATGTCGCCCTTGTGGATGACGGCGATGCGGTCGGAGATGTACCGCATGACCGAGAGGTCGTGGGCGATGAAGAGGTAGGTGATGCCGCGCTCTTTTTGCAGGTGGCGCAGCAGGTTGAGCACCTGTGCGCGGATGGACATATCCAGCGCCGAGATCGGCTCATCGGCGATGATGAACTCCGGCTCCACGATGAGGGCGCGGGCGATGCCGATGCGCTGCCGCTGGCCGCCCGAGAACTCGTGGGGGAAGCGGGAGGCGAACTCCGGCAGCAGGCCCACATCCAGCAGCGCCTGCCGGACTTTTTCGTCCCGCTCGGCGGCGGAGAGGTCGGGCCGGACGTTCATCAGGCCCTCGCCCACGATGTAGCTCACCTTGGCGCGCTCGTTCAGGGAGGATTGGGGGTCTTGGAAGATCATCTGGATCTCCTTGATGACCTGCCTGTCCAGCGCGTGGGAAATTTTGCCGTTGATCTGCTGGCCCTTGTAGAGCACCTGACCGCCGGAGGTGGGCAGGATGCGCATGATGGCCCGGCCGATGGTGGTCTTGCCCGAACCGGACTCGCCCACCAGACCGAAGGTCTCGCCCTTATAGATGGTAAAGTTTGCGTTCTTGACGGCCTTGTAGGCTTTGCGGCCGGAGCCGTAAGTCACCTCGAGGTCTTTCACCTCGAGCAATACTTCGCGTTCGTCTGCCATGTTACTTGCCCTCCTCTTGCAGCATCCGCACAGCGGCGGGCGGCTCTATCTTGGGTGCGCGGGGGTCGAGCAGCCACGTCTTGGCCCGGTGGGTCGCGCTGACGTCAAAGTAGGGGGGACGCTTGACGAAGTCGATCTTCAGGGCCAGCGGGTTGCGGGGCGCGAAGGCGTCGCCGTGGATCTCCGTAAAGAGGTTCGGGGGCGTGCCCTGAATGTTGAACAGGTCTTCGCCCTTCACGCCCATCTGGGGCATACTGGACAGCAGCGCCCATGTATAGGGGTGGCGGGGGTCGTAGTAGATCTCGTCGGAGGTACCGATCTCCACGATGTCGCCTGCGTACATGACGGCCACCCGGTCGGCGATGTTGGCCACGACGCCGAGGTCGTGGGTGATGAGGATGATGGTCAGATTGTACTTGACCCGCATCTCCTTCAGCAGCTCGAGGATCTGGGCCTGAATGGTCACGTCCAGAGCCGTCGTCGGCTCGTCGCAGATCAAAATCTGGGGGTTGCAGGCCACGGCGATGGCGATGACGACGCGCTGGCGCATACCGCCCGAAAACTCGTGGGGATACTGTTTGAAGCGGACCTCCGGGTCGGCGATGCCGACATCCCGCAGGTATTCCAGCGTTTTCTCCTTGGCCGCAGCGCCTTTGAGGCCCTGATGCAGCTCCACGGCTTCCATGATCTGGTCGCCGATGGTCTTCAGGGGGTTCAGGCTGGTCATGGGGTCCTGCATGATCATGGCGATCTCATGGCCCCGGACCTTCAGCCAGTCCTTCTCCTTTTTCAGCGCGGAGAGGCGGATGGGCTGGTGGTCGTCAGCCCCGAAGTAGTCGATGGTGCCCGAGGTGATGGAGCCGTTGGAGTCCAGCAGGCCCATGAAGGACTTGGTGAACACGCTCTTGCCCGAGCCGGACTCGCCCACGATGGCGAGGACCTCGCCGTGGTAGACGTCGAGGTCGATGCCGCGGATGGCGTGGAGGATCTTTCCACGCAGATTGAATTTGATGTTGAGATCCCGCACCGAGAGGATCAGTTCGTTCTTTTTCATCCCTGTGCCTCCTTACTGCAGATGGTTCTTCGGGTCGGCTGCGTCGGAGAAGGCGTTGCCGATGAGATAGAACGCGATGGTGACGAAGCTGAGGATGATGGTGGGGTAGAGCAGCTGATAGCGCAGTCCGGCCTGCATCATGACCTTGCGGCCATCGTTGATGAGGTTGCCCAGCGAGGGAGTCTCCACCGAGAGGCCGAGGCCGATGTAGGTGATGAACACCTCACTGCCGATGGCGGCGGGGATGGTCAGGGCCATCCGCAGCATGATGACCGATACGAGGTAGGGCAGCAGGTTGCGCAGCACGATGCGGGCGGTGGGGGTGCCGATGCAGCGGGATGCCACGTTGTAGTCGCGGTCGCGGATGATGAGGATCTGGTTGCGGATGAAGCGCGCCATGGCGATCCAGCCTGTAATGGACATACCGAGGATGAGGGTCTTGACGCTGGGGCTGGCGACGTAAGAGATCAGGATGAGGATGATGGTGGAGGGCACATTGTCACAGATGTTGTACAGCTCGGTGAAGAAGAAGTCCAGCTGGCGGACATAGCCCCAGAGCACGCCCACCGTGATGCCCACGACGGCCTCGATGAGGGCCACGAAGAAGGCGATGGTCAGGCTGGTGCGTGCGCCGGCCCAGATGCGTGCCCACAGGTCCTGTCCGATGGCGTTGGAACCCCAGATGAAGCCATCCTCACCGGGGGCAATGTTGCGGTACTGGACGCCGGTGAGGGGGTCCACGGCGCAGAAGTTGGGGTCTGCCTGCCCGGGCAGATAGGGCTGAAGGAATGCGAAGGCCACCACGGCGATGAGGGCGGCGAGGAGGATGACCGCGATGCGGTTCTTGAAGAATGCACGGAAGGTGCTGCCCCAGTAGCTGTAATTGGAGTAGGAGGTGGCCTCGGCCCGCTCCTCGCTGAACCCGGCGGGGGTGAACAGCTCTTCTTCGGGCAGCTCTGCCCATGCGGCGGGGCCGTCCGCCTGCAGTTTGTCCAGCTGTGCTTCCAGCTGGTGCGCTTTTTCATCTTTCATACGGAAAAGCATTATCGGCCACCTTCTTTCTTGCCAAAGCTGATGCGGGGATCGATGAGCACCATGAGCAGGTCGCCCAGAATGAGGCCGATGATGCCCACGCAGGCGTAGAGCAGGACGATGCCCTGCACCATCGTGTTGTCGTGGCGCTGGACGCAGGTGACCAGCAGACCGCCCATGCCGGGGATGCTGTAGAGGCTCTCGATGTAGATGGAGCCGACTACCGTGTTGAGGAAGGCGGAGGGGATGTACTGCACCAGCGGAACCATCGCGTTGCGGAAGATGTGGCGGAGGGCGATGTTGTTCTCGCTGACGCCCTTGGCCCGGGCGAGACGGACGTAATCCTTGTTGCTCTCGTCCACCATGTACCGGCGCAGCCACATGGCGTAGAACGCCACATTGCCGAGGCTCATGGAGCAGACGGGCAGCACCCAGTACTTCCAGTTGGAGGTGTCGAAGAGCAGGCCCACGCCCAGCGCGGTGGTGCCGTACATCTGGATGTAGAGGTAATACACCGCCGCAGGCACGGCCTGAATGAGCACGATGATGGCCGTGCCCAGCTTGTCGGGCCAGCGGCTCTTGAACCGTCCCATGAACAGGCCCATCGGGATGCCGATGACAAGGCTCAGCAGCATGGCAAAGACGCCCATCTGGATGGAGATGGGCAGCTTCTTGGCAAGGATGCTGGTGACGGAGGCGTTGACCTTATAGATGTGGCTCACGCCGAGGTCGCCGTGGAGGGCATTCACCCAGAAGCGGCCGACCTGCACCGGCAGCGGGTCCAGCAGGCCCATCGACTGCAGGCCGGCCTGTATCTGGGCCTCGGTCATTTTTTCGTAGTTTGCAAAATAGCCTTCTACCGGCATCAGCCGCAAAAGGCAGAATACGAGCGTGACGATGACAAACAGGGTCAGGATCGAGCGCCCGATGCGTTTCGCCAGATATTTGAGCATATCTGTGCGCACCCCTCTCTTTTATTTAATGAATGTCGGATAGGAATAGAATACAACAAAAAACTACTTTTGGAAAGTGATTTGGCAAAGTTTGCTCTAAAAATTCATCTGAGAGCCTTCAGAAATAAAAAGCCCTCCGCTTTCCCGGGGGAAAACGGAGGGCGGCAGAACGGTCAGAAAAGCTTAGCGGGCGTCGCGGTTGGCCTCGTACTCGCTCATGGAGACATAGTGGTCGAGGACGTGGATGCCCTTCAGGCGCTTGTTGGAGAAGCCGGTGGAAGCATACTGGCCCTCCCAGTAGTTCAGGCGGGTGGCGATGTAAGCCGGGACGCTCATGCCCATGGGGACGACGAGGGCGTTGTTGATGAGGGAAGCCTCGGCGTTGGCGAAGGCATCGTAGCGGGCGTTGATGTCATCGGTGATCTCCACAGCGGCTTCGATGGCCTTCATGTAGTTCATGACGGCGTCAGCGGTGTCGCCGGTGATGAAGCCGTCCTCGACGCCGGTGCGCAGGAAGGCGTAGCGGCTGCCGCGTGCGCCCTCGGCCTGATAGAAGGGGTCGGTCTCGGTCTGGGGGTCGGAGTAGTCTGCGCCCCAGTTGCACAGCAGGAAAGCGAACTTGCCGTTGCGGCGGACGCTGGACAGGAAGCTGTCGGAGGGGCCGGCGGTGATGACGATATTGATGAAGTCAAAGCCGTCGTTCAGCACACCCTCGAGCTGCTGCTTGAGCACCTGACACTGCTTGTCCCAGTCGGTGGAGGAGGGGTTGTAGGGCAGCTGGACCTTGATGGGGAAGGTGACGCCTGCGGCGGTCAGCTCGGGGATGGCGGCGTCACGGTACTCCTTGGCCTTGGCCTCGTCGAAGAACTCGGTGATGTTGGCGAGGTCGCCGCACTTCAGGTAGTCCACGCCGTCAGCGTTGGCGCAGAAGCTGGGGGGCGTGATGGTGTTCAGCTTGTAGTTGTCGTAGCCCTCGGGTGCCTTGACGGCCAGCGTGACGGAGTTGTTGATGCCGTAGAGGAAGGACTTGCGGAAGTTGGTGTTGTTGATGGCCTTGGCCCAGTTCTCCGGCTCATACTCGGCGTCCATGCCCTCCACGCTCCAGTTGGAGAACTCGTGGGAGAAGGGCATGAAGTTGAACATATAGAAGTAGGTGTAGTTGGTGTTGGGGCGGTCCATGGACACCATATCCTTGGTGGTGTCGTCGGCCAGCCAGCTGTCGAGGATGTCGGAGCCGATGGTGGCCTCATCGATCTCGCCGCGCTTGATCATCTCGGGGCCGTTGACGCTGGCCTCGGCGTTGTAGATGCGGCTGATGGTGTCGATGAAGACGTTGGCGGCGTCGTAGTTCTCGGGGTTCTTCTTCATGACCCAGGTCTCCAGAGACTCGTAGGCGGCCAGATAGAATGCGCCGCAGCTGTAGGTGGTCTCTGCGCTGGTGGCGAACTGGTCGCCGGTCTCCTCCAGCAGCGGGCCGTAGGCCGGCTCATAGGGCAGGTAGCACAGCAGGCTCAGGAAGCCCGGGAAATCGTAGGTCAGGGTGTAGGTCAGGGTGTGCTCGTCCACAGCGGTGACGCCCACGGTTTCGAAATCCACGGGTGCATAGGTGGCGGGGTCTGCGCCGGGGGCGGCGACGGTGACGACGCCGTCGGCATCCACGGTGTAGGTGGTGCCGTCCTCGTCCACGACGCCGGTGTTGGCGTTGTTCAGGTAGACGTGGTAGTTGTAGTAGTCGTCAGCGCCTGCGATGTAGCCGGTGACGTGGCCCACATTGGAGGCGGCGTAGTCCGGGGTCAGGACGTACTTCAGGGCGTCCACGAAGTCCTGCGCCGTGACGGGGGCGACGACCTCGCCGTTGCAGTCCACCCAGTTCTCATCCCGCAGATGGAACGTCCAAGTCAGGGTGTCGGCATCCCAGTCCCAGCTGGTGGCCAGACCCTCGCGCATGACGCCCTTGTTGTCGTACTCGACCAGAGTGTCCACGCAGTTTGCGCCGACGACCATCTCAAGGTCGGTGCCGGTGGTCAGGTAGTTCAGGGTGGCAGGCTGGCTGGCGTACAGGATGGTGTAGCTGGAGCCGGAGCCGGAGGAGGCTGCGCCGGAGGCGCTGCCGGAAGAAGAGCCGCCGCAGCCGGTCAGCAGGCCGGCTGCGCAGGCACCGGCGGCTGCCAGACCGCTGGCCTTCAGGAACTGACGGCGGGAGATGGAAGTGTTCATCATAAATTCCCTCTTTTCTTGTTGTTGCTGTACAGGGACAGCATTCGCGTTGCGCGGTGCCCGCTGTTTCCCGTCAGCGGACAGTTGGGCTGTTTTTATGAAAAAAGAGCAACGGAAAACCATCCGTTACTCCTTTGTAACAGTCCCGGCCATCAAATAAGTGGTCAAGACTGAGTATAGCATTGATTTGCGGCCGCGTCAATCCTTTTTGGCAAGAGCGGCTGTTTCTGGTGCGGCAACAGTCGTCTCCGCAACGGCGGCAGGCGCTGCGACGGCCGGGGCAGCGGCTTCTGCGGCAGCTGCATTCTCCGCGGCCAGCTCTGCGGCAGCGGCCTTGGCGGCTTCTTCCGCAGCCTTGCGGGCCTCCCGCTCGGCGATCCGCTCTTTGGCGCGGGCAGCGGCCTCCTCCTGACGCTGCTTGGTGCGGCGCTTGATGCGGCAGACCGAGCAGATGCCCTCGGTGCTGTTCGGCGCGATGGGCTTGCCGCAGTCGGCACAGAGAGTCTTGCTGCATTTGTAGACGCTCACCGGGCCGAGGGTGGTCAGCTGACGCAGCTTCATGCCGTCGATACCGCTGTTCGAGCAGGCTGCGACACAGACGCCGCACTCGCTGCACTTCCACGGCGTGACAACCACGCGGGTCTGCCCGTCGGGCAGGTCCTCCAGCTTGAGCGCGCCGGAGCGGCAGGCCTTTTCGCACTTGCCGCAGCCGAAGCACTTCTGGGTGAAATTGGGCAGATACCAGCCGTAGCGCAGCGGCGTCTCGGAGGCAGCCTTGAGCTGCTTGGTCCGCTGGTGGAGCATGAGGCGGAAGTCGGCGGCGCTGTCCTCCTCGCTGCGCAGGCCAGGCAGCATCTGCAGCAGCTTCTTGGTGCCGGCGCGGGAGCCTTCGGTCATGTGGGAGAACATCTCCCGGCGGCTCAGCTCCTGCACATGGTAGGGGGCGTCCTCCTGCTGGTAGGCCAGCGTGACCCGGCTCTCGAAGAGCTGGGGGCCGAGGAACTCCACGAGGCGGGTCAGCTCCTTGCGCAGCTGGGCAGCGCAGGCGTCGTTCTCGCACTCGCCGCAGGGGGTCAGGTCCAGCACGAGCTTCTTGTTCAGGGCGAGATAGGCCAGCGTCTCCCACGAGAAGGCGGCCACGCAGGCGCGGACGGCGGTATTCTTCCGGCTGCTCTTCTCGCAGCCCAGCCAGAGGGTGTCATTGTCGGTGTCGGCCAGCGAGGTGTCCCGCTGCACCTGTTCGGGCGAGGGCACGATGCAGCCCGAGCGGCAGACCGAGACGCAGAGGCCGCAGTCGGTGCAGGGATCCCAGTCCTTGACGAGGTTGGGGCGGGTGAAGATGGCGTCGCCGTAGGGGCAGATGTCCTTGCAGTCGGTGCAGGGGGTGCGGTGGGGGTGGAGGTTCCAGCACTGACGGCGGACCACCTCGGGGTGGGAGGTCTTCATCAGGGCATCCATGGCATAGCGGGTAAACAGACCCATAGCGGTATCACTCCTTTTCGGGGGCATCGGTCACGGTGGTGACCTGAGCGTTATCCAGCAGGAAGCGCTGCACCTTCTTTGCGGCCAGCGCAGCGGCCACAGCGTCCTCGGCCAGTGCCTTGCGGATCTCGGCTTCGGGGGTATCCTGCAGCTGGGAGAGGCGGCGGTACTCCGCGTTGACCTCCTCGGGGTGGACGACGATGCCCTCGGCCTCGGCGATGGCCCGGGCTGCCAGCACGAAGCGGATGCGGCTCTCGGCCTGTGCGCGGTAGTCCTTCTCGAGGGCTTCCGGGGTGGTGTGGCTGTTCTTGCAGTGCTGCTCGAGGGTGATGCCGCTGCGGGAGAGGCGCTCGGTCAGCAGCTTCATCTCGTTCCGGGCCGTGCGGTCGAGGATCTCAGCGGGCAGGTCTACGGTCAGGTTGGCACCGGCCATGTCCAGCAGCTGCTTTCCGGCGGCGCGGTCGGCGCCCTCCTCGTGGATCTTCTGCTTCTTGGCGCGGAGGTCGGCCTTCAGCGCGTCGAGGGAGCCGAAGCCCAGACTCTTGGCAAAGGCCTCATCGGGGGCGGGAGTGACCTTCTCGGCCAGAGAGCGGAGGTTGATCTCGAACTGCGCGGTCTTGCCGGACAGCTCGGGCAGGCGGAAATCCTGCGGGTAGGTGAAGTCGAAGCGGAACACCTCACCGGCACAGTGGCCGTAGATGGCCTGCTCGGCGGCGGGCATCAGCTTGCCGTCGCCCAGCACCACCATGACATTCTCCATCCGGCTGTCAGGGATCTCCTTGCCGTCCATGTAGCCGACAAAATCCAGCAGGGCACGGAAGCCGCGCTTGGCCGGGGCGGTGGTGGGGTGGTAGACGGCGTGCATCCGGGTCTGATGCAATACCTCGATGTCCACGGTCTTGTCGGTGACAGGGCGGACGTGGCGGGTGACGGCGAGGCCCTTGTACTGGCCCAGCTTTACTTCGGGCAGATTCTTTTTCTTCTGTTCCATAGCGGCATACTCCTTATGACATAAGCAGCCCGGCGTGCGGCGCTGCGAGTCTTATAACAATACGTTGAATTATACACGTTTTCAGTAAAAAGGGCAAGGTCACAGCCCGTGGGCGGTGAGCCACGCTTCGGCCACCTGCGAGAACATCTCGGGATACTGGGCATCTTCTGCGGCAAAGGCGCTCAGGTAATACTCCACCTCTGCGCGGGTGGGGGCGGCGGTGCGCCGCCAGATGGTGAAGGTGGTGCCGTTGCCCATGTCGAAGCTCTGCTCAAAGGTGAAGGCGTCGTCCTTTGCGGCGAGGAAGCGCTCGTTGAGCTTGATGGACATCTCCCCGCTGCCCGCATAGGTCTGGGGGAAGGGGTCGCAGGTGATGACGTACTTCGCCTCGAAGAACTGCATGGGGAAGTTGTGGGTGCCGGGCACCGAGAATCCGAAGGCCAGCTTGTCGTTGATGGAAGCCTCCGGCAGGCGGCAGTTCTTGAAGTGGTCGGGGTTGTAGAGCATATCGTGGGGGATCATGTAGCTGATCTCGCCCACGTTGCAGTGGGCGTCGATCCAGTCGGCGATGGCCTGGATCTGGCCGATGTCCTTCCGGTCGTAGATGAGCTTATCCAGCGAGATGAAATACCGGGTGGCGGGGATCTGGATGGGAAAGTGCTCGATGACGAAGCCCGGCATGGCCAGCGTGGTCAGGGGCGAGCAGCGCACCGACATGGACAGCATCAGCACGAAGGCCCAGCAGCCCAGTTTGAGGGTACGATGGCGCTGGATGCCCTCGGCCAGTGCGGCTGCACCCAGCAGGAAGAGGAGAAAATACCCCGGCAGGAAGAGCAGGAACTGATGAGAGCCGGTGTTCTGGACCCGGGTGAAGAGCAGCAGGCTCACGACCAGCTCGCACCCTGCCAGACAGGGCAGAGCGGGCAGCTTTCGCTTTGCTGCAAAGACGAGGCCCAGCGCGATAAGGATGAGATTGAACAGGCCCAGCCGTCCGAGGTGGTAGAATGCCTCGAGGGCCAGACCGCCGCCGTTATAGTAGGAATAGCGGCCCGCGTAGTTATAGGTGAGGATGTGGGATACCATGGGCCAGAGCAGGATGACCATGGCGGCGACGGACGCAAGGCCGAAGAGGATGAGGTTCTTCCCCCGGCGGAGGGCGGCAGAGACCGCGCCGCCCTTTGCCAGCCGCACACAGCCTGCGACGAGCAGCAGCACATAGGCGAAATAGTAGCCCACCACGAAGTAGAGGAACCACCGGCGGGCGAGGATGATGGCGGCAGTGGCGAGGAAGATAAGGCCAAACCGGGCCGGTTCGAGGGTGTCAAAACGGAAGTCCAGCGTCAGCAGCAGGATGGCGAAGGCGAAGATGAGGCCGAACCAGTCCGGCTGTGCCAGCACGGCGCTCATCCGCAGGAAGGGATAAGCCGCCGTCAGGGTCATGCCGAAGAGGAAGTAATACATCCGGTTCTTCACGTTCAGGAGCTGGCCGACCTTCACCACGAGGCCAGCCAGAAGCACCAGCAGGGCCGGCAGGATGCAGAACACCTGACTGAAGGAGTAGGCGTCGCCGGTGTGGTCGGTCAGGCAGAAGGGAAACTCGGTGAAGAGGGTGATGAAGTTGGTGTAATCGTCGGCCATCGAGCCGAAGAGATAACGGAGGCCCCCACCGGTGCTCTGGGCAAAAGCGGCTTCGGCGTCATATTGCTTGAGCAGGTAGTTGGCGTAGTCCCAGACGTAGATAAAGCTCCGGCTCGATAACGTCCAGTAGAAATAGACGACGGCCACGGCCCAGATGCCGAAGACGACGGCCCAGTGGAAGAAGCCCAGCTCGACGCCCGCCGTGCGGAGGACGCAGACCGCCAGCACGAAGAGGACGAGACAGGCCCAGAGACTGAGCAGCGGAAAAAAGAACGGGCTGGCCGGGACACCGACCCCCAAAAGGAGGAGCGCCACGGCACAGAGGCCGAGGTCCAGCCCTGCCCATTGCAGGGGCGAGAACCGACGGAGAGCAGCAGATGGCATAGAAGGACGGTTCCTTTCGTTCAGCTTGTAAAAAGGGTGAAGCACACAACTTTCCATCTAACAGTATAATGGCTGCGTCAAGGCTTGTCCAGCTGCAGAGGGCGCTGAAACGCAGAATATCCCGCCGCATTCTCAGCAGACGGGATATTCTTTACCAAATATTACTTTTTGGAGTTGTGCGCTGCGGCGTCAGCCTTGGCGTTCTGGGTGCGTGCGGCCTTGCGGCGTGCGGCAGCGGCCCGCCGTGCACTGGTCTGTGCGGCCTCGGGGCGGGGCGCTTCGGGGGTGAGCCGGAACATCCGGCTGCCCATGGCAGGCAGGTCCACCGTGAGGGTGTAGTCCCGGCCATAGACGCCGCCGTCGGTGGTGTGGAGGGCCTTGGGCTTTGACTTGTCCGCACCGCCCCAGCAGGGGGCTTCGGTGTTCAACAGCTCTTCTGCCCCGGCGGGGAAGCGCAGGTAGAGGGGGAACTTCTTGTGGGCGGTGTTCTGGGTGTTCATGACGCAGAAGATGGTCTGGCCTGCGCCCTTGCGCAGCCATGCATACACGCCCTCGTCCCGGCTCTCGCTGGCGACCCACTCAAAGCACCGGGGGTCATATTCGCCCGCATAGAGGGCAGGCTGGGTGGCGTAGAGGCGGCTGAGGGAGGCGAAATACTTCTGGAAAGCGTCGTGGAAGGGATACTGGAGCAGGCCCCAGTCCAGCTCCCGCTTTTCGTCCCACTCCCGGAAATGGGCGATCTCGTTGCCCATGAAGTTGAGCTTTTTGCCCGGGTGAGCATACATATAAAAATAGAGGGTGCGCAGCTGGGCGCATTTTTCCTCGTAGGTGCCCCAGAGCTTGTCGATGATGGTCTTTTTGCCGTGGACGACTTCGTCGTGGCTCAGGGCCAGCAGGTACAGCTCGTTGTAGAAATAGTGCATACTGAAGATGATCTTTCCGTATGCATTGGGCCGCTCGCCGAAGGGGGTGGCAAAGTAGTCCAGCGTGTCGTGCATCCAGCCCATGTCCCACTTGTAGTCGAAGCCGATGCCGTCGTAGCGGGTGGGGGCCGTCACCTTGAGGAAGTTGGTGGAGTCCTCAGCCATGTAGATGCCGGTGGGCCAGCGCTCGTTCAGGCCGTGGTTGAGGTTCCGCAGGAAGGTGACTGCGCCCTCGTTGACGCCCCGGGCGGGGTCGCCCTGCCAGTAGAGGGCGCGGGAGATGGCGTCCATCCGGATGCCGTCGCAATGGTAGACCTCCATCCAGAGGGCGGCGGCGCTGCTGAGGAAGCTGCACACCTCCCGGCGGTAGTAGTTGAAATTGCAGGTGCCCCACTCGCTGTGGCCCACGTCGCTGTCGTACTCATAGAGGTGGGTGCCGTCGAAGTTGGCCAGCGCGTCGGCGTTGGCGGCAAAGTGGACGGGGACGAAGTCCATGATGACGCCGATGCCCATCCGGTGGCAGGCGTTGACGAAGGCGGCGAACTGGGCCGGGGTGCCGTACCGGCTGGTGACGGCGAAGTAGCCGGTGGTCTGGTAGCCCCAGCTGCCGTCGAAGGGGTGCTCGGCCAGCGGCAGCAGCTCCACATGGGTGAAGTGGTGCTCCAGCAGCCACGGGATCAGCTCCCGGGTCAGTTCTTCGTAGTCGTACCAGCCGTCCGAGCCGTCGGGCCGGGTGGAGCCGGGCTTATGCTTCCAGCTGCCGACGTGCAGCTCGTAGATGTTCATGGGCAGGTTGCGGCACTTGTCCCGCCGCTCCATCCACGCGCTGTCGTCAAAGGCGAAATCCAGCTTGGTCAGGCGGCTGGCGTTGGCGGGGCGGACTTCGGAGGCAAAGGCGTAGGGGTCGGCCCGCATAACGACGCTGCCGTCGGCGCCGTGGATGCGGTATTTGTAGAGGTCGCCCTCGCACAGCCCGGCCACAAAGCCACTCCATACGCCGGTGTCGGCCTTCTGGAGAGAGACGCCGGCACCCCAGCCGTCAAAGCCGCCGCAGACCTCCACGGCGGTCGCGCCGGGTGCCCAGACGGCAAAGCGCCAGCCCTCTTCGCCGCGAGCGCCCTGCCAAGGGTGTGCGCCGAGGACGTGGTAGGCGTCGAAGCAGTCGCCGCTGAAGAAGGAACGGGGGATAGAGGGAAGATTCATACGAAAGACTCCTTTTATCGCAATTTTTACAGAGAGTATCGGTTCGGGAGGGAATAATGTGAGAAATATACAACACTATTTCCACACTTTTGTCGGAAAATGTGCTATACTGAATACAACACCGGGGCTTCGAGAAGCCCGGCAGAACTTTTGAAAACAGGAGCGGTACAGACAATGGCTTGGTATGACAATGCGGTATTCTATCACATCTATCCTCTGGGACTGTGCGGCTGCGCGCATGAAAATGACGGGCAGCCTGTCCCCGGGGCATTCAAGAAGCTGGATGCGTGGGCAGAGCACGCGGCGGAG
Organism: Faecalibacterium sp. I3-3-89; assembly: GCF_023347275.1. Taxonomy (NCBI): domain Bacteria; kingdom Bacillati; phylum Bacillota; class Clostridia; order Eubacteriales; family Oscillospiraceae; genus Faecalibacterium; species Faecalibacterium sp. I3-3-89. The sequence continues at coordinate 2,184,438 of NZ_CP094468.1, read as the reverse complement.
CTTGGCTGTACGGCGATCTATATCGGCCCTCTGTTCGAGAGCGGCTCCCACGGCTATGACACCATCGACTACCGGCAGGTAGACCGGCGGCTGGGCACCAATGAGGAGTTCAAAAAATTCGTCGCCGACTGCCATGCGCGGGGCCAGCGGGTCATCGTGGACGGCGTGTTCAACCATGTGGGCCGCGATTTCTTCGCCTTCCGGGAGCTGAAGGAGCACCGCGAGAACGCCCGCTATAAGGACTGGTTCTGCGATGTGAATTTCTGGGGCAACAACGAGTACAACGACGGCTTCTCCTACGGCAACTGGGGCGGCTTCAACCTGCTGGTCAAGCTGAACCAGCGCAACCCCGAGGTGCAGGACTACCACTTTGATACCGTCCGCTTCTGGGTGGAGGAGTTCGACATCGACGGCATCCGTCTGGACGCTGCCGACGTGCTGGACTTTGACTTCATGAAGGGACTGTGCCGCCTTGCCAACGAAGTGAAGCCGGAGTTCTGGCTGATGGGCGAGGTCATCCACGGGGATTACAGCCGCTGGGCCAACCCCGAGATGCTCCACTCTGTCACCAACTACGAGCTGCACAAGGGCCTGTGGAGCGGCCACAACGACCACAACTATTTTGAGATCGCCCACACCATGCGGCGGCTGCAGGGCCTCTGCCATGACACCCGGCTCTACAACTTCTCGGACAACCACGATGTGGAGCGTCTGCCCAACAAGCTGCGCAACCGCGGCCACATCCGGCATATTGCTCTTCTAGTATATACGCTTTGGGGCATTCCGTCCATCTATTACGGCTCAGAATTTGGGATCGAGGGCAAAAAAGAGTGGGGCAGCGACTGGCCGCTCCGCCCCTGCCTCGAGCTGGCCGACTATGCCGACGCCGAAAAGACGAATCCTGTCACCAGCGTCTACGCTGCACTGGGCAGGCTGAAGGCCGAGTGCCCTGCGCTGAGCTGGGGCGAGGTCAAGGAACTGACCCTGACCACCCAGAGCTACGCCTACGCCCGGGTGCTGGACGGCAAGGCCGTCGTGGCCGTCTACAACAACGGCGACAGCCCGGTGTCGATGGAGCTCCAGCTGCCGGTGGAGGCCGCGGGCGTGAAAGATCTGCTGGCCGGCTGCGTGGGCAGCCAGCCCATCCTGACGCAGGTGGAGTGGGGGAAGCTGAAGGTCCAGCTGCCCTCCAACTACGCCACCCTGCTGCAGCTGGTGTAAAAAGGAGGAACGCGGAAGATGAATGCTGCGCAGCGCAGAAAAGCGATTTTAGAGCGGCTGACGGAGGCCAGCGCCCCCCTGAGCGCCAGCGTGCTGGCCGGTGCGCTGGGAGTGTCCCGGCAGATCGTGGTGGGCGATGTGGCCCTGCTGCGGGCCGCAGGCACCCAGATCGACGCCACGCCCCGGGGCTATCAGCTCCACCCGGCGGCACGGGGCTGTACGGGCATCCTCGCCTGTGTCCACAGCACCGCCGACCAGATGCGGGAAGAGCTGTATACGGTGGTGGATCAGGGCGGCGTCGTGGTGGATGTGGCCGTGGAGAACCCGCTTTACGGCGAGCTGCGCGGCAATCTCAACCTCGCCAGCCGGTACGATGTGGATCACTTTATCCAGCAGGCGGCGGATACGCCTGAGTGCCTGCTGAGCCGGATGACCGGAGGTGTGCACCTGCACACCCTGAGCTGCCCCACGGAGGAGGCGTTCCACCGCATCGAAGCGGCACTGGACGCCAAGGGGCTGCTCTATAAAAAAGAGGAATAAGGGACTGCTTTCATTGTAAAAAATCCACGGGGGCTTGTCCATCGACGAAAGACGAAAACCGTTGGATAATCAACTAAAACACGGAAGAGGTGGATTTTGTGGACATCCGTATCGCGCGCACCGACCGGGCCATCGAACAGGCATTCATGGAGCTGCGGGAGAAGAACCCTCTGGAGCGGATCAAAATAAAGGACCTGTGTGCGCTGGCCTGCATCAACAAATCGACGTTCTACGCCCACTATGAGGACATCTATGCGCTGGCGAACGCGCTGGAAAACAAGCTCGTCGAGTCGATCCTCGCCAGCGTGCCCCACACCCATGACGATGAGGCACTGCATCAGACCGATGCACTGACAAGGGAGCTGTTTCAGGCCTTCGTGCAGAACCAGCGGGCCGTGAATATCCTGTTTTCGGGCAACCGGCAGGGCATCTTCGCCAACAGCATCGAAAAGGGCCTGCGCCAGCGGTTCGAGGAGGCAGACCCGACCTTTGCGGCCGACCTGAACCGGGGCATCCTGCTTTCGTTCTGCGTGCAGGGCTGCTTCTACGCCTTTACCAACAACAGCGGTCGGATGGACGAAAGCAAGCTGGTGGCCCTGCTGGGGGCCATCGCCAAGGCGGCACAAAAGATCGAATTATAGCAGAGGGGCTGGGTAAGCCCGGACAAAAAGACCAGAGCTGCTCGGCCGAAAAGGCTTTGCAGCTCTGGTCTTTTGCGTTATTTCTGCGTTCTGGGCGGGGCGGTCCGCTCGGTCAGCAGCTGCTGGAACTTCCGGGCTGCTGTGTTCAGCGGGCGGTGGTGGTCGTAGACGAGGCAGATGCTGCGCTGGGGGATGATCTCCTGCAGGTGCAGCTGGACGAGTTCGCCGCGTTCCAGCGCAGCTTTTGCCATCGGTTCCGGCACGAAAGCAAGGCCCAGCTCGCTTTTTACAAGGGTCAGCATCTGGTCGGTGGTGGCGGCCTCGGTGTCGGGCCGGAGGACGGCATCGTGGTCAAGGAAGAACTGCCGGTAGAAGCTGCGGGTCATGCTCTCGTCGCTGAGGGAGATGAGGGGGTAGTTGACCAGTTCTTTCAGGGTCAGGTTCTGGCTTGCCAGTGCGGTGAAGGTCCGGCCGCCCACCAGAACCTCGTAAAAGGGCATCAAATCCACCATTTTCAGCCCCGACTCAAGCTCTGCGGGGGTCGAGATGACGGCAAAGTCCACCTCGCCGTTCTTCACGGCCTGCACTGCCTGCGGGGTGGAGTGGTTGGAGATGCGCAGCCGGATGCCGGGATATTCGGTGTGGAAGGCCCGCAGTTTTTCGGACAGATAGATGTTCAGCGCCGTTTCCGTTGCGCTGATGCTGATCGCGCCGTGCTCCAGCGTGGCGCTGGCACTCAGCTCCTCCTCGGCGTCCTGAATCTGCACCGCCGCCGACGCAATGCGGGAATAGAGCATCTCGCCCTCCGGTGTCAGGGTGACGCCCCGGTTGGAGCGGATGAAGAGCACACAGTTCAGCTGACTTTCCAGCCGGTTCATCGAGTGGGTGATATTGGGCTGGTTGTTCCCCAGCACCCGCGCCGCCTTGGTAAAGTTCTGATACTTCGCCACATAATAGAAGATCTTATAATATTCCCAGTCCACATACATGATGCTTTTCCGCCTTTCATGTAAAAATTACATCGCTGCCATACACAGGATACTTTTTACACATTCTTTCTCTGCTCGTATAATAGCAATTGCGACTGGAAATTGCAAGAGGAAAATCGAAGGATGAGGCCCTGCGGCAGCGCAACAGCTTTTGCCGCAGGCCATCGCAAAATGTGAAAAGAAGGAAATTGAAGTTTATGCTGACTGCTGTTACTGGAATCAACTGGGGCGATGAGGGCAAGGGCCGCGTCATCGACCTGCTGGCCGAAAACGCCGATGTGGTCGCCCGCTATCAGGGCGGCAACAACGCCGGCCATACCGTCGTGACCGAAAAGGGTAAGTTCATCCTGAACCTGCTGCCCTCCGGCATCCTGCACCCGGACGTCACCTGTGTGCTGGGCACGGGAATGGTCATCGACCTTGACCATCTTGCAGGCGAGATGCAGGCCATCGAGGCCCGCGGCGTGGAGATCAGCCCTAAGAACCTGAAGCTCTCCGACAAAGCTACCATCTCCATGCCGTGGCATAAGGTGCAGGACGGGCTGGAAGAAGACCGCCTTGCCCAAAAGGGCAGTGCCTTCGGCTCCACCCGGCGCGGCATTGCCTACGCTTACAGCGACAAATACCGCAAAAAGACCCTGCGTTTGGGCGACCTGCTCCATCTGGACGAGGAGCGCACCCAGAACCGTCTGCACATGATTTTGGACTCCAAGAACATGGAGCTGGCGGGCTGCTACCATCAGGAAAAGATGTCCTACGATGCGCTGCTGAGCTGGTGCAGAGCACAGGCGGAGCAGTTTGCACCGTACATCTGCGATGTGGGGGCCTTTTTGCAGGAAGCTCACGACAGCGGCAAGCGCATCGTGCTGGAAGCCCAGCTGGGTGCGATGCGGGATATTGATTACGGTATCTTCCCGTTTACATCCAGCTCCAACACGCTGGCAGCTTACGCACCGCTGGGGGCCGGCATCCCCAACTGCCGCCTCGACCATGTGGTGGGCGTGCTGAAAGCGTATTCCACCTGCGTAGGTGCCGGTCCTTTTGCCGCTGAGAACGCCATGGGCGAGGACTGGAACGAGAAGCTGCGCAAGGCAGGCGGGGAATACGGTGCGGCCACAGGCCGTCCCCGCCGGGTCGGCCCCTTCGACTGCGTGGCCAGTCGGTACGGTCTGGCCTGTCAGGGGGCGGATAAGATCGCCCTCACCAAGCTGGATGTCCTCAGCAGCATGAAGGAGATCCCGGTCATCACCGGTTACAGGCTGGATGGTGTGGAAGTCCCCCGCTTCGATACCCTGTCCGACCTCGACCGGATGGAGCCGGTGGTCACGATGCTGCCCGGCTGGAACAGGGATATTTCCGGCTGCAAGAGCTGGGATGACCTGCCCAAGGAAGCGAAGGGCTATGTGGAGTTCCTCGAACAGCAGCTGGGCCATGCGATCCAGTTCATCTCCACGGGCGCGGAGCGCGAGAAGTTTGTGCTGAAAGGAGAATGGCTGTGAGACACTTTATTGAGCCGAACAGCTTTTCTCTGGACGAACAGCTGGCCCTTCTCGACCTTGCAGACCGGATGGAGGCAGACCCCGCGCCCTATGCACATCTCTGCGATGGGCGCATTCTGGCGACGCTGTTCTACGAGCCGTCCACCCGCACCCGGCTTTCCTTCGAGTCGGCCATGCTGCGGCTGGGCGGCAAGACGCTGGGCTTTGCCGGGGCACAGCTGTCCAGTGCCAGCAAGGGTGAGACGGTGGCAGATACTGCCCGCGTCGTGAGCAATTATGCCGATGTCATCGCCATGCGCCACCCGAAAGAGGGCGCACCGCTCCGGGCGTCCCTGTATGCACGGGTGCCTGTCATCAATGCAGGCGACGGCGGGCACGCCCACCCCTCCCAGACCATGATCGACCTGATGACCATCCGCCAGCGCAAAGGGCGGCTGGATCACCTGACGGTGGGCTTCTGCGGCGACCTCAAATTTGGCCGGACGGTCCACTCCCTGACCGCAGCCCTCAGCCAGTTCGAGGGGAATCGCTTCGTGTTCATCTCGCCGGAGGAGCTGCGCATCCCCCAGTACGTCAAGGACGAGACCCTGACGCCGCTCCATCAGACCTACAAGGAGACGGCAGACCTCGAAGCCGAGCTGCCGCATCTGGACGTGCTCTATATGACCCGCATCCAGCAGGAGCGCTTTTTCAACGAAGAGGACTACCTCCGGTTGAAAGGCTGCTACTCCCTGAACGCCAAGCTCTTGGAGCTGGCCCCATCGGATATGCCGGTGCTGCACCCGCTGCCCCGCATCGACGAGATCAAGCTGGACGTGGACAGCGACCCCCGTGCCGCCTACTTCGACCAAGTCCACAACGGCGTTTATATCCGGATGGCCATTATTCTGGCCCTGCTGGGCATCCCCGACCCTGTGACCGGAACTAAAGTGCTGAAATAAGCTCTGACCGGAAAAACAATGCCGCCCGCCTGCGCTGTTGTCACGCAGGTGGGCGGCATTTTACGTTATTGGCCCGGAAAGCACCGTTCAGACAAGGCTTTCCATGATCTTGGCACACGTTTCGATGCCGATGACCCCGCTGTCCAGCGCGATATGATAGTTGGCGGCGCTGCCCTCTGGAGCAAGGTGAAGGAGCAAAAAATTCCCCACAGACCGGCAGATCCGTGCTATAATCAGAGCAAAAGGGCCTGCGCCGGAAGAGCGGGGCTCCGCAAAAATGGAGGACATGAGGATGAACGAAACGCTGCGAAGGGATGCCGACGCCATCATCGGGGCCAGCCTGAGCGCTGTCCTGCCGGACGAGGCCGTCCGCCGTGCACTGAAAGCCTTTCAGCCCAAGGGCGGCAAGGTGCTGCTGGTGGCAGCGGGCAAGGCCGGATGGCAGATGGCCCGCGCCGCCGTGGAAGCACTGGGCCGGGTGGACGGCGGCGTGGTCGTGACCAAGTATGGCCACGTCAAAGGCCAGATCTCCGGGGTGGACTGTTATGAAGCAGGCCATCCCGTCCCGGACGAAAACGGCTTTGCGGCCACCGAAAAGGCGCTGGAGCTGGTGCAGGGGCTGACCGCAGAAGATACGGTACTGTTTCTGCTCTCGGGCGGCGGCAGCGCGTTGTTTGAAAAGCCGCTGCTCCCCGGCGGGGAATTGCAGGACATCACCCATCAGCTCCTTGCCAGCGGGGCCGACATCGTGGAGATGAACACCATCCGCAAGCGGCTTTCCGGGGTCAAGGGAGGGCGGTTCGCACAGCGCTGCGCTCCGGCAAACGTATTCAGCATCGTCCTCAGTGATATTCTGGGCGACCCGCTGGACATGATCGCCAGCGGCCCGGCGGTGCCGGACTCCTCCACCTGCGCGCAGGCGCTTGCCATTGCGGAAAAGTATCGGCTGAACCTGTCGGAACAGGCGAAAGCGCTTCTGGCACAGGAAACGCCGAAAGCGCTCGATAACGTGACGACCCGGATCACCGGCAGCGTCCGGGAACTGTGTGCAGCTGCAGCCAGTGCCTGCCGGGCGCGGGGCTATGAGCCGGTCGTCCTCACCGACCGGCTCTGCTGCGAGGCACGGGAGGCAGGCAGCTTCCTTGGCTCCATCGTCCGCACCCATGCGGGGCAGGGCCGGAAGCTGGCCTTTATCGCAGGCGGCGAGACTGTGGTGCACCTGACCGGGAAGGGTCTCGGCGGCCGCAATCAGGAGATCGCCCTTGCGGCGGCTCCGGCTCTTGCCGGGCTGGACGCGGCAGTCTTCTCAGTGGGCAGCGACGGCACCGACGGCCCCACCGATGCCGCTGGCGGCTATGTGGACGGCGATACCGCCGCCGCTCTGGCGGCAAAGGGCTGGAACGTGTTCGACACCCTGAAAAATAACGATGCCTATCACGCCTTACAGGCGGCAGAGGGGCTGATCATCACCGGGGCCACCGGAACAAACGTCAACGACGTGGCAGTGGCGCTGATCACAGGATAAAGAGAGACTGCTGCGCAGGTCGTAATGTGCCTCCGGTGGGCCGGGATCAGTTCTCGGAAGAGATGTCCTCGCCGAAGTACTTTTCGCTCAGCTCCTTGAGGGTGCCGTCGGCACGCAGTGCTTCGATGGCGCTGTTGAGGGCGTCGAGGAAGGAGGTGTCGTCACTCTTGAGCACGGGGATGGCGACATGGGAGGCCTCTTCAGTCTGGGCCACCAGCTTGAAGTTGGCGTCCGGATGGACATTCAGGTAGTCGTAGAAGGAGACGTCGGCGTTCAGGGTGGCGTCGATGCGGCCGGCAGTCAGCAGCTGGATGGTCTCCTCCAGCGTGTCGATGCCCTGCACGGTAGCGCCGTAGCTCTCGGCCAGCTCCATATAGGTGGAGGCAGGGCTATTAGCCGTGGTCTTGCCTGCGAGGTCCTCAAAGCTCTTGATGTCCTCGTTGTCCTTGCGGACGGCGAGAGCGGTGTGGATGTAGCCGTAGGGGGTGGTGAAGTCGTAGGTCTTGGCGCGCTCCTCCGTGACCTCGACGCCGTTGCAGACGAGGTCATAGCGGCCGGCGTCCAGACCGGCGAAGAGGCTGTCCCAGTCGCTCTCGACATACTCCGGCTCGACGCCCAGCTTTTCGGCGATGGCGCGGGAGACCTCGACGTCGTAGCCGACGAGGGTGTCGCTGTCATCGTGGAAGCTCCAGGGCTGCCATGCGCCTTCCAGCGCGACGACCAGCTTGCCGTTGGACTGGATGGTCTCCAGCTTGTTGGCAGCGGCGGAGGAAGCGGACTTGCTGGAAGAGCAGCCAGCCAGCGAGAGGGCCCCGGCGGCAGCCATGACACTCATCAGGGAGATAAAGGTTCTGCGTTTCATAATAATAGTCCTTTCTGTGGTAAAAGCTTGGGAGAGGCGTCAGGCTTCGGTATGCGAGATCTTTTGCAGGAACTCGCGGGTGCGGGCCTCTTTGGGGTGGGCGAAGAACTCCTGCGAGGGGGCTTCCTCCACCACGACGCCGTTCTCCATGAAGACAGTGCGGGAGGAGACGTTGCGGGCAAAGCCCATCTCATGGGTGACGACCAGCATGGTCATCCCCTCCTGTGCCAGCTGCCGCATGACAGCCAGCACCTCGCCGGTCAGCTCGGGGTCGAGGGCGCTGGTCGGCTCGTCGAAATAGATGATCTCGGGGTCGGAGGCGAGGGCACGGGCGATGGCCACACGCTGCTGCTGACCGCCCGAGAGCTGGCGGGGGTAGTAGTCGGCCCGGTCGGCGAGGCCGACCTTTTCCAGCATCTTCATGCCGATGGCGTTGGCCTCGTTTTTGGGCATTTTCCGGGCAACGATGAGGCCCTCGGTGACGTTCTGGAGGGCCGTCTTGTTGCGGAAGAGGTTATAGTTCTGGAAAACGAAGGCCGTTTTCCGACGCAGCCGTGCGATGGAGGCCCGGTCGGCGTGGGCAAGGTCGAAGGCCTCACCGTCGAAGGTGAGGGTGCCCGCGTCGGCGGTCTCGAGGAAGTTGAGACAGCGCAGCAGGGTGGTCTTGCCGGAGCCGGAGGGGCCGAGGATGGCGACGACGTCGCCTTTTTCCACCGTCAGATCGACGCCGCGCAGCACGTCAAGGCTGCTGACCGGCTTCGGGGCACGGCCAAAGATGCCGGGACGGACGCCGGGCTTTGCATATGTATGGAAGGATTTGCGGACGCCGCGGATCTCTAACATTGCCATAACAGCCATACTCCTTTCTTACTGGAAGCCGTGGGCGTTGAGCTGGCGCTCCAGCAGCCCCTGCAGCTTGGTGATGACGGTACAGAACAGCAGATACACCACCGCCACCTCGCAGTAGATGGGCAGGAAGATGTAGGTGCGGGCCGCGACCCGCTGGCCGGCCATGAACAGCTCCGCCACGGTGATGTTGGAGGCCAGAGAGGTGTCCTTGATCATGCCGATGAGGGAGTTGGAGAGGGCGGGCACGGCGGTGCGCAGGGCCTGCGGCAGCACGATGCGGCGCATGATCTGCCACCAGCTCATGCCCACGCAGCAGCCGGCCTCCAGCTGGCCCTGCGGCACGCTTTCCAGCGCACCGCGCATGGTCTCGGCACAGTAAGCGCCCTCGTTGAAGGCGAAAGCGATGACCGCCGCCGGAAAGGCGTCCAGCATGATGCCCACGCTGGGCAGGCCATAGAAGATGATGAAGAGCTGCACCAGAAGCGGTGTGCCCCGGATGACCCAGATGTAGAACCGGGCCAGCTGACTCAGCACCGGCACCCGGGCGTACTGCACCAGAGCCACGGCTACGGCCAGCACCATCGCCAGAGTGAACGAGACGAGGGTGAGGGGGATGGTCATGGTGAGGCCCGCCGACAGGATGCGGGGCAGGGCCTCCCAGAGCACGCTGATGGTGCGGTTGGATAACAAAGATTCCAGCATGGATGATGTCCTTCTTCAAAATGAAAAATAGAGCAGTTCGACTTTTTATCGCACTTTTTGAAAAATGCGATAAACCGATGGAACAGCAGGAAAGCTCATGATACACCTTTAAACCATACTTTCAGTCAAGGGTCTGAGCAGAAAATCCTACAAATCCTACCAGAATACTATAGCATGATTCCCGGGGGAACGCAAATGGTTTCGAAAAATTGCATGGTATGGATGAAATGAATGAAAAAGATGCATGAACTTTGTGCACAACGGCGGAACAGTTGACGCGGCAGGGGCTTTCGGGTACAATAGAATCGAATAGACCTGTGCGGTGGCACGGGCAGAACAGGCCGCACGCCCCGGCAGATGGGAGCGCGGCGGATACGGAGGACAAACGTGATGAAACGTATTGGTATTCTGGGCGCTGGAACTTGGGGCATGGCCCTTGCACGGATGCTGACGGTGAGCGGGAACGATGTGCTGGTCTGGTCGGCCATCGAGAAGGAGATCGATGACCTTTCGACGACCCGCGTCCACCCCAACCTGCCGCAGATGAAGATCCCGGAGGAGCTGCGGTTCACCAAGAGCATCGAGGAGGTCTGCAAGGACAAGGACATCCTGCTGTTCGCGGTGCCGTCGGTCTTCGTCCGCTCCACGGCAGCAAAGGCCCGGCCCTATGTGGCCGACGGCCAGATCATCGTGGACGTGGCAAAGGGCATCGAGCCGGACACGCTGTACACCATGACGGAGATCCTTGCCGATGAGCTGGGCCGGGAGGGCGGCCCGAAGAATGTCCGCCTTGTGGCCCTGTCCGGCCCCACCCACGCAGAGGAGGTGGCCATCGACCTGCCCACCACCATCGTGTCGGCCAGCAAGGACGCCGAGGCTGCGGCCTTCGTGCAGGAGGTCTTTACCAACAACGTCATGCGCGTCTACACCAATGACGACATCAAGGGCGTGGAGCTGAGCGGTGCCATGAAGAACGTCATCGCGCTGGGCGTCGGCATCTCCACCGGCCTCGGCTACGGCGACAACGCCCGCGCCGCCCTCATCACCCGGGGCATCGCCGAGATCGCCCGTCTGGGCGTGGCGATGGGCTGCAACATCCACACCTTTGCGGGTCTGGCCGGCATCGGCGACCTCATCGTGACGGCCACCAGTATGCACAGCCGCAACAACCGCGCCGGTATCCTTATCGGTAAGGGCGAGACCCCGGAGCACGCCGTCAAGGAAGTGGGCATGGTGGTGGAGGGCATGAACGCCCTGCCCGCCGCGCTGGAGCTGGCCGAGCGGTATCAGGTGGAAATGCCCATCGTCCAGACCGTCAACGCCATCGTCAACAAGGGGATGAGCGCGGCGGAGGCCGTCAAGTCCCTGATGGAGCGCGGCCTGAAGAACGAGCTGCCGCAGGAATACGAAAAATAAACGAAAAGGGGCGGTATCATGCCTTCTACCTACGCACACCGCCGCTTTGGCGCGGATGTTCTGGCCCTGCTTCCGGACGGGCTGCGCCAGACGCTGGAGCAGCACCGGGAGCTCTACGATATGGGCCTCCACGGGCCGGACCTGATGTTTTATTACAAGGCATTGCAGACGAACCCGGTGAACCGTTTGGGGAATGCCATGCACGAGGAAAAGGGCGAGGTATTTTTCACCCGCGCCCGGGCCGTGGTGGAACACGCGGCGGATAAGGACGCTGCGCTGGCCTACGCGCTGGGCTTCGTCTGCCATTTTGCGCTGGACAGCACCTGTCACCCCTATGTGGAGGCCTATGTCCGGGAGAGCGGCGTGAGCCACTGTGAGATCGAGACAGAGTTCGACAACGCCTTGCTGCGGGAGGACGGCTATGACCCTATGAAGTTCTTCACGGCCAGCCACATCAAGCCCAGCCGCCAGCGGGCGGAGGTCGTCGCGCCTTTTTATGAGGGCGTCACGGTGGACGAGACGCTGGCGGCGATGAAGGGGATGATCTCGGTGCACCATATGCTGCAGGCGGCGAACCCCGTCAAACGCTGGGTGGTGCTGGCCGGGATGCGCGCCGCCGGGAAGTATGAGTTTATGCACGGCCTTGTGGCGAACCCGCAGCCCAACCCCAAGTGTGTCCAGAGCAGCCGGAAGCTCGAGGAGCTGTACAAGACGGCTGTGCCGCTGGCGGTGCGGCTCATCGGCGAGTATGCCGGAGGAAAGCCGCTGGGGCCGGAATATCAGCACACGTTCGGGGAAGACTGAGAGGAGCACTGGATGGGAAAGAATGGCAATTTTCGCCTGACGAGGCTGGAACGGAACTGGATCCTGTACGACGTGGGAAACTCGGCCTTTGTGCTGATGGTGGCGACCCTTATCCCCATTTTCTTCAACGCACTGGCAGAGAGCGGCGGCCTGACCTCGGTGGAGTATCTGGCCTACTGGGGCTATGCCAGCTCGGTCGTGACCATCATCACGGCCATCCTCAGCCCGATCCTCGGCACGGTGGCGGACACCAGAGGCTTCAAGAAGCCCATCTTCATGCTCTGCGTCGGCGTGGGCATCGTGGGATGCTGCGCCATGGGCGCGGCGTCGGCGTGGCTGCCCTTCCTCGTCATCTTCGTCATTGCGAAGGTGGGATTTTCGGGCAGTCTGGTGTTCTACGACTCCATGCTCGGGGATGTGACCACGCCGGAGCGGATGGATGAGGTGTCCAGCCGGGGCTATGCGTGGGGCTACATCGGCAGCTGCGTGCCCTTCGTGGTCTGTCTCGGCCTTGTGCTGGGGGCGGGGGCCATTGGCCTCAGCCAGATGACGGCGCTGAACATCGCGCTTATCCTGACGGCGGTGTGGTGGCTCGTGACCACCCTGCCGCTGCTGAAAAGCTACCGACAGATCCACTATGTGGAGGTGGAAGAGCACGCAGTACGCCAGAGCTTTGCCCGCATCGGCCAGACCCTGCGGCATCTGCCGGAGGACAAGCAGGTGTTCTGGTTCCTGCTGGCGTTCTTCTGCTACATCGACGGCGTGTATACCATTATCGACATGGCCACGGCCTACGGCACGGCGCTGGGGCTGGACACCACCGGACTGCTGCTGGCGCTGCTGGTGACGCAGATCGTGGCGTTCCCGTCGGCCCTCATCTTCGGGCGGCTGTCCAACGAGTATCCCTCGTCGAAGCTCATCCCGGTCTGTATCGCGGCCTATGCGGGCATCGCGGTGTTTGCGTTCTTTCTGACCCGGCAGTGGCAGTTCTGGGTGCTGGCCGTCATCGTGGGGATGTTCCAAGGCGGCGTGCAGGCCCTCAGCCGCTCCCACTTCGCAAAGATCATCCCGCCGGAGAAGTCGGGCGAGTACTTCGGGCTTTTCGACATCTGCGGCAAGGGGGCATCCTTCCTCGGGACGATGATCGTCAGCGTGGGGAGCCAGCTGACCGGCAGCGCCAATGTGGGCGTCGGCTCCCTCATCGTGCTGTTCGTCGTGGGATTCGTACTGTTCCGGGTGTCCTGCCGTCAGGGAGAAACGGCATAAATTTCATAAAAAGCGGAAACGGAGAGAGCTGTCCTGCACAGCTCTCTTTTTATTGTGACTTTCAAAAATAGCGCCTATCAAAACGGCATAGCTGCGATACGCAGCTTGCGGATGGTGCTTGTGCATTCAAAACACAAACTGCTATATTTTGTGGAAAACGCAGAAAAGCCGGGCGATTTTTTATGCAGAAAGCCGCCACAAAAATACTGAAACCTCTTGACAAATATAATCGGGGGGGGGGGTATAATGAATCAGAACAGAGGTTTGCCTTACGCCCGGAAGGAAGAAAATGCGAGCGGGGAAAGACCTCTAAAACAATGTGGAGGTTTTAATTATGAGACTGGATATGATTTCCCGCCGCCGTTTCCTCAAGAGCGCTGGTGTTGCGGCTCTGGCTGTTGCCGCAGCAGGTGTGCTGGCAGGCTGTGATGGCGGCGACAGCAGCAGTAAGGTCCCCGGTACGGAAGTTCCGGATGTGCCGGGCACGACGAGCAAGTCGGTAAAGATTATCTTTGCTGATGTTGACAATGGCGGCGCAGGCGTTGGAAATGGCGGCGATGATTATGAGCATCCCGTTCTGAAGGATGCTACCGTCGTTGACCCCAAGAGCATTCCTGCGGACAAGATCCCGCAGGGCTATGAGCTGGCCGACACTACTCCGGTCGAGATCATTGACAATGGTAACACGCTTTTGGCTATCGTTAAGGTGAAGAAGACGGTCGATACTTCGATCAATGTCAGAGTTACTTTGCAGCTCATCAACGGTACTGCTGCTGACAACCAGCGCAAGCTGGTTGTTAAGATGCCCGGTGATGCAGCATATATCTCTACGGACGACATCACTCTGCCTGAGGATTTGATTTGGGCACCCGGTATGGAAGGCGAAAAGCGTCCGATTGGCAGAGCTATCTTCCTGGTTCAGAAGGTTTGATTTCCAAATTTGCATCTCATAGAGCAACGAAAATTCCTTCAATAATTCCCGATACATGCAGAGAGGCTTCCCCTTCGAGGGGAGGCCTTTTTGCGTCCGGGAAGTTATGATTCACAAACCGTTCATTGTGTTTTGGCGGGCAGGATGATACAATAGAGAAAAATCCAGAAAACGCAAAGGAGCAAGACCATGAAACAATATCCCGGCTATACCCTCGTCAAGCGCGAGGAGTGCCCCGAACAGCACGGGACGCTGACTGTGCTGACCCACGACGTCAGCGGGGCGGCTGTCCTGCTGGTGGAGAACGACGACGACAACAAGGCCTTCGGCATCGGATTCGGCACCTTTCCCTCCGACGATACCGGCGTGTTCCACATCCTCGAGCACTCGGTGCTGGCGGGCAGCGAGAAATACCCGGTGAAGTCGCCGTTTTTGCAGCTGCTCAAGAGCAGCATGGCCTCCTTCCTGAATGCCATGACCTTCCCGGACAAGACGGTCTACCCCTTCGCAACGCCCAACGAGACGGACTTCAAGAACCTGATGGACGTCTACCTCAACGCGGTGTTCTGCCCGCTGGCGATGGTGGACCGGGGCGTGTTCGAGCAGGAGGGCTGGCACCGGGACGAGGACGGCACGGTGAGCGGCGTCGTCTACAACGAGATGCAGGGCGCACTGGCGACGCCGGATGCCCAGCTGCAGAACGCCCTGAGCCGGGCGATGTTCCCGGACACGGCCTACGGCTTCGTCTCCGGAGGCGACCCGGCCTCCATCCCGGCGCTGACCTATGAGAAGTATGTCCGGGTCTACCGCCGTCATTACAGTGCGGACAACTGCTGCATTACCCTCTACGGTAAGATGGACATGGCCGAGAAGCTGGCCTTCCTCGATGAGCAGTATCTGAGCCATATGCCCAAGAGTGTCAGCCGCCTCCGGCTGACGGTGCAGGACGAGCAGGCCGGTGTGCGGCTGCACATCCCCTACTACACCGAAAAGCCCGAGCCGGACGAGGCACAGTGCGCGCTGGCGTGGTACACCGGCGCGTTCGCGGACCGGGAGCGCCAGCTGGGTGTGGAGATCCTGCTGGACGCCCTGCTGGGCAACAACCAGTCGCCCCTGAAAGCCGCCCTGCTGGAAGAGAAGCTGGGGGCGGACATTGATGTGGGCTTCGACGACAGCACCTTGCAGCCGACGCTGGAGCTGGTACTGCGGGGGGCCACCGAGGCGTCGGCAGGGAAATTCGCTGCCGCTGTCCGGAATGCTGTGGACGGCATCCTCGAAAAGGGCATCCCCGAAGAGCTGCTGATGGCAAGCCTCAACTCCACCGAGTTCGCTTCCCTTGAGCGCCCGGGCAGCATCCCGGACGGTGTGCTGGACGCCATCCATGCATCCACCGGCTGGCTCCACACCGGCGACCCGGCCCTGCTGCTGCATACCAACGGGCTGTTCGCCTCGCTGCGGGAGAAGCTGGAAAAGGGGTGGTTCAACGAGCTGCTGCGGGAGCTGTTCGCGCCCGCGCCGGTGGAGGTCATCCAAGTGCCCGCCCTGCCCAAGAAGGAGGAAGAGGGCCGGGCCGCCCGCACCGACGGCAAGCTGGTGCTGGACCATCCGTTGACCGCTGCCGACCTCGGCGAGGGCAAGAAGCTGACCCCGGGCCGGGGCGGGATGCTGGCCGGGGCCGAGCTGCTGCATCACCCTTCGGCGGGCAGCACCTACCTGAACTTCTACTACGACATCGGCAATGCAGCGCCGGAGGAGATGCCCTATCTGAACCTGCTGACCGATGTGGTGGACGAGCTGGACACCGGGAAGCACACGGCACAGGAGCTGAACACCCTGCGGAACACATGGCTGGGCCGCAGCGGCGCATGGGTGGACGGCTGGACCGGCCGCCAGCCGGGCCGACCGGTCCATGCAAAGCTGGTGGCCGGGATGAGTCTGCTGGAACGCAGCCTCGAAAAGGCTGTGGAGCTGGGCGGCGAGTGGCTGTATGAAACGAAGCTCACCGGCCCGCAGGCAGAAGCCGCGATGGAGCGGGTGGTCAGCCAGCAGAAGCTGATGATGGAGCAGAGATTCCTGCGGGAGGGCCATGCCTTTGCGTCGATGCGTGCGGCGGCCCACTTCTCGGTGGAGGCCGCCATGAACGAGCGGTGCAGTGGCGTGAGCTACTACCACTTCCTCTGCGGGCTGCAGGAAGAAGCCGACTGGGCCGGACTGGGCCGGAAGCTGGAAGCGCTGCGGGAGAAGGTGCTGGGCGGGAACGCCCTGACGGTCAGCCTCCACGGCAGCGATGCAGCACTGGACACCCTGAAAAAGCTGCTGCCCGGCAGTGCTTTTGCGGCCGGAGAGCGCCGCGCAGCGGTGCCCTACCGGGAAGCGCTGGCCCCGGCGGTGAACGAGGCCTTCGTCATCGACGGCGGCGTGAACTATGATGTTCTGGCATGGCCGATGGAGCGGCGCTTGGAGCGGAAGGTTCTGGCCCGGGTGATGAGCTACGAGTATCTGTGGCACAGCATCCGGGAGGTGGGCGGCGCTTACGGCACCGGCATGGTGACCCAGAACGACGATGTGGAGTACCTCTACACCTACCGTGACCCCCATCTGGCGGAGAGCTACGAGGCCTTTGCCGCCGGGCCGGCAGAGCTGGCGGGGCGCGATTACACCGAAAACGATATGAACGAATTCATTGTGGGCGCTGCGGCCAAGCTGGACACCCCGCGCAAGCCCCGGGACGAGGCTGCGGCCACCGACTGCAAGTATTTCTGCGGCATCACCGACGAGATGAACGCCGCCGAGCGGAAGAGCCTGTGCAGTGTGGATGCTGCCGCCCTCAAGGCTGAGGCGGCGGACCTGTCTGCCCGGATGGAGAAGGGCGTTCGGGTGGCGTTCGGCAGCAAGGAGGCCGTGGAAGCCGCGAAAGCGCTGTTCGACCGGGTGGAAACGCTGTAAAAGAAAACGGAGCGCCTCCCGGAGACTTTGCGCAGAAAATCGTGCAAAAAGCCCCTGTCTGTGGAAAAGAACACAGGCAGGGGATTTTTCTTACCTGAAAATATTACTATAGGGATAAAACGCAGCGAAAGATACAAAGACGAATCAAAAAGTATGTACTCCTGCGGAGGGAAAAAGCGTGGTATCCTTTTGCCAACGAAAGAACGAAAGGATGTGAGAACACAGGATGGGGCAGGAAAAACAGGAGGCGTCCAATGGGATGAAAAATCTTCAGAAGGCCGCAGACACCCTGAGCACCATGCTGGTGCAGGAGATCAAGGGCCTGAACGCCCGCCAGCGTGCGGCCCGGAAGGAAAAAAGCACCGACACCGGCCTCATGAAGGATCTCAAGGAGGCCACCGCCGTGCTGAAAGACCTGACAGGCGTGACGAAGACCCTGAACGACCAAGAAATGGAGGAAGAAGGGCGGGAATGCGGCGTGGTGCTGCTGCCGCCGGTGGAGGAGGCATGATGGAAGAAAACAAGGAGCGGAACATCGTCTGGAAGCCCCAGCCGAGGCAGCTGGAATTTATGCGGCGGCCTGAGCCGGAGGCGCTTTACGGCGGCGCGGCAGGCGGCGGAAAGAGCGACGCCCTCGTCATCGAGGCACTGCGGCAGGTGCACATCCCCCACTACCGGGCGCTCATCCTCCGCAAGACCTACCCGCAGCTGTCCGACCTCGTGGACAAGAGCCAGCGCTACTATCTCCGGGCTTTCCCGGAGGCGCAGTACAACGCCACGAGTCATGTGTGGGTCTTCCCCAGCGGGGCGAAGATCTACTTCGGCTCGATGCAGTACACGAAAGACCGGACGAACTATCAGGGCAAGGCCTTCGACTTCATCGGCTTCGATGAGCTGACCCACTTCGAGTGGGAGGAGTACAGCTATATGATGAGCCGCAACCGTCCCACCGGCCCCGGCACACGGGTGTACCTGCGGGCCACCACCAACCCCGGCGGGGTGGGCCACGGCTGGGTCAAGGCAAGGTTCATCACTCCTGCCCCGCCCGGAACCCCCATTGAGGAGGAGTGCACGGTGCAGATGCCGGACGGTACGGAAAAGATGCTCCGGCGGGCGAGGGTGTTCATCCCGTCCAGCGTCTTTGACAACCCCGCCCTGCTGAAGAACGACCCGGGCTATCTGGCCAGCCTCGCAGTCATGCCGGAGGCGGAAAAGCAGGCGCTGCTCTATGGCAGCTGGGACAGCTTTTCCGGGCAGGTGTTCACCGAGTGGCGGAACGACCCGAAGCATTACGAGGACCAGCGCTGGACCCATGTCATCGCGCCCTTTGCCATCCCGAAGCACTGGAAAATCTACCGGGGGTATGACTTCGGCTATTCGAAGCCGTTCTCGGTGGGGTGGTACGCGGCGGACGAGGAGGGGCGGCTCTACCGCATCAAGGAGCTTTACGGCTGCACGGGCCGACCCGACGAGGGAACGCACCTCGACCCGGTGGAACAGGCCCGGCGCATCCGGGAGGCCGAGCAGAACGACCCGATGCTCCGGGGGCGGGTGATCACAGGCATCGCCGACCCGGCCATCTTTGACCAGAGCCGGGGCGAGAGCGTCGCGGATATGCAGGAGAAAAGCCCGAATTTCCTGCATTGGAGGCCCGGCGACCACACCCGTCTGGCGGGCAAGATGCAGTTCCACTACCGGCTGCATTTCGACGAGGAGGGCAGGCCGATGCTGCAGGTGTTCCATACCTGCAAACACTTCATCCGCACCATCCCGAACCTTGTGTACGACGAGAGCAATGTGGAGGACATCGACACCCGGCAGGAGGATCATATCTACGACGAGTGCCGCTATGTGCTGATGGAGAACCCCATCTCGCCGCCCCGGCAGATCGCCGAGCCGACGGTGCGGGATGACCCGCTGGAGCTGCATGGGAGGGCGAGATTTCTGAGGGTGTGAAAGGGAGAGGCGTTGGCAGGCCGGGCAGGTCTGAGCTGGACGAGCAAAGCCCGCCAGCGGTAGAAACGGAAGTGCCCTGCGACAGAGGGCAGAAAGGAGTTACATTGGACGAGATGAGAGAAAAGCCGCCCATCGGGCCGGAGGAGGTGGGCGAGGCGGCACAGATCTTGCAGCGGTACAAGGCAGGCAAGGCGGCGCTGGACAAGCGCTTGGTGGATAACGAGCTGTGGTTCCGGATGGGGCACTGGAAGAACTACCAGAACCCCATGATGGAGGGCAAGCCCCAGCCGTCCAGCGGGTGGCTGTTCAACTCCATCGCCAACAAGCACGCCGACGCGATGGACAACTACCCCAGCCCCAACGTCCTGCCCCGGGCCGAGGACGATGAGGCTGCGGCACAGGCGCTTTCCAGCGTTTTGCCCGTAGTGCTGGAACAGGCTGACTACGAGCAGGTGTACAGCGACACATGGTGGCGCAAGCTCAAGCAGGGCACCGGCGTCAAGGGGGTGTTCTGGGACCCGGAGCAGCGGGGCGGCGTGGGCGAGATCAGCATCCGGCCCATGAACCTGCTGATGCTCTACTGGGAGCCGGGCGTGGACGACATTCAGGCGTCGCCCCATTTCTTTTCGCTGAGTCTGGCGGACTCGAACCAGCTGGAAGAGCGCTGGCCTCAACTGGCAGGGCACACCGCCAGCGTCCTCGATGTGCCCCGCTACATCCACGACGGCGGCCTCGACACCAGCAGCAAGAGCGTCGTGGTGGACTGGTACTACAAAAAGCTCTCGCCGGAGGGCCGGAGCGTGCTGCACTACTGCAAGTTCTGCAACGGCGTGGTGCTCTACGCCAGCGAGAACGACACGGCACTGGCCGAACGGGGATTCTACGACCACGGCAGGTATCCTTTTGTGTTCGACCCGCTGTTCATGGAGGAGGACAGCCCGGCTGGTTTCGGGTACATCGACGTGATGAAGGAATGCCAGACCGCCATCGACCGGATGAACCACGCCATGGACGAGAACGTCCTGCTCTCGGCCCGGCAGCGGTATGTCCTGAGCGACACAGCAGGGGTCAACGAGGAGGAGCTGACCGACCTGTCCCGAGACATCATCCATGTGGCGGGGCGGCTGAACGACGACAGCTTCCGGCCGATGCAGACGGCGGGACTGCAGGGCAACAGCCTGAGCTACCGCAACAGCCGCATCGAGGAGCTGAAGGAGATCAGCGGCAACCGCGACATGACGCAGGGCGGCACTGCCGGAGGCGTCACGGCGGCTTCGGCCATCGCTGCTTTGCAGGAGGCGGGCAGCAAGCTCAGCCGGGATATGCTCAAGAGCGCGTACCGGGCATTTGCCAAGGAGTGCTACCTCATCATCGAGCTGATGCGGCAGTTCTACGACGAGGAGCGCATCTTCCGCATCACGGGAAAGGGCGGCGAGAGCGAGTTTGTCCGGTTTTCGGGCGAGGTGCTCCGCGCCCGGCCGGCGAAGGTCGTGGGCGGTGTGGAGCTGGGCAGCCGTGAGCCGGTGTTCGACATCGTGGTGAGCGCGGAGAAGAAGTCTACCTTCAGCCGTCTTTCCCAGAATGAGACGGCCAAGGAGTGCTATCAGCTGGGCTTTTTTGCCCCGGCCAACGCCGATGCGGCGCTGGCGGCACTGGAAATGATGGACTTCGAGGGCATTGAGAAGGTGCGCCAGCGGGTGCGGCAGAACGGCACCCTTGCCCGGCAGCTGGCACAGATGCAGGCTCAGATGGCCCGGCTGACGGGCCTGCTGGAAGCGCAGGAACAGCCTGCCCCGCCCAAGCTGAGCGGCCCGGCGGAGGAACTGAGCACGGCGGCGATGGCGAGGGCGATGAAGACGCAGAAAGGAGAAATGAGATGATAAAAGTGAACTATACCGAGCTGGACGGCCCGGCAGGCCCCACCTGCCGGTTGGAGGCCTCGGGCCACGCGGGCTATGCCCCCGCTGGGCAGGACATCGTGTGTGCAGGAGCAAGCACCCTGATGCAGACCCTCTGCGCCCTGCTGGCGGGCGAGGAGGGGACAAAGAGCGGCGCATGGGACGAGCCGGACGGCCCGCGTCTGGCGGTGACGGCGGCTGCGCCCCAGAAGCCGTGGGTGGAGGGGGCCTTCGAGTTCGCCAAGGCAGGCTTTGCCCTGCTGGCAGAGCGCTACCCGGACCATGTCCGCTTTGCCGACCTGAGCGGCCGGGGCGAACAGGCGATGGTGGACTTGCAGATGTTTGCAGATGGCGGTGAAGGCACTTCCGCCCCCGCCCTCAGCCACGCACAGGCCCAGCAGGCCATTGCCTCCGGCACCATGAGGGCCGACGAGGGCAGCGGGGAGACTCCGGAGGTGCCGGCGCAGACTGCACCGGAAAAGCCGGAAGAGCCGCCTGCACCGCAGGAACGTCCTGCGCCGCTCCCGCCTGTCCCGGGCCTGCAGGCGGGAGAAAACACCGTCCGTGCCCTCCACGCCCGCTGGGCCGCAGAGGAAGCGATGATCCGCCGGGACGTCCCGGGCTTCTCGCTCCGGCAGGAGCTTGCGAACCCCGAAATGCGCCGTCTGATGGAACTGCCCGGGATGCGGATGGGGGATGCCTACCGTCTGGCCCATTACAGTGATGCGCTGCAGCAGACTGCCCGGACTGTGGAGCAGGGCGTCGTGGAGCGCATCCGCCAGCGCTCGGCCCGCCCGGCGGAGAACGGCACCAGCCCCAGCGGCGCAGCCGTCACCCGCGCCGATGTGGCCAACATGACCCGCGCCCAGCGCGAGGCGCTGGAACGCCGTGCGATGCACGGGGTAAAGATCAGTTTCTGAAGAAAACCTCTCCGATGCAGGAGGGGTCAAAAAGCAAGGAAAAGAAAGGACAAATGACATGAAAAACGACAATATGAAGATGGATCTCCAGCTCTTTGCCGACGCTTCTGCAAGCCTGCAGAACACCACCGGCACCATGACCAAGGAAATGAAGACCTTCTACGAAAAGCGCCTCATCGATCAGGCCGAGCCGCGTCTGGTGCACGATCAGTTCGCGGACTACTACCCCGTGCCCCAGAACGGTGGCAAGACCATCGAGTTCCGCAAGTACGACAGCCTGCCCAAGGCCGACACCCCGTTGACCGAGGGCGTGACCCCCAACGGTCAGGCCCTGAATGTCACCACCATCACCAGCGACCTCCACCAGTATGGCGGCTGGACCCCGCTGACCGATGTTTTGCAGATGACCGCCATCGACAACAATGTGGTGCAGGCGACCCGTGTGCTGGCCAGTCAGGCCGGCCGCACCATGGACAGCATCACCCGCGATGTGCTGGCCGGCGGCACCAATGTCATCTATGCGCCGAAGCTGGGGGAGGATGGCACCGAGACGGCTGTCACCAGCCGCAAAGCGCTGGATAAGAGCTGCACCCTGACCCCGAAGCTGTTCTTTCAGGCGGCGGCGCAGCTGGGCGCGATGAATGCTGACCCCATCGGCGACAGCTACATCGCCATCATCCACCCCTATGCGGCCTACGACCTCAAGACCTGCAAGGAGTTCATCGAGGCCCACAAGTACGCCGACCCCGAGACCATGTACCGCGGCGAGATCGGCAAGCTGGGCAACATCCGCTTTATCGAGACCAGCGAGGCGAAGATCTGGAAGGACGGCACCTGCCCGACGGGTCTGGCCGTGTTCGGCACTCTGGTGCTGGGTGCCCACGCCTACGGCGTCACCGAGCTGGAAGGCGGCGGTCTGGAGCACATCGTCAAGCAGCTGGGCTACGGCGACGACCCGCTGAACCAGCGCGCTTCCGTGGGCTGGAAGGGGATGCGTGCGGCGGAACGTCTGGTGGAACAGTATATGGTGCGTATTGAGAGCGTGTCCAGTTACTCGGGTACTGCGGCGGCGAATTAAGCCCTCTCAGTCACCTGCGGTGACAGCTCTGCGCTGGACGAGAAAGGTCCGGTAAAAAACAGAAAGGGCGGGCCTCGCTTACAAGAGCAGGCCCGTGGGAAGGAGAAAGCCATGGAAGAAAAGAAGAATGTCCGCATCCGGCTGTTCAAGGACAACAGCCGCTACAAGGGCGACCTGTTCGTCAGCGTCAACGGCGTGAACTACAAGATCCGCCGGGGCGTGGAGGTGGAGGTGCCGCCTGAGGTGGCTGAGGTGCTGGAGCACAGCCAGCAGCAGGATGAGTACACCGCCGCCCGCATCGCTGCAGCAGAGACTGCGGCCCAGTAAGAGAAACGCGGCCCGGCAGAAACGGCAGAGAAAGGCCGCCGCTGCCGGGCTTTTTTGGAAAAAGCGAAAGGAGGCTTTTTATGACGGTAGGAGAAGCGATGGAGCGGGCTGAGGAGCTGCGCCCGGGCAGCCGTGTCGCGGCCCGGACCCGGCAGCGGTGGCTGTGCGAGGTGGACGGGATGCTGCGGGAGCGGTTCTTCCGCCCCAGCGGTGCCGACAGCCGGGAGGGCGTGGGGGCGGATCTCGCATGGGACGACGGCCTGCGGGACGACGATGTGCTGCTGGTGCCGCCGCCCTTCGACAGCTTGTACCCCCACTACCTGTGCGCCATGACCGACGCCGCGCTGGGAGAGAACGACCGCTACGCCGGGGAGCAGGCTCAATACAACAGCATTCTGGCCGAGCTGGCCGGGTGGCTGCGGCGGAACTACCGGCCCGTACGGGGCAGTAGGTGGCGCTGGTGAAGGAGGGCTGACAGATGATCCTTGCGAACCGGAACGGCCTGAAGAACACCCGGAATATGCTGCGGGTGTTCGGCGGGCTGAACGAGACGTACAGCTGCACCGAGGCGGAGTACAGCGCGGGCATCAACTTTTCGGCCCGGAACTTCCCGGCCCTGAGCACCCGTCTGCCCCGCCGGAAGCTGCGGGAGACGGCAGAGCTGAACGGGATGTATCACCTGAACGGCCTGCTGATGGTCTGCGGCACCAGACTCGTCTACACCCCGGACGACCCCGACGAGCTGGAAGTGACCCTAGAGAACGCGGTGGAGGACGGAAAAAAGACGCTGGTGGGCATCGGGACAAAAATTCTGATCTTCCCGGACAAGCTGGCCTTCGACACCGTCAGCCGGGAGGTGAGCGCACTGGGGGCGGTGTGGTCGGGGGCGAACGCCAGCGTGGAGTTTGCACCCTGCGACGCCGAAGGCAGGGTCTACGAGGTGAGCGGAAGCGGCCCTTCGGAGCCGGAAGATCCGAAGGATGGGCAGCTCTTCCTCCGGGTGGAGGACCCGGAGAAGCCATGGAGCAGCGAGAGCACGCTGGAGGTGTACAGCGAGGCGTCGGGCAACTGGTCGGCGGTGGTGCTGGACTGCTGCCGCATTTCGGCCAAGGGCGTCGGCGCAAATTTCCGGGCCGAGGACACCGTGGCCCTCAGCGGCTCGGGTGCAGAGCAGGCCGGGCAGTGGAGCGGGCTGGACGGCGACCGCATCGTCTGCGACGCCAGAGAGGACGCCCTGCGGGTCAGGGCCGACCCCGGCGGCGAGTGGTTCTATGGCCGTCTGACCCGCACCGGCGCAGCGGTGCGGTGGGTGAGTCTAGACGGCAGCGTCAGACGGGAGTTCGTCTCGGCGGAGACGGTGAGGCTGGAGCGCCGGGTGCCGGACATGGACTATCTGACCGAGTGCGACAACCGGATATGGGGCTGTTCCAGCAAGGAGAACGTCATCTACGCCTGCAAGCTGGGCGACCCGTCCAACTGGTTCTCCTACCGGGGCATCGCCGCCGACAGCTATGCTGTGACCGTGGGCAGCGACGGGGCGTTCACTGGCGCGGCCACCTGCATGGGATATGCACTTTTCTTCAAGGAGAATACTCTCCACAAGCTCTATGGCTCCAAGCCCTCGGATTTCCAGCTGAGCAGTCTGCGCTGCCGGGGCGTGGCAAAGGGCGCGGCCCGGAGCCTCTGCGTCATCAACGAGACGCTCTACTATCTCTCGCCCGACGGCGTGATGGCATGGGATGGAAGCATCCCCACCAAGGTCTCGACGGCCCTCGACCCGGCCCGGCTGCGGAACGTGAAGTCAGCTCTGGGCGGTGCGCTGGACGGGCGGTATTACCTGCATCTCGTGCGGGGCAGCGGCGAAGCCCAGACCGTCCGGCTGCTGGTCTACGACACCGAGCGGGGCTTGTGGCAGGAGGAGGACGTCTGCTCCTACGAGATGACCGGCAGCGGCGGACAGCTCTACCTCTGGGATGGCAAGGCGGTCTGGGCGGCGGATGCGGAGCGGGAGGAGAACTGGCAGCGGGCCGACGGCCTCGAAGAGGAGGTGCGGTTCGAGCTGGTCAGCGGGGACATCGGGCTGGACCGCCCGGAAGAACAGTATCTTTCCCGGCTGACCCTCCGGCTCGAGGCCGAGGCGAAGAGCCGCTTCGAGCTGGCGGTGAGCTATGACGGCGGGGCGTGGGAGACACTGGCCCAGAGGACGGCCGACGGGCGGCGCTGCTTCGACATCCCCTTCGTGCCCCGGCGGTGCGGGAGCCTGCGGCTGCGGCTGAAGGGCCGGGGGCAGATCACCCTGCGCAGCCTGACCCGGACGAGCGCCGCCGCGAGAGGCGGCATTCTGGCACAGGAGGTGAACTGATATGGCAAGTGTCACAGGGCTTTCGAAGATCGGCCTGCCCCATCTGAGCGAGAACATGGACGCGGAGGATGCCCGTGCCATCCGCAACTACTTATACCAGATGCAGGAGCAGCTGCAATATGTGCTCTGCAATCTGGACGTGGAAAATATGTCGGAATCGCTGCGCACCCGGCTGAACAGCATCCAGTGAGAAAGGAGAAGCTATGAGTACCGAGAAGAAGAAAGAACAGCAGCTTTTGGAGGAGCTGAGCGCCCAGCCTGCGGCCCGGTCTTCCTACAGCACGGCAGGCCTGAGCAGCCGCAGGGAGGTGGAGAATGCGCTGGCAAAGGCGGAGTACAGCCCCAGCCAGAGTGTGACCGACGCGGCGGCCGACCTGAAGAACTGGCAGCAGAACCGTCCGGGCCAGTACGAGAGCGCCTATCAGGGCCGGATCGAAGACCTCATCGGTCAGCTGCTGGGGCGGGACAGCTTCCAGTACAGCTACGCACAGGACCCGCTCTACCGCCAGTATGCCCGGCAGTACACCCAGAACGCCCGCAATGCCAGCGCAGATGCCGCCGCACAGGCAGCGGCCCTGACCGGCGGCTACGGTTCGAGCTATGCGGTCAGCGCGGCGCAGCAGGCGTATCAGCAGCAGATGGGTGCCCTGAACGACGCTTTGCCCTCCCTCTACCGGCTGGCGCTGGATACCTACAACAGCGAGGGCGACGATGTCGTGACCCGCATCGACCAGCTCAATGCGCAGGAACAGAACGCACAGGCGCGGTATAATGCGGAGCTGTCGGACTACTATAGTCAGCTCGACCGGAAGGGCAGCGCCTACAACGCCGCCTATGAGCAGGACTATGGCCGCTATCAGGACTATCTGGGTCGGCTGGACACCCTCTACGGCTATTACTCCGCGCAGGAACAGCAGGCGCGTGCCAAACGTCAGCAGGCATTCAGCAATGTGCTGAGTGTTCTGGGCGTCATCGGCGACGCGGTGCAGCTGGCCATCACCGGCACCACCGGCATCGGCTCGCTGGTGGGCAGTCTGGCGAATACCGGCTACAATATGTACGCCAAGGACCGCGCCTATGAGGCCGAGCGTGCTGATGCTGCGTGGAGCCAGCAGATGCAGGAGAACCAGCGGCAGGACAGTCTGGCCCAGCAGAAGTACAAGAACGAGCTGGCCGAGCGGCAGTATCAGGACACCCTGCGTCAGCAGGAGTTCAACAACAATGTCACCAACGAGAAGCTGAACATCGCCAAGGGCGAGTGGGCGCTCAAGCAGTCCAAGGCGGCCCAGAGCGCCCAGCAGGCCGCGGCAAACGCCGGGGCAAAGAGTGCGGGCGTCTCGGGTGGGGAGCCGGTGCTGACTTTGGGCGGTACGGTCGTGCCCTACAGCGCCGCACGCCTCTACCGTCAGGGCAGGAGCGATACGGCCATCCGGAGCGAGCTGCTGAAGGAGGGCTACTCCAACGAAGAGATCCAGAATATCCTGAAGCAGCTGGGAAGCTGAGAAAACGGAAAAAGGCCGCAGCACGGAACACGGAAGGGTGTTCTGGGCTGCGGCCTTGGTCTGGTTTGAGTTGTTTTGGAGCTGTTTATAAAGTGGAGGAGGGAAGCGGCCTACGAGTTGCGGCACCCGGCATCCGCTGCACGGGACGCTCCACGGAGTTACCACGGTAGACATTCCTACAGGTTGGTTCGAGTCCCACTGGGCACCTAAAAGAAAAAGTCCGCTGCATTGCAGCGGACTTTTTAGTGGGGTGCCCAGTGGGACTCGAACCCACGGTCTCCAGATCCACAATCTGGCGCGTTAACCGACTACGCTATGGGCACCACATCAATGCGCCCGAAGGGACTCGAACCCCCGGCCCACTGCTTAGAAGGCAGTTGCTCTATCCACCTGAGCTACGGGCGCACGTTGTTATCCCATTGGGTTCCGATATGGTTCGCAGCTGTGAGTCGAAGCACGCTGCGAGAAGTATAATACCATAGCCCCAGGGTTCTGTCAAGGGAAAATCAAAACTTTTTTGCACTTTCTTCAAAAACTGCCTCACAGCAGCCACATCCCTGCGAAGCCGAAGGCCAGCCCGAAGGCTGTGCCGACCAGCACATCCCGGATGAAATGCACCCCGGACAGCACCCGCAGCAGACAGATGAGGGCGGCGATAGCCAGCATCCCGACGCCGACGGCGGGGTAGAAGTAGAGCCACACCATCCCAAGGACGGCGGCGCTCAGAGCGTGGCGGGAGGGGCAGGAATTGCCGCGGGTGCTCTTCGGGACGAGGGGGACAAAGCCCGGCTGCTCATAAGGGCGGGGAAAGTTGAGTCTGGCCCGCAGGAGGGTGCCCATCCAGAATGCCAGCCCCGGCACAAGGATGGCCCGGGCGATGACCTGCATAAAATCAAGAGCGCCGCCGCCCCGCCCGACACGGAGCATCGCAAACCACCGGAGGTTGAGCAGCAGAAGGAGCGCCGGATAGCAGACGAAGGGCACGAGGGGGAGCCAGCGGTTGAGCAGGATGATGCCCTCCCGGAGGGCGGGATGCCCCTCGAGCCAGTCGGTCAGCTTCTTGTATCGTTCCGGTGTCATGGTGCTTCCTCCCTGAGAAGATCAGTCAAAGCAGGTGTTGAGGTAGTTTTCCACATCAAAAGGCTCAGGCGTGGAGTCCTTGCGCAGGTAGAGGGGGTGATGGGGGTGGCCCTTCTTGCTGCGGGGGCCGAAGGTCACCCACGGGATGTCGCGCTCCCGTGTCAGGGCCACCATCTCCCGCATCAGGCCGGGCAGATAGGCCCGCTTTTCGATGAGGGTGCCCCATGCAGCCCACATGGTGGGCTCGGTCTGGGCCAGCACGGCCCGCAGCCAGCGGAGGTTCTCGTCGCAGAGGGCACGGTCGGGGGTCTTGTCCATATCGTTGGGGTTCGTGGCCCGCTGGGGGTAGACGTTGAACATGATCCAGCTGTCGAAGCCGTTGGCACTGGCCAGACGCTCCACGCTCTTCAGGGTGGGGTCCAGCGCGCCGGGCTGGGCGGTGCTGGGGTTGATGCCGATGCAGACCAGCGGGCGGCGGCCCACCCGGCCCAGCACATAGCGGTAGGGCTGGTAGGTGTGCGGCTCGTAGTACCAGATGCCGCCGGGGTATTCGCCGGCTTCCAGCCGGGGGAGAGTGTCACAAAGCATAGATTACCTCGCAAAAAATGGATGTTTCCTTTATCGTACCTTAAAATTTGCGGGAAAGCAACACCTTGCGGCGAGAAAGTCTCCCATATTTTTGATTTTCATGCTATACTAATCCTGTGAAGCTATCCCTCTTCATTTGCTGAAAAAGCAGAAGGAGTTTTATCTATGATGGAAGATTACCGCAGCGCCCTGCGTGCAGGCCAGCGTGCCTACCGGGCCAGTGTGGCCCGGGGCCAGTCGCCCTATCTCGCGGTGCTGGACGAGATCATTGCCGACGCAGACATCGTGGCGCAGGAGCCTCTGGGGCTGGTGGACATCCCGGCCGAGAGCATCGTGGGCACCAAGACCGCCGGACGCCACACCGCATTTGCCTCCAACTTTATGCCCCTCCTCGAGGACGACACCGAGTTTGCCGTCAAGTGGTCGAACCTCTGTGAAGCCCATCTGGAAGAGGGCATCCATACCCCCATCATTGCCTTCGAGTACATGAACCGATTCTATGTACAAGAGGGCAACAAGCGGGTCTCTGTCCTCAAGTATTATGAGGCCGTCAAGATCCCCGGCACCGTCACCCGGCTCATCCCGGCCAGAAACGACACGCTGGAAAACAAGCTCTACTATGAGTTCCTCGATTTCTATAAGCTCTCCCGCATCAACAACGTCAGCTTCTCCCGGCTGGGCGGCTATGCGAAATTGCAGACGCTGGCCTGCAAGGCCACGGGTGAGGCGTGGACGGAGGACGACCGGCTGAATTTCTCGGCCCTCTACACCATGTTCAGCCAGCAGTTCTATGCGCTGGGCGGCGGCTCGCTGGGGCTGACGCCGGGAGATGCTCTGCTGGTGTATCTGTCGGTGTACCGCTATGCCGACGCCTGCCAGTCCACCCCCACGAAGGTGCGGGAGAATCTGGCCCGGCTCTGGGATGAGGTGAAGATCCTTGCCGAACCCCACGCCGTGGAGCTGCTGCTGGAGCCGAAGCGCAGCGCAGAGCCGCTGCTGAGCAAGCTGAACATCTTCAGCTCCCGGCCCAGCGAACTGCGGGTGGTCTTCCTCCATGAGCACAATGCCCAGACCAGCGCGTGGGTGCGCGGACAGGACAAGGGCCGCGCTGCGCTGGTGAAGGCGTTCCCCGACAAGCTCTTCGTCAGCTGCCGGGAGAACATCAACCCCGAGGTGGATGCCGAGCAGGTGCTGGAAGAGGTGGCCCACGACCATGCGGACATCGTCTTTACCACCAGCTCCCGGATGCACACCGCCTGTCTGAAGGTGGCGGCCCAGCACCCCAAGACCCGCTTCCTCAACTGCTCCCTCAACGCACCCCATCCGCTGGTGCGCACCTACTACCCCCGCACCTACGAGGTGACGTATCTGCTGGGGATGCTGGCGGGCATCGTTTCCCGCAGCGACCGGGTGGGCTATGTGGCCGCGAACCCGGTGTACGGCGTACCGGCGGCCATCAACGCCTTTGCACAGGGCGTGCGGGCTGTCCGGCCCGAGAGCCGGGTGGTGCTGCGGTGGGCCTGTCTGTCGGATGAGAGCCATCCGCAGGACTTCTCCGACCGGAAGGACATTGAGGTCTTCTACAGTCAGGACTTCCGGGAGCCGGAAGGGACATACCGGGATTACGGACTCTGCCGCCGCCTGCCCGACGGCGTATTGCAGCCGCTGGGCCTGCCGGAGTGGCGGTGGGATGTCTTTTTCACCGAGATCGTCCGGTCGGTGTTTGCCGGGACGTGGGACAGTGCCCCCGGCGGCAGGGCCATCAACTACTGGTGGGGCCTCAAGAGCGGGGCCGAGCGGGTGGAGTACCCCATCCGGCTGGGCAGCGGCACGGTGCAGCTGCTCAGGATGGCCGAGCGTCAGCTCTGCGAGGGAGAGCTTCAGGTCTTCCCCACCGAGAGCTACAGCCAGAGCCATGTCCTCCACCATGCGGCTTCCGGCATCTATACGCCCAAGGAGCTGATGGAGATGGACTGGCTGGACGAGTGCGTGGAGGGCGAGCTGCCCAGCTACGACGCACTGGACGCCAAGACCCGGGGACTTCTGGAAATCAACGGTCTGGACATCGTGAAAGGGACGCCGCAGTAACAGGCGATGCCTCAAGGATAGAAAAGAATGGAGCAAAGCAGCGTGAAAATACTTGCGATCTCGGATGTCCCGTCCGAACTGCTCTGGGACGAGAGCGCCCGCAGGCGGCTGGAGGGCATCGACCTCATCCTCTCCTGCGGCGATCTGCCGAAAAAATATCTGGAATATCTTACAAACTTTACCGCCGCCCCCATCCTGTACGTCCACGGCAACCACGACGGCAGCTACAAAGGGGCAGAGCCCGGGGGCTGCATCTGTGTGGACGATGCAGTCTATGTCTGGAAAGGCCTGCGCATCATGGGGCTGGGCGGATGCAGCCGGTACAACAAGGAAGACACCTTCCAGTACACAGAGGGCGAGATGCGGCGGCGTGCCCGGCGGCTCTGGCTGGCGGCCCGGCGGGCCGGGGGAGTTGACATCCTGCTGACCCACGCCCCTGCCAGCGGACTCAACGACGGCACCGACCGGGCGCACAAGGGCTTTCAGGTGTTCAACGACCTGATGGACCTGTATCAGCCCAAGTGGTTCATCCATGGGCATATGCACCTGAATTATGGGGCGAATCTGCCCCGGGTCTGCACCCGGGGCGGCACCACCGTCATCAACGCCACCGAGCGGTATGAGTTCGAGATCCCCGACCCAGTGCAGATACCGAAGCGGAAGCTCTTCGGGAGAGAATGAGGAGACAAAACAATGGAGACAGAACGCGCATTGCAGCAGCTGGAATTGCTGCAAAAGAAATTGTACGCCTATCACTGTGCAGACAGCTCCCTCTATCTGGATGCTGTGACCACCGCGCCCAGCGGCACCGCCGAGGGCCGGGGCGTGGCCATGAGCATTCTGGCCGGTGAGAGCCAGAAGCTGATGACCTGCCCGGAGACGAAGGCACTGCTGGACGAGCTGAGCGCCCGCGCCGACGAGCTTGACCTTGTCCACCGCCGGGAGGTGGAAGAGCTTCGCCGCAGCTGTGAGCAGCTGACCCGCATCCCGGCCGAGGAATATATGGCCTATAAGGAGCTGTGCAACCGGGCGGACGATGTCTGGCACAAGGCCAAGGCGCAGGACGATTTTGCCCTGTTCTGCCCGGTCTTACAGGAGCTGGTGGACTACAACCGCCGCTTCGCCGGGTATTATGACGCCTCGAAGGCTCCCTATGACGCTCTGCTGAACGAGTACGAGCGCGGCGTGGATATGGAGAAGCTGGACCGCTTTTTTGAGACGCTGCGGGACGGGCTTGTGCCGCTCATCCGGAAGATTGGCGAAAAGCCGCAGATCGACGACAGTTTCTTGTATCAGGAGTACCCGGCGGCGCAGCAGAAGGTTTTCGCCGACTATCTGATGGAGGTGATGGGACTCGACCGCCGTCACTGTGGTCTGGGCGAGACCGAGCACCCCTTCACACTGGAATTCAATAATAAGGACGTCCGCATCACCACCAACTACGACGAACACAACGTGGCGTCCTCCATGTACTCCGTCCTCCATGAGGGCGGCCACGCCCTGTATGAGCTGGGCATCCGGGACGATCTGCAATATACCTGCCTCGCGGGCGGCGTCTCCATGGGCGTCCACGAGAGCCAGTCCCGGTTCTACGAGAACCTCATCGGCCGGTCGCGGCCCTTTGTGGAGGCAATCTTTCCCAAGATGCAGGCGTTCTTCCCCCGGCAGCTGGGCGGCGTCAGCGCGGAGCAGTTCTACCGCGCGGTCAACAAAGCCCAGCCCAGCCTCATCCGCATCGAGGCCGATGAGCTGACCTACTGCCTCCACGTCATGGTGCGGTATGAGATCGAAAAGCAGCTCATCGGCGGCACGCTGGAAGCCAGAGATGTGCCTGCCGTCTGGGCGAAGCTCTACAAGGAGTATCTGGGCGTTGAGGTGCCCAATGACCGAGATGGCTGCTTACAGGACAGCCACTGGTCGGGCGGCTCCTTCGGCTATTTCCCGTCCTATGCGTTGGGCAGTGCCTACGGTGCCCAGATGCTGCGACGGATGGAGCAGGATGTGGATGTCTGGGGGGCGGCTGCGCGGGGCGACCTTGCGCCCATCACCGGCTGGCTGCGGGAAAAAGTCCACCAGTACGGCGGGCTGATGGAGCCTGCCGATGTGGTGAAGAACGCCTGCGGAGATTTCAGCCCCGAGGATTATATCCAGTATCTCACCCAGAAATACACTGAGCTGTACGGCTTATAAAAACAGGAAAAGGCGTCTGCACAAACGGATGTGCAGACGCCTTTTTTGCAGTGGAAAGCATCACAGCTCCAGCTTGCCGGAGACCTTGTTGATGACATAGTAGGCAGCGCCCTCTTCGGGCTTGACGTAGACCTTGCAGGACTGGACGCCCACCTTGTGGGTGGTGCGGTAGTCGGCCTTGGCGCGCTCGACGACATCGGTGATGTTGTACTGACTGGTGCCGAATTCAACGTAGACCTCCGGGGTGAGCGGGGGGCGGCCGCGGCGCTGTGCGGTATCGGAAGCCTTGCGCTTCTTCGGCTCTGCCGCAGGAGTTTCGGGAGCAGCGGCCGCTGCGGGGACAGCAGACTTTTTCTCAGACATAGCGTATACCTTCTTTCCTGTATTCCTCTGCAAATGGAAAACGCGGATGATTTCCGGGCCGGAAGCTGTAGCTCGGTCTGCCCGGCCATTTTCTGAATGTGCCAACGATTCAGGGCACTATACTTATATAATAGTTATTTCTTTGACGTTTGTAAAGTGTTTTTTGGAAAAATCATCCGCTTTGCCCGGTCAAATGGGGGCCAAATTCCGACAAAACGAGGAAGATACAGAGGGAAAAAAGAAACTGGCAGGATTTGTGCGAGTCTCGAAGGGCTATCCGGAAGGACAGCGGCGGGAAAAAGCAGAAATTTGCCGAGTTGCAAGCTGCATCTTGATTTTAGGCGAAGAATCCGTTATAATATCTATGTTATCCATACAACAGAATACGCCGGTGTGTCGGAATGGCAGACGAGGGGGACTCAAAATCCGCTTCGTGATTTTCTGTGTCTGTGCGAGAAATTCACGAGTGTCCGTTGAATTTTGAAGGTTTGTCGAAGCAGGATTTCTTACATCCCTCCTGAACATCCCTCCAATCCTCAGAAACCGGTACTAATGTCCCAAAATTGAATATAAGCCGATGTGGCGGAATGGCAGACGCAAACGACTCAAAATCCGCTTCGTGATTTTTCATGTCTGTGTGAGAAATTCACGAGTGTTCGTTGAATTTTGAAAGTTTGTCGAAGCAGGATTTCTTACATCCCTCCTGAACATCCCTCCAATCTTCAGAAACCGGTACTAATGTCCCAAAATTGAATATAAGCCGATGTGGCGGAATGGCAGACGCAAACGACTCAAAATCGTTCGGGAAACCATGTGGGTTCGAGTCCCACCATCGGCACTCCATCATAAAACAGCTTAGAATCGAAAGATTTTAGGCTGTTTTTCTTTTTTGCCCATTTTTTATACTTTGGCGTTTTCTGGGAAGATATTGACGATTGCATTCGCCGAAGATACCTTACTGGAGAAATCCAGATGTGTATAAATGTTGCTTGTCGTGCTGATGTCGCTGTGCCCCAGCCACTCCTGAATCTCCTTCAGGCTCACGCCATTGGCATAGAGCAGACTGGCGCAGCTATGGCGCAGATCGTGAAAGCGGATACGCTTCATCTGGTGTGCGACCAGAAAATCCGGGAAATGTTGGCTCAGGAAATCGGGCCGAATCCGTTTTCCCATCGGGTCTACATAGATATAGTCAAGATAATCGGTGCAATAGCTTTTGCCGCAGACCTTCCGATTCTGCTCCTGCTCCTTTTTCATTTTATTGAGCATCTGCTCACAGGCAGGGATTAGGGGAAGTGTCCGGCAGCTCGACTTTGTTTTTGTCTTATCTCGTGCGATTTCTGTTAGCGTTCCGTTGACCTTTGCGGTCACAACCGTATGCTGAATGCTGATTTTCTTGTTTTCAAAGTCAATGGCATCCCATTTCAAGCCAACAACTTCACTGCGCCGCAGGCCGTAGAATGCAGCCATGATAACGCCAAACTCCGAAGGGTCA
Source organism: Faecalibacterium sp. I3-3-89 (assembly GCF_023347275.1). Taxonomy (NCBI): domain Bacteria; kingdom Bacillati; phylum Bacillota; class Clostridia; order Eubacteriales; family Oscillospiraceae; genus Faecalibacterium; species Faecalibacterium sp. I3-3-89. Next base: position 2,149,459 of record NZ_CP094468.1, on the reverse strand, counting down.
CCTTGAATCGCTTTGAAAAGCTGCTCCAGTTCTTCACCGCTGTAAATCTCCGACTTGAACTTTTCCTTACGAGGACGTTCAACGCGATCTGCCGGGTTGGAACGGATCATGCCGATTTGAAAAGCGTACTGCAAGCATTTGCGGATGTTGGCGTGATAGTGAATGACGGTGTTTGCCGTAAGGCCACGATCCAACTCATGCTGGTAGAAGTCTTGGATGTATTTGGGATGCTGTTCCATATCCTGCAATGTATAGTGGAGCGGTTCAAAATATGGGACGATCTTGTGAACGATTGCTCTTTCATAGCTGGTATAGGTTGTGATTTCCACTCGTGACTTCATCATTTTCAACCAGTCCGTGATGAAGTCGGTGAAAAGTACCGGGGAGTTATCAAGGCAGGGGTCAACTTCTTTGATGGGGCTGACCTTCAGCCAATTATTGTCAACGGCATATTGTAGGGCATCGGTCAACTCCTTGTGCCAATCCAGAAGCTGCTGTACACTGGCCTCCTCCTGCTGACGCTCATAGCGGAAGAACGTTTCCAGATCGCGCGGAGAGAGTGCTTTCAAAGACAGCCGCTTCTTTTCAAAGTATGGGACAACTACTCTTCCCAGATCATAAGCATATCTGCCATAGGTTTCGGGCGGAAGGTTCATCACGCTTTCCCGAAGCCAGCGGTTCAGATATTCCGATACCGGCAGGTCGGAAACCTGCTGCATCGTTTCAGGGTTAAACTCTTTTTGTGTTTTACGCAACAGAGATTCAGCTCTTTTTTTGTTTCCTTTAACAGGAAGTCCTGTGCTGATGGATTTGGTTCTGCGCTTTCCATCTGTGTCTTTCCAGCTCAGAATCATCTGATACATACCGTTTTGTTCTCTTAAATGTCCGGCCACATTTGTCATAGTTATGCTCCTTTCTGTTCGCAGCCAAACGTCCTTTGCTTAGGCATCATAAGTTTAGAAGATTCTGGAGTGTTTTGCAAGGATGGCACAAGGGAGTTTGAAAGGTGCATCCCTCCAAGTTGCCGATCCTGATCGAGCAGGTACTCTACCACGCAGAGTTTTGGTATCTTATAGCTGCGTCCTACACGCGCCGAGTGGATCTTATTCTGCTTGACCAACAGATACGCATTCTTCCGGCAGATGCCAAGCATTTCCTGAAGATGCTCCACCGTCACCACATCCGGGTAGTCCTTGAACATCGTCAGATACCTCTCCGTCTTTCGGTCAGGCTCTTCCTGAATCAAAGTGCAGGCTGCGATCTCGCTCATTCCTGTCCTCTCTTTCTAGTTCAATATGTCGATTATTCAGCAAAAAATACTATATGTAAAGTGTGATGGTCTTTTTCGGGGACCATCTCACTTGCCAAAGGAGATATTTGAGCTTAGAACTTCATCGGCAGTGCGTCTTTCCTGCACTTGCCGTTGTAGGTGGTGTAGATGGGGTAAACGTACCGCCGCCAGCCCGGAAGCTTGGCGGGGTTATCCCGGCTGACACGGTAGAGCTCCATGGGATGGACGCCGCTCAGCGCACGGACAAGCCGCTCCTCGCTGTACTGCCCATGATACAGCTGCACAAAGTACATCACGCCCCGCAGGACAGCCGCCCGGAAGGAATCCGGTTTGCCCTCCCACGCTTCCACGATGTGCCGCAGAGCTTCGCAGTAGATCTCTTCGCCCAGCTGGTCGTACAGCTTCAGCGCCGTGCCCACGCAGCTGATGCGGTAGTCGCTCAGCTGCATACTGTCGTAGTTGAGGGAAAGCCCCGCCCGGTTAGTGGCTGCGACAAACGCCTTGGAAGGCGCATCGCCGCCCACCACCTTGGCGCGCAGCTTGATGCCCGCCGACAGGGGTGCGGCGTGACCGTTCTGCTCGGCAAAGAGCAGGGCTTCCTGCTCCATCGTCAGACCGGTGTAGACCTTGCAGAGGATCGGGCGGTCCTCGCCGCCGTTGAGGAGGATGCAGCCCTCGATGGTGTGCTGCCCATCCATTACATAGTACCTGCCGTTGCGGAAGCTGACCTTCGGCTCGTTAACGATGTACTCGTTGAAGTCCCTTGCAATCAGCTCCACCCTCTTGCGCTCTACGCCCCGCTGGTAGATCTCGCGGGGATAGATCAGCTTGCTGCTGTGGATGACCGAAAGCTGGTACGGCGGGTTGATACCAATGAAAGTATTGTTGTCGTTCAGGCGCATCGCATTTCCTCCTTGATTCTCCAAATGTACTTCTCGGCTTCCTCTAAGATCTCAGTCACCTGCTGCTTCCGCTTCGGGCTGGTGAGCAGGCTGGGATTGAAGGTGAAGCTATATTCGAGCCGCTGGATCATGGCATGAACCGCGGATTGCAGTTCGGTGTACAGCATCATTTCCTCGATGCTTCCGGCGTTCTCAAAGGACGACCGGATGGGCGTATAGGGGTAGACAGGCGGTTTGCCATCCACCACCTCAGGCGGCGCATAAACCGCCGTAGAGCGCCGGATAGGCTCTATCTGCTGGATGCTGCCCATAGGGTTCAGCGCAAGGCTGATGCGAACCGCATCATCCACCCGGCGCATCTCCTCTGGGGTCAGATGCCCCAGATACTTCAGTGCCCGGCTTTTGTCGATGGTGAAGATCTGCTCTGCCTGCACAACGGACGGCATATTCAACCCTGCGTTTTCCAACAGGCAGTGGGTCGGCTGGTTTACTTTCTTTTCCGCCTTGCTTGTCATGGTCGCAACGATCAGGGTCGGAGAGTGATAATTGCCCACGTCATTCTGAAGAATGACCGCCGGGCGGTCACCGTGCTGTTCCGAGCCGGTGCTCGCCCCGAAATGGGTGAAGAAGATGTCTCCGCGTTGGAATTTCCAGTTTTGCTGCAAAATTGTACCTCCATGTTGTTATGTGCAAAGCCCGCTGCCGGATGTTCCGCAACGAGCTTCGTTCAAGGTATGGTGGTATGGTTGGGTCAGCGGTGCATGACCACATAATCATAGCCGCGCCGCATCTGGCAGACGGTGCATGTGTCCATGCTCCGGTCTGGGCTGGGTACAAGCGCGATTTTGAAAGCCTTTGCATCCACAAAGTGCCGCAGACAGGTACCGCAGAGAGTTCGGATGGACTTGACCATCTCAGGGGTCAGCTCCATCTCCTCGTAGATCTCCTGCTCGCGCACCGTGGGGTTCAACTCGTCCATAAAAGTGTCCTCCTATGTATCAAAAGTGAATATTCGGATAAAGAATAAATAAGAGTACGTAAAAAAACGGGAACTGCCGGATGCGTGGAACGTACCCGACAGTTCCCGGATCAATATGATTAAAGGTCTCGCATATTCGCCCTCGGCTCCCTGCGAGTGGGGCATGAACATCTGGCAGCGGACTTGTACCGCTTCATTGGCATTTCAGCCACCCCGTCTGCTTTGTGACCGGGCCGCGAATTACGGAAGTATCATTATCGGAGTACCAGATGACGGAACTATTCAGTTTTCAAGGTCCCTGAGGTCGGACGTTTCGCCCTGCGGCAGGTGCCGCTTGGGAAATCGTCCTCTCACTTGGTAGCCGACGAGAAAGGTCAATTCGTAGCATTGAAATTGAAGTTTTTCAAAAATTTAGTAATTCTCTTGATTTTGATACTAATAGTGGGCCGAGATACGCCGTAGACTTTAGAAATTTCAGTGATGTCGTATCCCTCGTAAGCGTACATGGTGATGATTTCCAAATCTTCGGTTTTCAAAGTTTCGAGTGCAGTAAGCAACTGCTCGTTCTCAATCTCACCAATCCATGCAAAACGGCTTTTAGTTTCGTGGTAAGTATCTGTCACGGTAATCGCATCCTGATAGCGTAGCATCAAAGGCGACGCTTCTTCCTCAGAGCTTTCATACGCAGGAGCGGTGAATTCCTGCGTCCGCTCGATAAAGGTACGCTCCGAATTGAATTGCTGACGGTCATAATCGTACATCTTCTGGATGGCCTCTTTCGTCATTCCCGCAGCTGCGTACTCGATGCGCAACTTTTCCCAGTGTGCTTCAAACTTCTTCAACTCATAGCCTTTATTAAAAGACATCGTAAACCTCCAAATTTTCGATAAGTCGTAAAAAGTCGAAAATTTGGAAGGCTACGGATATTTCGCCGCTTGGGGCATCCATGAAAAACGGACAAACATAAAGCCTGCTCCTTTTTACGGGAGCAGGCTACCTGAAGGCTAAAAAAATAGCCGGACAACCAACTAACAGAGCGGTTCTAAAGCAGAATCACTCTATCAGCTGTTGCCCGGCTATTTGGTGCGCGTTTCATACATTGCCTTGCGGCAATGGCCCGTTGCTCGGTGACGAACAGTCCATATTCAGGGTGCAATGCACCCGATTTTTGAAATTGTGGTTTGTCTAAAAAAGTCAGCGTCTGCGGTAGGCTAAGTCAACTGTTGCTATGTTACCGCACTTGAGGCACTTTATGCGGATAGTGCCTGAACAGCTCTCGTTTTTTTGGTAGAGCTTGTGTCCGCAAACCGGACAAAACCTCCAGCCAATGCTGAATTGTGCCTGCTGTATATTGTTCAGCGGTTTACTCTTAAAAGAGCGATTATTTGACCAAGTCATATTATTCTCCAAATCGAATGACGTCCAATGGATGGCAGTGGATGGGTTTTCCGTTGATGACCTGCATCTGCTGTAATCTGATCCTGATCGCAGACCACGATACCCCGATCCGTGCAGCCATCTCCAGAATTCTTTCATAGTTCGGGTCCGATGCGGATTTGTACAGGATTCCATTTGGCAGGCACAGCGCTGCACGTTCTATTTCGGCGTTGACCAGAAATGTTGGCATCAGCAGCTCCGCTGCAAGGGTATTCGCCTGCCATTCTTCCCATGAGGGCTGTCCGTTTCGTTCCCGATAGGCAATGTGCCCACGGCACTTGACTGCTTTTCCGTAGTCGTTCGGAAACAGGTCAGCCAGTATATGGTGCGCCGCTTCATGCGCTATCGTGAAATTCCGGCATCCGGTGCAGCTGTCTGACGCAAGGGCGGAATCGATTACAACGTCCTTCGGCATGAACACCTCCACAAGCTTTGTCCCATCCCCCAAGGTTACGGTAAAACCGCATTTCTGGAAAACAGTCAGTCCTAGAATACTTCCATCGCTGCATAGCGGCAGCATTTTCACATTCAGCCCAAGAACAGAACTTGCGAGCCGTTCAGGGTCAATGGGTTCTGGGTCATCTTTACTGATCCCGAAACGGGTATAGTACTGGTCGATATACTTACCCGCTATGTGCGAAAGATCTGCGCGGGATAAGTATCTTGCCATTACGAAGCACAGCTTTCCGGCACGGAGCAGTAGGCTTCCACGAACCACTTGCCCCGTTCAAGCCAAAGATTCCGCTTCTGACCGCAGATCAGGCAGGTGAAGCAGTGACCTTTTCCGCCTAGGCGTGATGTCCCATGTTTGACTGCCAAGACACGATCAATTCCATAAGTGTGAGCCTTGTCATAGTTTATGGCAAGAGGGCGGATCTTACCGTCAGGAGTAAAACGAACGTCCACTTCGACGTATCTTTTCTCACGGCGAAGGTTGTAATCACCACACATCAGAATTCCTCCTTTTTGCGGATTTATCAAAACACGGCGTGCATTACTTGCGAATCATACTGCGTGCCACGAGCTGTTTTTCGTTCAACAGCGGAACGGACACTGTATGTTTTTTCCACTCATCCATAGAGCAGGTCACTGCTTTGCACAGACGGCATTTTGTCCAGCCACCGGTTTCATCAAGATCCACATCATAATTCATGGTTCCGCACATTGGACATCTTACATTTTCTTTTCTCATAGTATCACCTCGCAAAAAAACGCCAAACAAACACAATCCCATACGAAAATAACACCAAAAGGCTGTTATTTGTGGATTTGGTTTGATTATACACCCACTTTATGGAGATGTCAATTACGCATTTGTCTCCATTTTAGAGATTTCCTGTTGATTTCTTATATTTTCTATACTATAATAGAGCTACCGGATCACAAAGGAGTGTTCTTGTTATGAAAAAGAAAACCACGCTCACCAAAATGCACATAGCCCCATCCACAGTGCGCTATGATGCAGTCGCTGCGAGGGATAGCAATGAGGTTGGTCAGATTCTCGCAGGCACACGAAAAAGGAATGGCTATTCACTTGTAACTTTCTCTGAACTTCTCCGTCACTATGGCGTCGATGTCAGTGATAAAGGAATCAGCAAATGGGAAAAAGGCTATACCACTCCTAGCATCTACCAACTAGTTGCAATCTGCTACGCATTGAACATCAAGGAGGGTCCTTCCTACTTTACAAAGAACTTCCAGAAACCCGCCCTTCTAAATGACATCGGGCAAAAAAAAGTCGCTGAGTACGAAATGGACTTGATTGCATCCCGGCGCTACCAGCCAGACGCAGAAGAGCCCGCGGAAATCGACTACATAATGATGCCTGTATCAGAGTTGCCAGTATCGGCAGGTCTAGGAGCTTTTCTTGAGGGTGAAATGTTCCAGCAGATACAAGTGCCTGCCAGTAGCGTTCCGGCTGGTGCCGAGTTCGGGATATATGTTAGCGGTGATAGTATGGAGCCACGCTATCATAACGGACAGATTGTATGGGTGAAGCGCTGCGAAGAACTTGAGTGCGGGGATATCGGGATATTCGTATATGATGACTGTGGATATCTGAAAAAATACGATGAACATACCCCAGACAAATCCCAAGCAGAGTTCCTTACCGACAGCTATGGCGTGGTGCATAACCAACCGGTTTTGGTTTCTCTTAACACCAAATATTCGCCGATCCTTATATCTCCAGAGCAAAGATTCGAGGTTGTTGGAAAAGTTTTGAACTAAAAAGATGGGAGGAGTTTTTGTGGATACGATCAAGCGTGTTCAGGATTTGATGCAAGTGCGTGATATGAATCTATGTGTATTGGCAAAGAAATGCGGAATATCGTACTCCACGATTCAAACCACCGCCCGTCGGGGAGGGCAGTTAAGCGTAGAGACGATTGAAAGAATTTGTCAGGGTTTAGGAATTACATTAAAAGACTTCTTCGATTCCTCCTACCTGTAAATATAGGGGCAGCAAAAAAGCCGTTCGCCACGCTGGAAAATCTGCGTGGTGAACGGCTTTAATACTGCTTCTATTTATCCTTTGGTAATCTCCAGATAAACACTAATCTCCATGATTGTTACCATTGAAGGAATACATTTGCGACGATCTTCGGGCATACCGAATAAGATTTGCATTGGCAGTTGAAGACGGCTCATGTTACCTATTGCAATTCTGACTATTTGGAAATATACTTGTAAGTATCAAATTATTTCACTTTATGGGAGGAAATTATTATGGCAAGACCCAAGGGAAGCAAGAATAAGGCTCGTACTGTAAAGGCCAGCGTTGATTATGTAGCAGTCATTGCAGAAAAGGCCGCAAAAAAAGAGAAAATCGAATCTGAGGTTGCTACGTTGACTGCAAATCTCGATGATCTGAAGACGCAGCTGAAAGCCAAGAAAGCAGAATTGAAAGCCGCCACCAAGGAACTTGCCAAAGCCGAAAACAAAAAAGCTGCCGCCGAAGCAAAAGCAGCAGAAGAAGCAAAGAAGGGCGAAGCAGAAGATGTGCTGAAGAAGCTGCTTGCCAGCGGTATGACGGCTGAAGAAATCCTTGCAAAGCTCCAGTAATGCAATATGATGAACTGGACAAGCTGCTGAAGTAAAGGAAGGGGCTGTTGCACAAGGATAAAACCGGTGTAACAGCCTCTTTTTCATTCATGCTGCAATTTTTTCAGCTTTTCAAACGTATCTAAATTAAAGTGGCATATCATCTTCCTATTTCACAAATCCTTGCCGTTTTCAGACAGGAGGTTGCTTTTATGAAAGTATCTGCCGACTATCGTATGCTCGCTCTCGATGCCCTGCGCGGAAAATGGAAAACTGCTGTTTTGACAGGTATTGCCGCCAGTGCGCTCGGTGCTACCATTGTGAGCAGTTCCAACAGTGCCGTATCCAATTCCAATCAGGCAAAGGACATCCATTTTGAACTGTTCTCCCAGCCCAACGGCGGTCGGCTGCTTGCTGTTCTGCTTGCCGGCATTGTTCTGTGGGCAGTCCTCCAACTGATCGTGGGCGGTGCAGTTCAACTGGGATATGCTCATTTTAATCTGAACCTTGTAGATGGAAATGATGCTGCCATCTCGGACTTGTTCTCTCAGAAAGACCGTCTGTGGGATGGCTTCTGCATGAAATTCCTGCAGGGTCTGTACATCGCCCTCTGGTCGCTGCTGTTGGTGATTCCGGGAATCGTGAAAACATACAGCTATGCGATGACACCTTACATCATGTCCGAGCATCCTTCGCTGACCGCAAATGAAGCGATCACAGAATCCCGGCGGATCATGAATGGCAACAAATGGCGGCTGTTCTGTCTGGATTTCAGCTTCATTGGCTGGGAGCTGCTCTGTTCGGTGCCACTGTATGCCGAGGGTTTTCTGGTTCTCAAATATTTCACCGGTTCAGAGGCTCTGGCGATTTCTCTTGTTCTTCTGCTGACAATTCCATTGAGCATTGGCTTCTTTTTTGTACACCCCTATGAGGAAGCTGCATGGGCTACTTTCTACCGCGATATTACCGCAGCACCTACCGAACCGGATGAAGCATATTGACTTTTATATTAAAATTATCGTTGTAGTTCCCTTCATCGGCTATGACTCTAAATGGCCGGATCAGAGTAAACATAGATTGAAAAAGCTGATCCAAAACGCAAACGATTCTATTGTTATTTCACACTCTGCGGATGTTTCCAGTTATAAAAAAAGAAATTATTATATGGTCGATCATGCAGAGTACCTTATCGGTGTGTTTGATAATCAGAAAAAGCTGCGCTCAGGTACAGCACAGACAGTCAACTATGCCTTGCATCAGGGAAAAGTAATCACTCTGATCCATCCAGACACTATGGAGATAACAGCCCCTGCGCCTTAACAAATTCACAAAAATTTTTCATTAGCATTTCCAACAAAATATTTTCATTGAAGGGGTGCTGTGATATAATAAGATATAAAACTACGCTCAGAACAAATGGTGCCGCTATGAACAAATATATTGGACAGCAATTTGCTGCTTTAAGATACGAAAAAAATATTTTGGTTGTTGAAGAAACTACATCTGCTGGTGGATGCGGCTCCTTCAACGCGGCTTCTTCATGTCCTGCGTCAGCCTGTCTTTATGACAGTGCGGCGTGGGGCTTTTTTATTGCCTGAAAGGAGTATGAGAACATGAGTCTGAAATATACCTGCCCCAGCTGTGGAACCCCATTGGGTTATGAGGGATTGTGTTGGAAATGTAAGTGCGAGCAAGAACGGCAAGCTGCTCTGGCCTGGATGCCGGAACAAATTGTCGAAAAACAAAGAAACTTGATACAGAACATCCAGAGGCTGGCTGATATGGAGGACCCAGAGTTCGCCGACTTTTGGCAGCTGCTTGGCTACCATGATGCCATCACCCCGGAGATTCAGCGAGTGGCACTGGCCGCAGAGGTGTTCTGGCCCTGTGAGATCTATTATCATGCTCCCGCCGATGTGCGGGATGGTCTGATCCATGCGCTGTTGTCCGCAGAATATTCCAGCGCGGCCTCCAACCTGATGAGTTGCCTTGCTATGCAAGGAGATGACAAGGCAATGGAGACTCTGCTGGAGCTGGAGCGAAATCCCCGGCCCTGGCGCAAGGGCCTCTATGTAGACCCATCCAGCTATGCGCAGATCGGAGGCTGGACCTTCGACAAGGAGGGCCAGAAAATCCAGCTCAACTTCGATACCTGCTATCCTATGGTCAAAGGAACCACCAGCGAGAAATCTCCCGTCCGCATTGGCCGGGCACGGGAGGACACATGCCCCCACTGTGGCGGACGCATGGTGGACATGCTGGTGCTGGATGGCCGGGATGAGCGGCTGAAATTTCTGGGGTTGGATGGTATTCTGACTGCCACCTGCTGCCCCAACTGTGTGGGATTCTTGAAAGGTCCAGCCTTTAACAGTTTTACCCTGGATGGCGGCGTGGAAGTCTTTCCCTCCGAGTTCTTTGAAGGGGCGGAGAAAACGGATTGCTATGTCAGTCCCGAGGACTACAAGGCCCTCACGGAAAATCCCTTTGTGCTGGGCGAAGCGCCCGTGCCCCTGTTTTACGGTGCGGCCTGCCAGGATGTGAACACGGTGGGTGGCTTTGCCAACTGGGTACAGGACGCGGAATATACGACCTGCCCCCACTGCGGGAAACCTATGAAATATCTGGCCCAGATTCAGTGGGATACGGTGTTTGACTGTGCGGAGGGCACGCTCTATGTGGAATTCTGCCCGGACTGCCATATCGTGTCCATGCAGCACCAGCAGACCTGAAAAAGTCGCACAGTATGAAAAGAGAAATACCAGCAGGTATTTGCGTAAGGAGGCGTCCACTATGTGCGAGCACTGCCGAAACATTCAAACATGGAGAAAATTTGACGCCCCAAAGGACTATCTGGCCTGTATTGCTTACATTCAGCAGTTGGTGTCGGAGGGGGAATTTGAACTGATGCAAGAGGAATCCACCTGCCCACTGGAGAAGGTAAAGACAGAGGATGGCTGGGCGGATGAAATCATGGCCCACATGATCCGGTGCAAGCACTGCGGCCAGATCTTCACCTGTGTGGTCAACACCTGGCGAGGCAGCGAACACTTCAGAAAAGGCAAGGGATAACACAGAAAAGGCGGTGAAATGATGAATCAGACAGAAGAAACAAAACTGCTGGAGCAGACTGAGGAGTGGAATGATGCGGACGAGTTCTCACGATGTATTGAGGCCATCGAGGCTATCCCGGAGCAGGAGCGAGATTATTTGCTAACCGTCAAGTTGAGTCGGGCTTACAGCAATCTGGCGGTCCTGGGAGATCATGGAGAGCACGGAACCGACAGTGAAGTGGACGGAAATCTCATCCAGCACGCCATCCGACTGCTGGAGTCCGTTCGCACCCAGGGAGAAAACGACCCTTACTGGAACTCCCGGATGGGCTATTCCTGCCTGATGGCATACAGCTCCGCAGCCATCGCCTATGAATACGCAAAACGCTGGCTGGCCCTGGCCCCGGATGACCCAGCCGCCCAAAAGCTGGTTCGGGACTGCGAGGAATATCTTGAGGAGGAAAAAGCCTTGGAAATAGATTTGAAAGAACGGGAGGAATTTATTCGGCGGGAAACTCCCGATGATGAAAAGGGGGTTATATGTAAATGAACAGCGAACAGATCACAGTATTTTTGCAAGAGCATTGGTATATTGCCTCGGTGCTCATCGGGGCCGTGATTTTAATTGGAGCGACCCGCAACTGGAACTGGCTCTGCGACCCCACTGGTACGCGGGATGCCCACCGCCACAGCAGAGGATACCGGCGGGTGGTGTTCTTTCTGTTGGGTGTTCTCCTGATTGTGGTGAGTATCTGGGGATTTGTGCTGAAATTGAAATAGGAGGAGAAAGACTATGATGACTGAGAAATATCCCACCTGGCTCATCGGCCATGTGAAAGAATGGGCGGAGAAGCGTTTGCCCACCGTGATACTTTGTTCCACCACCGGCAATGAACTGCTGGAGGTTTGGTATTACGGAGATCTGCTCACGGTGAAAGGAGAACCCCAATCCTATATCATAGATAGCGACGAGGCCCCCGGACTGGTGACAGCCCGTGACCCGGAGAGCGGCGAGGAGTTCGTCATCTTTGACGGTGGACGGCATGGCTACGACAATATGTTCTGCGATGAACATGATCCATCCGAGCTGGAGCACCGCCCCCTCAAGCGGTATGAGATCCCCGCCTCCAAGTTGGTGCTGGAGCTGGGGTACAGCATTGACTATGAGGACGAAAAAGAGAACTTTGAACCGGATGAGGCGGATACCGTGGAACTGATCAACGGTGAACGGATGCCGTGGGAGCAGGCCAAGCGGGACGGCATCGACTATATCGCCCTTTACTATGTGAACGAGAAAGGAAAACCAGTCCAGATCCTGGACGCAGAGCTGGCCTGAGTATACCGCAGCCAGATGACGGGATAAAGGAGGGCGACAGCGTGATCGGGACAGATGAAAACCGGGCGGTGCTCCATGTGGAGGTCATCTTCTGGAGCGGCAAACGAAAAATACCACCCAGCCTGGTCAGCGGAAAGTATTGTCCCCATTTTGTGGTCACAGGAACTACAGAATATTTGGGTGTATGCTTTCTGGACGGAACCGAGTGTACATTTGATACACCAGCTTTGGGAAATGCCCAACCCCTATATCCAGATACCATTGACTATGCCCCGCTGGAAAACAATGCGGAATTTTTGATCTATGAGGGAGCCAATGCCGTTGGCAAGGGCCGGGTGCTGGGCCGAACCGTTCCCTATAAAGTGAAACAACAACGAAAGCAGGTGCCTTATGTACCAAATTGCATATATTGGCCGCTGGGAGACCCTTCCGGAAACGGCTGCTGCCATCTGTGACCATGACACTCCCAAGTTGGAGGCGTTGCTACAAGGCGGTCTGGATTTAGATGTTCCCATCCAGCTCAGCGAATACATCAAGCTGATGCCATTGGAGATCGCGGTTTTTCGGAATGATGTGCCCATGATCCACTTCCTGCTGGAGCATGGAGCTGATCCCGGTCTGGCAGAGGAACAGCCCCTGCTGCTCACCGCCGCCCGCTGTTGTGGGCCGGAGGTGGTGGCGCTCTTTGCTGGACAGGCCGCAAAACTCAGCTCGAAGCAGAAAGAGCGGGCCTTCCAGGAAGTACGCTGGGGACAGCGAGCGGAGAATATCCAGGTGCTGGAGCAAGCTGGGATCACAGTGGACAAGTTTGGCGGCGAGGCATTCCGGGCCGCTGTGTCCGAGGGCAACACCAAACTTGCCCGGCTGCTTCTGGAAAAAGGGGCAGACATCAATTACCACAAGCCGGACATGGTGTTTCCGAACGCCCCCACCGCTGTCACCGAAGCGGCTCGGCATAAGAATCTCCCCATGGTGCGCTGGCTCATTGAGCAAGGAGCCGACATCACCATTGCTGACAAATACGGCGACCGGCCTTACACCGTGGCGGTGCAGAACAAGAATCAGGAGATGGCCGACTACCTGAAAGCCCTGGAGCCGGAGGAATGGCACAACAAGCAGGAAAAGATCCGGCAGCTTATGCCCTACAAGCTGCCTGCCAAGCTGGTGGAATACTTGAAGACCGGCCCCCTGCGGCTGGAGTTCCCGGATCAGGAATGGGTGAAGTGGGCGGAGCTCTACTCCTTCATGGATGTGCAGGAGATGACCTGGAAACGGAAGAAGCTGCTCTCCCTGATGGTGCAGATGGACAACTACAGCGACTATCTGCTGCTGTGGAGCCCCAGGGACAAAAAACTGTGGTATCTGGACATCGAGCATGAGGAATTCCACCCTCTGGCCAAATGGGATGACTTCATCGCAGATCCCGGACGATATCTGAACGGGATGATCGAGGGTGAGTTTGAGGAATAAGGAGCAAGACCATGACATCCATAGACTTTCTGAACAAGGTACATAAAAGCCTGGACTCCCAGGAATATAACCTCTCTTATTCTCCGGCCAAGTCCAAGAATTATATGCTGTACTGCAATGGTAACTTTATCGGTGGTCTGTTCGACGAGGAGTTGTGCTTCGTCTACGCCGACAGTGTGAGTGAACTGCTGGGGCAGCCGGAACCCGTCTACCACGGCTACTCCAGCACCGCCCAGCACAGGATGCTGGTGATCCCGGAGGAACATTGGGCGAAGGCGCTGAAACTTCTCTATGCCGAGAAATTTGATTGGAGCCGTTTGGTGTACGACATCACCTACACCAGCATCGGCGCGGCTGTGGTGGAGGACTTCTACGACGAGAATGTGGTATTCCTGCGCTTCTGCTTTGAAAAGGAACTGCTGAAAAAGGACCCTCTGGACCGGCAGGGCCGTATCCTGCGGATGGTCTATCTCAATCAGGATCTGACAAAAGCGGGCAAATATCTGTTCCCCAGACTGATGCAGAAGTTTCTTGTTTTTACAGATCGCAACGGAAAGACCAGTCTGGAAACCATGCTGAAACGGTGGTACACCCAGCTTGAAAAGGAATACCGCAATCATATAGAGGGATGAGGAGAATGATCTATGTTTGAAGAATTTTATGAGATGTACGAGTCCGAGGAGCAGGAAGTGGTCGCTTTGATCAATCGCTGCATTGGGGGCGGATTTAACTGGAAAGGTAACTTTTGGGAAATGACCGTTGTGACGCTGGGCATAGTGTCCTGTGACACCGGCAAGGTCAGCACCAAAGAGGAGCGACTGGATTGGCCGGTCACCGACGAGGAGCGTCACAGTGACAAGGGCTGGGGACGCTTTCAAAACGAGCAGATCTGCCGCCTGAAGATTCGCCGGATGAAAGAAGAATGGGCAAAGGATCTGGTGGTGCAGCCCTGGTGTATCTCCCAGGTGGTCAAGGCCCACGAGGACTGCCCGGAACTCCAGGCCGTTCTGGACGAGTACCACAAGCCAGTGGTGATCCAGGACCAGGTGCTGGGAGAACTGACACTGGACAAGGACTATGATACCTTCGAGGGCGAAATCCAGTGGTGCGGAAAGGATGTGAGCCTTTCTCTGGAGGTCAATGCCGAAAGCAAGCCCTCCTGGACCCGCGCCCGTAGCGCCGCCAAAAAGCTGCTGGCCGACTGTGACACCTGGGATAAGGCCATGCGGGAGCTTGCAGCCAAGAACCTGACCGAGCTGGCCAACAACTGGCTCTCCCAAGATGAGGAAAACCCCCGCAATCCGGAAACCGACCCCATCACAGAGGACGAACTTGCCCGGCGAATCAGCCTGACGAGTCTATCCGTCACCTCCGGCGGCAGCTTCACTGCCTGGTTTGACTGCGACGAGATGTTCACCGACCATGCGGTGACGGTCTACGGCTCCTTGAAAAAGGGCCTCAAAACTGCCAACATTGAGGGGTAAGGAGGATAACATTATGAAACTGAGCTGTAAACGCATTGATTTTACATATACACCCGGTGAGGAAATCTTCAACTTTCCCGAGGAATCGGGACTACCCTTTATCTTCGATGTAGAGGAAGAACTGACCGGCGATCCTGCTGTCATGGATGCGGTGGGAGAAATGCTGGATGAGGCGGAGAAATTGGCGGAGAAGGCCAAAGCCGCCATCAAAGCGGCGCTGGCAGACGAGGACAGCCGCTACCATAGCGTTGTGACATTTTTCATGGAGTTCCATCGGGACGATGTAGGCCCGGATATTGTGGCGGAACTTTTTCCGGGAACCGACCCAGCCAAACTGTCCTTTGCTGAGATGGTTGACTTTTTGAAGCTCAAGCGGTTCGGCAGTCTGGTGGATAGCGAGATGAACCAGCAAGTTTTCATTCTGGATCTGTCCTTTAACCCGGAGATTACCGACGAACTGATGGTAATCTACTTTGATTTGAACAAGGAGATTTTCTGTATCACACATGAGAGCTGAGCGTGACTGACATACACGAGGAAAGGAGCAATCCCTATGAAAGCATTTGACCCCAATTACAAGCTGCTGGACGAGATGTATCAGGACGATTACTATCCTGCTTTTCTGGTGGACAAGGTAAAGGACGAGCTTCAGAAGGTCATCGCCCTGCTGGAGAGTGGCGAAACCGACACCGAAGTGGTGCAGGAAACGCTGGACGAGGCGGTCTGCGGCATCAATGATCTCCAGGAGGAGTTTGACGAGAACGACAGCGAGATCGAAACGGTGGCCCGGGATTGTATCGGAGTTACCGTGGCCTACATTCTGGAGTGGTTCGGCATCCCGATTGACATGGAGGAGGCTATCCGAGAACGGGACTGGTGATTTTTATAAAAATAGAGTTCCCTCTTAGCACCGCAGTTTTCTGGCGCGGCGGAGAAAAGATTGATCTGAATGGACTAAAAACAGATGCGGTACGGTGTCTGTCTGTGACGGGAGAGCGGAAGGTGAATCTGTCCTTCCTGCGAGATTATCCCAATCTGGAGGAACTGACCCTAATGGAAAAATGTGAGGGTGTAGAAGTTCTCTCCGAGCTAAAGCAGCTTCGTACACTGTCCCTATGGCTGTCGGCCCCTGTTTCCTGGGACAATGTTTCTCTCCCCAGCCTGCGTGTTCTCCACCTGCGTGGGGAAAAGAATGGCGACATCACCCCACTTCTCACCAGCATTACCTATCTCCATTTGGAGGAAATGCGGAAAACGGAAGATCTCACCCCTTTCCTGACTCCGGCGACCCGGCTTCAGAAACTCTATCTCCAGTCGCTCCCCGTTGTTCAGGTTCTTCCGGAATTGGATAGGCTTCCAGCTCTTTATGCCCTGAAACTCTATGAGCTGCATAAACTCAGCGATCTGTCCGCCCTCTCTCACAGCTATCTGCGCTACTTTGCCGCCTCTCTGATTGCGGATAAACTCTCCGCCAAGGCGCTGGCAGATGCTGTGATGGCGATTCCCAATCTGGAGGCAGCCGCGCTCCAGCTGGCGGATCGCTCCGAGCGGCGCTATGGCGGTGTCCAAAAAGCCTTTGCCGCCGCTGGGAAATCCGCATTGCTGTGGGAGGAAATTAGTGTTTTGACCACATGGCTGTCGCTGTAACCTGGGGATTGGGGCAAGAATGATATGGAACAGTTTTTTGAACATTCCGATTTGGGATTGGGAGCACTGACCTTTCAGAAAGGACCAGGGACCATCCACTGCTGGACTGGAAGAATCGCAGACACAGAGATCCTGTTTTCCATTATTTTGAACACATCTGAACTCCGGTCGGCAAACCTGGATTTTATCCGTTCTGTGCTTCAAAACTGGCGGGAGTATCTTTCAAAAGCGGAGCATGAGATTCAGGCGCAGATTGGTAAAAGCCCTGAGAAGTTTGGATTGCAGCGCGCTCCATTCCCTGAAACGGAGATTCCCGCCGAGCAGCCGCAATTTCTGTTTTATGATGAGACAGAATGGGGCCTGCACTTTGAGATTTGTACCCTTCCTGTGGGGGAGCCATTTGGACTTATGGTTGAGTTTTCAGGGGATACGCCAACGGATGTATATGGCTTGTCGGAAGCGGAAGAAATAGAAGCGGACATGGAATAATATAAAGGAGCCGATCAGATTGTGTGAGAATGCGAAAATTCTTTGTCCTTACTGTTTGACGAGAGAAATTGACCCGGCACAGGCGATATGCTCTGCTTGTTATTCAAAAGAGGATAAATGGGAGCGAGGCAGTTGGAATGACCTACGCAAGCGCAAGAATGCCGATGAAATCCAGATGTTTACCATAGCCAAAAAAGTAGATGAAGCGTTCCAGATACCAGAAAATGAAGCTTATGCCTGTATAGAGAAACACGAAATGATTCAGGCTGAGGCCTTGGAACGGGAAATGGAGGCTTTTCACCGGCGGCGCATCCTTTGTATGATGGAGATATTTTCCAAGATTGATTGCGGCATCCTCTTTTCTGGCTATGTAGAACTGGATACCTATTTCAAGAATGTGTGGGATTATGCCCATCAGCGCATTGCCGCAGAACAGCTCAGAGAGGTTCAGGAGTATCTGCGGTCACAGATTCCATGGAAATCCCTATCCAGTCAGCGGATGGATCTGGGGGCAGAACTTCTCAACTTTTGGTGCGGAGAAGATGAGTTGGATTGGGGCTATTCTCAATATTTTGAGATTGCAGCAGGTAATCTCAAGCCGTTTCTTGCAATGACCTTATTCACAGAGATTCTGTGTAAGCATTTTCCAGATGTAATGTCTGCGCCAGTCAAGCGGCTGAGCAGCAAACTTTGAGGCACTAAAAAGGGGGTACTTTCATGCCAGACTGGGCACAAATCATATCCGATGCGCTGGACATTCTAAAATTTGACGGAGCCGTACAGGACACTCTGGCGGAACTTCGAGGGAAATGGGGCGCACAGGTCCCGGCGCTGCTGGATGAACGCTTTGACGCTATCGGCATCCAATATATGAAATTGCCCCATGAAAAAGGAGCGGCGGCCTTGGGGCAGGAACTCTCTGCCTTCGGCTGGGCGTTGTATAACCTGGACGATGAGGACGAGTATCTGTTTGCCTTGATCCCAGAAGAAGAACGCAACGAATGGGAACGCTACTGCAAAAAGCAGGGGCAATATTGCCACCTGATGAAACAGCAAGGGCGAAAATGGGGCGACCATGCCAAGGAGCAGGACCCTGGGAAGCTGATGCCCTGCGAGGAATACATACTTCAGGATGAGTACGATTATTTCTTCAACTCCCTGGCGGGTGATTTTGCGGCGGGCGAATGGAAAAACCAGGATGCAGAAGAATGGAAAAACGGCTGTGTGGCCGATCTGCGCCAGCGTCCACCCCAGGTGACCCGCGCCCACAGTTTGCCGCACCTTGGGTGCCTTACCTATTCCCCGGAACATGAACTATATGCTGCATCAAGGGCCGCTGGCAGCGGGACGATTGGCCGGGCATTACTGAGCAAGAATCCAGCCACGCTTAACTGGGCCGAACCGTCCCCCATTGGATATGACGGTCCACCCCAGACCCTGTGCTGGGCTGACCATTCCCTCTGGGTGGGTGATCCCACCAACGCTACACGGATTGAACTGACAGACCGGGGCGCCTGCCAGGATGTGAAAAACTGGACTCTGCCGGAAGATGGATGGAGCACCAAATACCATTGCGGCATTACGACAGACGGTCTGGGCCGGGTCTACTTTTCCAACGAGTGGTACAAGGGGCAGATTTACCGCTGGGAAAACGGCAAGGTAACAAAACACACCTTCTCTCTGGATGGATACGACCATCTCTCCGAGGCCGTTCCCGTTCCCGGCACAGGCCGCATTACCATGATCCACGCAGTCAGTGGCAAGGGGCGGATGGAAGAATGCCTGCTGGAACTGGACATGGACACCGGGCGGTGCCGCATCGCCTCCCTGCCCGGAATGGGCGAGGGGCTGAAACTACGCTGGTTTACCGGGGACTGGCTGCTGGTGCAGGGAAACGGCGAGATTCTTTCCGATGACTTTGCCCAGCTCATCAATAGGAACACCCGTGAAGTGCTGCGTATCCGTCCGGGAATGTTCGGCGGGGAGAAAATGCAGCACATTGGAATACTCACCGATGGCACAGTGGTCATCGTCACCCGGCGGGATAGGGTTGGGCCGGTATTTCGTTATCCCATCGACTTCTGGGGCTTCCTGCGGACGGCAAACAAGCCCAAAAAGCTGGAATGGCGGGAGTACAAAGAAATGTACCCGAATCTGCCCATCTTCCTACCGCCCAAGGCCACAGAGCGAAAAATCGTGCTCAAAAAAGACAGCCTGACCATTCTGGGGTCGGTATTTACGCCGCCGTTTACCCTTTCGCAGCTGGCGGAAAAGCTGGGGCCAGCCCGCATCGTCCTGCAAAATGGAACACGGAAAAGCCCCATCACAGGCCAGGAGAGTCCCTATACCCAGGCCCTTGCTTTGTGGGACGAGCTTGGACTCCAGGGCTGGTTGGATGAAGATGAACAGACCATCAAAACCATTGGCGTCCGGGTAGCTGAGCAGGGAGAGTATGCGGTCCGGCAGCCATTTGACGGGGCAGTTTGGATCGGCTCCAAAGATTATCGGGAAGCCAAATGGAAGGATTTCGCTGGCTTTGCCCATACCCTCAAATTAGGCGGCTTTACCGTTTATACCCGCTTGCCGGGTCCCGTTCCAGAGGAGCAGGCAGAGCGCAGAAAGCAGCTGGAGGCCCTCTCCGCCATGGTGCAAATCAGTTGGAAAGAGCCAGAGAAAAAGACGGCGAAAGCGCAGAAATACAAGTTATCCAAGCCGACTGAGCCAGTGCTCACCTTTACCAGCTTCAACTTCAAGCTGGCGGTCATGGAAGTCCTGATGTACGAGAAAGGCTTACTGGCTCCTAAACTGGATGCCCATAAGTTTGCCAGAGAGTATAGCCGCCGCAAAATCGACATTGACGCAGAAGGGTATGAACCCATCCCAGAGATTCGGAAGTGGCTGGAGAAATACCCGGTCCCGGCGCGGCTGGCCCCGGAGGTGACGGAGATCGAGATGGATGGCGGCAGCGAGATCTATACCCAGCTCTGTCCCTTCTGGGATGGCGAGGACGGAGCCTTTGATCTCAACACCATTACCGAGGCGGAGCTGCGCCAGTTCCCCAATCTCAAACACATTACCCTCATGTCCTCCAAGCCGGAACAGGTGCTGCCGGTTCTGGAACGGTGCGGAATTGAGGCAGAAATGTTGTGAGGTGAAACGATATGGCATTACAGAAAAAGAAAATCATGCCTCCCCCTTGGCTGGCCCACCGGGAAATCGAGCGATACTCTATTGGCTGGCGCATGGGCTATGGGGAGGATTACATATACCGATTTGGCGATTGGCTGGACACCCTCTCCCCGGATGAGCGGACAGAATACCGCACCCTCTTTCCCGAGCCGGTAACCTGGAAGGGCTGGTGGGATGACGAAGATAGCAGCGAAGTGCTGGAACATGGGGATTTCTGGGTGAATGCGTGGCAGCCGGAAGGAAGCCCTAAGTACACTCGCCAGTGGCTCCAGCAGGAATTTTCCATGGGGAGAAAGCGGGAACTGTGTCTGTTCTGGGGCCATCAGCCTGCCGAGGACGGCCAGCTGACAAAAAGCTGTCTCAGCCAGTGGTGGATGGAGGATTTCTGGTCCGTTACCAATACCTATCTTTGTATGGAGCAGTATATGATGGCAGGCAAGGCGGAACTGTTCGGCGATCAGGAGATTCGGGAGCAAATTTTGAAATGCAGCGACCCGAAACAGATCAAGGCCCTGGGCCGCAAGGTGCGGGGGTTTGACCAGAAGGTATGGGACAAGTTCAAATACGCCATTGTATTGAATGGCAACTGGTGCAAATTCAGTCAGAACCGCGACCTGCGGGATTTTCTCCTCTCCACCGGAGACAGCGTGCTGGTGGAAGCCAGCCCTTATGATAACATCTGGGGCATTCGTCTCGCAGCCAGCTCCCCGGAGGCCCGGGACCCCATAAAGTGGCGGGGACAAAACCTGCTGGGCTTTGCTCTAATGGAGGTACGGGACGAGCTGCGCCGGGTCACGCAGAATGAAATGTTGTGCGACTGGAACGCAGTCTGAGGTAAAATGATGGAATTATTTTCAAAAAGAATGACTTGGGAGCTGGACAATGATAAAGGGCTGTCCTGCCTGTTCTTTGAATGGGAGGATGGTTACTTTACACTCTCCCGCAAGACCGGCGCGGACGCACTCCGCTTGGAAATAAATGATCCAGCCAATGGCCAGTTGATTGACCCGGACTGTTTTGAATATGCCCTTGATAATACCAGTTTTCGTCTAAATATCGTGCGGAACAACCGAAAGGTTCTGCGGTATCTGGAAGAACACCACATCAATACGGAGTTGTATGGAGAAATCGTCCTTCACTACACGCCTCTCAGCAAGCCACAGCTTGAAACATTATCTGCCGTGGTTCTTAGACTGTTTTTCGGTGAACTACTTTTTTAGGCGGAAACAGAAGTGTCGTTGGCAGAAATTACGCGAGGGGATAACTATGGTTAAAATTTATCGTATTTGGTTCAATACGGAGAGAATGGACAGAGAGGATCACTACAAGATCACATTATTCAGTCGCCCTCGTGTATCTATTCATGTGGACGAGTACATTTGGAGTTTCATCGAAGAAAACATTGTGAAGCCACACAAGCTTATGCGCAGTGAGAAGCATGGGTATCTGTTGAACATTTCGTTTGACCAGTTTGACCCGGCAAAACACCGATATTTTCCGCTTTCCCCATACAACGGCTTGCTTCGGGAAGGGGTTGAGATGGACAGCGCAAACAGAAGCTATTTCCGCGAGGACTTTGCAGGCGGCAAGGATCGGACTACCTGGTTCTCTCCCAATAAAATATGGACAAACTGCGGCGACAAGGTTCTGAATGTGGACATCAAAGCTGCCAATGTGAGCGAGAATATTACCCCCAGAGAATACACAGATTTGCTTTTCGATGGAATTGGAGCGGCCTTGGTGTTCAATTTCAAAAGGCTCAAGCGCGAGGAGTTTGATGGGCTGAAGCCCAAGATTGACTGGAGCATCGTAGAAAGCTTCCCCTTTCCCGCACCCTTTGAGGAACAGCGGTACATTGGGGATGGTGGCAAAATTCATGTATATTCCTGGGATGGCCGACAGAAAAAGACTCTTGTAGGCCCCCATTCCGTGCGAGAGTTATATCTGGAGCATTTCGGAGAATCGTGAGGAGGAATTTTGCTGTGCAAAGCTGGTCCAGAATGGATTTTGGCACTGGAAAGATCATCTTTCTGGATATCACACAAAAAGAAGATATGCTGCAAGTGGAATATCCGAACGGCTTTCTGCTGGATATGGGCTGGTATCAGGACAGATACATCATTTCTATCATTCAAAATTTTGATTGGACGCATCCAGTCCAGCAGTATGAAACAGTAGAAAGGAATCAGCTCCCCAAGCTGTTGACGGAGGCGGTTCGCCTTGTGGAAAAGGAATCACAGTCTGCCGGAGCAAATTGAAAGAGGTCTTGTTATGAACGAGAATTTATTTCGACCACAATTTGATACATTGAAACTGTCCGATAAGCTCTGGCTGATGCAGACGCTGGCGACTCGTTATCATTTGACATTCAAGGAACTATACGCCTTTTCCCGCTGGGGACAAAGCTGCACCACCGGCCTATTTGAAAAAGGTGGCCGGGAGTTTGTCTTTGTCCCAGGCGATACCGTGATTCTTGGCTGGGAGAGCTTTGTCCAAGGAATGGACAAGGCCAACCAAGAGGAACTGGCGGATATTTTTGCGGAAATCGAATATGAGGGCTCTGCGGAGGAATTTCTCAGGCAGAGCATGACCCCAGTACGCCAGGTGACCATCGGCCCCATGTTCGTAGGCAGAAAACTGGAGGAGATCGGCTGGGAAAGCGTACCCATGAACGATCCCCGCATCACCGCCCGCCCCGATTGGCTGGAGAACTTGCAGAAGTTGGACAGCAAGGATGGCCGAAGCGTTGAAATCAACCAAACGGTCCGCTTTAAGCGCAATGGCGATAGCTGGCAGGCGTGGCTGTGCCATCCCATGACCTACCCAGAGTTTCGGCGATACCTGTTGTGGGATTTGACAGCCACCCTTCCCACGCCGGATGAGTGGGCCTATCTGTGCGGGGGCGGATGCCGTACCCTGTTTCCCTGGGGGGATGGGCTGGACCGCAAGATGAAACTGCACCACTTTGAAGGCCCGGAGGATCAGAGTAAGCCATACGACATGGAGCAGCCCAACTTCTTTGGCCTGTCTATTGCCTACGACCCTTATCAGCAGGAACTTGTAGACGGAAAAACATTGACCACCTGCGGTGGCGACGGAGGCTGCAATATCTGCGGCGGGTTGGGGCCTTTGCTTGGCTTTCTGCCCTGTTCCCCCTCACTGTAAACCGGAGGTTCGGGAGGATAACGAGATTCACAATGACTATGACTTTTTCCGTCCCGTTATCCGGGTGCAGACATCCGGGTGGAGAATGGTAATAGATAGAGCGCAAGAGTAAGGAGTAAACTATGGAATGGCCAAAACGGACACGAACAGCGGATTGGGAAAACGGTGTCCTAACTTTAGATGGAGAAAAGAAATTTGATATTCCGAAGCTGACCGCAGAGATCGTGGAGCGGTTGGCCGGTTACACCCTAGTGGGCTTCCATGTGAAAGGGTATCCGGTGACGGATGAACTGCTGGCCCCCTTTGCCGGGCATAAAAGCATGGTCAACTTCGGCGTGGAAAACGGCACCCTTACCGACGCCTGTTTCCCCGTTTTTTCCGCCATGCCCAAGCTGCGCATCCTGCTGCTGACCGGGAACGCCGGGATCGACGGCAGCGGCCTGTCCGCCCTGCAAGGCTGTAAGCTGGACCTGCTGACCCTTGACCACACTGGGCTGGATGATGCCGGTCTGCTCCAGGCAGCCTCCATCCCCAAGCTCTCTCATATCTGGATCGACCACACTGCTGTTACTTATGATGGACTACTGGCTGTCGCCGGCAACAACTACATCAAGCCGGTGGCCCATGTGCAATTTACCAAGGAGCAGATGGAACACTTCTCCCAGCTCCAGCGGGAAAAGGCCAAAAAGCCCGTCCAGCTGGATGAGCAGGCAGCGTCGGAATGCCGCAGTGTGTTGTCCGCTTTCTTTGCCGAAATGACAGAATGGGAGCAGTACATGGAGCAGGTTGGGTTTGAAGATGCCGAGGCTGTGCCCCGCCTGCTGGCGATCTGGGAGAAGTATGTGAGCGAAAAGCCCCGTCTGGGCTATCGGCCTCTGGCCCTCTCATACAGCGCCCAGGGCACCTACAACGGGGAAGAATTCCTTGACGCGGAGCAGATCACTAAGAATAAGCTCTACATCTACACCAGAGAGAAAAATACCAGCTTTGACCGCCGCTTTCTCATGAAGCGCGTGGGCGAGGGTTGGATGATTGACGCGGTGCAGGAGCGGCTGAACGGCTGGCAGCGGACAGGATTGTAAGGGAGGCATAATGGATGATATATAGGTTTACGGAAGTATTAAACGATCTTGTTAATTATTTTCTCCTTGGTGACATTTTGTTGCTGGAGGACTGGAAGCAGGCAAATCATCTTTCAGATGATTTAGCGATGGAGTTTACCACAAACGAAAGCGGCGACAGGGTATTTGACGAAGGAATTGTAATCCCAATGGCCGGTATTGAAAACTATCCCTATACCATATTGTTCAATCTCTCTGGTGATAGACCGGAGCTGTGCAAAGAAAGAAACCGATTGCAGCTTAGAAAAAGTGGCTATTCCCTCAAAGTAGATCATAATATGCTGATGCTTTTTACATGGCCAATATTGGAGCAGTTTACGCCTGAAAAGGTGAAAGATCTGATTTCTTACTATAGAGTGCATAAGAAGCCGATGATTGAGCTTGCAAATGGCTGGTATCATATCGAGATTTTGGGTGGAGAAACCTTGCAGGATGGGGACTATGAACCTACATTTGAGTTTGTGATACAACCAGCCACAAATGAAGAAGTCACCATAAATGCAGATATGAATTTTAGCTTTGAAATTACAAGCTCTGCTTATTAGTGAAACCTATCCCTACCGAAGATGGAAAAGGAGATTATGATATGGATTTATTGAAACAATGCCAGCAATGGTTTGAACAGGATGAAGCGCAGAAGGTAATCGACACCCTGGAAGCGATTCCTGCCGAGGAGCGCACCCCGGAACTGGACAGTGAGCTGGCCAAGGCATATATTGCCGTTGCACATATAGGAGAACGGGAGCCTTTTGAAAAGGCGCTGGAACTTCTGGCTCCCCATGAGGAGCATTTTGCCGAAGATCACTGCTGGAATTATCGGATCGCTTCCGCTTATTATTTTCTGGATGAGGAAGGTCCCGCCCTGCGTTACTTTGAAAAGGCCCTGAAAGCCCGCCCCGGAGACAAAGATACCCAGGAGTACATAGACGATTGCCGCCGTCGTTTGTCCCTGCCCCGTTTTGAAAAGAACTTCCGTGAAAGGACGCAGGAAGGATGGGCAGCCTTTTCTCAGATTGAGGCAGAACTGCGTCAAATCATAGATACGGACGAAACGCACCAGCGCGGCGAAGAACTGGTTGAAAAATGCGGGAATGCGCTCAAAACGGCCCTGCGTGATACTTCTTTTGAGCTGGGCTTCAATGGCGAAAAGTATGAATTGATCCTCAGTCCAGAGGGCCTTCGCTCCCGCCTGTTCCCGTTGGTGTACTTCCAGAAGCAGGCCCCAGAATCGGTGCTTGAGCATTGGAATATCTGGGTAGGCCGCCAGCCCTGTGAGGGGTTCGAGCTGCGGGCTGGAGAGATCGAAGTTCGGGCTGATGATGTGCAGATGTGGGCAGAGGAAACAGAGGATCATCAGGTAAGTCTGGTCCTTTACTGTGAAAAGCTGACGCCGATCTTGAAAGAGGACACAGACAAGGTCTGGTGGGCACTCTCTATGCTGGTGGATCAAACCATCGGAGAAGTTTCCGCTATCGCCTTTGTTGCTGGGTTTGATGTTTATGCTCAACCGAAAGACGAACCGGCCAAGCTGCTTTCCGAACTGCCGGAGTTGCTGCAAAGCATGGGGCTTTCTCTCTGGCGGGATGGCAGCGACTACTTGGAAAACAGTTATCTTGCCTATGAACTGGAACCGGTGGAGGACCCGGAGGCTGACTGGCGGCTGGATGTTTATACTGGAAGCTGCCGCCTGCCGGTGCTCATCAACGACTACCTGACTGCCCGCAGTGATATGGTGGATGAGTACCACAAGGATGGCATTGCCGCTGGATTCCTCCTGTACCCGCTGTCCGGTTTTACCGGTGAGGAACGAGTGAAAGCTATTCTGGATTTCCGGGATAACCTGCGGGATGCCATCCTACGGGATGCAGGAGAGGAAGCCGTGACCTTCCTGGGTGGGGCCACTGGTCTGTATTGTGGGTATCTGGATTTTATCGCCTGGGATCTGCCCGCTGTACTAACAGCGGCACAGGCATTCTTTGAGGGAAGCGACCTGCCCTATGCTCACTTCCACGCATTTCGGCGGGATGTGGGCGGTGTGCCGCTACTGGACGAGAAAGAACCGGAGCCTGATATTCATGAGGAAACTGGCTCCCTGCTTTCGACAGAGGATATTGAAATACTGGAGTCCTTTGACGAAGGAACTGCCGCTTACTTTGGGAAAATGCTCGACTGGCTGGAGAATTTTATCAAAAGCGGCGTAGAAGAAGGACGATTCAGCGAAAAACAGGCTCACCAGGATTTACAGATTGCCCTCTGGTATGCCTTTGCCTGCCTTAACCTGGACGATTACATCCACTACTACCGCGCTGCGGAATGGATGAAGGATTCGGAGAAAAACGCCACGGGCTGCGCTACCTGGTACTACCGGTATTCTGTGGCGTTGATGTATTGCGGCAGGCTGGAAGAAGCACTGGAATATGCGGAGCGGGGCGCTCTGGAGGAGCCGGACTACCCCTGGATCTGGCTCCATCTGGGCAAGCTACGGGCGCATTTTGGCGATAAATCCGGTGCGCTGGATGCCGTCAAGCAAGGATTAAAACTGGAACCGGGAGATTATGAGTTCCTGACCTTAAAAAAAGAGATCAAAGCCGGAGCTACCCTGGAACAGATGGAATATCATTGGATCAATCCCGATGCTGACCAAACGCTCCAGCGGGGACTGGACGAGAATGCGGATGATAAACAATGCGCCATAGCCTGCATTCGGGTGGACGAAGCGGGACTTGCCGAATTTTATGAACTGTTCCACCCAGAGCGGTATAGCTATAAGAAAAATTCCCCCTGCTGTGAATTCCAATACCCGGTGAAGGAACATCTTGTGGAGCTTTCCTTCCGTATGAACGAAGCTGGACTCTCCAAGATGGGAACCGACTGGCTGCGGCAGCTCAAGGAACGGCTGGACAGCGGTGAATGGCTGACCCACACCCCTGAAGGAGAACCAGAGGGCATTCTAACAGGTGTGTTTGTGGATCAGCTGCGACGCATTGGTCTTGTCTATCAACAGCCGGGAGACGATCAGTATTTTCAGATTTTCCTGAACCCGGACGGCACGAAGGCGGATGCCTTCTGGTCCTCAAGAAAAAACAGCGAGCCGGAGGTTTATTCGGAGGATGAGATGTCTGCGATAGAGCAGCACATCAAAAACACCTTTGGCGAGTTTGAGAATGTGTTCCATGAGCTGGTTTCCCCCGACATTCATGTGGACATCTGCGTTGTGCCGCCCTCTGAGGAGCGGGACTACTGCACCCTGGTCACCATGGGCATGGGCGCTCACCGGATGAATGTGCCGGAGGAACTGGCGGAATATAAGCTGGAGCGGGCGGAGCTGGCCATTGCCCTGCCTGCGGACTGGAAGCTGGATCAGGAGTCCATGAAAGACGAAAAGTGGTACTGGCCCATCCGCCTGCTGAAATCCTTGGCCCGCCTTCCCATTGCCAGCGATACCTGGCTGGGCTTTGGACATACCATGGATAACAAGGAGAACTTTGCGGAAAATACGAAGCTGTGTGCCGCCATTCTCACCGGCCCCCAAAGTACAGAGGAGGGCGGCGAGGTCTGCACCCTGCCGGGCGGCGAGGAGGTCAACTTCTATCAGGTCATTCCGCTTTATGAGGACGAGTTGGACTATAAACTGGAACATGATGTAGACGCTCTGCTGAACAAGATGAGGGGGATCAGTTTTGTTGTAAACCCCACTCGTCAGAATGCGATCACCCGTGGCACCCTTTCCAATGATAATTTTGACGGTGAGATGGACGACGCTTCCTATCACCTTGAGAGCATTGAGGAGAAGGAACTGCCTATTGACCCCATCAATGCTTATAACCACATGGCCATCTACTTGCGCTGGTGCATGGAGCACGACCTGATGGGCGAGGACTTCCTGAAAGAATACAGCGAAGTGGCCAAACAGGTCAAAGCCGACCCTGCCAGCGTGGATCTGCGGGAGTTTATCCGGGATGAGCTGGACGGCTGTCTGTTCTCTGTGCTGTTCAATCAGCAAGGCCGTGCCTTTGCAGGCTATTACTACGGAGAGGGCGACAGTCCCTACTATCCTGCCGACATTGATGACTATGCCCTGAAATATTTTGGTCCGTCCCGATACCACTCCAATGAATTTCAACAGGAGGCATACTTATTCATCCCATTTGATGAGAAATACTATCAGACCATGGCTCAAGTGATTGAGGAACGCTTTGAAAACTGGCAGGGACAGGACTTCGACGAGGACACGCTGGAGCCTTCCGAAGTGGCTCATGCCATCATGGAGTATCTGGACTGCGAGTGTACCTATTTCCCATCCATGGCAGATGATGACCCCATCATGTCGGCATACAGCTACGCCCAGCGGCTGGGGGTACGGGAGGGCTTTGTTCCCGTACTTATCCAGGCGGATGATGAAACGCTGTTGGAATGTCTGGTAATGAACGCCGACCCGGAGCATGATGCGGACTGCTATGAATTTGACCTCAAAACGGTAGAGGAGTACCGGAAGAAGATGCTCTCCGCTCCTGTTAAGGACGGAAAGGCGATTTTGGAGGAATTGACCGGCCAGCGCAAGGAAGAAGCCGAGGACGATGATCTGGACTGGGAGGAGGAAGTCCTGGGCGAGATGGAGGGCGGAGAACCCAACGACCGCTTCGCAAACTATTGGAACGATGATACCGGAATGACATATCCGCTCATTCTGGCTAAAATTCCGGTAAAGAACCCCTGGGAGATCTTCGCCTACCTGCCCTTTGGAAATTGGAATGAGTGTCCCGACACACCGGACCTGATGGCAGTGGCGAAATATTGGTTCGAGCAACATGGTGCCATCCCTGCCGCCATGAGCCACGATGAATTGGAGTTTGAACTTCCAACTCCGATCTCCAAGGAAAGAGCTATGGAGGTGGCTGTGGAGCAATATGGTTTCTGCCCAGATCTGGATCAGAATGAGGATGGAAGCATTGGCTCCTTGGCAGATGTCCTGTGGCAGTCCACCGTCTGGTATTTCTGGTGGGATTGATGGGAGATTGTGACCATGAACGAATACCTGAAGCAATATATTGAACTCCAAAAGCAGTTTCGGGAGACAGAAGGAGATCCGGACAGTGTCCGTGCTCTCTATACCTTCAAGGAGAAACTGGAGCTGTCGGAAGACAAGCAGGCCAAGGAAGTGCTGGTGGATGTGTATGATCTGCTGGACTTCAAGAAGGATGCCTACGAACTGCTCTGCCAAATCGGAAATCGTTCCGACAAGAAGACCCTCAAGCGGCTGGGCATCTTGAAGGACTATGCGGAAAACTGGGGCAATCATTATGCCCTCCCCAGGCCCAAAACGCCGGAGGAGAAGCAGAAAGAGAAGGAACGGCAGGCCCAGCTGGGCCTGCCCGCCTTCCGGTATCACCCCAATCCTCTGGAAACTGGGGCTTTTGAGGAATCCGCAGACGGCGTTGTCTGCGACTGCTGTGGCAAGACGACCCATATTTTCTATACAGCCCCCTTTTACGCCGTGGAGGATATTGCATATCTGTGCCCAGAGTGCATCGCCAACGGCGAAGCAGCCCGGAAATATGACGGTAGTTTTCAAGATGATTTCTCTGTGGATGATGGTGTAGACGATCCGGAGAAGCTGGACGAGCCGATCCACCGCACCCCGGGCTACTCCGGCTGGCAGCAGGAATACTGGCGCGCCCACTGCGGCGACTACTGCGCCTACCTGGGCCATGTGGGTGCCAGGGAACTGCGGGCCCTGGGTGTGCTGGAGGAGGTACTGGACGATCCGATGTGGGACGATGAGCAAAAAGAAATGATCCGGGAATCTGTCAATGGCGGGCATCTGCAATGCTATCTGTTCCAGTGCCTCCACTGCGGAAAACACCTGGTCTGGATGGATTTTGATTGAGGTGGCAACATGGAGAAGAAGGATTTTCCCAAGGGAACCAAGCCCCGTGAGATCTTCGTCTATACCTGTGAGCGGATCGCGGAGCCTTTGAACCCGCTGGGCTACAAATACCGCAAGAGCAAAAATGACATCTACAAAAAAGACGGCATCTTTGTGTTCTCCTTTTACTTTTCCCCCTCCATCCGCTTTGGCTCCACCACTTTTACTGCCTTCTTCGATGTGAGTTCCCCGGTGATTGCCCAGTGGCGCAGTGAGCAGGAAGGGACGGAGGAAACCTATGATGGTATCGTGGGTACCTCCATCGCCCGGCTGACCCACCGGTATGATGACTTCCCCCGCTATGAGGTATCTACTCTGCTGGAGCGGGAACGCTCTATCCAGGAAATTTCCGGGCAGATCCAGGACTATGCACTACCATTCTTTGCCCGGTTTTCCAATCTGCCCAAGCTGCTGGACGATGTGGAACAGGAGGGGTTCTTCCCCCATCGGAAGGGGTTCGATGTCCCTAAGCGGAATCGGGAGTTCATCGAATGCTTCCGGGAGTATCTCCAAAAGCAGTAGGAATCAGCAGAAAGGAAACAACACCTATGTCAAACAGTAGAGTATCCACTTGGAGTGGAATCCGGAACAAATTGGAGAATGACTACCTGTGCCCGGCACTCCGGGGCCACATCCAGTATTTTGCCACCAGTTACAGCAAAAGCGCCGACCATGAGGGCCGGGCCGCCATTCGTGTGGACGGCGTGGAAGTGCTGCGGAGCAACTACTACACCTATTTTGAAAATGTGTGGACGAAATTTCATCACTTGCGCTCCACCACGCTGAAAGATCACGACTCCGCAAAAGAGGCCATCAATCAGGCTCATGCCTATGCGCTGGAGCAGGGCACCTTTGACCAAAAGGTGTTCTATGAGGCGTTTGGGATCTTTGACAACCAGAGCATCGAGAAAAGCCTTGTCAGCGAGAATCCCCTTGTCCGTATCTTTGCCCTTCTGGATCGCAGGCTTGGCAAGCGCCGCCTGCTGGCTTTGGAGGACTCCATGGAGCAGGAACTGGACTGGGTGCGGGCTTTCTATGTGATCCGGTTGCAGGCCGAAGGGCTGATGGAAGCGAATAACATTTAGGAGGAACCACCATGTCACAGATCGCGTCCTTTTATCTGATAAAAAATAACCAGCGGCAGGAGTTGTCCGACGGTGACTGCTCCGGCGCGGTCTATATGGCCATCTGGGACTGGTGTGAGAGCGAACTGGATCTGGATGTCCGTTTTCCTGCTCCCCAGACGGAAGACACCCTGGACTGCGCTCTGCTGGAGGGAGAGCTGGCGTCTCAA
The DNA here is from genome assembly GCF_023347275.1 of Faecalibacterium sp. I3-3-89. Classification (NCBI taxonomy): domain Bacteria; kingdom Bacillati; phylum Bacillota; class Clostridia; order Eubacteriales; family Oscillospiraceae; genus Faecalibacterium; species Faecalibacterium sp. I3-3-89. Next base: position 2,117,637 of record NZ_CP094468.1, on the reverse strand, counting down.
CTGCTGGCAGCTCTGCGGGAGCAGGATCTCTCGGAGCTGGCCGCTGAAATTGCCCCGGACTGGGATCTGCCCACCGAGGCGGTGCAAAGCGGGCTTAATACGCTGCGCTCCCATCTGGAACTGGTGCAGGGCGATGCTGCTCTGCTGTATGAAATGACATGAGAACGGAGGGATACCATGCTGGCAAAGCGGTTTGAACACATTTTACATGATCTGGGCATGGCTGGGCTGGAACACCCTCTGTTCTACCATGCACCGGTGGGCATTCGTTTTAAGATCGGCGGGGAGGAACCAATCTATCTGGATAGGCGTGCGGCGAAGCTGAAAACCAACCCCGCTTATGTTCAGGGGGCGCTGGACCGAGCCGCCGCGATCTATCGGGCACTTCCGGCGGTGCCGGACCTTCTGCGGATCGACGGGTATCCCGATGAAGAACCCGCCGAGTCCCTGCTGACCGTTATCCGGCAGCGAGTGGGCCTCCCAGTTCCCGATGAACAACTTTCGGCCACAGAGCAGGATGAAGATGGGGATACCCATGCACAAGTGCAGTTTTACTGGGATCTCAGCAAGATCAGCTTTCAACCAGAGCTGCTTCTTCGGGAAATCATTCTGGGGGACATCGGCGGCTGGAACGGCTTTGTGTCCAGCGTCTATCTGGCTGGGCCGGGGCCGTTCCTCTACCATTTGTACGATGACCGTGGGCTGGATGTGCTGGGCGGCTCACAGAAGCTGCTATCACGCTTTTCAAAGAACGAGCCGGAGTTGCGCGCAGCGCGCAGATAATCCCGGCAGTTAAACAAAATCTAATCAAGGTTGAGAGCTTTTTCTTCAGCCTTCGTCTTTGCCATGGCGTTTTTCTCCAATCTGAAAATTACAAATTGCGGACAAAAAGGACGCATTGTTGTGGCAAGCAGGGCTTTTGTCTATACAAACGCCATTTTTGCGTTGCAAAATGCTTGTTGGGCTGTGCCCAATCCCCTTCATTCTGCACCGTTCCGATGCAGGCTGCGCGTTTTTTCAAAACGCTTCTATTTATATAAGGTAGAGCTTCAAGACATTTGCACTCTGCAATTTTGATGGAAACATCTCAAACCAAACGAACAGCCAGCAACGGCCTCAACAGTAAGTGAGGTCATGATGCTGGCTGTTCTTCGTTCAGAACGGAAAACATTCGACATTTTCGCTGGTTCATGGTACACTACATCCAATCCATGCGAATCAGTTGGAGGTGATTGTGTTGCTTTCCCTGTACTTAGCTGTTCTTGACGATCAAAGCAAAGAAGAACAATTTATAGATGTATATAATATCTACAAACGGCTGGTCTACCATACCGCTTACAAAATTATGGGCGATTCGTATCTGGCAGAAGATGTACTGCAAGAGGTGTTTTTGTACGTTGCCAAAAATTTTTCTAAAATTCATCGAGAAAACTGTCACGAACTCGCTGCTTATCTCGTTAGTTGTAGTAGAAGCCGTGCATACGATATGCTTCGCAAGCAGCGAGAAGAACCGCTGGAAGAAGTCCCGGACGCACCAGATGATGCCCCGGTGCCGGATGATGCAGCAGTCAGCACCGATAACATCCAATACCTGACAGAACTGATCGGACAGATGAAACCGATGTACTGTGATCCACTGCGCCTTTTGGCGATGGGCTACACCAACCGGGAGATTGCCGAATCGCTTGGACTGACAGATGAAGTGGTTCGGATGCGGCTTTTCCGTGGAAGAAAACTATTGTGGAAGGAGCTGAACAGCCGTGAGTGAGCGGACAGAGATTTCTTTTGATGCAGCTTTGATGATGGCACTCCGTGCAGATGCACAGAAAGAACTGGACGAGCTGCCAACTCCGGCCCAGCTTAAGGAACGCTACCCGGACACTTCCCGATGGGATGCTCGCCTGAAAGCGGCATTGCATAAACGCTGTCCGGTGCTGAAACGAGTGCTTGTTGTAGCCATGACGCTGGTAATTTTAACTCTCGGCGCGCTTGCAGTAAGTGCAGACTTCCGCAAGGCAGTCTACACGATGATTCAGAAGTTCTTGCCGATTGAGATGCAGCTGACGTATCAAGTGGACGGCGAACCGTTGGAACGATTACCGGATGGATACAGCGATCATTATGTGCTGGACGGCTTTGAAATGGACGATGCGCAGAAATTTGAACGAGCAGAAAACTTTTTACATGTTTACTCGTCAAAAGAAACAGAGGAAAGCTACACTGTCCGTTGTTCAATTATCCAGCCGGGGCAGCAGTCCCTATTTGATAATGAGCATACAGTGTACGAAACCGTAAAGGTCGGAGAAGCAGATGGCGTACTTGGAACTAGTACGGATGAACATGGAAAGAATGTTTATACTCTAAGTTGGGAATATCAGGGGATTACACATACCGTTATGGGAAACATTCCATACGATGAGATTATGAAAATTGCGGAAGGTATCCGTTAAGAAAGCCGGACACTTGTGAGAGTACACAAATGTCCGGCTTTCTTTTTGTCTGAACTTACAAAGATGGAAAATTTGAAAAAAATTTCTCCTGAAAATTGAAACGAAGCGAATGCGAATTGCGTTGATTATACAAAGGCTCTTGTTAGGAGCAAAAAAACGGAGGTGTATGTCTATGTCGAAAAAGCGTTTGTTGTCCATTGTTATTTCAGCGGTGATTCTCTTGAGTTTTGCCTGCACCGCAATGGCCGCTGAAAAGTCTGAGCGGTATGTAGGTGATAGTACGGTCAACGGATCCATTTACCAAACATACTATCAGGTTGATGCCCAGACACGAACTGGAGTAAAGAAAATCAGCGTTTCAGGCGTTCTCTATGAAAAGGGAACAATTGGAACATGGCAAAAAGTAAGTAGCTGCTCGAACAGCAGCACGACCTCAACCTGCATGGTGAGCAGTAACTTTAACACTAAGCCCGGAAAATCTTATAGGCTGGAGTATTCTGCGACCTTTAACTATTCCGATGGACGGAGTGAAACCATTACTGGAAGTGCCAGTAGATAAGTGAGGTTATTCATTTTAAAAAACTAATCCTAGAGATGATAGGTGAAGCCTTATCTTTGGAATAGAACACCTAAAGTATACCATTTCTATTAGAATAATCTACAGTGAGGGTTAATTATGAAAATTTGGAATAGATTCATATCGTTTGCACTTGCAACCACGCTTTTGCTAACCGTTCCTTTGGTCTCTTTTGCAGCAGGAACTAAAAACAGCACGAGTTCTGACTTCACGACCGTACAAAGCGCGTCAGGTGAATTGCTTGTTAGAGCCTATGATCTTGACAATGGTGACTCGGTTTTTGAACAGTACAATGATGGAAAATTGGTAAGCCGTTATACGGTTGACCGATCAAAAAATGTTATAAATGAATTGGTTTATTCTTCGGATGGAACATCAAAACAGCTGCAGCGATTTATTCCGACAGAGAAGAATTTTGATATAGTCTTACCGCAATCTACAATGTCGCGTCGGTTGGGAAGAATTCGTTTCCAATATACAGATGGAACCGGAACGGGAATCTGCGGAGCATATGTGGATTATGTGAAAGAAACAGGAAACAAAAAATATGATATTAATGGAACATATAGAGATTTGGCAGGGTTGGCATCAGTTGTAGCAGGTGCCTTGTCATTACCTGCTGCTCCGGCACTTGCAATTTCCAAAACTGCACTCGCATATTTTGGTTTTGCTATGACGGCCGTGCAATTCACCATTCCACAGTGTAACCTTAATTCGCAGTATGAACAAATTGAATACACATTGACTGATATTAACCACTCTTCTCACAAAAATAGTTTTTGGGGAACCAAGTATGTTATAACGGAAAGTGGAAATAAGTTTAATAACACCTACACGGATGGCGAGTATTACCCCACAACATCTTGGGGAAATCAAAATTTTGGAATGACAATCTATAATTATCTGTTTACATACAGTAATTGGAATATTTATGCGTGGAACTAAAAAATATAAGATTGTTAAATGTTTCAGACATTTCGGTGCTATTATAATATTGCTATGGCTAATTTCTATCGTAAGATTTCCGTATTCTTTTGATAAATTGCAAGTGTTATCAAATAAAAATTTTGAAAGCGTTTCAAATTCTATGTTAACTCTTGTTGATTGTAAATCGACCGAATCGAAGTCTTCAATTGATTTTTTACTAACCGATGGAAAGCAATATTATATTATAACGGCAAAACGTTTCTTTATATGGAACCGATATGATTTATCTCAGCTGATGCCCTTCTCAGAAGAAACAAGTTATAGCTATACAGATTGTTTCACCAAGGTGAATGTTGTTCAATCAGGCAATACATTGTGTTTATATGAGGAAGGATATGTTCAACCTTATATCTTATCGTTTCTCTTTTTGTGCGTTGTGTTAATGCTCAATATTTTGGGAGATAAATCCACTCCAGAGGAATAGAGATAATGAAGTGCATTTATTGTGGAAGCGATATGCAGCTTGGAGGAATCGTCACGCAGGGAGTTTCAGCGATGTGGTTTCCTCAAGAAAGTCTGAAAAAATCACGTCTTTCAAAAATCATTTTTGAAGGCGGGATAGCTATAGGAAAGAAAGACTATTTATGGGGGACCGACGATACTAACAGATGCTTATTACTGTCGAAAATGCAAAAAATAATAGGAGTCTTTAGCATATAAATGCTTCAGATGGAGGTGATTCCAATGCAGATAATTTCCTTGAAAACAAGTTGAGCATGAGTTGAGGTACATTTATGAAATTTAGCGTACCGGAAATCTTGACAATTGTATCGACAGCAACAGTCATGGCGATTGCTTTTCTTGTGATTGCAAAGTACCTTATTCGATATGCTGTCACATTTTATGCAAAAATAAAAGGAGATGACTCAAAATGACCTTGAAGAAAAGATTGCTTGCGCTTTGTATGGCGGTGGTTATGGTCTTTTCGCTTTGTTCTATCTCTGCTTTTGCAGCGGCCCCAACGGATGACAAACAACCTGTTGTTATTGGAAGGTATGATGCACCTCTAAGCGAGTGCTTGGAACCTGGCATGGCTATGCAGGTAGGAATTGCTAACGTTCGGGTTAATTCCTACGCAACCTATGATAAGAATGATGGCGTACAGGTTCATGTTGAACTTTACGTTCCGTGGTACTCATCGCCAAAGCCGGAATTTACAGGTATGACAGGAAATGTCAAACTTACCATGAATGGCCAATCGACAAGTAAATACTTCTCTGAAGTCGCAACCGGGGACGAAACGATTAGTACAGATGTGGATACCGGTAGGAAAGCTAGTAGCGGAACAAGCGGTACAGTATTTGTTTCTGGAACTGCTGTAGCATTGAATGCTTTGGCAAACGGTGGCCAGTTCTCCATTTCCTACGACATCACGATTCCGTAATAAAAGCATTAGATAATGGGGATAAAAGCCACGATTCTTTAGAGCCGAAAGAAAAGAATCGTGGCTTTGTACGTTTGAATTATGGAGCAAGCCAAATGA